>NZ_JBEZZK010000002.1:0-27862 GCF_040639135.1 Streptosporangium sp. NPDC023963
CTGAGCGTGATATGCGCGCAGCGCGAGGACCCAGCGAGGCCCAAGACACGGGTCGCGCCATTCACGTTCAGTGATCCACGAAACAGGACCTAGGACACGCCATGGGAATCAAGGTATTGATCTCGGTGGACATGGAGGGGGTCGCCGGGATCGTTCATCCGGCGGAGACCACCCCGGAACGCTACGACTACGAACGTGGTCGGCGATTGATGACGGCGGAGGCCAACGCCGTGGTGGCGGGGGTGATTGATGCCGAGCCGACAGCCGAGGTGCTGGTGGCCGATTCCCACGGCTCCTACCGCAATATCCTGCCCGAGGAACTCGACCAGCGAGCCCGGCTGATCCGTGGCAAACCTCGTGAAATGGGCATGCTGGCGGGCTTGGAAGCGGGAGCCCAGGTAGCGATGTTCGTGGGATACCATGCCCGCGCGGGTGCCAGTGGCGCCGTACTCGCTCACACCATCGCCGATGCCCTCCTTGACGTCCGCATCAACGGCCGCTCGTACGGCGAGATCGGAATCAACACCCTGTTGGCGGGCTCATACGGCGTACCCGTCGTGCTGGCCAGCGGAGATGAGGCCGCATGCGACGAGTTCAGCGCGCTGGCGCCCCGGGCCGTCACCGTGCCGGTCAAACGTGGCCTCGGCCAGCACGCGGCCGACACTCTTCACCCACGGAAGGCACAAGACCGCCTGCGGCAAGGCGCCGGCCAGGCGATGCAACTCCATGCCGACAATCCGCCGAACTTGGCTTCTCAACCGCTGCAGGTCGAGGTCGATCTACATCAGCCACGCTCGGCAGACCTTTCCGCCCTCATTCCCAGTGTCACCAGAAGCGGGCGCACCGTTGTCTTCACCGCCGAGACCATGACAGCCGCCTACGGCATGCTCCAACTCATCGCCCTGCTCACACAGATCGGACCGTGAGCGGGAACGGCGGCTAACGGTGACCGAGGGACGCGGCCGGGGGTTCGCGCCTGCGGTGGTGTTCGTCGTGCTGGGCGGGGGAATGATCCCTTTGTGATCGGTCTGACCGCTATGTTCCTCACCGCTGTGACCGCCTACCAACACGCCGCCCGGCTGCGGGCGGACGACCGGCAGCCTCCCTCCGGAGCCGGAGCCGGGCTTGCTTCGGGGAGCGACGTCTCGCGGCGGTCGCCGAGGGGGGCCGCAGGGCCGCCCGCGGAGGGCGTCCGTGAAGTCAGTGGAGCCCGTGAAGGTCAGGAGGCCGGGAAAGCCGGGAAAGCAGGGAAAGCCGGGAAAGTTCGTGAGGTCCGGGACCGGGGAGGCCCGCCCGCCACCGTGTGATCCATAACGCGGGGGCGAAGAGTGTGTCTCGGGAACATGTCAAACGGGTTACGACGGTTTTAACGTGCGCTGGTAAGGGCCGGTGATACAGGTCACAGGGCCACAAAGGAGCACGTCATGGCCGCATCCCTTCCGGCGGGTCTTCTCCGCATCCTTCTCACCCTGTCGCTCGGACTGCTCGGACTCCTCGGCGTGGCGACCGCGACGACGTCTCCCGCCCGGGCCGCGTCGCTCGTCCAGGTCGGCTCGTTCGGCAGCAACCCGGGCAACCTCACCATGTTCAGCTACCGGCCCGACGGGTCGACCGCCGGACGCCCGCTGGTGGTCCTGCTGCACGGCTGCACGCAGAACGCGAGCGGCTACTTCGCCAACTCGGGATGGCGCAAGTACGCCGACCAGTCGGGATTCACCCTCGTGCTGCCGCAGACCGGCAGCGCGAACAACTCGTCGAGCTGTTTCAACTGGTTCGAGACCGGCGACACCACCCGGGGCCAGGGCGAGGCCGCCTCGATCCGCGCGATGGTCGCCTACGCGGTCTCCACCTACGGGGCCGACCCGGCGCGCGTATACGTCTCCGGCCTGTCGGCGGGCGGGGCCATGTCGGCCGTCATGCTCGCCACGTACCCGGACGTCTTCGCGGGCGGCTCGATCGGGGCGGGGCTCGCCTACCGGTGCGCCGCCAGCCTGCTCCAGGCCTCCACCTGCCAGTACGGTCCCGTCAGCAAGACCCCGCAGCAGTGGGGCGACCTGGTGCGCAACGCCCACTCCGGCTACTCGGGGCCGTACCCGCGCGTCGCGATCTGGCAGGGGCTGTCCGACTACACCGTCGTCCCGGCCAACGCGGCCCAGCTGCGCGACCAGTGGACGAACGTGCGGGGCGTCTCGCAGAGCCCCACCTCCACGCGGAGCCTCACCGGCGGCACCTCCCTGAAGGTGTACGGGAACGACGTGGTGCGCGTGTACGAGATCACCGGCATGGGACACGGCCTGCCGATCGATCCCGGCGGCGCCGCCGACCAGTGCGGCAGCGCGGCGGCGTACTTCCTCGACACCATCTGCTCGGCCTACCACGACGCGCAGTTCTTCGGCCTGACCGGTGGCACGCAGCCGACCCCGGACCCGACCGTCACTCCCACCCCGACCCCCACCCCGACGGGGCCCCAGACCTGCGTCAGGGCGAGCAACTACGCCCACACCGTCGCCGGACGGGCCTACCACTCCGGCGGCTACACCTACGCCAACGGGTCCAACAACGCCATGGGCCTGTGGAACACCCTCGTCACGCACGGTCTCAAGCAGACCGGTCCCAACCACTGGGTGGTCGCCGACAGCCAGTGCTAGCGAGCCGCCGGACGGCGGGAACCCGAACGCGAAAGGCCGGTCGGCTGATCAGCCGGCCGGCCTTTCGTTCGTTCGACGGGACCACCCTCGATCATCGGCCCCGGCCGGAATCGGGGACTACGGGCGCGAGGCGGCCCGCAGGGATTCGGCGGCGGTGAACAGGGAGGCTCCCAGAAGGACGAGATCCTTCAGCAGGAACTGGCCCGCGAGGGAGAGCTTCGGCTCCCCCTGCCTCTCCTGCCAGGCCTCCGGCGTGGTGATCAGGAAGCTGAGCGTGGAGGTGAACATCCCCGCCGCCGCCAGGCTGCCGAGCGCCGAGGCCCTGGGGGCGAACGATTTCGCCGCGATCAGCGATCCGATCGCGATCTCCGACACGCCGATGAGCCTGGCCAGCCGCTGTTCGCCGAGCATGTCGGCGAGCCGTGAGAACGGCGGGCTCGAGGTGATCAGGGGGCGGATGTTCTCGACCTCGTAGTCTTCGAACTTGAGCCGCCCGATCACCACCAGGTTGAGCGCCAGCCCGAAACGAAGTGCTGAGGCCCCCGCGGTCTGGAGATCGCGGGCGGCCGCGGGTCGCATTCTCATACGGATATCCCCTCGCATGACGCGTCGCGAATGTCCTGCGTGTGCCCAGTCTACGCCGGGCCGTGTCAGCGGCTCGCCGAGCGGGACCACAGGCCGGCCGGGGGATGCGGGGCACCGGCCCACGAGCCGGTTGAGCGTTCCGTCGTCTCGACCGGTCCGGCGTACCGGCACCTGCCGGCAGCGCCCGGCTCGCCACCGGCATCGGGGGTCAGGCGGTGTCGCCGATGGCGCGGGCGGCGTTGATCAGGCCGATGTGGCTGAAAGCCTGCGGGAAGTTGCCGAGGGGCTCCCCGGTGGCCGAGTCGACCTCCTCGGCGAGCAGGCCGACGTCGTTGGTGTACGACGCGGCGGTCTCGAACGCCCGCCTGGCCGCGGCACCCTGTCCCGTGAGGGCCAGGGCCTGCGCGAGCCAGAAGGTGCACAGCAGGAACGTGCCCTCCTGGCCGGGGAGCCCGTCGGTGGCGTGGTAGCGGTGCACCAGGCCTCGGTCGTCGGTCAGGTGGGTGGCGACGGCGTGCACGGTGGACCGCACCCGCGGATCGTCCGGGGGGAGGAACCCGACCATGGGCATCACCAGCACGGCGGCATCGAGGTCGGTACCGTCGAACGTCTGGGTGAAGGCACCCGCACGCTCGTTCCAGCCCCGGGCCAGGATCTCGGCGCGGATCTCCTCCCGAGTGCGCGCCCAGTCGGCGATCCGGGCGCCGGCCCCCAGCATCGGGGCCAGCGCGATGGCCCGGTCCAGTCCCACCCAGCACATCAGCTTGGAGTGCGTGAAGTGGCGGCCGGACCCGCGGATCTCCCACAGGCTCTGGTCCGGCTCCCGCCAGCGATGGGCGGCGGTCTCGGCCACCCTGACCAGAAACGCGCGGGTGAACGGGTCGAGGGGGCCGGTGTCGCGATAGATCTGATGGGCCGCGTCGAGCAGCTCTCCGTAGACGTCGATCTGGCGTTGGTGCCAGGCGTCGTTGCCGACCCGCACCGGCGCGCTGCCCCGCCAGCCGCGCAGGTGCGGCAGGTGCCGTTCGCTCAGATCGCGTTCGCCGCCCACGCCGTACATGATCTGCAGGTCGACGCCGCGGTCGAGCTGGGTGGCGGAGGCGTTGGCGAGGAAGGCGAAGAAGGCGGTCTCCTCGATCTTGCAGGTGGCGGTGGACAGGGCCTGCAGGGTGAAACTGGCGTCCCGGATCCAGGTGTAGCGGTAGTCCCAGTTGCGCTCCCCGCCGATGCTCTCGGGCAGGGAGGTGGTGGCCGCGGCCACGATGGCCCCGGTGGGGGAGTACGTCATCGCACGCAGCACCCGGCCGCTCTGGTTCACCTGTTCACGCCACGGGCCTTCATAGTCGGCGTGATGCCGTGACCAGGAGCGCCAGCCCGAGACGGTGTCCTTCGCCCGGCGCGCGATGTACCGGGGAGTACGGCGCAGCGGGTCGGGCGCCCACGCCCAGCCGGCCTGCAGGGCGAACCCCAGGCTCTGCCCGGCGCGCAGGGTGACGGAGACGTCCGCGACCGAGCCGCTCACCCGCAGCTCGACGGGGCTGGACAGGGCGAGGACGTTGGCCCCGCCACGCGCGATCAGGCCGCCTCGGACAGGCTGCATCAGGGGGTGGATGAGCCCGAACTCGGGCCGCGGCGCGTACGCCATCTCCACGGGCACGCGACCTTCGACACAGGTCACCTGACGCAGGAGCAGGCCGGGCGAGGACGCGCCCAGCGAGTGCCCGCGTTCCCGGCTGCCCAGGGCGAGGGCGTCGAGGAGCACCACGGTTCCGTCCCGGCCGCGGAAGGTGGTCTCGAGCACCAGGGTGTGCTCCAGATACCGGCGGGTGACCTCGGCGGGGCAGGCGGGGCGGATCGACCAGTATCCGGCGTCCTCGTCGAGCAGCCGGGCGAAGAGCGCCGGACTGTCGAACCGCGGCAGGCACAGCCAGTCCACCGAGCCGTCGGAGGTGACCAGCGCGGCGGATCGGCAGTCCGACAGCAGGGCGTGGTCGTTGATCGATCGCGTGCTCATCGGGCACCTCGTCCATCCCCCGGGGAGGATCGTGGAACTCGCGGCGAGCCAGGCGGTTCGGGCGGCCCGGGGGGTCCTGGCGGGCGGAGGGGGCCCTGTCCTGTCGCGGGTCCTGTCGCGGGTCCTGTCGCGGCCGGACGGCGTAGGCGACCGCCGGGCTCGCCGTCGGAACGGCCCTGTCCACGTGACGCGTTCGACACTGCTCACCCCGCAGCCGGTGTCGGCATGAGACAACCAATTTGTTACGTGTTAGTGGTCCTTGCCGGAAATATCGCTTTCAAAGCCTCGATTCTTCCTGCTTTTCACCAAGACGGTTCACATGACGGGCGCACTTCTCCCGGCCGCACGAGCCGTGATCGTTCGCCGGGCGGGCCTTAGGCCGAGGGGTCGAGGACCCCGAAGCTCACCAGGGCGATGATGATGATCCCGAGGGCGATCCGGTAGATCACGAAGCCGGTGAAGCGGTGGGTGCTGATGTACTTCAGGAACCACGAGACCGCCAGGTAGCCCACGATGAACGAGATCACGGTGGCCAGGATCGTGGGGCCCCACTCGGGCGCCTTCCCCTCGCCGATCTTGAACAGCTGCAGGAAGCCCGCGCCCAGCACGGCCGGGATGGCGAGCAGGAAGGAGTACTTGGCGGCCTCCTCGCGGCGGTAGTCCAGCAGCAGCCCGGCGCTGATGGTGCCGCCGGAGCGGGACACGCCGGGGATGAGGGCGAGCGACTGGGCGAAGCCGTAGATGAGGGCGTGGGTGAAGCTGAGGTGCCGCTCCAGGGTGAGCCTGTTGCGGGCGGTGTGGTCGGCGAACCACAGGACCAGGCCGAAGACGATCAGGGTCGTGCCGATCAGGCGCAGGTCGCGGAAGGCGTTGTCGATGGAGTCCTCGAAGAGCAGGCCGAGCACCACGATCGGGATGGTGCCGACGATGACGTACCAGCCCATCCGGGCGGAGTGGTGGGCGCGCAGGCCGGGGGTCCACAGGGAGCGGGTCCAGGTGGAGATGATCTCCCAGATCTCCTTGCGGAAGTAGATCACCACCGCGGCCTCGGTGCCGAGCTGGATGACCGCGGTGAACGCGGCCCCGGGGTCCTCCCAGCCGAAGAACGCCGACACGACCCTGATGTGGGCACTGGAGGAGATCGGCAGGAACTCCGTCAATCCCTGAATCAGTCCGAGGACCACCGCTTCGAACCAGCCCATCACATGAGCACCTTCCGTACCAGCGCGTGCGTAACCTACGCGAGGCTAGCGGAGCGGCGGAGCAACTGTGACCCGGCCGTTCGGCCGATGCCGGCCGCGATTCTTTCGTGATCCGCCGTAAACCGAACCCGTCCGCCGGACGGTAGTCATCATCGGAGCACCGAGGCGGAGGCACGATGACGGAGTTCGCGGAGTACGTCGAGCAGCGCCACGAGCGGCTGCTGCGAGCGGCGTACCTCCTCACCAGGGACCGGGCGATCGCCGAGGACCTGGTGCAGACCGCGCTGGCCAGGGCCTGGCTCGCCTGGCGGCGGATCGACGGCGATCCCGACCCGTACGTCTACCGGATCATCGCCAACACCCACGCCTCCTGGTGGCGGCGGCGCTGGCGGCAGGAGATCCCGACGGGGGAGCTGCCCGAACGGCCGGACGGGCGGGACTTCACGGGCGACGTCGGCGATCGGGACGCGCTGTGGACGGCGATCGGCACCCTGTCCGGGCGCCAGCGCGCGGTGGTCGTCCTGCACTACTTCGAGCAGCTGCCGCTGACCCAGGTGGCCCGGGTGCTCGGATGCTCGGTCGGTGCGGTGAAGAGCCAGCTCAACAGGGCTCTCACCCGGCTCAGGGTGGACCAGGGGATCCAGGAGACGATGGGAGTGCGGCGATGAGCAACACGGAGGACGACCTCAGGACGCTCCTGGAGGAGCGCGGCGCGGGCAGCGGGGGCGGCAGGGCCGGCGGGGGTGGCGGGGGCGGCGGGGGTGGCGGGGGCGCAGCCCGGCTGGAGGCGATCCTCGCCAGGGGCCGGGCGATCCGGCGGCGGCGGACGGCGGCCGCGGCCGCGGCGGCCCTCACCGCCGGGGCGCTGGCGGTCGCCGTGGTGGTGCCGTCGCTGACCGGCCGGGGCGGGGACGAGGCGCCGATCGTGGCCGTCGCCGCCGACCCCACACCCGTTCCCACCGCCGTCCCACCCGTCTCCGGCAAGGACCTCCCCGCGACCGTCAGCGACATGCGGGCTCACCATGAGATGCGGCTGATCCAGGCGTACCGGTCGAAGACCATGGGCACGAGACGTGTCGTGAAGTTCACCCCGACCAGTGTCTTCACCGGATTCCGGGTCGTCTGCGAGGACCCGAGGGCGATGGTGGTCCTGCTGAACGGGACGGGGAAATACAAGTCGGGCTCCGTCGGCGACTGCGACAGGGGCGGTGGGAAGATGCCGGGGGTGACCTCGCAGCACGACGAGAGGTCGGTGCCCCCCGGCTGGACGTCGCGCGAGCAGAGCATAACGATCTGGGTGCTTCCTCCCAGACCGCGCATCTCCCGTGAAGCGATGAAAAAGCTGAAATGTTCGGAAAAGGAGATAGAGAAGACGGGGATGTGCGACGGGCAGTACGTCACCTGGGCTCTGATCGGCCCGCGGATGGAAACGCGGGTGCTGGAGCGGGTGATGGCGAAGGTGGGCACCAAGCCCGGCCGCTGGGCGATCGGCGTCTACGACCGCCCGTCCTCCTGACCCGATCCTCCGGCCCCCGGGACGGCTCCCGTCAGACGGCCCGGCCGCGGGCGTACCTGGCCGCCATCGTGTGGAACACCTCCTTCGGTACCCAGCGCTCCCGGTCGAGCATCCTGACCACGCCGTAGGAGGCGAGGTCGCCGTCCCCGACGCGGCCGAAGCCCGCGAAGGTGAACCACAGCGCGGTGTCCACCCCCTCCTCCTCGAAGACGTCCAGCAGCTCGGTGAAGTAGCGCACCTGCTCGCCCTCGTCCCGTACGGCGCCCTCGGGCGGCAGCCAGGCCATGCCGCCGCGCTCGCCCGCGCCCCGCCAGGCGCAGGTGCCGAACTCGGTCACCGCGACCGGCTTGCCGTGCTTGAACCTCTCGCGCAGCTCCTCCCTGAAGGTGCCGGCGTTGTAGGCGGCCCGGTAGCTGTCGGCGCCGACGATGTCGAACGGGCCCCAGTCGACGAACTCCCACGGGGCCGCCGCGTAGGTGATCCGGCCGCCGAAGCGGGACCTGACGACGGCCGCGCTCTCGGCCAGGAAGCCGTTGAGCCGTTCCAGGACGGGGCCGAGCGAGGACCACCACTCCATGTCGGCCTCGTCTATCGTCCGCATGCGGTCGCGGTACGTGGCGCCGGGGATGAACCCGGGGCCGAACGCGCTGATCTCGCACCCGGCCACGAACACCACCTCGGCCCCGCCGCGCCGTACGGCCTCGGCCCGCTCGGCGGCGTCGGCGAAGGTCGAGAGCATCTCCTCGGCCGGGAGGTCGACGGGGAAGGGGGCGAACCAGATCTCGAGCCCCGCCGCGGCGGCGTGCTCGGCGGCGACGCTCAGCCGCGCGGGATCGCCACCGGAGATCCGTACGGCGTCGCAGTGCAGCTCGCCGGCGATGACGCCCATGTCGTGCCGGACGGCGTCGGGGTCGAACACCTTGCGGGTGTTGTCCTGGCCGGGGAGGAACCCGGTGTCATAGTTGATCCCTTTTGCGCGCATTACTCTCCCGGTGGGTCGAGACCGTGTTCCAGTAGGTCGAAGGCGAGCTCGACGTCCCCGCAGAGGCGGCTGCCCGCCTCGTCCAGCGAGGCGCCGGAGACCAGGTGGCGGAAGAACCTCTCCTGCAGGGTCAGCACCGAGGCGGTGATCTGGGCGGCCATCAGAGCGGCCGTCAGCTCGTCGCGCTCTTCGGCAAGCACCCGGGCCAGCGCCAGGCGCTGGCCGTGGAGCAGGTCGTTCGCCCCGCTGCTGAGCGCGGGGCTGGCGAAGATCACCCGCATCTGGACGATCAGCGTGTCCCTGTCCACGGCCTCCGCGGGCTCGGTGGCGAACCCGCGGTAGTGCTCCCGCAGCGCTTGCAGCGGTGACTGCCCGGGCGGCCGCGCGGCGACGATCCCCGCCAGGTCCTCCTGGCCCACTCCCAGCAGGACGAGTGACTCCTTGGTCGGGAAGTATTTGAACAGCGTCACCTTCGCCACCTCGGCGGCCTCGGCGATCTCGTTGACGGTCACCGCGTCGAAGCCGCGCTCGGCGAACAGCCGCAGCGCCACCGCGGCGATCCGCCGTCGGGTCTGTTCCTTCTTCCGCTCCCGCAGTCCTGCCATACGGGTACGGTAAAGGCGAACCGGGTTCAAAAGCAAACCCGGTACATTTTTCTTCGCGACAGGGGCGGGTCGCGAGGAGGACGGGTCGCAACGGGAACGGGTCGCGACGGGAACGGGGAGGCGAGTGGGCCGGTTGTGGCGCGCGGCTCGGCGAAGGTGGCATATTGCCCGGGCACGGCCCGGAGGACGACGATCGGAGAACGGGAAATGACGGACAGGACGATCGCGGACTTCTGGTTCGACCCTTCCTGCCCCTACACCTGGATCACCTCCCGGTGGCTGGCGGAGGTGGAGCGGGTGCGGCCCGTCGAGGTGCGCCGGCACGTGATGAGCCTGTCGGTGCTCAACGAGGGCCGCGACGAGGATCCCGAGGGGGACACGGAGGGGTACCTGTGGGTGCCCGTGCGCATCTGCATGGCCGTGCGGCAGGAGTACGGCCAAGAGGCGCTCGGGAGGCTCCACACCGCGATGTGGACCGTCGGGCGCGCTCGCGGGGAGGACTGGGCCGGTGCCCTGCACGACTCCCTCGTCGCCGCCGGCCTGCCGCCGGAACTGGCCGGGGCCGGGACGTCGACGGCCTACGACGAGGCGGTGCGCGCCTCGCACGCGGAGGGCATCGGCCTGATCGGCGAGCACGTCGGCACCCCGGTGATCGCCGCCACCGGCCCCGCCACCGGTGGCGAGCGCGTGGTGTTCTTCGGCCCGGTTATCTCCCGGGCTCCCGTGGGCGAGCAGGCGGGCCGCCTGTGGGACGGGACGCTGCTGGTGGCCGCGACCCCGGGGTTCCACGAGCTCAAGGGAGCCCCGCACGAGGAGCCCCGGCTCGACGATCCGAGCTGACGGACCACGGGCCCCGGAGCGGCCCCTGCGCGAGCGGCCCCTGCGCGAGCGGGCCTTGCGTGAGCGGTCCCTGCGAGAGCGGGAGGTCCTTCCGAGAGGGGTGCGACCCGCGTGCCGGGCCGTCCGGGGGGTTCCGGACGGCCCGTGAAGGGGAAGGCGCGGGCCGCACCCGGTCTCGCCTACCGCGGCCGGGTCACCGTCCCGCTCACTGGCGGGTCAGCTTGACGTCGTCCACCCCGGCCTCGACCAGGGAGGCGCCGGAGGCGTCACCGGCCTCGACCAGGATCCGGACGCTCTGCCCCGCGAAGGCGGAGACGTCGACGTTGGCCGCGCCCCAGGCACCGTTGCGGTTGGAGGCCGCGCCGAGCTGCTGGAACACCTGGGTGGTGGTGGAGCCGACGACCTTCACCCGCAGGAAGTCGGCGCTGGAGGCGTTGGAACCATGCGCCAGATACCAGGAGAACGCCAGCTTGAGCGTTCCCGTCGACGGCAGGGTGACCGCCGGCGACCGGACGCTGGTGATGCCTCCGTCGATGTCGTGTTCGCCGGCCGAGGCGCCCGCGAGCCTGCCGGTGACCAGGTCGTTGGTGCCGCTGACGGTGGTGCCGAGCTGCTTGGCGCCGCTGGAGGTGGTGGCCTCGGGGTCGCCGCGCTCCCACAGGCCGGAGGTGGCGGTGTCGGTGCCGGACGGGTTGGTCGTCCAGCCGGTCGCGGTCTCGAAGGTGTCCTGCCAGACGACCGTCGGAGGTACGGCGGTCGCGGTCGTCCACACCGCGTAGGCGATGGCGTCGGCGTTGCGGTTCAGCGCGGTGTCGCTGATGTTGGACGTGGTGTCGCACGCCCGGTGGTAGCAGGGATCGAACGCCTGCCCCGCCGTACCGCCCCACAGGGTGGCCTGGGAGCTGGACTTGATGCCCTCGGCGCCGGTGAAGGTGCCGCCCGCGGGGATGCCGACGGCGATGAACGGCCCGTAGTCGGAGCGGCCGTCGAAGTCGGTGCCCCGGGTGGCCACGCCGATCGAGGTGAAGTACGCCTGGAGCGTCGACTCCAGCTGCGCCGAACCCGCCGGGCCGGGGCCCGAGCCGACGCCGTCGGAGTTGTCGCCGTCGTAGACGAAGTACCCGGCGTTGGGCGAGCCGACCATGTCGAAGTTGTAGTAGCCCTTGACCTTGGCCCGCTCGGAGGACGGGAGGTTGTTCACGTAGTACTGGGAGCCGCGCAGGCCCAGCTCCTCGGCGCCCCACCAGGCGAAGCGGAGGTGCTTGGTGGGTGCCAGCGACTGGCGGGAGACCTCCAGGGCGGTCTCCAGGATGGCGGCGCTGCCGGAGCCGTTGTCGTTGATGCCCGGTCCCGCGGTCACGCTGTCGAGGTGGGCGCCGACCATGAGGATGTCGTTCGGGTCGCCGCCCGGCCAGTCGGCGATGACGTTGTAGCCGGTCGCGCCGTTGTAGGTGAACGACTGCAGGGAGGTGGTGAACCCCGCGCCGTCCAGCAGGCCCCTGACGTAGTTGGCCGAGGCCAGGTAGCCGGGGCGGCCGTGGGCGCGGTTGCCGCCGTTGGCGGTGGCGATGGACTGGAGCTGGGTGAGGTGTGCCTTCACGGCGGTCAGCGAGATGTCCGGTGGGACGGCGGCCGACGCCGACGGTGCGGTGAACGCCAGCGGGATGGCCAGGATCGCCGCCATGCCCATGGTCCACAGACTGCGCATCATGCTCCTCGGGTTTGAGGGTGTGTGGGTCCCCCGAGCGGCGCGCACCCGTGACGGGTGCGCGCCGTACAGCGTGGTGGTGCGCTTGCGGAGCCGGTCCCTAGCGGGCGGCGGTGCCCTCGTGGGCCGCCGCGGTCCTCGCCGCGGACTTGGCCGCCGCGGCGTTGCGGTCGGGAATGCCGGTCAGGTCGTAGGCGAAGAACGCGGTGGCGTAGCCCACGGCCTTGGAGTTGCGCTCGAGCGCGGCGGCGTTGATGTTGTCGATGCCGTCGCAGGCGGAGTGGTAGCAGGGGTCGTAGGCGATGCCCGCGGTCCCGCCGAACTTGGCGGCCTGCTCGGGCGTCTTGATGCCCTCGGCGCCGGTGAAGATGCCGCCGGCGGGGATGCCGTTGGCGATGAACGCGCCGTAGTCGGAGCGGCCGGTGAAGTCGGTGCCCTCGAAGGGCAGGTTGCGCTTGGCGTAGAACGCCTCGAGGCGCTTCTCGATCTCCGGCGATCCGGCCGGGCCCGCGGGGGCGCCCTCGGCGTCGGAGTCGTCACCGTCGTACAGGAAGGTGCCGTCGTTCGGCGAGGCGATCATGTCGAAGTTCAGGTAGAGCCTGATCTTGTCCTTCTCGGCCTGCGACAGGCCCGCGACGTACTGGTCGGAGCCGAGCAGGCCCAGCTCCTCGGCGCCCCACCAGGCGAAGCGCACCTTGTACTTGGTCGGCACGTGGGCCAGCTTCAGCGCGGTCTCCAGGACGGCGGCGCTGCCGGAGCCGTTGTCGTTGATGCCGGCGCCCTCGGGCACGCCGTCCAGGTGGGCGCCGACCGCGACGATCTCGCCGGACTTGCCCCAGCGGGTGTCGGCGATCAGGTTCTTGGTACGGCCGACCGTGGTCTCGGCGTCGACCTTCAGGTGGACGGTGGTGTTCGGGCTGTCGGCCAGGTCGAGGCCGACGGCCGTGCTCGCCATCACGATGGGGAAGCCGAAGCGCCACTCGATGATGTCGAAGACGAGCGGGTCGGTACGGCCGGGCTGGCCCTCGTTGAAGAAGATCACACCGGCCGCGCCGGCCGCCTTGGCGTTGGTGGCCTTGTCGATGAACGGGCAGGTGCCGCGCTGGATCAGCGCGATCCGGCCGGGGACGAACCCGGCGAAGTCGGAGGTCTCACAACCCGCCGTCGAGGTGTTCGGGGTCGGCGCCGGCGGGATGACGGCGTCGACGACCTGCACCTGCGCGGTGACGTCGCCTCCGCTGGAGGAGACCACGGTCACGAAGTCGGCCGGGTTGGCGTACGTCTTCGCCTCGGGGGCCGTCTGCTCCAGGACGGAGGGGCTCGCCTCCTCCCAGCCCAGGGGGAACTCGACGTCGGTCGTGGAGGTCTTGTACCCGGCCTTGCGCAGCTTGTCCTGCACGTAGGCGAGGGAGGCGTCGTAGCCGGGTGTGCCCGCGGCGCGGTTGCCGCCGTTGGCGGTCGCGATCTGCTGGAACTTGTCCAGGTGCTTCTTGACGTTACTGCCCTTGATCTGCGTCGCGAACACGTTGGCGAGGACGTCGGTGACGCCGGGGGACGTGGTGGTCGCGGTGGTCGCGCTCGCCGGGACGGTGAAGGCGAGAGGGAGAGCGATGGCCGTGACCAGGGTGGCGGCCTGGACCATGCTGCGTCGTAACCTCAGGCGCATAGCGCTCCTCGGGGTGGAACGGAGGGGGGATCCCCTATTACGTACATGGCGGAACGTACCGTGATCACCTGGTTTCGCCTAGATGCGCCGAGGCTCAGGTGCACGAAAAGTTATCAAGCCGACCCTGACAGGGTTTTCTCAGGGATGTCCCGGGAACGGGTGGGTTCCGGTCGTTCGTTTGAAGAGATGAAGAACACCGATTCGGGGAGAGGTATCGTGCACCGTTCGAGAAACCACAAGATAATCGCCGGAGTCTGCGGCGGGATCGCGGAGACCCTCAACATGCCGCCCACCCTTGTCCGGGTGTTCTGGCTGCTGCTCTCGCTCATCCCTGGACCCCTGTGGGTCGCCTACGTGCTCATGTGGATCTTCGTCCCCAAGGCGCCGGCGGTCCGCTACTAGGCCGCGGGCCGGTGCTCCGGCCCCCGGGCCGGAGAAGCGCGCCGATGAAAATAGGCTGGGGGCATGAGGCAACGCCCACTGTCCCTGGTCCAGGACGACCTGGTCGACTACGAGAAGGCAATGGAGCGGATGACCGACCTGGTCGGTCAGCGGCAGCGCGACGAGCGCCCCGACACGCTCTGGTTGCTCAGCCACCCGCAGGTGTACACCGTGGGCAGGCGAACCCCTGAGCAGCACCTGCCCGACCCCGCTCACGGCATCCCGGTCGTGAGCACGGGTCGTGGCGGGCAGCTCACCTACCACGGTCCCGGCCAGCTGGTCGGCTACCTGGTCGTCAAGCTCGGCGAGGACGAGGGGATCGTCGACTACGTCCGCGAGGTCGAGCTGAGGCTCGTCGGCGCGCTCGGCGCGCTGGGCGTCCCGGCCGAGCGCCGCGACACCCCGCCGGGTTCGGAACTGCTGACCGGCGTGTGGACGACCGAGACGGGACGCAAGATCGTCTCGATCGGCATGCGGCAGAGCCGCGGCGTCACCAGCCACGGGTTCGCCCTCAACGTCGACGGCGACCTGACCCCGTGGGGCTGGGCGGTGGCCTGTGGCATGCCCGACGTCGACATGACCTCCATGGGGCGGGAGGCCCCCGCCGCCGCGGCCATGGACCGGGTCCGCGCGGCGGTGGCGGAGGCCTTCGAGGCGAGCTGACCGGCCCGGTCTCGGGGAGCGGACCGGTCACCTCGTGCTCTCGGGTGCCCTCTGGGATCCCGGGGCCGAGGTCAGCCGATCGGCTCCTTGCCGGTCGGGTCGGCGGCCGTGCCGGTCGGGTCGAACGCCTCGGCCATGTCGACCGTACGGCGCGGGCCGGTGAACCAGTGCTTGGCCGACAGCGTCCACCACAGGCCCACGGCCAGCACCATCACGCCGACCACGATCGGCGCGTAGTTGACCGCGGTCCAGGTGAAGTCGTCGCTGAACGGCACGGCGGCCGGGACCAGCGGCATGATGAAGTAGACCGAGACGATGAAGATCTCGACGATGGCGATCCAGCACATGACCTTGTACTTCGACCCCAGCGTCCAGGGCCCCGGCTCGAACCGGTCGCCCATCCGCAGCCGGAGCCAGATCGGGATCGCGAAGGCGATGTAGAGGCCGATGACCGCCACCGACACGACCGCGTAGAAGGCCAGCGGCAGGCCGCCGGGGGCCTCGTACAACGCGGGCAGGGTGAGGACGAGCGCCGCCGCGCAGCCGAAGACGATCGCGTTGACGGGGGTCCGGTTGGCGTCCACCCTCGACCACAGGCGCCAGCCGGGGATGGCGCCGTCCCGGGAGAAGGCGTAGGTCATCCGGGACATCGAGGTCACGCAGCTCATCCCGCAGAAGAACTGGCCGATGGTGGAGATCGCGAAGATCGCCGTGGCCAGGTTGCCGGGGAGCGCGCTGTCGAAGATGGCGCCGACGAAGCCGCCCGCCTCGTTGACCGCGTCCACGTCGGTGGCCGCGAACAGGAAGGCGAGCAGCAGTATCCAGCCGCCGATCGCCGAGTAGAAGATCGACTGCCACAGTCCCCTGGCGGCGGCGGTGGAGGCGCCCTGGGTCTCCTCCGACACGTGCGCGCACGCGTCGAACCCGGTGATCGTGTACTGGGTCAGCAGGAAGCCGAGCGGCAGCACGTAGAACCAGTACGAGGAGTCGGAGAAGCCGGAGTTGTTGATCGTCTCGGTGAAGACGAACGACATCGACTGGTGCGAGTCGGGGCCGAAGACCAGGATCAGCACGACCACCGCCGCGCCGAACACGTGCCACCACACCGAGACGTTCTGCAGCGTCGAGATCAGCCGGTGGCTGAAGATGTTGATCAGGGCGTGCAGCACGAGGATGACCGCGAACAGGATGAACGCGTTGGTCAGGCTGGGGTCCCAGCCGGCGAAGAACCGGCTGAGGGTGATGTTCAGGAAGGTCGCGCAGCCGTAGTCGACCGAGGCGGTCACGGCGATCAGGCCGATGAGGTTGAACCACCCGGTGAACCAGCCGTGGATCGGCCTGCCCATCTTCGCGGCCCACCAGTAGATGCCGCCGGCGGTCGGATAGGCCGAGACCAGTTCCGACATGCACAGCCCGATGATCAGGATGAAGATCGAGATCAGCGGCCACCCCCACGCGATGGCGACGGGGCCACCGTTGTTCCAGGCCTGGCCGAACGTGGTGAAGCAGCCGGCCAGGATGGAGATGATCGAGAAGGAGATGGCGAAGTTGGAGAAGCCGCTCCAGGTTCTGGAGAGCTCCTGCTTGTACCCGAGTTCCGCGAGGCGCTTCGCGTCCTCGTCGACGGAGCCGACCGATGTTGGCTTGGTCACTCAAGCCTCCTTGCGTGGTGGTGCGGGGGGTGGGGGGATCCGGCGCTCGCGCCCCGGACGTCGTCGACGAGCCGTCCGAACCCCGGGTCGTCCAGGTCCCGTACGGCTTGCGAGAACTTGTCGGCGGCCTCCGCCTCGTAGTCGAAGTCGGCGTCGGCCGCCTGCTCCTTGAGCAGCCCGTGGTGTACGGCGAACCAGAGCGTCCAGGTGAGGTTGGACATGATCAGGTTGAGCCGGACCCGGGAGGTGAGGCGCCGGTCGTCGGTGCCGAAGTAGGCGTGGGCCAGCCGGGCGGTCAGGTCGGGGTCGTAGTCCGCCTCGGCGGCGATGTCGCCCAGCTCGAAGGCCGGGTCGTTGTTCCCGGAGAGCTGGTAGTCGACGATCCTGACCTCGGCGCCGCAGCGGATGAAGTTCTCCGGCAGCAGGTCGTTGTGGCACGGCACCGTGGGCAGCGGATCGGCGGCCAGCGCCCGTTCGATCTCCGCCGCCGAGGGAAGACGGTCCTCGTAGCCGTCGGGTGTGCTCAGTTCGTGGGTACGGCAGAGGGCGAGGAACTCGTCGAGCTTGCGGAAGATGGAGAAGTCGTTGACGAACCTGGGCCCGGCGTGCAGCCGGCGGCAGGCCGCCGCGATGGGGCCCGGAATCGTCCGTACGGCGTGGGCGTCCAGGGTGGCGCCGTCGAGATACTCCAGGACCAGCGCGCCCGGCAGCCGGTGCAGCACCCGGGGGCCGACTCCCGCGTCCGCCGCGTGGAGCGTGTTGGCGATCTCCTGGTCGAGCGGTATGCCCAGGCCGGCCTCCGAGACCCGGGGATCCAGCACGCGCAGCAGCCATCGCTGCCCGTCGGCCGTGGTGAGCCGGGAGATCCGGTGGCTGAGGCCACCCTTGATCAGAGTCTCGGTCACGGGCTGGTCAGCCCATTTACGGACGTCCGCTAGAGGATCTGGCATGCCGCCCTCCTTTGGCCTACCTTCATACCATTGATCCAATTCTGTGGACTAGGTGTTACAGAGGGGTTGCGCGCCTTGAAACTTCCCAGTTCCGCGCGGGCCGTCGTGATCGGCGGCGGGGTGGCCGGTTGCAGCGTCGCTTACCATCTGGCGAGGCTCGGCTGGACCGAGGTGATCCTCGTCGAGCGGCACGAACTCACCGAGGGGACCACCTGGCACTCGGCCGGATTCGTGGGCCAGCTCCGCTCCACGGTCACCCAGACCAAGATGATCATGTATTCGGCCGGTCTCTACCCCGAGCTGGCCGAGCTCACCGGGCTGGACCCGGGATGGCGCGGGGTGGGCGGCCTCCGCCTGGCGACCACGCCCGAGCGGGTGGAGGAGTCGCTGCGGCTGGCCGGGGCCGGGGAGACCTACGGCCTGGGTCTGGAGGTCGTCTCCGGCGCCGAGGCCAAGGAGATGCTCCCGCTGCTGCACGCCGACGACGTGCGGGCCGCGCTGTGGCTGCCGGGGGACGGCTGGCTGGACCCGGCGCTGCTGGCCAGGGCGCTGGCGGCCGGGGCGCGGAAGCTGGGCGTGCGCATTCACACCGGGACCCGCGTGACGGGAATCGACGTGGCGGGAGGCGCGGTCACCGGGGTGCGGCTCGCGTCGGGGGCCGCGGGATCCGATGATTTCGAGGAGTGGTCGGTCCAGGCGGAGACCGTGGTCGTCGCGGCGGGCGCGGCCAGCGGGCGGGTCGGACGGCTGGCCGGTGTCGATATTCCGGTCGTGCCAATCAAGCACCAATATGTCACCACCGAATCATTCGGGGTTCCGTCGTCCATGCCCACGGTGCGGGACCCGGACAACATTGTCTATTTCCGGGAGGAAAACGGCGGGATACTGGTGGGCGGATATATTCGCGATCCAGAAATCTGGGACACGGTTGCCCCATTGGACGAGCCGCGAACCGTCTTTCCCCCGGATATGCCGAAATTTCGGGAATCGTGGGAATCGGCGGTGCGGCGGGTTCCCGAGCTGGGCCGTACCGAGATCACGAAGGTCGTGCACGGCCCTGAGGCGTTCACCCCCGACGGCGAGTTCCTCCTCGGCGAGACCCCGGTCCGCGGGCTGTGGGCGGCGGCCGGCTTCTGCGTCCACGGTCTGGCCGCGGCCGGAGGCGTGGGCAAGGTCATGGCCGAGTGGATCGTGGACGGCTCGCCCGAGTACGACATGTTCGGCATGGACCTGCGGCGCTTCGGAGCCCATGCCCGCTCCGCGTCGTGGACCCGGGCCAAGGCCCTGGACTCGTACTCGAAGTACTACGACATCGTCTACCCCGGCGAGGAGCGCACCGCGGCCCGGCCGCTCCGCCGCTCCCCGGCCTGGGTGCGGCACGTGGAGCTGGGAGCGTCGTTCGGCGAGAAGTCCGGCTGGGAACGGGTCAACTGGTACGAGCCCGGCCGGGACCTTTCCCAGGACGCCCAGGACGCCCAGGACGGCCAGGACGGCCAGGTGGACGGCCGGGGCCCCCGCCCGGACGGCTGGGCGGGCCGGATCTGGTCGCCCGCCGTGCGCGAGGAGTGCCTGGCCACCCGCGACGCCGCCGGTCTCTTCGACCAGACCTCGTTCTCCAAGCTGGAGGTGTCGGGGCCCGGGGCCCTGGAGGGGCTGCAGCGGGCGTGCGCCGGGCAGCTCGACCGGCCGGTGGGGTCGATCGTCTACACCCAGCTCCTCAACGAGCGCGGCGGCATCGAGGCCGACCTGACCGTCACCCGCCTGGCGGAGGACCGCTTCCGCCTGGTCACCGGCACCGCCTTCGGCGTCCACGACGCCGCCTGGCTGCGCGGCCGGGGTCTCGACGTCCGCGACGTCACCTCGGCGCACGCCTGCTACTGCCTGTGGGGTCCGAGAGCGCTCGACATCCTCGGTTCCGTCTCCGGCGACGACCTCACCTTCGGCTACATGAAGGCCAGGGAGATCAGCGTCGGGAACGTCCCGGTACTGGCCCAGCGGGTGACGTTCGTCGGCGAGTTCGGCTGGGAGCTGTACTGCCCGTCGGAGTACGGGCTGACGCTGTGGGACACGCTCACGGAGGCGGGAGCGCCGCACGGCATGCGCCCGGCCGGCTACCGCGCGATCGACTCGATGCGCCTGGAGAAGGGGTACCGCGTCTGGGGCATGGACATCACCCCGGAGACCACCCCCCACGAGGCCGGCCTGGGCTTCGCGGTCGCCCGCGACAAGGACTTCCTCGGCCGCGCGGCCCTGGAGGCCGGCGCCGGAGCGGGCGCCGGTGCCGGTGCGGGTGCGGGCGCCGACGCGAGTGCGAGTGCCGGTGCGGGTGCCGGAGCGTCCGCGCGGCGTCTGTTCTGCCTGGTCCTGGACGACCCCCGCCAGGTCTGCCTCGGCGGGGAGCCGGTCCGCGCCGGCGGCCTGCCCGCCTCGCGGGTGACCAGCGGCGGGTACGGCCACCGTGTCGACCGCTCGATCGCCTACGCCTACCTGCCCGGGGACACCGCCCCCGGCGACCGCGTGGAGGTCGGCGTCACCGGCACCTGGACGGGCGCCGTCGTCACCGCGGAACCCCTCTACGACCCGTCCTCGGAACGGGTCAGGCGCCTGCCGTCCTGACCGCCCCGGCAGGCGCGGGCCCCGCCGGTCGGCTGGGGTTCGCCCGGTTTCGCGGCCTTTCGCGGCTCTTCAGGGCCCTTCGCGGCCTTTCGCGGCCCTTCGCGGGCCCGGCGGCGAGAGGCCGTCACCCGTCCCTGATTTCCCATAGGTCCCGTCATGGACCCGCGTATCGGCCATCCTGTGACCTGGAGACCGGCGTCAGGTATACCCCCCGGGGGTTGCTGAAAAGGTGGTGGTGTGGCACTGTGGGCGAGCGAACAGATACCCCCTATGGGTATTGAGGAGGGATGGTCGAGATGAACGGCGCGATCAAGGTGGGCGCGTACGCGCTGGGGCTGGCCGTGGTGTTCGGCGGAGCCCTGGGGGCGGGCCGGCTGGCCGGGCCGGTGGGAGGCGCGGCGGCCGAGAGCTCTCCCGGCGCCGGCGCCGAGCGGGGCGCGGGTCAAGACGCCGGAGCGGGTGCGGACCACGGCGGCCATCAGGAGGCCGGGCAGGAGACCGGGCAGGGGACGGCGGCCGCGAAGGCGCTGACCCTTCCCGCGGGGCTGCAGGTCTCCCAGGGCGGATACATGCTCATGCCGGAGACCGACGAGGTCACGGTGGGCAAGAAGACCGATTTCCGCTTCACGGTGATCGGCCCCGACGGCTCGCCCGTCACCGGCTTCACCACCCAGCACGACAAGAAGCTGCACTTCATCGTGGTCCGCCGCGACCTGACGGGCTTCCAGCACCTGCACCCCACCCAGCTGGGCGGCGGGGTCTGGTCGGTCCCGCTCGACCTCCCCTCAGCCGGGGAGTACCGCGCGTTCGCCGACTTCGCCCCCGAGGGGGCGCAGCCCCTGACGCTCGGCATGGACCTGTCGGTGGCGGGCGACTACCGGCCCGAGCCGCCCGCCGTCCCGGCCGAGACCGCCAAGGTGGGCGACTACACCGTCACCCTGACCGGAGATCTCATCCCCGGCCGTACGAGCATGCTCACGCTCTCGATCGCCAAGGGCGGCGAGCCGGTCACCGACCTGCAGCCCTACCTGGCCGCGTACGGACACCTGGTCGCGCTGCGTGACGGTGACCTGGCCTACCTGCACGTGCACCCCGACGGCGAGCCCGGTGACGGGCGCACCGTGCCCGGCCCGAACATCACCTTCTACGCCGAGGTGCCGAGCGCGGGCACCTACGGGCTCTACCTGGACTTCAAGCACGCCGGGACCGTGCGTACCGCCGTGTTCACCGCCGCCACGAGCCCGGATCCCGAGGGCAACGGGGCCACGGCGCCGTCCGGGGACGGTCACGGGCACAGTCACCAGCCGTGAAATACCCCATAGGGGTTAGGTGTTCTGATATCGAGGAGAGAGAACATGCCTGGACACGCCCATCGCGGGGACGACGACCCGTACCGGGTCGATGGACGGGCCCGCTCCCGGGCGGCGGCGAGGTTCCCGGCCCCGACGGCCCCGACCGACCGGCGGCCGACGCCGGCTCCGGCCGTCGGACCGGGGCAGAGCCGCGCACGACGACCCGTCGGACCGGGGCAGAGCCGCGCACGACGACCCGTCGGACCGGGGCAGAGCCGCGCACGATGACAGAGCCGCGCACGATGACAGAGAAGGTACGAGGAGAGGCCGTGACGTCCATGACCACCGGCGAGGCGCCCGCCCGCGGCGAGATCGAGCTCGCCATCGGCGGCATGACCTGTGCCTCCTGCGCGGCCCGCATCGAGCGCAAGCTCAACAAGCTGGACGGCGTGACCGCGACCGTCAACTACGCCACCGAGAAGGCGAAGGTCGCCTACCCCGCCGGCGTCACCCCCGAAGATCTGGTCGCGGAGGTAGAGAAGGCCGGATACACCGCCGAACCGCCCGCTCCGCCCGCGTCCGCCGAGCGGGACGGGACGGACGGGGAAGAGGGGGAGGCGGAGGAAGAGCGCGCCGGGCTCGCTCCCCTCAGGCAGCGCCTGATCACCTCGATCGTGCTGTCGCTGCCGGTCGTCGCGATGGCGATGATCCCGGCGCTGCAGTTCGACCACTGGCAGTGGCTCTCCCTCGCCCTGGCCGGTCCCGTCGTGGTCTACGGCGGGTGGCCCTTCCACCGGGCGGCCTGGACCAACCTGCGGCACGGCGCCGCGACCATGGACACGCTGGTCTCGCTGGGGACGATCGCCGCCTTCTCCTGGTCGCTCTGGGCCCTGTTCTTCGGCACGGCGGGCATGCCGGGCATGCGGCACGGCTTCGAGTTCACCCTGTCCCGGGGCGACGGCTCGGGGAACATCTACTTCGAGGCCGCCGCAGGGGTGGTCACCTTCATCCTCGCGGGCCGCTACTTCGAGGCCCGCTCCAAGCGGCGCGCCGGTGCCGCGCTCCGCGCGCTGCTGTCGATGGGCGCCAAGGACGTCACGCTGGCCTCCGGGGAGGTCGTTCCGGTCGGCAGGCTCACGGCGGGCGACCTCTTCGTCGTACGGCCGGGGGAGAAGATCGCGACGGACGGCGTGGTCGAGGAGGGGTCCTCGGCCGTGGACGCGTCCATGCTGACCGGCGAGTCGGTCCCCGTCGAGGTGCGGCCGGGTGACGCGGTGGCCGGCGCCACCGTGAACGCCGGTGGGCGCCTCGTGGTGAGGGCCACCCGGGTCGGCTCGGACACCCAGCTCGCCCAGATGGCCAGGCTGGTGGAGGACGCGCAGAACGGCAAGGCCGCCGTGCAGCGGCTGGCCGACCGGATCTCCGCGGTGTTCGTGCCGATCGTGATCGCGCTGTCCGTGGCCACCCTCGGCTTCTGGCTCGGCACCGGTTCCGGCGCCGCCGCGGCCTTCACCGCCGCCGTGGCGGTACTGATCATCGCCTGCCCCTGCGCCCTGGGCCTCGCCACGCCGACCGCGCTGATGGTCGGCACCGGCCGGGGCGCCCAGCTGGGCATCCTGATCAAGGGGCCGGAGGCGCTGGAGTCGACCCACGGCATCGACACCGTCGTCCTGGACAAAACCGGCACCGTGACGTCGGGCACGATGACCCTCAAGGACGTCTTCCCCGCCGCCGGTGAGGAGCGCGAGGAGGTGCTCCGGCTGGCCGGGGCGCTGGAGAGCGCCTCCGAGCACCCCGTCGCCCGCGCGGTCGCCCGCGCGGCGGACTCCACCGCCCAGGTCGAGGACTTCGCGAACGTCGAGGGCCTCGGCGTCCAGGGCGTCGTCGACGGGCACGCCGTGCTCGTCGGACGGCCCCAGCTGCTCGCCGACTGGTCGCAGCACCTGCCGCCCGAGCTGGAGGAGGAGCTGGAGCGGGCACGGGAACGCGGGGAGACGGCCGTCGCGGTCGGCTGGGACGGGAAGGCCCGCGCGGTGCTCACCGTCGCCGACGAGATCAAGCCCACCTCGGCCGAGGCGGTCGCCGCGCTGCGCGCGCTCGGCCTGCGCCCGGTCCTGCTGACCGGCGACAACGAGACGGTGGCCCGTACGGTCGCCGGGGCCGTCGGCATCGAGGACGTGATCGCCGACGTGCTGCCCGCCGACAAGGTGGAGGTCGTCAAGCGGCTCCAGTCCGAGGGCCGCACCGTGGCCATGATCGGCGACGGGGTCAACGACGCCGCCGCCCTCGCCCAGGCCGACCTCGGCATGGCGATGGGCACCGGCACCGACGTCGCGATCGAGGCCTCCGACCTCACCCTGGTCCGGGGCGACCTGCGGGTGGCCGCCGACGCGATCAGGCTGTCCCGCCGCACGCTGCGCACCATCAGGGGCAACCTGTTCTGGGCCTTCGCCTACAACGTCGCCGCCATCCCGCTGGCCGCTCTGGGGCTGCTCACCCCGATGATCGCCGGGGGCGCGATGGCGCTCTCCTCGGTGTTCGTGGTCAGCAACAGCCTGCGGTTGCGCCGCTTCAGGTGAGGTCCCGGATCACGACCGTGTTCGGGGCGGCCGCGCGGATCGGCGACGGCCTCCGGGTGCGCCGCATCAGGTGAGGTGCGGCGCCCTCGCGGCGCGGGCGTTATGGTGGAGTCCGCGCGGCAGGGCGCACCCGGTCCGCGGGAAGGGCAGAGCCCACCTGAGCACCACACTGCTCATCGGTCGACCTCCTTTTCGGCCCGATCGCGCGGACGTCGGGCGTGACGAAAGGGAGGCATCCGTGCCTGTTCGCCGTCTTCCCGACAATCCCAGCCTCGAACACCTGAGGAACCAGGCCAAGCGCCTCAAGAGGGCGGTCCGCGACGCCGACGCCGCCGCGCTGGAGCTGGTCGCCGAGTTCCACCCCCGCCCGCTCCCCGGTCTCCCGGCGCGGCCCGCCGGACCACCGCCGGCCGGGGGAGACCCGCGCTCGCCGGAGGGGTTCACGCTGGCCGACGCCCAGCTGACGGTCGCGAGGGCGTACGGCTTCGCGAGCTGGCCCCGGCTCCGCGCCCACCTCGACGTCCTCGCCCGGCACTCCCGCTCACCCCACCTGGTACCCCGGAGCGCGGACCCGGTCGCGGAGTTCCTCCGGCTGGCCTGCCTGCCGTACGGGAACGACGACCCGTCGCGCCGCCGCGAGGCGGCGCGGGCGCTGGCCCTGGACCCGGGACTCGCGGTCGCGAGCGTCCACACCATGGCCGCGACCGGTCAGGCGGAGGCGATGGCGGCGACGCTGGCGGCCGACCCGGCCCAGGCGCGGGCCGAGGGCGGGCCGTACCGGTGGGAGCCGTTGCTCTACCTGGCGTACTCGCGGGTCGAGGGCGGCGACGCGCCGCGGACCGCCCGGCTGCTGCTCGAACACGGTGCCGACCCGGACGCGGGATACCTGTGGGAGGGGTTGCCCTCGCCGTTCACCGCGCTCACCGGGGCCTTCGGCGGCGGCGAGCGCGGCGAGCCGCCGCACCCGCGCTCCGCCGAGCTGGCCCGGCTCCTGCTGGAGGCGGGAGCCGATCCCAACGACAGCCAGACGCTCTACAACCGGGGGCTCTGCGGGTTCGGGTCCGACGACACCGAGCACCTGGAGCTGCTCTTCGAGTACGGTCTCGGCCGGGGGGACGGCGGGCCCTGGCACCGGCGCCTCGGTCCCGCGCACGCGACACCGGAGCAGATGCTCCAGGACGAGGTGTTCACCGCGGTCATCAGGCGGCGGCCCCGGTGCTTGAGGCTCCTGATCGAGCACGGCGCGGGTCTCGACGGTCCCGGCACCGGCCACCCGATCTTCGAGGGCCGTACGCCCTACGAGCTGGCCGTGCTCGGCGGGCACTCCGAGCTGGCCGGAATGCTCGCCGAGGCCGGGGCGAGGGTCTCCCCCCGCCGCGCCGGCCGGTCATCGTGATCTCCTCGCGCGTCCGGACCGCGCGATCCTCTCGCGCCCGGAACGGTGGAGGCCGGGGGGCGGCCGGTCGTCGCGCCGGCGCTCCGCCCGGTCAGGGGATGGGACAGGGCCGATGATCAGGGCCCGGTACGGGGTCTCCCGCGCCGGGCCCGTCGCGCTCCGCCAGCTGGAGGATCTCCCCGACCGTCGCCTCGTCCGCGGTGTAGATGTGAGGCACGTCGACGAAGACCCTCATCGATCCGCAGCCCACCATGAGGCCGTCCGCGACCTCGCTCTGGATGCCGCGCAGCGGTACGTAGTTCAGGTAGGAGGTGAACACGTTCTGCGACCGGAAGGCGGCGGTCATGACCAGCCGCCCGGCACGAAGCCTGAAGGCCAGGCTGGTCAGGCACGGCACCGCGTCGAAGGGCTCGCCGGGAGCGGTGAGCGAGATCCAGCCGCTCTTGGTGTACGGCTTGGCGCGCAGCACGTCGGCGATCCAGCCGAGCTGGTCGACACCGAGGAACTGGCGGAGCCGCCCTCCGTAGCTGTACTTGAACGGCGGGACGACCGACCGCTCGCTGAACTTGCTGGAGTACAGCGGGATCTTCCCGGCGTCGCCGTAGCATTTCAGCACCGGGTCGTCCCAGGCCAGGCCGGTGACCTCGAACAGCACCGCCGGAGCCTCGATGATCGGGCCGCGGTCGTCCAGGGCGGGCCCGCCGTTGTCTGTCACGTGTCGCATCAGCCAGATCCACGTCTCCCCACAAGACGCGAATCTGAGGAGGTCGGACATTCAGGTCTCCACATTGGGGAAATGGAAGGGGTTGTGTGGGAGTCGGCGTTGCCGGGAAACATTGGCGCGAACGTAGTAGACGAGATAGTGGACCATCGCGAGCAGGCCGATGATCACCAGGAGCAGCGCCATGCTCGGCGCCGCCCCGATCATTCCGAGCACGCCCACCGCGATGTAGGAACTGTTGACCAGGGCCAGCATCATCACGTTGATCCCCGGCCAGGCCATCGGCGCGTACGTCTCCGGATACCGGGGATCCACCGGCAGGTTGGGAGTCCAGCCGAGGGCCGAGAACTGGTCCTTGAGGTGAACCGTGTAGAGCAGGCGGAAGTTGTTGAGCGCCCGCGCGGTCCTCATGTGCGCGTTGACGGCTTCGATCAGCCGCAGGAAGGGCAGCACGCTGAGCAGCCCGAACGCGGCGACCATCGCGAACAGGTGCCAGGGCACGGTGAGCCAGGTGGTCAGCGTCTCCGGGCTGACCACCTTCGCGCTGGCCAGCGCGACCGCGGCCGCGAACGGGGCGGCGAGCAGGCTCATGGACAGCCGGGTCATCTTGATGCGCTCGTCCTTGGCGGCAAGGTAGACCTGGTACGTCCCGCTGAAGTCCACGGAGACGAGGGCGAGGAATTCCCCGGGTGCCACGGGCAGCCCGTCCATGGTCTCGGGTAGTGCTTCCGCGGTCATCCGCGGTGACATTCTCCGCATCGGGACCCCACTTTCGCCGGATAGTGGATTTTCCCGTAAGAAGATATTGACCCACTTGTCAGGCGAATGAGTGCGTTTTAACGACATACGTCTCAGAGTTCTGTGCGGCCTCTCCCGCGGGCGCGTCTTCCACGGATGCGGTCTCTCCCGGACGCCGCCGTGGGGGCCTCACGCGAGGGCCGCTTCACGACCGCGAGGTCCGCCGCGCGCCGGAGAGCGGAACCGTCGTCCGCCCGTGCGTCAGTGCCCCTCCGCCGCCCTGAACTCCTCGTCCGGCAGGGCCTCCTCCACGGAGGCGGCCATCGTGAAGTAGGTCAGGAGCCCGGTGGTGGCCATCATGTGGCGCAGCGTCCGGCTCGCTCCGGCCAGCACCAGGCGGGTCCGGGTCTCCTGGCTCCTGCGCAGGAGCCACAGCAGTTCCGCGAGCCCGGTGGAGTCGCAGAAGGTGAGGCCCTGCAGGTCGAGGATGAGCCACGGCCCGGCCTGGGCCTGCGTGTCCGAAGACGTCCCGAAGGTCTCCGGAGGCGTCTCGAAGGAGGGAGACGCCTCGAAGGAGGAGAGGACCTGTGGCGAGGGGGAGAGTGAGGCCATCGTGGAGAGCGATGACCGCCCGTCCGATGGCGGCCCGTCCGGTGGCGGTCTGTCCGGGGAGAGGGGAGAGGGCTCATCGGGGAAGAGCGGTGGCGGGCTTCCCGGAGGCGGCGGGCTTCCCGGAGAGGGGGGCGGCGGGCTCCCGGGAAAGAACGGGGAAGGGGGCTCGGGCGACAGCGGTGACGGCGGCTCCGAGGGGAGCGGACCTCCCGAGGCCGGCGGGACTTCCGAGAGGAACGGCGTCTCGGAGCGGAACGGCGTCTCCGGGAGGAGCGGTGACGGACCGGAGAACGGCGCCTGAAGCGCCGGGAACGCGGACGGCGAACCGAGTGCTGGAGGAGCCGGGAACGCGGACGGCGAACCGAGTGCTGGAGGAGCCGGGAACGCGGACGGCGAACCGAGTGCTGGAGGAGCCGGGAACGCGGACGGCGAACCG
>NZ_JBEZZK010000002.1:27960-72188 GCF_040639135.1 Streptosporangium sp. NPDC023963
CGAGTGACGGAGGAGCCGGGAGCTCGGACGGCGAATCGAGTGCTGGAGGAGCCGGGAGCTCGGACCGCGAGTCGAGGGCTGGAGGAGCCGGGAGCTCGGACGGCGAGTTGCCGGTGCTCAGGTTCAGGGCCCGGACGATCTCTCTCCGGAAGGTCGGCGCATAGTCGTAGTCGAGCTCGCCGATCGCCCGGACCACGATGGCGCTTCCGCGCGCATCGGCCGATATCGAGAGCGTGTTCACACCTTCGGGTGGCATGGAAAGACTCCTTAGACCCGCAGTTCACAAGGCGGGCGTTCCCTCCGTCTTACCAGGTATGCAGTTCTGGTCGCCCCGATGGCGGGGAATTACAGTGTACTTGCGAGATTTCGTCCTATCTCGCGGATGGCGGGGGCGAACCACCCGCCCGAATCCCCTGCTCATCGAGCCTTCGTCCCGGACGGACGGCCCCGCCGCGCGGGCTCGGCCGGACCGGAACGGGACGGTCCGGAGCAGGCCGGAGCAGGCCGGAGCAGGCCGGAGCAGGCCGGAGCAGGCCGGAAAACCGGCAGGGCAGGCCGGAACGGGCTGGAAAGCCGACAAGGCCGGCCCCTCGGTCGAGGGGCCGGCCTGCGCGCTCCGGTGACACCGGGGCCGGATCGTGCGGGGTGCGGCCGGATCAGAGGCCGGACCGGGTGCCCGAGGTGACCCGGGTGCCCGAGGTGACCCGGGCACCCGAGGTCACCTGGGAACCCGGGGTGACCTGGACCGCCGTCACGGGCTGAGCCGGGCGGACGGGCGGGCGAGGTTCCGTGCGGGATCGCGCCGCTCCTCCCGGCGGCTCCACCGCTTGTGGTGCGCTCGGTGCCGGGCGTCGGCGCATGCCGCGTTCGGACGCCGGCCGTGGTCCGATCTCCTTGCCGAATCCCATCCGGTGGAGAAGCCATCCCAGGGCGCCTCCCAGGGCCACGACCCCCGCGCCGACCCAGAAGAAGGGGACGCTGGCGGCCACCATCGCCACCCCGGAGATCGCGAAGCCGGTGATGCAGACGATCGAGCCGGTCCAGCCCGCCACGGTGTGTCCCATGTCGTGCTCTTCGTGGATCTCCGCCAGCTCCGCGAGGTCTTTCCTTATCCCCACGATGTCTCCTCCATCTGGAGCGCCGCCCTCCGCGGGCCGTGGCGGATCGCCGGGTGGCAGGCGCTAGGTTGAATCCGCCCGTATCATTTATCTCACGAGCTAAGTTTCTTAGATAGTAAGGAGACTTTGTGGTGGAACGCAAGTCGGAGGCCGGCGTCTCGCCGCTGGAGGTCCTGGCCCGGATGGACCAGCTGATCGCGTTGAGCCTGGTCGGGCAGCACACGCTCGCCGAGCGTCTCGGCATCAACGTCACGGACCTGACGTGCCTGGGCTTCGTCCTCGGCGCGGGGGAGGAGGCGCTCACCGCGGGCCGCCTCGCCGAGCTGGCCGGTCTCACCACGGGGGCCGTCACAGGTGTGGTCAACCGTCTGGAGAGCGCCGGCTACGCCCGGCGCGTTCCCGATCCCCACGACCGGCGCCGTGTCCGGATCGTCCCGGAAGGGGATTCGGCCGCCCGCATCGCGGTGGCGTACGAGCCCACCTACCGGCGGCTCACCGAGCTCTTCGAGAGCTACGGCCCGGACGAGCTGGCCGCCATCTCCGACTGGTTCACGCGTGCCGCCGACGCCATGCGGACCTCCCTGGCCGAGATCCGCGAATCTCCGGCTCTCTGAGGCCGGGCACCGCTCCTGCCCTGTTTTCCGGAGGGCGCCGCAGACGGCTACCGGGTCCGCTCGGCCCCGGGCCGAGGACGGCGTCCCGTGACCCGGAGCGTCCGCGGGTCATAGCGTCGATCATGGTGATGGCGTCGGCCGGGGTGCCGGTCACCGGCGCGCGGGCGAGCTCGCGGCCGGTTCCCGCCGGGCGTTCACCCTCCGTCGCGGCGCGCGTTCTGCTTCGCGATTCCCTGGAGGACCTCGGTGACATGGGGCGCGCAGACCGGGTCGCGGGAGTGCCTGCCGGAGAACCAGCGCGTTTCGATCACATAGTCGGCCGGATGGCCGCAGAGACACTTGCCGGGAGTTCCGGAATCTGCCGGTACGACCGCCGTGCGGTGA
The DNA here is from genome assembly GCF_040639135.1 of Streptosporangium sp. NPDC023963. Taxonomy (NCBI): domain Bacteria; kingdom Bacillati; phylum Actinomycetota; class Actinomycetes; order Streptosporangiales; family Streptosporangiaceae; genus Streptosporangium; species Streptosporangium sp. NPDC023963. The sequence goes on from NZ_JBEZZK010000002.1 coordinate 30,077, forward strand.
GTCACCATGAGCTGACTTTAGACTCGTTTGACGCTTTTATGATGTTTCCTCGCTTTTTACTAATAAATCAATCGAGGCTTGCCCGGAATCATCTTGCCTTCCGAAACGGAGGGCTCCAGGGCCGGAACGGCGGGTGGGGGCGGTGGTTCACCGGACGCCGGCGGGCAGCGGTTCCGCGATCCGCGCGCCCGCCAGATCGGCGCTGACGGCGAACTTCCCCGACAGCCCGCTGACCTTCAGCAGCCCGCGCACCACCGGCGCCGGCGCGATCAGCCGCAGCGTGCCACCGTGCCGTACGGCCCTGCGCAGGGTGGAGAGCAGCACGGCCACCCCGCTGGCGTCCATGGCGGTGACCATGGACATGTCGAGCAGGAGCCGGTATCCCGGGCGGCCCAGCGCGGCCAGCAGGTGCTCGCGGAGCGCGTTGGCGGTGAAGATGTCGATCTTCCCTGCGACGTCGCAGACCATCCAGTCCGGGTGGGCGTGCGTGGACAGGTCCATGTGGACCTCCGATCGGCGGCCGCGGGCCTCAGCCCGTGGAGCGTCCGTTGGAATGGGCGGGCGGTGTGACCGATCGATGCCGCTGTGGCGATGTCGAAAGTGTGCCACACCGGGGTGCGTTTCCGCGGTGCCTGTTCGTCATCCCTGACATGTCCGGGGCCCGCGGATCCGCTTTCCGCCGGCGTCCGGCCCGGTGAGGGCGCTTGACGCGGGACTCACCCGGCCGCCGGCGGGCCGGCTCCGAGCGCCGCCAGCGCGGCCACCGCCGGGGGCCGAGCGTCTCGGCCGGCACGTCGGCGAACTCCACGGTGCAGTCCGAGAGCCCGCCGATGGCCACGACCGCGCGGGCGCGGGCCGCCAGGTCGGGGTCCGGGCCCAGCAGCAGGGTGATGAGCCGCCGCCGCCAGTGGCCCATGCGGGACCCCAGGTCGAGATGGGCCAGGGTGGACAGGTCGCGCACCACCATCATGGTCACCTCCCGGTGCCGGAAGGTGATGTCGAAGTAGCCCTGGAGGAGCTCGCGAGGGCTCTGCGGAGCGTTCGCCTCGGTGTCGGCCAGAAAGGCGTCGACATCGTCGATCAGCGGCTGGACGATGCTGCGGAGCAGGTCCTCCCGCGAGGTGAAGTGGTAGTAGAGCGCGGGTTTGGTGATCCCGAGCCGGTCGGCGATGTCGCGCAGGCTCGTCTGCTGCACGCCCTTCTCGGCGAACAGCTCCCGTGCGACCGTCTGGATGCGCGCCTTGGTATCGGACGGCCTCACCACCTGTTGTCGACCTGAGCGAGCTCCTCCACGGGGCGTCCCGCGACCGCGTGGAGTACGTGTTCGGCGACTCGATCGCGTCCCTCAGGGAGGACGGCGGCGGGATCGACGTCACCTTCGAGACGGGCGCGCCCGCAGGTTCGACCTGGTGATCGGTGCCGACGGCGTCCACTCGAACGTGCGCGGCCTGGCCTTCGGCGAGGAGTCGCGGTTCGCCGAGTTCGTCGGCACCTACCTCGGGGTCTTCTCCCTGCCCGACCACCGCGACCTCGACGTCGAGGTGCTCGCGTACGGCGACGTGGGCAGGATGGCCGCGTTCTACAGCGCGGCGCACCTGGACGAGGCGCGGGCGACCTTTCTGTTCCGCAGCGAGGAACTGGACTACCACCACCGTGACATCCCGCGCCGGAAGCGGCTGCTGCGGGAGGCGTTCTCCGGGGCGGGCCGGGAGGTGCCGAGGCTGCTCGACGAGATGGACCAGAGCTCCGCCTTCTATTTCGACTCGATCACCCAGATCCGGATGGACTCCTGGTCGCGCGGCCGGACAGCCGGTTCCAGCTGTGGGCCACCCTGCGGGGCACATGGCTGCTCGCCCACCTTCCCCGTGGCGTGATCCGGGCCCTGACCAGGCTCCGGCGTACGAGTGCGCGCCTGCACGACACGATCGAGCCGGAGGACTACTCCGGCAGGGAGCGGGCCGAGCGTGAGCGGGCGTGAGACCGGCCGGTCCCGGTCACCCGAACCGCCAGCGCGTCGCCGTCCTGCCGTCCGCGCCGTAACCGAAGGCACGCGTGGGCGTGATCCGGTAGAAGCCGTACTCCGGTGAGCCGGGAAGGGCCTCCTCGTGGACGGAGCCGTCGCGCACCGCGAGCTCCCACTCGTACTTCGCCCTGAAGGCGGCGGCCACCCGCCGGAGCTCGTCCTCGTCCCGTGCCCGGGTGGCGTTCCCCTCGACCACGAGGTCGAGGGTCTCGACGGCGACGGTGAGGACGCAGTGGGGGTTGACGGCGAGGTTCCTGGCCTTGCGGGACGTCGGGCGGGTGGTGATCCAGGGCGCGCCGCCGGCCCAGACCAGCAGCACCGGTACGGCGTGCGCGCGGCCGTCGGGCCACACCGTCGAGAGCCAGGCCTTCGGCGCGGACTCCAGGCACGCCCGCGCCTGGTCCCACGGTTTGACCGTCGCCTCGTCCGTGCTGAACGGCGTCGCGTCGGCCTCGCCGAACAGAAGTTCGGCGACGGGGGTCGTCTCGGTCATCGTGGATCTCCTCATCCTCGCGGTCCTGCCTGCTCGCCGGGCGACCGTCGCTCGGGTGGTGCTCAGATCCCCGCTCGCCCTACTCGCCGTACTCGTCGTGCAGGCGCCACCACGCGTAGGGCCGGCTTCGCGGCCGGCCTTCGGGGGAGTCCTCCCAGGTCTCCTGGCGGCCGAACGGCGTCAGGTCGAGGAAGGTCCAGCCGCTGCCGAGCCGTTCGACCCCGCGCCCCGTGGTGAAGTAGGTGCGGTAGACGCTGTCGCCGTCGCGAAGGAAGACGTTCAGCGCGAACCCGTCGCCCGCTCCCATGTCGTCGTTGAACGTGGTGCCCAGCGAGGAGAACCACGGGATCGTCCAGCCCATGCGCTCCCTGAACGGGGTGATCTCGGCCAGCGGGCCGCGGGACACCAGCACCAGGGAGGTGTCGCGCGCGTGGAGATGGCTCAGGTGCCCGATGTTGTCGGTGAACATCGAACACCCCGAGCAGAAGGCGTCGCCGCCCAGCCACATGAAGCTGTAGACGATGAGCTGGCGCCGCCCGTCGAACAGGTCGAGCAGGCTCACCGGCCCGTCCGGGCCCTCGAACACGTACCCGCCGCCGGCCCCTTCCCCGCCGACCCGGACCATCGGCATCCTGCGCCGCTCGGCGGCCAGCGCGTCCAGCGCGCGGGTGTGCTCCTTCTCCTTCACCAGCAGCGCCTCCCGCGCGGCCCGCCAGTCCTGGGCCGAGACGACCTGGGGGTGGTTCATGGTGCGCTCCCTCCGGTGAGTTCCTTCAAGGAACTTAGTTGGGGAGACGGTAACAGGGGATCGTTCCTTAAGGGAACCCTCTCGCCTAGACTGCTCCCATGCAGCGAACCCGATTCGGTGACATGGCCTGCTCGATCGCCCGCACGCTGGATGTCATCGGGGAGCCGTGGTCGCCACTGATCCTGCGGAACGTCTATGTCGGCATCAGCCGCTTCGACCAGATCCAGCAGAGCCTGGACATCTCACGCAAGGTGCTCGCCGAGCGGCTCAAGTGGCTGGTCGAGAACGACGTGCTGGAGCGGCGGGAGTATTCGAGCCGGCCGCCCCGCCACGAGTACACGCTCACCGCCAAGGGCATGGAGCTGTGCGACCTGCTCCTGGTGATGGTGCGCTGGGGCGACCGGTGGACGGCGGGCGAGGCCGGCCCGCCGGTGCTCTACCGTCACCACGCCTGCGGCGAGATCAGCCACGTCGAGCTGCACTGCTCGGTCTGCGACCGGCGGATGGGCGCCGCCGACGTCGACGTGCTGCCCGGCCCCGGGGCCGAACCCCCGGCCCCGTCACCCGACCAGGCGGGCACGGACCGGTACGAGCACGCCGGGCCCTGAGACGTGCGCCCGCCCCGGCGCCGGGCGCGGCCGGTCACCGGTGAGATGGAGCCCGGACTCGCGGTGCCGATCCCTTACCGGGCCTCCGCCCGCCCTCTGCCGATCCCCGCGGGGCCGGTGCCCGTCAGCCGCCCTCGGCGGTCGCGCGGGCGAGGAAGAGGGCCCGCTCGCGCTCGTTGCGGGTGAGCCCGGCGGCCCGCTCGAACTCCTCGCGCGCCTCGCCGAGGCGGCCCAGCTTCACGAGCAGGTCACCCCGTACGGCCGCCAGCAGCGGATAGCCCTTCAGCGCGCGCTCCGTCACCAGCCCGTCCACGATCTCCAGGCCGCGTTCCGGGCCGTACGCCATGCCCACCGCGACCGCGCGGTTCAGCTCCACCACGGGTGAGGGGGCGACGTGGGCGAGCACCCGGTACAGGGCGGCCATCCGTTCCCAGTCCGTGTCGCCGGCGGACGGCGCGCGGGCGTGGCAGGCGGCGATCGCGGCCTGCAGGCCGTACGGGCCCAGCGTGCCGAGCCCCTCGGCGCGGGCGAGCGAGTCCAGCCCGCGGCGGACGAGCAGCCGGTCCCACAGCCCCCGGTCCTGGTCGAGGAGCAGGACCGGCTCGCCGTCCGGTCCCGTCCTGGCGCGCGTGCGGGACGCCTGGATCTCCATCAGGGCGACGAGGCCGTGCACCTCGGACTCCTGCGGCATGAGACCCGCCAGGATCCGGCCCAGGCGCAGCGCCTCCTCGCAGAGCGAGGGGCGCATCCAGTCGTCGCCGGCGGTCGCCGAGTAGCCCTCGTTGAAGATGAGGTAGACGACCTCCAGGACCGACGAGAGCCGGTCGCCCAGCTCGGCCGGGGCGGGCATCTCGATCCGCACCCGCTTGTCGGTGAGGGTGCGCTTGGCCCTGAAGATCCGCTGCCCGACGGTCGGCTCGGGCACCAGGAAGGCGCGCGCGATCTCCTCCGTCGTCAGGCCGCCGAGCAGGCGGAGGGTGAGCGCCAGGCGTCCTTCCGTGGGAAGCACGGGGTGGCAGGCCGTGAAGAGGAGGCGCAGCACGTCGTCGCCGATGTGATCGTCGAGGGTGTCGTCCAGCTCGGCCTCGGCCGACTCCCGGCGGATCTCCATGTCCCGGCCGACCTCTTCGAGCTTCCGCTCGTACCGGTTCCTGCGGCGCAGCAGGTCGATCGCCCGATGCTTGGCGGTGAGCATGAGCCAGGCGCCGGGATTATCCGGTACGCCCGTCCTGGGCCACTGCTCCAGCGCGATGACCAGGGCGTCCTGCGCGAGCTCCTCGGCCAGCCCGACGTCGTGCACCATCCGGGCGAGCCCGGCGATCACCCTCGCGGACTCGATCCGCCAGACCGCCTCGACCACCCGGTGAGGATCCCCAACCGTCATGCTCCCCGATCCAAGCACGTCGTCCCCGCCCGCGACACCGCCCCGGCTTCACGCGGGGGCGGCGAAGTCCTCGGGGCCGAAGACGCGGTGGAGGTCGCCCTCGCCCTCCCAGCCCTCCCAGTGGTCGCGGTGGAGCCTCATGAAGCGGGAGACCCATTCCATGGCCTCCTCCTTCGACCTGACCTGGTAGATGGCGTAGCTGATCAGCTCCTTCGCCTCGGCGAACGGGCCGTCCGTGACGCTCAGCCTGCCCCCGGTGAGCTCGATCCGCGCGCCCTGGGTGCTCGGCGCCAGCCCGCCGTTGTCGAGCAGCACACCTGCCCTGGTGGCCTCCTCGCCGAGCTTCATGATGGCCTCCATCAGCTCGGCGGGCGGCGGGGTGTCGGGCCGGTGGGTGACCTTGAGGGTGGCCAGGTATCGCATTGTTTTTCTCCTTGGTCCTTTTTGAACGGTCTGGTCGGGTGGCGGGCCGGTTCAGGCGCGCCGGTAGAGGTGGAGCGACAGGGCGGAGAGCCAGGCCCAGATGACCACGATTCCGGTGACGAAGGCCAGGTTGGCCCAGATGGCGCCCCCGCTGCTCGCCATCGCGGCGAAGGTCACGAGGAACAACGCGCCGCTGAGCCGTGAGAAGACGGCCCGTCCCGTACGCCCTTCCGCGGCGAACCGCCGGCCGATGACGAAGCAGGCGACGATCACACACAGGAAGCCGACGGCGCCGCAGGCGAAGTGGAGCATTCCGTGCCAGCTGACCGGCCCCGGCCCCTCCGGCGTGCCGGCGGGGAAGCCCATCCCCGGGTCCGCCCGGAAGATCCCCGCGCCGACCAGGCTCACCCCGTACGCGCCGACGAGCCGGGGAGCCCAGGTCGCGCCGTGTCCGGGGGCCAGTGCGCGGCGCAGGCCGACCGCGCAGGCGACGCTCGCCAGCCCGGCGACGACGAGGTTGGCGATCTGGATCCAGCCAAGGCCGCCGTTGGCGAGCATGCTCCACACGTGGCGGGTGAGGTCGAAGCCCTCCCGGGTCAGCGCCTGGGCGAGGGAGACCGCGATGTACACCGGCCCGGCGATGACGCCGTAGCCCAGGAGCGACCTGGTGACACTCGTCTGCGGGTCGCAGGCCGTCGTGTTCGCGGTCCTCGTCGTCTGCTGTGTCATGGCCCTTCTCCTCACGCGTCCTGGGCCGGCTCCCGTGTTCCTCCCGGCCCTGTGACCACGCTTCGAACGGGCTCGGCCCGATTCGACACGGCGGCCGGATTTCTTTCAAGATTTTTTCGAGGGGTGGTCGCCTTGATACCCCAGGAGTGACCTCTGCCACTCTGATCTGCGAAAACAGGAGTCCTGGCCGGCGCGGGCGGGGCGACCGCGATCCGCGGCGGGTGGGGCGCCCCCGGCGCTGCGGAGACACGCGGTGGTGGCGCGGGCGTGAACCGCCCGCGGGTCTCGGACTTCGCACCGCCGGGGTGGCGTGGGATGATTTCCCCATCATGCCCGCGACGCTGCCCTTCCGTCTCGCCCGCGCGGCCGCCTTCGCCGCGGTCTGCCTGGGGCTGAGCGTGATGGCACACGTCCTCGCGGGAGGTTCGGTCTCCGTGCCGGCCGCGACCGTGGCCCTGGTGCTCGCCTTCGCCGCGGCTCTCGCCGTGTCGGGGCGCGAACGGACGCTGGCGGTGATCCTGCCGGTGCTGGCGGGCGCGCAGGCCGGGCTGCACGTGCTGTTCTCCCTCGCGCACGCCGCGTCCCCTGCCGAGATGATCGGGCATGTCCACTCGGGGCTGCTGCCCGGCCTGGGCATGCTGGTGGCGCACGGCTGGGCCGTCGGGCTGACCGCGCTGTGGCTGGCGCGCGGCGAGGCGGTGCTGTGGGCACTGCTCCGGCGGCTCGGCGTCCGGCTGGGCCGCGTGCTCATCGTGGTCGTGACCCCGGCGTACACGTCCCTCCTCACCGCGGGCGAGATCGAGCCGGGCGTCCTGCGCCCGGCCGTGCTGCGCCACGTCGTCAGCCGGCGCGGCCCTCCCCGGATCGTCACCGTCACCTCCGGCTGACCGCCCAGGTCACCCGGGGGCGTGACTCGTTCCCGAGCCCGCGCGTACGTGCGCGCGGGCCTGCGCCGACGCGGCCTTCCGGCTGCCCGGCGGACCGAATCAGCGTGACAATCCCGGCCGCGTGGCCGGCATGGCCCATCGAGGCGGCGTTCGGCCGCGGCCTGCCGGTACGGCCAGAAGAAAGGCGTCAACGTGTCTGCTCGTCGTATCAACCGTGCCGGAACCAGCCGTCACGGAGTCACCCGCGTCACCCACGCCGGAATCCGGCGTACCGCCCCCGCGGGCGTCCTGCTCGCGGCCGTGATGGTCCTGGGCGGATGTGGCTCCGAGGGCAGCACGGCACCGGCCGCCGCCCCGAGCACCGCCGCACCCGCGGCTACCCCCTCCACCCCCTCCACCGCCGCCGTCGCCGCCGTCGCGTTGACGATCACCGATCCGTGGGTGAAGACCGCGAAGAAGGGGATGAGCGCCGCCTTCGGCACCCTGGTCAACAACACCGACGCCGAGGTGACGGTCGTCTCCGGCGCCTCGCCGCTGTCCCCGAAGATCGAGCTGCACGAGGTCGTCGACTCCAAGGGAAAGATGATCATGCGGCCCAAGGAGGGCGGGATCGTGATCCCCGCGAGGGGCACCCACCTGCTCCAGCCCGGCGGCGATCACATCATGCTGATGGGCATCACCGAGGCGGTGAAGCCCGGCGCGCAGATTCCCTTCACCCTGACCCTCAAGGACGGCAAGACCGTGGAGTTCACCGCGGTCGGCAAGGACTTCGCCGGAGGCAAGGAGGACTACCGGCCCGGCATGGACATGGGGGACGGCCACGGCGACAAGGGCGACAAGGGTATGGACATGGGCGAGAGCAACGGCTGAGCGGGAACGAAGGAGAACTCATGCGAGACCCCCGACTCAGCCGTAGGGGCCTGCTCGCGGGAGGCGCCGCCACCGCGGTCGGCGCCCTCGCCGCGTGCGCCCCCGACCAGGCTGTCCCCCCAGTCGCCCCCCGATCCGATCCCCGTACCGCTCCGGCGGCGTTCTCCGTCTCCGGGGGTTCCGCGACGGAACCCTTCGACGGGGTTCACCAGGCCGGGATCGCGACGGCGCCCCAGACGTACGGGGTGTTCGTCGGCCTGGATCTGCTGCCGGACACCGACCGTGAGGCGCTGGTCCGGATGATGCGACTGCTCACCGACGACGCCCGGCGGCTGACCCAGGGCAGGCCGGCCCTGGCCGACACCGAACCGGAGCTGGCCGTCCTGCCCGCCAGGCTGACCGTGACCTTCGGGTTCGGCCCCGGCTTCTTCACGGCGGCCGGGCTGGCCGACCGCCGTCCGGAGGCGGCGGCGCCGCTGCCGGCCTTCGCGATCGACAGGCTCAGGAAGGAGTGGAGCGGCGGGGACCTGCTGCTGCAGATCTGCGCCGACGACGCCCTCACCCTCAGCCACGCCCTGCGCATGGTCGTCAAGGACGCGCGCTCCTTCGCGAAGGTCCGCTGGACCCAGCGGGGCTTCCGCCGCGCCGCGGGCACCCAGCCCGCCGGGCTGACCCAGCGCAACGTCATGGGCCAGCTCGACGGGACCGTCAACCCGGCACCCGGCACCCCCGAGTTCGACCGGGCCGTGTGGGTGAGCGGCGGTCCGGAGTGGCTGCGCGGCGGCACCACGCTGGTGCTGCGGCGCATCCGGGCGGAGATGGAGACCTGGGACGCCGTGGACCGGGTCGCCAAGGAGTTCACCGTGGGCCGGCGCCTGGACAACGGCGCCCCGCTCACCGGACGCGACGAGCATGACAAGGCCGACTTCGAGAAGCTCAACGCGATCGGCTTTCCCGTCATCTCCGAGCAGGCCCACATCCGCCGGGCCCATGTCGCCGACCCGAACCTGCGGATCATGCGCAGGGTCTACAACTACGACGAGGGGATCACCTCGGACGGGCACGCCGACTCCGGGCTGCTGTTCGCCTCCTACCAGGCCGACGTCTCCCGGCAGTTCGTCCCGATCCAGCGCAGGCTGGCCGAGGCCGACCTGCTCAACGAGTGGACGACCCCGATCGGCTCGGCCGTCTTCGCCATCCCGCCGGGATGCTCTCCCAACGGCTGGATCGGGGACGGCCTCCTGGGCTGAGAGGGACCGCTCTCGCCCGTGACGACCTTGTCGTCACCATGTCGTCACGGGCGCACGGCGGCCGTCCCGCGTTCCGCCGAACTCCTCGAAACCGGGACGGTCCTCCCCGCGGGGAGAGGTCGCCCGGTCAGGGAACTATCGGTAGTGGACGAAGACCGGGTTCGAGTAGAACCACAGGTCCTCCCAGGGGCTCTCCTTGCCGTCGGCGAGCGGCTCGGCCTCGTCGGTGCTCGTGCCGCGCACGCGGGCGTAGAAGTCGCCCTGCACGTCGCGCAGGGTGTGGCGGATGACGTACTCGTGTCCCGACCTGCGCCAGTCGCGCGGCCCGAACCGGGCCACGACCTTCGTGGTGGGGTTGGTGTCGGCGTCGAGGTTGGCGCTCGGGCCGGTGATCTGGCCGGTGATCAGGTCGACGCGCCGGACCTCGGGGTGGTCGCCGTTGGCGTTCTTGCCCTCCAGCGGCCGGAACCTGATCTCGATGTCGACGTCGGTGCGGTTGCGGCGGCTCACGGTGAGGGTCTCACCCGTGGTGGCCTGGCGGCCCTGGGTGCTCGCCGTGACGTCGAGGCTGGTGATCAGGTCGCCGGTGCCGACCCAGATCCGCCCGTTGCGCAGGCCGTCCATGATGTCGGCGTAGTCCTGCCTGGCGAGTACGTGGGTCTTGCTGTACTCGCCCGGCCAGAAGTCGGAGCCGCCGCGCGTCCAGTGCACGTGGGAGTCCGAGGTCGCGGTGATCCACCAGCGACGCCCCTCGCCGAGCAGCGAGTCCCAGAGGCCGCCGACGCGAGCCGTCATCTGGTCGAAGCCGCCGTAGGTGGGGTGGTTGCCGTAGCCGCCGCGCGCGCCGCCGTTGAGCGGGCCCGCCTGGTGGCCGGGAGCGCCCTCGAAGCCGACGTAGATCTCCGGTGCGGCGTTGTTGCCGTTGCGGAACTCGCGGGGGGTGTCCTGCCCGTAGACGCCGAGACCGGGCGCCGACCGTGAGGCGTGGTGGGCGATCACCAGCGGCTTCTGCCGCATGTCCTTCGCGGCCTTCAGGAACTCCACCATCTTGGCCTCGGTGTCGCGGCCGGGGTCGGCGGGGAACGCGTCGTGCTTGGCGAAGCGGCTCTCCAGCTCGAACAGCTGCTGTGCCTCACCGGAGTGGTGGGGGATCATCAGCGTGTGGTGGTCCAGCGCCGGGGCGTCGAACTCCATGCCCCAGAACTGGAGGACCTCGGGCACGAGCACGCGCGAGCGCAGGAGGTCGGGGTAGGCCTGCTCAAGGTTCACCTTCGAGTGCGTCGGACCGCCGTGGTCGGTGCACATCGCCCAGCTCAGGCCGAAGTACTTGGCCATGATCGCGTTGGTGACGATCGGGTACACGGCGTCGCCGCCCTTGGTGAACTTCGGCGGGTTCGTCGAGGTGTCGAAATCGCCGCTGTACTCCGAGTGCACGTGGTGGTCACCGGCGCGCCACACCCGGTCGCGGGAGTTGCCGCGGTTCTCGCTCCCGCGCTCGGGGTCCGCCTCCGCCCACGCCGGGCCGCCGGTCGCCAGCGGGCTCGCGGCGACCAGCGTCGCCCCGAGGCCGGCGTACTTGACCAATCGACGCCGCGAGATCGACGAGCGCTCGGGATCTTCGGTGTTCTGGTCCTTCACAATGAAGCCTTTCGGTCATCTGCAGCTTGGTCCCGATCCGCGAGTCTCGAAGGCCGCGCTGAACGCAACATGAACAGGGAACGGGACAACAAAGAACAACTGCCTCAGAAGGTTAGAAATCATCCCCGGGCGGTACCCGCCGGCCGCGTGGCACCATGACGGCCATGGACCACGCAGAGCTTCGGGCCTTCGCCGGCCGCTGGATCGAGGACTGGAACGCCCACGACGTCGAGGCCGTCCTGTCGCACTTCGCCGAGGACGTGCTCTTCACCTCCCCGACCGCGGCCGCGCTGGTCCCCGGCTCCGGAGGTGTGGTCCGGGGCAAGGCCGCCTTGCGCGAGTACTGGGCCGCGGGCCTGAGGAGCACCCCGGACCTGCGGTTCGAGATGATCGCCGCCTACGTCGGAATCGACACCCTGGTGATCAATTACCGCAACCTGACGGCGAGCGGCCGCCTGGTCAACGAGGTTCTCGTCTTCGACGGTCCCCTCGTCGTGGAGGGGCACGCCACACACCTCGACACCTGAGTGGGGCGCGGCGGCCGCGGCGCCGAACGCCCGTGAGCGACGGCGGACTCCGGGCGGTGGACGGTCGCCCGCCGGCCGGCTCTCCACCAGGCGGAGCGAACCGCCGGCCGGGCCCTCTCCAAGCCGCCGGCCGGCCCTCTCCAAGCCGCCGGCCGGCCCTCTCCAGGCGGAGCGAACCGCCGCCTGCCCCCTTCAGGCGGAGCGAAGCACCGGCCGCCCCTCTTCAGGCGGACCTTCCTCAGGCGGAACGGACCGCCGCCTGCCCGCGCGAAGCCGGAAAGGGCTTCTTACTCGAAGCTGTAAACATTGTAAAGAGCTTCCGTTCACGAATATCGGCGTCGATATTCACGGAGATCTGTTCCGGCGTCACCGGATATTTCGCCTCATTGTTAGGCCGTGGCAGAGTCCTGCCGCGAGAGGTACCCCCCGGACAAAGGCAGAGTCCATGGTCAAACGCGCCCTCGCAACCGCCGCCCTCTCCCTCACCGCACTGCTCGGATTAACGCCGCCCGCCTATGCGGTGACACTGGAGCAAAAGCTCGCCGCACTTTCGAGTTTCAGCCAGCCCACCGCGGCCAGCGCCGCGAGCTGGCTTTCCGCCTGGCAGAACCAGGGAGCCTGGGGGGACTACGCCTTCGACTGGTCGACCGATCTGTGTTCGAGCAGCCCCGACCAGCCACTCGGCTTCGACTTCAGGACGCCGTGCCGGCGTCATGACTTCGGCTACCGCAACTACAAGGCGGTGAGTCAGTTCCCGGCGAACAAGGCACGCATCGACGACGCTTTCTACTTCGACATGAGGCAGGTCTGCGCGAGATATTCCACCATCCCCAGAGGCACCTGCAACAGCCTCGCCTGGACCTACTACCAGGCGGTCAAGGAATTCGGCACGCTCAACGTCACCGGGGCGCAGATCGAGCGGATCCGCCAGGCGGCAGAACAGGCCTCCCAGGACGCGGCGGCCGAACAGGCCTCCCAGGACGCGGCGTGACCCGTCCCGCTCCCCGCGGGGGCGGAATCGCTCCCCCTCGCTGATCCGTGGCGGGCCGGCCTCGTGCCGGCCCGCACCGCGACGACGGTCCGCACCGCGACGACGGCCCGACGTCGCCGGACCGCGTTGACCTGGGGTAACCACACCGAACGCGGAAACCCCGGGAACGCTCACCACCACCCCGGGCACCGGGAGAAAACGTGGCACCACGCGACGCCGTCCACCCCGCGGGCCTCTCCGGGGCTCGCGTTCGCACCCCTTCATGCCTAATATGGTGGGCTGCGAGTGACAGGACACAAGGGAGACCAGAAGTGATAGGTGACGACGACATCTCCGGGTGATACCGGAAGTGATCGGCCACCGGCCGGCGCGTAGGAGCGCCGTCGCCGTGGCCATGCCGTCGTTTCACTGATCCCTGTTCCCCCGCTGGGCGGCCTTCGGCGCGCCCGCGTCCCACACGAGGTTTTCTCGCATGTCCGATGCGTTCATCATCTGCTCGAACCTTTCCTTCTCCTGGCCCGACGACACCCCGGTCTTCCAGGATCTCTCCTTCACCGTGGGCGGCGGCCGTACCGGCCTCGTCGCCCCGAACGGCGCCGGCAAGAGCACCCTGCTCAAGCTGATCGCCGGCGAGTACCGGCCCGGCGGCGGGACCGTGTCCGTCCAGGGCGTGCTCGGCTACCTCCCGCAGAGCCTGCCGCTGGCCGGCGACCTGACCGTGGCCGAGGTCCTGGAGATCGCTCCGGTGATCAGGGCCCTGGACGCCATCGAGTCGGGAGACGCCGGCGAGGAGCACTTCACCACGATCGGCAACGACTGGGACATCGAGGAGCGCACCCGTGCCCAGCTGGACCGGCTCGGCCTCGGGGAGCTCTCCCTCACCCGGCCCCTGCACACCCTCAGCGGCGGCCAGGTCGTCTCCCTCGGCCTGGCGGCGCAGCTGCTGAAGCAGCCCGACGTCCTGCTGCTCGACGAACCGACCAACAACCTCGACCTGGACGCGCGCCGCAAGCTCTACGGCGTGCTGGAGGACTGGAACGGCTGCCTGCTGCTGGTCAGTCACGACCGGGCACTGCTGGACCGGATGGACCGCATCGCCGAGCTCGACGGGGGCGAGATCCGCTCCTACGGCGGGAACTTCACCGCCTACGAGGAGGCCGCGCGCGCCGCGCGGGAGGTCGCGGAGAAGAACGTCCGCAACGCCGAGCAGGAGGTCAAGCGGGAGAGGCGGGAGATGCAGCAGGCCCGCGAGCGGGCGGCGCGGCGGGCCAGCAACGCCGCCCGCAACCTCAAGGACGCCGGGCTGCCGAAGATCTTCGCCGGGACGATGAAGCGCGACGCCCAGGAGTCGGCGGGCAAGGCGAACGAGATGCACGCCGCGCGGGTCAACGACGCCAAGGCCCGGCTCGACGAGGCGGGCCGCGCCCTGCGCGACGAGCAGAGGATCACGCTGGAACTGCCCGGCACCAACGTCCCGGCCGGACGCACGGTCTTCCTCGGCGAGCGGATGCAGGTCCACCACGGTGAGCGGGCCCTGTTCGCGGGGGAGGGCGCCGATCTGACGATCCGGGGACCCGAGCGGGTCGCGCTGACCGGCGCCAACGGCGCCGGCAAGTCCACCCTGCTGCGTCTGATCAACGGCGATCTGGAACCGGAGGGCGGCCGGGCCAGGCGGGCCGACGGCCGGGTCGCCTACCTGTCCCAACGGCTGGACCTGCTCGATCTCGACCGCACCGTGGCGGAGAACATGGCCACGTTCGCCCCCGCGATGCCGCAGGCCCAGCGGATGAACCTGCTCGCCCGCTTCCTGTTCCGCGGCTCCCGCGTTCACCTGCCGGTCGGTGCGCTGTCCGGCGGTGAGCGGCTGCGCGCCACCCTGGCCTGCGTGCTGTACGCGGAACCTGCGCCCCAGCTGCTGCTGCTGGACGAACCCACCAACAACCTCGACCTGGTCAGCGTCGGCCAGCTGGAGAGCGCGCTCAGCGCCTACGAAGGGGCGTTCGTGGTGGTCAGCCACGACGAACGCTTCCTCACGGAGATCAAGGTCGACCGCTGGCTGCGGCTCTCCGAGGGCCGGCTGCTGGAGACGGGAGCCCCGGCGGGGACGGAGGCGCCCACGGACGGCTTCGGGCACAGGTGATCCCGTCGTCGTGGCGTACGAGCGGGCCGGTTCACGTCCGGCCCCACGCCCTGGGCGCCGGCCCGTACCCGGCGTCGCCGTGCCCGGAGCCCTCGATCGTCTCCGGCCATTCCCCGCGACGCCTTCGACCGGGCCCGGGACTCAGCCGTGATCAGGGTTGTTGTGCCACTTCTCGAAGGGGGGAGCGGGTGAACTCGTGAGTTCCAGGAACTGCTTCGCCCTGTCGAGGCAGTTGGGGCAGAGGGGTTCCTCGACCGATCTGGCCGTCGCCTCCGGTGCCGGTTCGCGAAAGGTGGCCAAAACCGTCATACCTGGAGGAAGGCCGGTCTCGGGGTCGATCGTAACGGTCGTCACGCTCGCGGGGATGAAACTGAAGGTGCGCTTGCATGCGTAGCATTTGCCGATTGTCGTAATCTGCTCATCTGCCATATGGCGTCATCCTCCTTCGTGAGAATTATCAGTCGCCGACGAACGAGCGGGGAGCCCCATGGGCCGCATGGTTCTACGCCGGCTCGCCGGCCTTTCACTGGTGGTCGGGGGCATCTGGGCGGCGTCGGGATTCGCGTTCGTCGTCAGCGGTGCCATGCAGGCTCCTCACATCGTCGCCGTGTACGTTCACCCCATACCGCACCGGCTTCCCCTGAGCGTGTCAGCGGCCACGGACATGACCGCCGGGGCGATGTTCAGGCCGCCGAACATCCTGATGGCGGCGGGTTCCACGGTGGCCGAGAACGTACTGGCGCGCGGGGACGTCCTGCTGGGCGGTCTGTGCGCGGGGGGCGCGGGTCTTCTGTTGCACAGGTTGTTCCGGTCGTTTCTCCACGACCCGCCGGCTCGTCGACGGAATCCCGCCCGGATCGTCTGGTTGGGAGTGCTCTCCCTGGTCGCCGGCGCGGCCGGGCCCGCGATTCCGGTTCTCGCCTCCTCGATGGTCCTCGACCGGACGAAGCTCGCGGGCGCCTGCAGGCCGGCCGCCCTCTATTCCGGAGTTTCCGCGGTCCTTCTCGTGGGAGGGGTTCTCCTGCTCGTACTGGCGGAGATATATCGAAGCCGCGCGAAGCCGGACGAGCCACATCCCCGTGACCCCGTGTCGTGAACGGGTGTCAGCGCCGGGCGTCGGCGAGCTTGGCGCGGAGCGCCGCGGCGTCGAAGGGTACCCCCGGCGACTCCCAGAAGTTCTCGATCCCTCCCGCGTAGACGAATCCGTACGAGGGGGTCCCCGGCTGGAAACGCCATCCGTCCGCGAGTGCCCCGGCGTCGACGGTGTCATAACCGATCCGGTCGAGGAACGTGGTCACCTCTCCCCTCGCGCCGGCGTCGTCGCCCGCGATCGCCAGGGCACTGCGGTCCGCCGCGCCGGAGGGCCGGGGCAGCGCCCGCAGATGCCGGAAGTAGATGTTGTTGAAGACCTTGACGACCTTGGACATCGTCAGGTGCCGTTGCAGCAGCTCGCTGGAGGTGGTGGATCCGGCGTCGAGCTCCGGGAAGGTCCCGTCCCGCTCGGGGTAGTAGTTGTTGGTGTCGAGGACGGTCTTGCCGGCGAGCGGCTCCGCCGGAACGTCGAGGTAAGCCCGCAGCGGGACGCTGACGACCACCAGGTCGCCGGCCGCGGCGGCCTCGGCGGAGGTCGCGGCGGCGGCCCCCGGCCCGAGCTCGTCGACCAGTTCCTTCAATGTCCGGGGGCCGCGCGAGTTGCTCAGCACCACGTCGTAGCCCGCCGCGACGGCGAGCCGGGCGACCGTGCCCCCGATGTTTCCGCTGCCGATGAATCCAATGGTCGTCATGACGACCACTAACTTCCGCGCCGTACCCGGCATTCCCCGCCGCTTTTCCATGGACCGCGGGCGACTTTTCCATGGACCGCGGGCGACGCGGACGACGGCACCCTCCTGACCGCCCGGCTCGCGGGCCCGGCCGCGAGTGACCATGGTCGCCCCCCGGGCCCTCGCACCCTGGTCAAGGGCCCGCCGTTGCGTAGACTCGTGGTCATGAGCGCCGGGCATGCGCGTGAGGAGCTTCGTCACCCGGTGGAGCGGTCCGATCGGCCGGTGTGACCGCCACGTCTCCGGACACCGGCCCTGTGATCGCTGCCGTCGGTCGAGACGGCAGGCGCCAGGTCCCATACGTACGGCTTCTCGAGAAACCGGAGAGGCCACCGCCGATCTTGTCTCCGGCCCGCACCTCCGGCGACGCCGGCGAGGGTGATCTGAGGCGGGCGTGAGCGCGTACGCACCTCGCCGACGTGGAAGCCGACGTGGAAGAGGAATGATGAGCGACCCGGAGACCATGACCGCGGCGTACGTCACCCGGCCCGGCCCGGCGGACGAGATACGGATCGGCCGGTTCCACGTGCCCGAACCCGGCTCGTCGGAGGTCCTGGTGAAGGTGCGGGCACTCGCCGTCAACCACGTCGACACCTTCGTCCGCTCCGGCGCCTACCGGACGCGCCTGCCGTACCCGTTCGTCATCGGCCGTGACCTGGTGGGGACCGTGATCAGGGCGGCACCGGGGTTCGCCCCCGGCGACACGGTGTGGTGCAACAGCCTGGGGTTCGACGGCCGTCAGGGCTCCTTCTCCGATTACGCCGCCGTGCCCGCCGACCGGCTCTACCACCTGCCCGGCGGCGTCGATCCGGAGAACGCGGCCGCCTGCCTGCACACCGCCGCCACCGCGCACATCGGCCTGTTCAGGGAGGCGGGCCTGCGGATCGGGGAGACGATCGTCGTGACCGGCGCGGGAGGCGGAGTCGGCACCGCCGCCGTTCAACTCGCCGCGGCCACGGGGGCGCGGGTCGTCGCGACCGCGCGCCCGGACGACTTCGACTGGTGCCGGCGGTGCGGCGCCGACGAGGTCGTCGACTACCACGACCCGGATGTGTACGGGGAGATCGCCGGACTCGCTCCCGGCGGGGTGGACGTGTTCTGGGACAACGCGGGCCGGCACCACCTGGAGCGGACCGTTCCCCTGCTCGCCCGCGGCGGCCGGGACCCTGCCCCTGCGGGCCGTACCGCGCAGGTCAGGAGAAGTGGACCTCGGGGCCCGGCCAGGCTCCGTCCTCGGTGAACCGCGATCCCCAGTAGAACGGGTTCACCTCGCGAAGAGTGCGAGCGCTCCATCCCGTCACGCTGGAGTCGTCGGGCACGCCGACCTGGACGTCAGGTCCCCACAGGGCCAGGCGTTCCCGGCCGGCCGCAAGGACGCGCCGCCTGGAAGCCGACCCCGTACTCAGGAAGCTCGCGCCGGAATTCCGGCTCGGTATCGTCTCCAACTCGTCGCCGGCGCACCAGCGGTTGCGCATCCGGCACGCGAGCCGTGGCGCGCCGTCCTTGGCAGGAGGCGAGGACGCCGCCGTCCAGCGGAAAAGCTGTGGAGACCGTCGCGCCAGGCTGTTACGAAAGGCGGAGGACAGGGATACGGGCGAAAGGTGACGGGTGGCGTGGACGCGACCGGGAAACTCGTGATCGGTGATGTGCCGATCGTGGCGGAAGACCATGGTGGGCACGGTGGGGACGTGCTTCTCCTGCACGGTGGCGGGCGGACACGCGGGGATTGGGACGTCTTCGCGGGGCTTCTCGTGAGCGCCGGGTTCCGGCCGGTGTCCATGGACCTACGCGGCCATGGTGAGTCCGGTGCGGCGCCGTGGTCGTGGGAGGAGGTGCTGGCGGACGTCGCCGCCGTCGTGGAGGGGTTCGGACTTCACCGGCCTGTGGTCGTCGGACATTCCCTGGGAGGCATGGTCGCCGCGCTGTGGGCCGGGGAGCATCCGGAGTGTCCGCTCGCGGTGAACCTCGACGGTCACGGCAACCCGACACGGCCTGGGCAGTTCCTCGGTCTGGACGAGGTGCGGGCGACGCGTGCCTGGCAGGAGATGACCTCGTTTCTGAACGAGATGGGGCAAGGGCTCTCCGAGTCGTTTCTCCAGGTCATGCGGGAGATCGACGCTCTCGACCTTTTCTCCGCCTATCGTGCTGCGCGTTGCCCGCTGCTTGTCGTCAGCGGTGACGCGAGGGCCTTCGCGGGCGTGTTTCCCGAAGATCTCGTTCCTGCCTGGAACGCGTACTGCGCGTGGGTGGAGCACGAGCTGCGGGCGGCCGTGCGAGAGACGTCGTTGGTGCGAACGACGTCCTTGCCTACCGGACATGATCCACACCGTGAGGATCCGGAGGGGTTGTTGCGTCTCCTGACCGGACACCTCGCCCGGTGTGACGAGGGCGTGGAGCGGGTGACGGGAAAGGCTCACGACTCGGCTCCGGGCGGTGCAGGACGGGGGCGGACATGAGCCACGATGTGCACCTGCCGCGGCAGCCGTCGCAGTACCTCGCAACCACGGGCGGAGTGAGCCACAAGCATGATCACGCCAGGGCCTGGCCGAGCCCCCGCAGGGCGGGCCACCTCCTGGAAACCGATGCGAGGGCACGCTACGGATGAGCGCTGACACGTCCGGGTCACCGCAGGAGCGAGCCCTCCGCCATGTCGCGACCCTGTCGTCAGGCGGGCCACTCGACCCCCGGATGCGTGTGACCCTGAATTTCCATCCGGACCGGATGGCGGGCGGTCGGCCGATCCTGCTCGGACTGGCGGACGACGGCCTCTACCACTCGCAGTTCGTCACGGGCACGAGCAACGGTGGTCTGACCGCTCATCCGGGCGGGGACCGGTGGCGCTGGGAGAGCCGGATCTTCGGTGGCGCGTACGACCACGCACCGCCTCACGATCGCCCCGTCTACGGCGCGCTGAACTTCCGCGGTAAGCCCGTCGGCGCGGCGCCACGGTTCGGATCCGCTCACTTCAGGCTGACCGCGGAGACCCTGTCGCGAGCCACGTTCTGTTATCCGGACAGCTTCTTCGAGCCGTCGGCCTTCGGAGTCGTGTCCCGCATGGCACTCATCGAGTTGGCCGACGCCGACGATCCGGACGCCCTGGACGACTACATCGAGGCCCAGGTGCACGGGCCGGTCAGGCTCGACCGTGACGTGGAGGCCCTGGTCCTGGATCCGAGCTATCGCGGAACAGCCGTGCAGGCCGCGGCCCACCGGCTTCCGTGCTCGATCGAATGGCACGCCGGATTCCGGCTCGCCGTCGACCGGTTGCGACGCCATCCGGATTACCGCGGGCAGGAGTACGTCGATCTGGGTACCGAGATCGCCGTGGACGGTCACCTCGATCCGCGGATCATCGGAGACGCGGCCGGCACAGGTCGCTATGACCCGCAGGCCCTCAAAAAGGTCTGGCACTGTCTGGCACGTTTCGGATCGCCGTTCGACGCGGGCCGGGCGAAGGCTCGTCGCGATGTCGCCGGCTCGGGGAGCGCGTCGAGTACGGCGGGTGGGACGGCCGGGTAGGGCCTCGGACCGATCGCGAGTGAGCGTGGCCGAGATCCCACGTCACCCTGGTCGACGGCCCGGGGACGGGCTGTCTCCGGCTCCGGGGGACGCGGCCGGCGAAACGCGACGGGTGCGTATGGAATCCGGCGACCACGACTCGGCGCCTGTCCAGGCGGCGTGCCACGCGCTTCGCCGGAATCGCATCGATCATCCGTCTTGCGGAGCCTTACTCGACGTCGTCTCGGGGTGCCGGCGAGGGTTGGACGATCGGCGGCTGAGGCCACGTGGCGGGCATGCGGAGATGCTGGGCCGGTGAGGATGTTCGTGCTGATCAGGGCGGCTCGACGCGCGAGCCCCGGCAGGTCATGCGGAAGGGTTTTTCGCCCTCACGCTCGCCAGGCGCCAAGGCAACGCGCCATGAACCGGAAGGGGACGGCCTGCCCCCTGGTCTGGTCAACGGTGCCGGCCAGATGCAGGTCGAGCTCCGGGCAGTGGAAGAGCCAGGTCCCGGTGACCCCCGAGTGGCCGACGAGCGTGACAGGGCGGCGCCCCGGTGACATGAGCCGGCCGACCTTGAAGAACATGGTGCCCAGCCCGTACCGGAGGATGGGGATGTTGCGCAGCCGGTTGCGCCGCTCGGTGAGCAGTCCCAGCGAGCGGGTGTCACCGAAGAGCCGGCCGTCGAGCAGCGCCCGCTGAAAGGTGAGGAGGTCACCGGTGGTGCTGAACAGGTCGTTGGAGGATTCGAGCATCGAGGCCAGTTCCACGCGGCGCTGTTTCGCGTAGAGCGGCGAGGGCGCTGCGGTCGCCGGATCCGGCGGGCGGTGTCCTGGGAGCCAGGTGCGCGTGAGGCCGAGCGGACCCAGGATCCGTTCGGCCAGCAGATCGGCGAACGACCGATCGGTCACCGTCTCCACGATGCGGATGAGCAACTGGAAGCCGGTATCGGAGTAGCGGGCCTTCTGCCGAGCGGCCGTGAGATCCTGCGGCTCGAAGTGCGGGCGCTGCTCGCGCGTGGTTCGCATCGTGTCCTCGAAGGTCCAGGCCAGATCCTGACCGGCGGCGAGGCGCTCATACAAGCTGGGGCCTTCGCCGCGCTTCTCGAAGTAATCCGGCAATCCGGACGTGTGGCTCGCGAGGTGGCGCACCGTGATCGCGGACGTCCGGTCGATCCCCCCGAGGACATGGAGTCCAGCGATCATCTCCGCCGGCAGACAGCTGCCGATCGGCGCGGCCAGTTCGAGCTCGCCGCGCTCGTGCGCCTGCAGCACCAGCGTGATGATGAAACGCTTGGTGACGCTCGCGATGAAGAACGGGGTGTCGGGGCTCGACGGACGGCCGTCGGCACCGGCGGGTCCGGAGGCGGCGGACCAGCGCTGTTTCCCGTCGCCGCTTGTGACGGCGAGGTTGGCGTGGTGCACGCCGCGTCGCGCGACGAGGCTCTCCAGCAGGCCCGTCAGCCGCGCGTCGACGTCGTCGGGAACGTGATTGTCGTGAGCGGTGGTCGTGGCGAGCGGTGATCTCACGTGAGTGTTCCTTGTCTCCGTTACCTCAACGCGCCCCCTCGGCGCCATGCCCTCCACCGGCCGGGGCGGTCAGCCGGCATTCGTGACCCCGAGCACCATCCTGGGAACCTGCTATATGTCTAATAGACATGTCTATGAGAGTCAATGATCTAAACTCGATCAATGGCTCATGTGATCCTCGGTCTGCTCCTGATCGCCCCGCAGACCTTCTACGACCTCATCAAAGGGTTCGAGGCCGGTGTCGCGCTCTTCTACAGCGCCAGCTCCGGCAGCATCAAACGCGCGCTGGACACCCTGCTCGCGCGAGGGTTCATCGAGGTCGCCAGCGTCGAAGCCGGAGGCCGGGGACGGAAGGTGTACCGCCTGACCGACGCCGGCCGCCAGGAGTTCCGCGCGTGGATGACAGGGGACCTGGCCGGGCCCGATCCGGAGACCGCGGCGCTGTCCAGGCTCTACTTCCTCGGTCTGCTGGAGCCGGCCGAACGCGTACCGGTGCTCCGCCGCATCACGGCGCGCCTCGAGGCCGACCTCGCCGCGCTTTCGGCCCTCGACAAGCACCTCGCCACCCTGGCCGTTCCCGAGGAGCACCGCGACCTCGCCACCCATCAGCGCGCGACGCTCGACTACGGCATCGCCTCGCACCGCTTCGCGATCGACTGGTTCCGCGATCACATCGACCGGCATGAGACACCGGACCACTGACACCGTACAGACGCGGTCCCGAACCGCCGGCACGCCCGTCACCGAACTCGGGACACATCAGCGCGCGCTCCGGCGCGGCAACTTCACGAAGGCCCGGGCTCATGGCCTCGCGTTGGAACGTGGATCGTCCCGGAGCCGAAGCGCCCCCGCCGGATGCAGAATGAAAGAGCAGCGGGCAGGGGCGGAAAGGCGGGTGCGCCATGCCGGGTAAGAAACCTGGAACCACGTTGGAGTTGGGGCACCACAGTGAGTGCACCGTTCTGCGGGTGAGGGGTGGGCTCACCCGGGACGCTGCTCCAGCGATGCTTCTTCAAGGCGAGATAGTGAGTTTGAAGGCGGACGGTCCTCCGCGCCTGGTTCTCGACCTGGGGGGAGTCACCGCCTGGGATGACGCGGGGGTCGGGGCCGTCATCGGTGCGGCGAAGCGGGTCATGACGGCCGGCGGGAGGCTGCTCATCGCGGCGACCCCGGTCGATCTCAGGGAGCGTTTCCGGCGGGGGAGGTTGGACCGGCGGCTGGAGTTTCGCGAGACCGTTGAGCAGGCCGTGAACGAGTTCGGCGTTCCCGGGTAGGCGGTGGTAGGCCGGACCTGTGTGCTTTCCTCCGGAGACAGGATGTCAATGCGTCTACATCCAGGCGAGACCGAGGCCGTCGGCTGGCGGGTGATGACCGTGCTCGACGCCGTCCGGCAGCTGCGCGACGCGTCACCCGACGTCACCGGACGTCCGCGGGTGATCGCGATCGACGGCCGGGGCGGCGCCGGCAAGACGACCCTGGCCGAGCGGCTACGCGAGGCGGTGCCCAACTCCGCCGTCGTGCACACCGACGACGTCGCCTGGAACCACGCCTACTTCGACTGGGGCGCCGTGCTCGCCGAGAACATCCTGCACCCCCTGCACCGGGGTGAGGCGGTGGACTTCCGCCCTGATGCCTGGATCACCCACGACCGGCCCGGATCGATCACCGTCCCCGCCGGTGCCGACTTCATCTGGGTCGAGGGCACCGGCGTCATCCGCGAGGAGCTCACCCCCTGGCTGGACGCCTCGGTGTGGATGCAGGGTGACCTCGACGAGCAGGAGCGCTTGTTGACCGTCCGCGACGGTGACTCCCCCGAGCAGCTGGAGCACGTGGCGAACTGGCTGTCGGAGGAACTGCCGTTCGTGTTGCGAGAACAGCCGTGGGCCCGAGCCACCATGATCGTCGCCGGTCCTCCGCAGATCGACCACGACCCGGACACCGAGTTGGTCGTCACCCCGCCGGCCGGCCCTTGAGGCGGCTGGCCCTTGAGGCGGCCGACCTGCCCGCGGAACGCAGGTGAGTTCACCGCCCTCCGGCGTAGGGTCGACGGCGGACGGCCGTCCACCTCATCCCCCCTCCGGGGGCGCGCCGATGGCGGAGGACGCCGAGGCGGACGGGCGATTCGCCGGCCCGCGCACCGAGTTCGGCACCGACCCGCTCATCGTGGTCCCGCCGGTCGGGCTCTCGCCGGCCGGGCCGGAGGATTTCGTACGAGCCGACGCACCGAGCGCGAGCAGCAGCAATCCCGCCGAGGCCCATGCGGCCCAGTCTCCCAGGGCGGTGTAGAGGGTGGCCGAGCCCTCCTGAGGCAGGGTGGCCGTGACCATGGCCATGCCCGTTCCGCCGCTGTGGCGCTCGGTCACGATCCGGCCGAGGCCGTCGCTGACCGTCAGCAGTCCCTCGCGCGCGGCGCGGGCCACCGCCAGTCCGTTCTCCACGCCGCGCACCACCGCCATCCGGCTGTGCAGCCACGCGTCCTCGTCGAAGTCCCAGGCGGGCGCGAGCAGGGCGGCGACGCCGGCCTCGCCGTACTCCCTGACCAGGCCGGGGAAGTCCAGGTCCTTGCAGATGATGAGGCCGAGCCGGTCGCCGTCGAGGAAGGCCAGGCCGGTGCCGGGCCGGAACTCGCGCTCCACCTCGGGGATCATGTGGTGCTTGTCGTAGCGCACTCCGGAGGGATGGCTCACCGCGCTGTTGGTCTCCATGGCGATCCCCACGACCACCTCCACACCCGGGCGGGTGAACGGCAGGTCGGCGTTCTTGAAGACCTTCTCGGGCAGCACCACGATCTCCGCACCGCGGGCCACCGCGGTGTCCACCGCCTCGCCGTACCGGCGGACGAGATCCTCGGAGGCGTCCGTCGCGACCAGCGCGACCTTCCGTCCTCCGGTGTCGGCGGGCGTCGCGAGCCGTACGAGACCATGGCCGAGCGTGAGCGCGACCAGCACACCCGAGACCACCGCCGCGCGTGGCCGCAGGACCGCGACGGAGGCGGGTACGAACAGCAGGAGGAAGGTGATGCCCCAGACCCCGGTGACCGAGGCGGTCTGCAGCACGGGCAGGAAGTCGGCCTGCGTGTACGCCAGGCTCCACCAGGCTCCGTGCGGTCCGGCGAGGTTCATGGCGTACTCGGCGGTGACCCAGACGGCCGGTACGGCCGACGCCGCCAGGAGTGGCCTGCCGCGCGCGAGCAGGGTGCGGAAGAGCAGCACGCCCGAGCCGTAGCAGAGCGCGGGGCCGGCGATGAGGGCGGCGGCCAGCGCGGGCGGCATCTCAAGGGGTCCGGTGAAGTACGGCCACATCTGCGCCTGGCCGGCGAGCCAGACGAGCGTCCCGGCGGTGAAGGCCGTACCCCTGCCCGCCCGGCGGGCCAGGAACAGGACAGGGAGCGGCGCGAGCCAGGTGAGCCACCAGACAGGGTGGAGGCCGGTGCCGAAGTGCGTCAGGACGGCGGAGGCGAGGGTGAGGAGGAGGCGTGCCATGCCGATGATCGTGCTTTCCCGCACTCCACCGGCGCGTCACCCGCGGGTGTGATCTCCGTCGTCACTCTCACCGGCGACCACCAGCCCGGACTCGTAGGCGAGTACCACGGCTTGGACCCGGTCCCGCAGGCCCAGCTTGGCGAGCATGCGGCTGACGTGCGTCTTGACCGTGTGCTCGGTGACCACGAGCGCGGCGGCGATCTCCGCGTTCGACAGGCCGTGCGCGACCAGCCTCAGCGTCTCGCGCTCGCGTTCGGTCAGTGCGTCCAACCTGGTCGTCAGGCGGGGGACGACGCCGTGGGCGGGTCTGCGCACCAGATCGTCGAGCAGCCTCCTGGTCGCCGCCGGGGCCAGCAGGGCCTCACCCGAGGCGACGGTACGCACGGCGTGGGCCAGCTCGTCGCGCCGGATGTCCTTCAGCAGGAAACCGCTCGCTCCCGCCCGGACCGCGTCGTAGACGTACTCGTCGAGGTCGAACATGGTGAGCACGAGTACCTTGGCGGCGGTGGTGGCGCAGATCTCCCTGGTCGCCTCGATGCCGTTCTTGCCCGGCATCCGAACGTCCATCAGGACCACGTCCGGCCGGAGCCGCCTGGCCGCGGCGATCGCCTCCTCTCCGTCGGCGGCCTCACCGACCACCTCCATGTCCGGCTGCGCCCCCAGGATCAGCCCGAACCCCGCGCGGAACAGGTCTTGGTCGTCGGCGATGAGCACCCGTAACATGCGGGCTATTCAAGCGGAAATTCAGCTCTCACCATGAATCCCCCGCCCCGTCCTGCCCCGGCCCTGAGCGTCCCGCCGCATGCCGCCGCCCGTTCCCGCATCCCGGCCAGCCCGTACCCGCCGCCCTCGCCCGGTCCCCGCCCGTCGTCGGCGATCTCCACCGTCAGGCTCTCCCCCCAGGTCAGAGCGAGGCATACGGCACGCGTACCGGCGTGCTTGCGCACGTTGGTGAGCGCCTCCTGAACGATGCGGTAGACGGCGGCCTCAACGCTCTCGGCGACCAGGCGCGGGGTACCGGCGGTCGTGCTCACCACATCGAGACCGCTGCGATCGAGCAGCGCCGGGAGGTTGGCCAGACGCGGCTGAAACAGCGACTCACTCATGCGCTCGCCGGCATGGCCCCACACCGGCCCGCCGCTTTCGCCCGGGACCCGCAGCGCGGAGAGCGCCCCCCGGAGCTCGGCCAGCGCACCCCTTCCCGTGTCGGCGATCGTATCGAAGACCGCTTCCGCCCTGTCCGGGTCGCTGCGCACCACCACCGGCCCCGCTTCGGCCTGAACCACCATCAGACCAACGGAATGGGTGACGATGTCATGCATGTCGCGCGCGATCCGGGTGCGTTCCTCGGCCACCGCCGCGATGTGCTCCTGCTCCTGTCGCCGCGCCCGCTCGGTCAGCTCGGCGGCTCGCGAGCGGCTCGCCCTGGCACTGGTGCCCAGCGCGTAGGCGGCCACGAAGGTGGTCCCCACCAGCCGGAAGGTCTCGTCGCTCTCCCCGGGCAGCACCAGCGAGGAACCCACGGTCGCCACGATCACCGGAATCGCCGCCAGCCGCTTCCAGGTGGGACTCAGATCGGCGATCGTGTAGACGGCCAGCAGCGGCCCGAAAGGCAGAAACGGTTTCTCCCACGTCACCAGCACCGACATCGCCGCCCCGACCACCACCGCCACCACCATCGGCGCTCGCCTGCGCCACCCCACCGGCACCGACGCCAGCAGCCCCAGCCCGATGATCCACCACGGATGGGGATCGGGCAGGAGCAGCGGCACCACCGTAGCCAGGACCACGCCCGCCGCGAGCACCCCGTCAACCGCCCTGCCGGTCCGGAACGCTGCGAACATCCGCCCATTATCCGGATTCATCCGCCTGCCGCCCTCACTCTCAAGAGTGATCGTTCCGGCCGTGCGGTCCACCCCTCACCCGCATCGCGGTCCATCCCTAACCCACCTCAAGGAGCACACGGCCACGCCGCGCAGGATCCGCCCGGAAGGGAAGCGGGCCGGTGTGATCAGGGCGGCGGCGTGGGCCGTTCGACGCGGGACCGACCGAGACGCACGCGGAGCAGGTCTGTGACCGAGGGGCCACCCGAGAGGCACCACACGGCGATCACGGGATCGCAGATCGCGCATCCCAGGGAGGAGTGGTCCGCGAACGGGATGATCGGGTTGCCGTGCAGGTGGTGCGACAGATCCCAGACGGTGTGCAGCAGCCACCCGATGCCGATGAACGTCCACGACTCCAGGCCGCGATAGGCGCAGTAGGTCATGACGGCGGTGAAGGCGAGTTCCCACGGGCCGAAACCCCCGCCGCTGAGATAGGCGGCCCCGGCTCCGGCCACCATGATCGCGTTGAACCTGCGCCGGTGCGGTTCGCGGATCAGGGACATCAGGCCGCCGACCCCGCCAGGCCCCTGCCGCCGGCCGTCCGTGACGCGCTCCGCGGCGCCGCCGCCGACGGCACCCGGATCGCCTCCATCTGCTCCGGCACCTTCATCCTCGCCGCCGCCGGACTGCTCGGCGGGCTGCGCGCCACCACCCACTGGCTGGCCGCCGCCCAGCTCGCCACCGCCCATCCGGACGTCGACGTCGACCCGGACGTGCTCTACGTCGACAACGGGCAGATCCTCACCTCGGCCGGCGCCGCGGCGGGACTGGACCTGTGCCTGCACATGATCCGCCGGGACTACGGCTCCGCGATCGCCGCCGACGCCGCCCGGCTGTCCGTCATGCCGCTGGAACGCGAGGGCGGCCAGGCCCAGTTCATCGTGCAGCGGTACCCGCCCACCCCTCGCGGCTCGGCCGTCGAACCCCTCCTGCGCTGGATCGAGGACAACCTCGCCCGCGATCTCACCCTGGCGGACATCGCCGACCAGGCCGGCACGAGTACCCGCACCCTGATACGGCGCTTCCGCGAGCAGACCGGCACCACACCACTGCGGTGGCTCCACCGGGCCCGGGTCCGCCAGGCCCAGCACCTGTTGGAGACCACCCACCATTCCGTCGAACGCATCGCCGCCCAGGCGGGCTTCGGCTCGCCCACCGCCTTCCGCGACCGGTTCAAACGCGTCGTCGGCGTCAGCCCCCACGCCTACCGGAGCAGTTTCAGCTAGAGCCGGCTCGCCGTCCACCGGCGCCGGCAGGGCCGCGGGTGGTCGGTCGTGGACCAGCGTGGGACGGCGTGGCTCGTCAAGGTCGACGACCTCGGCGTCGAGGACGCCGGACGTGCTGATGCGTTCGACCGGCTCGGCCGCGAGGGGGCTCTTCAGCCGGCTCG
The DNA here is from genome assembly GCF_040639135.1 of Streptosporangium sp. NPDC023963. NCBI lineage: Bacteria > Bacillati > Actinomycetota > Actinomycetes > Streptosporangiales > Streptosporangiaceae > Streptosporangium > Streptosporangium sp. NPDC023963. The sequence continues at coordinate 58,396 of NZ_JBEZZK010000002.1, forward strand.
GTGGTGGGGGACGGCCCTGCTGCCACGGCGGTACGGGGAACGGCGGGTACCCGCGTCCACGTACGGAAACGCTCAGTCCACCAGGCCGGCGCGGTAGGCGGCGATGGCCACCTGTACCCGGTTGGTGACGGCGAGCTTGTCGAACAGGTGGGAAATGTGGCTTTTGACGGTTGCCTCGCTCATGTGCAGGCCGGCCGCGATCTCGGTGTTGGAACGGCCGAGCCCCACCTCGGTGAGCACCTCCCGCTCGCGGCCGGTGAGGGTTTCCAGCCGGGCGAGCGCGTCACGGCGACGCCGGACGGGCACGTCGGTGGTGACCCGGTGGATCAGCCGCCGGGTCACCTGCGGGGACAGCATCGCGTCACCGCTGTTCGCGAGGCGTACGGCACGGATCAGATCGTGCGGCGAGGTGTCCTTGAGGAGGAATCCGCAGGCCCCGGCCTCCAGGGCGGTGAAGACGTGCTCGTCGCTGTCGAACGTGGTGAGGATCACGACCGCGGGCGCACGGGCGAGCCGGCGGATGGTCTCGGTGGCGGCGAGGCCGTCGGTCCGCGGCATCTTGATGTCCATCAGGATGACGTCCGGCCCCAGGCGGTGCACGGCGTCGACCGCCTCGTCCCCGTCCGCGGCCTCCCCCACGACCTCCACGTCGGGCGCGGATTCGAGGATGAACCGCAGTCCGGCGCGGATCAGCGATTCGTCATCCACCAGCAGCGTCCTGATCATGTGTCCCTCGCGGACGCGTCCCACGGCAACCGGCCCTCGAGACGCCAGCCTCCCGCATCGCCGGGCGCGCTGCGTACCGTTCCGCCGATCAGACGGAAACGTTCTGCCAGGCCCACGAGACCGGCTCCGGCGCCGGAAGGGCGCGCGGCGGGCCGGAACGATCGCTCGTTGGCGACCGTGACCGTGACGCCGTCCTCCGGGCTCCCGGTCACGGAGACGGTGACGGGTGCTCCGGCGGCGTGCTTGTGCGCGTTGGTCAGCCCTTCCTGCACGAGCCGATAGGCGGCCCGGGCGGTCGCCACCGGCAACGTGCCGAGGTCGCCGCGCAGCGTGACGGCGCTGCCGGCCGACGTCCAGGACTCCACCAATCGCCGCAGGTCGGGAAACCCGTCGTCATGTCCGGCCCGCAACACGCCCACGATCTTCCGCAGCTCTTCGAGGGCCTCCTGCGCGGTGACCCGGATCAGCGCCGCCTCCCGCTCGACCCGCGCCGATTCCGCGCCGGGGTTGACCTCCAGCCCGCCGGCGTGCAGCGAGATGAGGGTGACCTTGTGCGCGAGCACGTCGTGCATCTCCCGTGCGATTCGGCCGCGTTCGGCGGCCTTCGCCTGTTCGTCGCGCAGGTGCCGTTCGGTCTCGGCGCGCTCCGCGCGTTCCCGCAGTGATCTGGTGAGCTCGCGGCGGGTGGCGGTGTACCCCCCGGCCACCAGCACGGCGGCGGTGGCGGCCATCGCGGAGAGCAGCGCGTCCGTGCCGAACCTGCCGTCGTCGACCCACTGCTGTGCCAGGAATCCCGCCACGCCGATCGCCGCCAGCGCCGCGAACCGCGGGCCCGGCCGCGCCCCCGCGCCGGAGAACAGGCCGATCAGCAGCGGCCCGGGGTTGCCCGACAGCGCGTACGCACCCGCCCCGACGGCGGTGACCGTGATCGGCCACCGATCGCGGAACCACACGGCACCCGTGGCGACCAGCCCGGCGGCCGCGATGACCACGCGCGGCAGCGGCGCCCACGGCACCCTGACCGCCAGAACGGTCAGGAACAGGCAGAACACCACAGAGGCCGCGCTGATCGCGTGCGGGCCGAGTGTGACGACCCGCCGCAGCGCGTTCCGGTACGTCACCATCGGCCCAGCGTAGCCAGGACGGCGGCGCGTCACCTCCTGCGAACGTCGATGCCGTCCGTACGAAAATCTCCGACTTTAGTGTGATGCGACCATGGCTGTGATGGCGATGCGGCCACGCCCTCGCCGGCGGCACCGTTGATGACTCCCGACAACGTCAGGAGTCACGCCGTGTGGCCAGTCGCCCTTCCCCGCCTGCTGCTCATCGCCGCGCTGTCGCTGGTGGCCGTCTGGCCGCCTGCCGCGGCGGCGGCCTCGGCGCGCGTTCCGGACACCCGTCAACTGGCGGACTTCTTCGACGCCGCTATGCCGAGAGGGCTGGAGGCCAACCACGTGCCGGGCGCGGTGGTCTCGGTGGTGGGCGCCGGGAAAACCCTCTTCAGCAAGGGGTACGGCCTGGCCGACCGCGAGAACGGGACGCCGTTCGACTCCGGCACCTCGTTGGTGCGGATCGCCTCGATCACCAAACTGTTCACCTGGACCGCGGTGCTGCAACAGGTGCAGCGGGGCAGGCTCGACCTGCACGCGGACGTGAACCGCTACCTCACCACATTCCGCGTCCCCGCGACGTACCCCCAGCCGATCACGCTGGCGCAGCTGATGAACCACACCGCCGGGTTCGAGGACCGCACCGTCGGCGTGGGCGCGCGGCGCAAGGCCGATGTGCCGCCTCTGGGCACGTATCTCGCCGAGCACATGCCGGCGCGGATACGCCCGCCCGGAGAGGTGTCGGCCTATTCGAACTATGGCGCGGCGCTGGCCGGACACATCGTGTCGCAGGTGAGCGGGCAGCCCTACGACCAGTACGTACAGGACCACATCCTGGACCCGCTCGGCATGCGGCACAGCACGGCCTCCGAGCCGGTCCCCACCCGCCTAGCCGCGGGCCAGGCGCGCAGCTATGACTACGAAGACGGGATGTACCAGCGCAAGCCCTTCGTCTTCGACAACCTCCCGCCCGACGGATCGATCAGCGCCACCGCGAACGACATGGCCCGCTTCATGATCGCCCACCTGGAGGACGGGCCCCTCCTCGACGAGCCCACCGCCCGTCTCATGCACCAGCGGTCCTTCGCCGCCGACCCCCGCATCGACGGGTACGCCCACGGGTTCAAGGAGCAGACCGTCAACGGGCATCGCGTGATCATGCACGACGGCAGCTGGGAAGGCTTCCAGAGCGCGCTCCTGCTGGTGCCCGACGCCGACATCGGCCTGTTCGTCTCCACCAACGGCACGGGCGGCATCGATACCGTCACCGAGCTCATACCCGCCTTCTTCAACCGTTTCCTCCCCGGCGACCGCGCCGCGCCCTCCGACCCGCCCGGCACGGTGGCCGCGCCCTCCGCTCCGCCCGGCACGGTGGCCACGCCCGTGGCGGGCTTCTACAAGCCGGCCCGCACCGCCGAGTCGACCATCGAGAAGGTGCTCACCCTCACCGGCTCCTTCCGGCTGCGGGTCGAGGACGGCGGGAAACTCGCCTTCAAGGGCATGACGTGGAGCCCGCTGGCGCCAGGGCTCTACCGGCAAGACGACGGTTCCCAGCGGCTGGCGTTCGTCACGAACGGCACCGGCGTCACGTACGCGGCCACCGACGGGCCCGCCTACGAACTCATCCCCTGGTGGGACACCCCTCCGGCCAACCTCATCGTCGTCCTGGTGTTCGTCGTCACCGCCCTGACGGCCGTACTCGGCCTGCCGTCGGCCGCCGCGCTCCGGCGACTGCGGAGACGCCCCGCTCGAACGCCTCGCGCCTGGCGCGCCGGCCGCCTCCTCGCCGGCCTGGCCGGGACCGTCGGGCTGGCGTTCGTCGTCATGTTCGCGCTGACTCTGACCGGCGACACGAGCATCCTGTACGGCGTGCCGGCGACCCTCCGGCTCCTGCTGCTCCTTCCCCCGCTGTTCCTCGTCCTCACCATCGCCGCGATCGCGACCACCGTGATCGGCTGGAGACACGGGCCCGTCGGCATCCTGGCCCGCGGTCACCAGGTGACCCTGCTGGCCGGAATGCTGGCCCTCGTCTGGTTCTGCCTGCACTGGAACCTGCTCGGCTGGCAGTTCGGCTGATTGCCGCCCGCTGACAGACGACCTACCTCCATGACTTCACCCCGCCACCACGACGTTCACACCCGACCGCCACCACACCAGCCCGTTCTACCTGCGAAGACAGGACGGAGTTTCCGCAAAGAGCCGGAGGGGCCGCTCCCGCTGCCGCTTCCTCTCAGCGTTTCTCCCGGAACGAATCGTTCAGCCGGCGGAGAACCGATCCAAAGCCCATCGAGATCATGAAACGTCGGCGAAGGCCCCTATGATCGCGATCTATGACGCGTCCGCATGCTGCCACGGAAACCGTGACCATCACCCTCGGCGTCGACTACAGCCAGGCTTATCTCTTCGATGACACCGGCGAAACCGATATTCCCGAGCACTTGGCCGACGACGACCCGGTGCGTCCTCTTGGGATCATCAACGTGGGAGACGGCGTCGCCCTGCTGACCATCGGCACGCACTACGGCAAGGTCCCTTTCAACGTCCAGGTGGCACGGTCTGAGCCCACCCCGGATCTCGGCGCGTACGAGGACATCGTGGAGATCAGCTTCGTCTCGGAGGCGGGGAGCGTCTCCCTGCACGAGTGGGGAGACGAGGACATCCACGAGCTACCGCCGCTTCCGGCTGGACCGGGTTGGTATCGCCTGCGGTACCACGCCTACGGCCTGGACGAGGGGCGCGCCGACTGTTACGAGGAGAATGCGCCCGATCGCTACCTTCTCCAGATCTGGCCGGCGGACGAGAGCGGTCCGCGTGTCGTGAAGAGCACGAGCGACCGACACCGGCGATGGACACAAGCTCGCTGAGGGTCCATGTTGCGTCCGGCCTCGACGCCGCTCTCCGGTGAGCCAGGGTGAGGAACGAGCCCCGGATCTTCGATCGCCCCCCGGCCACGGCAGGCATCGGCCATCCCGTGATGATCGTCGTACTGTACTGGGGCGGCGCGACCTGAGCTGTTGAAGAGGTGACGAAGTCATCGGGCACGCAACGGGCACGCTGTGAGGAAACTGATCTCTGATCAAGGGCGGCGGTCAACGAGGGCCATCATGTCTGGGTCATCCGGCTTCTTCAGGACATCGTCGATCCACTCGTCCCCGGAGCGGATCTGGTGAAAGCGAAACACCACGCAGGTGTCGTTCGCGCCAATTACACACCGCACCCGCTGAATCCTCCCGCCTGCCTCGTCCTACCCCGGAGGGGCGGCAGCTCGGAGACGGAGGGTAAGGCCGTCTTCGTGTGTGCGTCGACCGGTAGGCGTTCCTCGGTCAGTAGGCGTTCCTCGGTCATGGGATGCCGACGGTCACAGACGGCCCTGATCCGGAGGAGTCGAGATGTCGGGCTTGCCTGGGACGTGGCGGGCGGGAAGATCCGGCTTCCATCTCAACCACCTACGGCCCTCGTGGGGCAACGTCGATCATCCCGGAGCCGGGTGCCCCGCGGAGGCGTCTTCTGCTTGGACGGGCGAGGTCGGATAGGTGCGTGCTAGCGTCGCGGCTCGTGCTGGAGAACGTATATGTGGGTAGCGCGGACGTGGATGCGGCCTGTGACCGTGGTTGGCTGCTCGGGCACTTCAAGCCGGCCGATGATGTCCGGCACAGTGACGGTGTCGAGATCAAGTGGGGCGTGCACCCGCGTGGCGATGAGCGTGCGCAATGGGTCACCGGTGAGAAGCGTACGGCGCTACTCATGTTGATCAGCGGCCGTTTCCGGGTGGAACTGCCGGGACGTAGCGTGCTGCTGGCCAGGCAAGGTGACTACGTCGTGTGGGGCCATGGCGTCGATCATTCCTGGTACGCCGAGGAGGAATCGGTGGTGCTCACGGTCCGCTGGCCATCGGTCCCGGGTTATGCGGTTCCTGACCAAGGACTCGAACACCCGTCAGGCGGCAGCGGAGTGGCCGGCGTTCATATGAAGTACCAGAAGGCGCCGCGAAGCGATGAGAGCCGGTAGCTGGAACCCTCCCGACAGGCGGCGGTGCGGCCCCACCGCAGCGGGCGATGGTCGAGTGCGGCGGCCAGGCGGTGCGGCGCGCGGGCCGACTCCCGCCGCCATTCGGGACCGGCGCCCACACCGCACACCCGGACGGTGGGTGGGTGGAGGGTCGTGCGCCGTTGCCGCGCCGTTGATACGGCGGTTGGGCTGGGGTGAGCGCAGACGCTTACGTGGACTCAGAAGTATGGACTCAGAAGTATGGACTCAGAAGTATGGACTCAGAAGTATGGACTCAGAAGTATGGACTCAGAAGTATGACTGCCGGGCACGCGCACGAGGAGCTCCACCATCTGGTCGATCGACTCTCTCCGGACCAGGCGCGTCGTCTGCTGCGTCTGGTGAAGACGGATCCGGAGCTGGCTGAGACCGTGGACGAAGAGACCGATGAGCCGGCTCGGCGCCGGCGGTTGTCGATCGCGGGGATCGGTGCCTCCGGTGAAGGAGATCTGTCGGAACGGGTCGAAGATCTGCTGGCGGAGCGGTTCAATCGGTCAACGTGACTTCCACGCTCCTGGACACCGGCCCCTTGATCGCTGTTGTCGATCGAGATGACAAGCACCATGCCTCATGCGTGCGTCGTCTCGAAGAGCTGGACGAGCAACCAAGATCGAGAAATGGATGCGGGACAGACCTGGTGCTCATTCCCGCTAGGCAGTGTCCCGCGGATCATTTGACTGGGTCGCGGAGCCAGATGCGGATCGAGGCGACGTCGATGGTGCCCTGGTAGATGCGTTCTCTCTTGTCGTAGCGCGTGGCGACCGCGCGGGAGTTCTTAAGCTTGTTGAAGCAGCGTTCGACGGTGTTGCGTTCGGTGTAGCGGTCGCGGTCGAACGCTGGTGGCCGACCTCCGGACGAACCTCGTCTGCGCCGGTTGGCCTTCTGGTCCTCCTTGACCGGGATGACCGCCTGGATGCCGCGTCTGCGCAGATAGGCCCGGTTAGCGCAAGAGGAGTAGGCCTTATCGGCCATCACGGCACCGGGCCTGCGACGCGGACGTCCCAGACCACGGCGCGGAATACGAACAACCTCCATCAGCGGGATGAACCGCGGGGAGTCACCGTGCTGTCCCGGACTGGTCAGCCGGGCGATCGGCCGGCACCGCCGGTCCGCGACCAGGTGAATCTTCGTACTCAGCCCTCCCCGGGACCGGCCCAACGCCTCCCGGCCGACCGAATTCTTGTCATTCGATCCAGCCCTCCGCACGGTCATCAGCGGCCGGAGCCCGCCGGCCCCCAGCCGCGTGCTGATGCGCACGAGCGATGGTCGAATCCGCACTCACCGTCCAGTCCTTGCCCTCGGCCTCATCACACCCGGCCCGCAGCCCATCGAGGATCCTGGCCCACGTCCCGTCCAGTGACCAGCGACGATGCCGGTTATAGACCGTCTTTCAGTTCCCATAACAGCCAGGCAGATCACGCCAAGGACCGCTCGTACGGGTCCGGAAGAACACACCATTGATCACCATCCGATGATCAGCCCACCGGCCACCACGCCGCGGCCTCATCGACGGCAGCAACACCTCCAACCGAGCCCATTGACCATCGGTCAGATCGTGCCGCTTCAACCGCTCCTCATCCACAGAACTGATCTACCAGACAAACCAAGATCTACGACGCTGCCTGGCGGCTTCATCGGATCCACAGCCTGCGGTGCCACCACGGACCTCCCGGATCGGCGAAAGGATCGGGCAGCGTACGCGCGAATGCCATCCTGTCGATCGGACGCACGGCCGCGGCGAGGACGCCGGCCGCTCTCGGCGGCAGCGCGCGGACGGCCTCCTCGATCACGTCGCGGGTGTACGGCGGGTCGGCCCACGTGTGGCCGACCTCCAACATCATGAACTCAGGCGAGGCGTATGGAGCACAGCGCGCGTGTTGTTTCCACGCCCCCAGGGCACGCTCAACGGCGTCTTTATCCAGCTTCTTCTTCTCCATGGCCCTGACCTGCCGGTATATGGACAAGGGCAGTATCGACCGCGAGGGCCAGAGAGGACCCGGTGAACGCGGGTGCAGGGGCAGTTCCGCCCGTATGGCGGCGGGGCGCCTACGCGGCATGACCCTTTCTGTGGATCCTCATGCGGCACATCTTCGACCGGGCCGAGCCCGATCGTCAAGCCACTTCGCGCGCCGGATCGCGGCTGGGTTCGCCACATGCCATCGGCGTTCTCAACTCGACGACATCCTCGGCCGCCTCGCGGCCAGCGCCGACGCCCTCTTGCGCTAACCGGGCCTATCTGCGCAGACGCGGCATCCAGGCGGTCATCCCGGTCAAGGAGGACCAGAAGGCCAACCGGCGCAGACGAGGTTCGTCCGGAGGTCGGCCACCAGCGTTCGACCGCGACCGCTACACCGAACGCAACACCGTCGAACGCTGCTTCAACAAGCTTAAGAACTCCCGCGCGGTCGCCACGCGCTACGACAAGAGAGAACGCATCTACCAGGGCACCATCGACGTCGCCTCGATCCGCATCTGGCTCCGCGACCCAGTCAAATGATCCGCGGGACACTGCCTAGGCGTGGCAATCATTGCCAGGAGCATGGGAAGTAGGATAGAGAGCATGAGCGAGCCTACTGGCAAGTACTCGATCACCATGCCGCGTGACATCGCGGAGGCCGCACGGTCCCGGAGCGGCCCTTCTGGTCTGTCCGCCTACGTCGCCGCCGCCGTCGCCCGCCAGATCGAGCGCGACAACCTCAGCGAACTCATCCAGGTCGCCGAGGCCGAGCATGGCCCCATTGCCGATGACGAAGTCCAGGCACTGCGCGACCAACTCAACCAGGCCCGGCAGGGACAGGCCCACGGTGGGGCGGACACTGCATGACCCGTTCTCCCGCCACCCCCGGCGGCACGCTGGTCCTCGACAGCGAGGGACTGGCCAAAGTCGTCCTGCGTGACCGCACGGTCACCACATGGCTCGCTCTCGCCCGCGCCGACGACCTCCGCGTCATCACCTCCGCCGCCACCCTCGTCGAAGTGGTCCACCCCCGCATCAACCGGCCGGCTCTGGAGTGGTCACTGTCCCGCCTTGTCGTTGAACCGGTCACCGAACCGATCGCCCGCCACGCCGCCGCACTTCTGTCTGGCGCCGGCCTGCACGGGCACAAGTACGCCGTCGATGCGATGCTCAGCGCGACCGCCCTCGCTGCCCCCGGCCCCGTCACGGTTCTCACCTCCGACCCGGAGGACCTTGCCGCCCTGTGCGGCGGACGCGTCATCGTCATCAAGGTCTGAGCTGCGCGCGATGACGAGCATGACGGAGCGGTGGGAGCAACGAGAGCCAATGGCCCGAGAAGATCGAACAGCCCTGGAAACAACGAAGGCCCCGGCCGGGAATCCATCTCGGACCTGGACCTTGAAGTGTGGAGCGGGTGACGGGAATCGAACCCGCGCTGTCAGCTTGGGAAGTGTATGGATCACGGCTTACAGGGGCGCTGAGCTGGGCGTTCGGCAAGTCATGAGTGACCGTGGTTGACCCCTCGTCACCCTGTCTAATGGCACGCTAATGGCACGAGCGGCAGGATGATCCGGTGAAGCTGAACGAGAAGGCCGCGGCGGGGATCGCGGAGGAGTACCTGGACCGGTGGCGCCGTGTCGCACGCTACGACGAGCTCGCCGTGATGGAAGAGAACGGTGACAAGGACTGGGAGAACGTCACCGGCGAGGATGGCCAGGAGTACAAGGTTCTCTCCTACGTGCTTCCACATGGCGACGAGACGCTTCGGATGGTGATCTCGGTGAACCACCGGAGGAAGAATGATCATGCGGCTGCTGACCCGCTGATCCGGGAAGCGGTCATGCGCTCGGACGGCACCGTGACCACACCGGCAGATCTGGCCGAGCTAGAGGATCGTTGGCTTCTGCCCTATCGCGGTATACAGGTGGTCCAGGTCCGGGTGAGCTATCAGTTGACGTTGCTCCTCGACGGTGACGCCGCGGTGAACATCGAGACCACGGCGACCCTCACCAACGGCTCACTGAGCGCTCCCGACGCGGAGCCGGTCCAGCTGGCCCCTGAACGCCAGGAGGTGGCGCCGGCCTTGGCGCTCTTCGGCGCGACAGTCGTGTCGTCGGTTGCCTTCAAGTCCGGTGCGCTGCGGCTGGTCTTCGACACCGGGACACACCTGAACGTGAAACCCGATTCCCACTACGAGGCGTGGAGCACCTGTGGTCCTGACGATGTGCGCTTCGTCTGCCTGCCGGGCGGTGGACTTTCGATTTTTCGATGATCGAAGAAGCTAGTTTGGAAGATCTCGGCACGTGATTCTCCGACCTGCGGTGTTCCAAGTCAGTGGCGGTCGCGCTGTATTCATGAGTCCCCCTTGTTCACCCTCCTGACAGGCACCAACGGACACGGCATGGCGCCAAACCCAAACCGCATTAGCAGCTCTGATCTTGCCCGTTCAGATCAGTTCCACCTGGACCAACAGGTCTCGGTGGTCCGCCTGGAACGGTGCTGTACGTAGCTGGATTGCAACTAGAACTGCAACTAGGACGGGTCCGTCGACCGCGCCAGCTTCACGGCATAAGCGTTGGTCTGGTCAATATCAGCTACAGCCTGCACGGCAGCGGTTTGCTCACCTCTGCGGTGCAGGAGACGCACGAGTAAGTACAGCGCATACTTATCACCGTGCTGGGCGCGATGCCGCAAGCCTTTCTCGTAACCTTCCTCCAACAGCAGTCGATCGAGCCGCCGTCGAGCGTGCCGGTCAGTTTCGGCCCATTCAGCCAGCTCATCAAGCCGTCTGGCCTTCGCAAGCAAATCCATGTGCCACAGATGCGCATCATGCCGGACGTAGTCGCTGCTGTAACACTCCGCAATAGGAGTGATCGCCGAGATCGCGCTATCCCAGTCACCACGGCTCTCCGCCGCGGTTACCACGTCTGCCCAGTCCTCGACCACAACAGCATGTAACCGTGGACACCGACACAGCGCAATCTCACTGCTGGGCTACCGCTCAACAGTCACTTTTTACAGGACCGGACAGCCAGTCTGTGCGAGGCAAAAGCTCAGCCACGTTCCTCGGTGAGCCGGGGTGAGGAACGAATCCCGGATCTTCGATCGCCCCTGGCCAGGGCAGGCCTCGACCACCCCGTGGCGATCGTCGTGCTGCATTGGGCGGCGGCGCGACCAGAGGCCGGCGGATGCTGTGAGGGCGGCACGGCGTATGTGCGGCGACGGCCCGGAGACCTGCGCGCCGCTGGGACCGGCCCCCAGGCCGCAGCCCGGCGCGCGCTGGCAGGCGCAGCGCCGCCGCCGCCGCTTGTACCTGGGCGGGGTCCAGCTCGGCAAGCTCTCCACCGCGATGATTCGGCAGTGGCGGGCCGACCTACTCGGCAACGGGGTCTCTGTCAGCATGGCGGCCAAGGCGTATCGCCTGTTGCGGGCCGTGCTGATGACGGCGGCCGAAGAGGATCACATCATCTCGCGCAACCCGTGCCGGATCCGCGGGGCCGGCGACGAGCACGCCCAGGAGCGCCCGGTGCTTACTGCGGCCCAGGTCTTCGAGCTGGCCGACCTCGTGGGCCGTCGGCCGGTCGGCAACATCCGAAAGCTCAAAGACAACGCCTACCGGCTGCGCTTCCAACGGCACGGCGAGATGCGCACCCATCCGGAGGTCTTCACCACACGGGCGGACGCCGAACGGGCGCTGTGGAAGATGGGCACGGACGGTCGGGCCGACTGCACCCATGACCGGCGTTTCCGCGCCCTGGTGCTCCTGACTACTTTCGCCAGTCTGCGATGGGGCGAGGTGAGCGCGCTCCGTCGCAGTGACATCGACTTCGATGCGGGGACGGTGCGCATCCGGGCAGCCTTCGTCGAGCGCTCCACGGGTGAGCTGGTCTTCGGTCAGCCCAAATCCAAGGCCGGGCGTCGTGTGGTCGGTATCCCCCAGGGCGTCATTTCGGTGCTGCGGGAGCACCTGGCCATCTATGTCCAGGAGGATCCCGGCGCGCTCGTCTTCCCCGGTGCCAAGGGCGGCCCGCTCCGGCGCAGCGGGTTCAACACCCGCACGCGCTGGGTGGATGTGGTCAGGGAGATGGGTCTTCCTGGTCTCCACCTCCATGATCTCCGTCACACGGGCAACATGTTCGCCGTAGAGTCCGGCGCGGGGCTCAAGGATCTGATGGCCCGGATGGGTCACGACAACGTGCGCGCCGCGATGATCTATCAGCACGCCGTGCGGGGCGCCGACAGAACGATCACGGACGCGATCGACCAGCAGATCAGTGGGCGCGACGACGAGGAGGACGGCTCGTCGGGGAAGCTGATCCCGATGCGCTGATCGAGAGCTAATGGCACGCCAATGGCACGCGAAGATCAAATAGCGTTGGAAACAAACAAGGCCCCGGTCGGGAATCCATCCCTGACCTGGGCCTTCGCTCTTGGAGCGGGTGACGGGAATCGAACCCGCGCTGTCAGCTTGGGAAGTCTCTAACGCACCTGGCCGCTGAGCTGGGGAGACGCTGACCTGCGGGGGAGTGCTTCGGTTACCCGTGATTCCCTGTGAGTCCCCCTTGCTCCCTCTGCTGACGGGCACGCAACGGGCACGGCCTGAGAACCCCGTGCGGACGCACCCACCCCGCCCGCCGGATCTTCCCGTCTGCCTCGTCCCACCCCGGAGGGGCAACAGCTCGGGGACGGAGGATCAAGGCCGTCTTCGCGTGTACGCCGGCCGGTAGACGTTCCTCGGCCATGGGATGCCAACGGTCACAGACGGCCTTGATCCGGAGGAGTCGAGATGTTGGGCTTGCCTGGGACGTGGCAGGCGGGAAGATCCGGCCCCACCTCAGCTGTCTACGGCTCACGGCTTTGCAACTGTGATCATCCCGGAGCCGAGCCCCCCGCCGGAGGCTGTTCTTGTCGGCCTCGCTGTTAAGAGGTCGGGCGGTGCCAGGGGTGGTCTTTGTAGCGGAGGACGTCGATCAGGTGTCGGCTGTATCCGCTGGCCTGCACGACTTCGTCGATCTTGTCGGTGCGGGAGTGGTGGGGGAGGAGCTGCTGCACGAGCCTTGCGATCTCGGCTCGGATTTCTCGGAGCTCAAGGGCCATGTAGCGCTCTTCTTCGCCGAGCCTGCCGAGTTCGGAATAGCGACTGTCTGGAGGTGGGGTGCTCTCGGCCATGTCGTCACTGTATGCGGCGGGCCGGTGGGCGGCGAGCGGGTTAGGTACGGCGGGTGCGCGGGTCGGTGGACGGCCCGGGGCGCCGCCGGCCGGGACCGGCGCCCACGCCGCACGCCCGGTCGGCGGGCGGCAGAGGGCCGGGTACGGCGGCGCGGCGCGCCGCCGCTTGATACCTATGAGAACAATTCAGCAACGCCGCTGCGTTTGAGAGCGAGGCTGTATGTCAAGGAGGGGCGGACAAGGCAGCGGGACGATGCTGAATCAGCGTGGGACCAAGCTAGTTCGCCAGTCGAACGCGTTCTATGCATCCCAGAACTGCATGCGGAACTCTTCGATGTTGTCCAGTGGGTACGCGTCTGTCGGGTCGTTCCCGAATGAAACGTACGCTGACGCGAACGTTTCACTCCTGTCCGCGGGCTTGAAGATTGAGCATCCTGTGTTAGAGCCCATCGGCGCGACCCATGGGGGCTGCTCACCCTTCCTCGCACTCGGCCCAACGACCGATCATGCTCCCGGACGCGGCCGACCTCATTCTGTTAGGACTTATAAGATGCCTAAAGCCTTCCGGACATTTTTGGAGTGAGGGTGGTCCTCCAGCCACTTCATACTCGCGGAGACCATTTCGGCGGGCCATCCCGGCTCTAGACTCAGTTGGCGCGCCAGGGTCAACAAAGCGATCCGGATGTGTACGGAGTCTGGATGGTCTTTCAGCCACTCGATACTTGAGCTGATTAGGTCGGTGGCCCACCCCGGTTCTAGGTCGAAGTGACGCACCAGACCTATCA
>NZ_JBEZZK010000002.1:72285-72533 GCF_040639135.1 Streptosporangium sp. NPDC023963
CTATCAGGGTGGCTCGGACGTGTTCGGAGTCTGGATGGTCTTTCAGCCACTCGATACTTGAGCTGATTAGGTCGGTGGCCCACCCCGGTTCTAGGTCCAAGTGACGCACCAGACCTAACAGGGTGGCTCGCATTTGTTCGGAGTCTGGATGGTCTTTCAGCCACTCAATACTTGAGCTGATTAGGTCGGTGGCCCACCCCGGTTCTAGGCCGAAGTGACGCACCAGACCTAACAGGGTGACTCGGACG
>NZ_JBEZZK010000002.1:72631-127280 GCF_040639135.1 Streptosporangium sp. NPDC023963
CGTGTTCGGAGTCTGGGTGGTTCTCCAGCCACTCCACACTGGCGGAGACCGCTTCAGTGGGCCACCCTGGCTCTAGGCCAAAGCGGCGGACAAGGCCCAACAAGGCGGCCCGGACGTGTTCGGAGTCTGGGTGGTTCTCCAGCCACTCCACACTGGCGGAGACCGCTTCAGTGGGCCACCCTGGCTCTAGGCCAAAGCGGCGGACAAGGCTCAACAAGGCGGCCCGGACGTGTTCGGAGTCTGGGTGGTTCTCCAGCCACTCCACACTCGAGCCTACGACGTCAAGCATGGGCACTCCAGGCGCAAAACCTATGCGCTTAACCACCGATAGCAGGCTTGCCCACATATATTCGTTACCGAAGTCATTGCGGAGCCAGGTGAACACATTAATAAAATGTTCATCTCCTCTCAGGTTCGGCAATCTACGAATTTTGGGAAGATTGTCTAAAACCAGTGACCGAATGGCGGTCTCTTCTGGATGAGACGCAAACCATTCATCGATGATGTCAGAAATTAGACTTCCCGTAGTCCTGAACTGGCCGGAGGAGATGCCCGTCAAGCGTGGAAGAATCGCAATAAATCCCGCTATAATATCCCCATTATCAGTACCTCGCCGGATCCAATCATCAACTCGGTCGACTACTGAGCGATGTTCCTGCTCCGTTAGGGATCGCGCTTGGAGTCTATACCAACGAATGAGCGCTAACCGCGCCTCAGATGATGACTCATCATTGTCCATCCATTCAAGCATCCGCTCTAACCGAAGCTTGATTTCATTCACGTGATTGTCTAATAGCCATGTCATTAGACATCCCGGCATGGACCATGATGTATCGCCGTCTAAGCTAGTCCATAGCCTTTCCACGACGGCATGTCGGTGACTCTTCGTTCTCAGCAATTCCATTGCTGCCAATGGGTCGCTTGAAAGGTCTGCCTTCCGGATAAGAACTGGAATGTCGACCTTGGTGAGATGCTCCGCCTCCTGGCTACCGCGGCGTGCCATCCGCATCAATTGTATCGCCGCGAGCCATGCGTGTGAATCACCTGATTTTAGTCGGTTTCTCAGAGACTGTCGAAACTTTTGAACCACATCCGGTTGGTTTATAAGTTCCGCTGTGAGCCGGCAGAGAACGGGTGTAGGAATTTCAGAAGACGTCCAGAGCTTTATTAGGTCTGATGCGAACTTATGATCTTCTAAATCGGTCGAGCGCGCTCTTGCGGATAGAATAAATTGCGCGAAGATTTCGGCGGCATGGGCTGGCTTGTATGACACGGGGAGTATCCAGCTCCCAGGCGAGATGCCCCTTGCTGGGCGTGACTCCCATGCGAGCTGCGCCAATCGTGAATGCAGAGTAGCGATCCCTTTTTCCGAAGAATCGCCGGTACCAGTGGACAGCAACTGAAAGAGATTCCATCCTTCTGCCCATTTAAGTTGCGCCAGTTCCTCCGCGTAGTCATTTCGGGACGACTCTGGGCCTGCTTCGACGAGTGCATCGTGTAAAAGTGACTCCGGGCACGCTATATCGTGCCGATGAAGGAACGAGCAGATAAGAAACGCTCGAAAAGGCCACCGCACCTCGCTAGAGCGAACCTTGTTAGATATTTTCTCACCATCGTTGAGTGTTAGCCATATGCGCTTGATTATCTCATCGAATGGTTTCCCCGCCGCCTTCTCCATTGCGAGAACCAAGAACTCGGCCTCTTCTGTGCTCGCTTCTTCGCAGGAATTTCCAGGTTGATCGTAGGCGGTTTTTATTGATGCGCGCTCCGCTGTAGTAAGTGGATTCAACGAAAAGCTTTCTAAGTGGACACGTTTACCGGATATCTTCGTGGCATATGTGTCATAGAGATACGTTGGTGAGGCGCCAACGACGGCAATGTTGCTATAAACGGGTTGTCCAATTTCTTCCAGAAACTTTCCCCACCCAGAACCCGAGAAAAAGGGATCGTCCATCACTAATAGAACTGGCTTGCCTGTTCGTGACAAATGATCCATGTACTTCACGTAGTGCTCAACATTGCGTTCGCTAACGGCTCCTTGGTTCAGGCCAAAATCGACAGCTAAAGATTTTCCTGAACCAACCAAAATGCTCACTGCTCGGCGAACAAGTGTGCTCTTTCCATCCCCGGGTGCGCCGACAACAAATAGTCCACGTATGCCAGAATCGTTTCCATGCTGGAGAGGTTTAAGTAGGCTCTGATCGATGCGATCGATTAGTTCACCTAACTGCTCACGCTCTATATACTTGATGTCACGGTCTGGCCCATGTACTACGTCCCCCCATGTTGGTGGACGGGCAACATAAATACGTTTCGGTTTATTTCTCTGCTCTTCGAGAAAAGCTTGATTTATCACTCTGAAGGGGAATTTCGCTTCCCCGAGTGGCGCGTGAGTAAGTAGAGCGATTCGAGTATCGGCTTGCTCTATTACAGCGTAAAAATCTTTGGCAAAAGTATTTTCCCGAAGTAGGCCGCGCAGTGCGCTAATAGCCTCCGCTTGCCTAAGGGGATCTACCAACCGTTCTGCAAGGAGCAAGTCTAAACCTCTACGCTCAGCAAAATAAAGCCTACCAGAAAAGGATGAATCTACTTGCTCGCCTGGTACGTATAGCAGCTGCGTTCGACCAATTAGCTCCCGAACAATTTTCTCGACTCCGTAATCAATACATTGGTCCTTCCATAACGTCCGGTCGCTCTGTGGCGACGAATCCGCCTCAATTTCTTCCTGTGCCTTGCGGATAACTTTGTCAACTAAGTCCCTCTCCAGGGAATCGAAATTTTTATGCCTTGCAAAATAGGCGTCACTGGTTACTACTCGAAATCGAACACTGGAAGCTTTTTGTTGATCAGCCCACAGCAATTTTGGAATGAATGAAATGACAACTTTGGCCAGCTTGTCCTTGTCCGTTAAAGAAGTGTGCTTGCACTGCGTAAATAGCGCTGTATCGTCATCGCACAGCTCATCGACATCCTCAGCCCAGTCATACCTCAGTATGCGAGGTACATCACTTATGCCTAAAACCGGACGATCAGCTTCCAAGCTAGCCAAACGGGCAACCGCATATGCCATTTGGTAGTCGAATCCTCCGCTTGACTTTCTTCCTTGCTGCGTAGCTTTAAGCTTACGAAGTTGATCATCTGGCACGGGGAACTGAAGCACAGGGATTTGAGACCTTTCGCCGTAAGTTGCTATAGGTGGCTGCGATAAAAATACAGTCAGTATACTCCTTATGTGTATTCTGTCGAGTCTTTATGGATGCGAGTGCCTTGCCGTTGCTCAGCGCCTCTTTGGGCGAGTGACTCGTTCAGCTGGTGACGCTTGTATGAGCTGCGCAAACATCTACAGAGGTTGAATGGATTTCATGGTGCCGATCAGGCCGGTGTGAGCGACGAAGGCGTCCAGGGAGTGGTGCATGGAAGCTTGGTATCACGCCCGGCGGGCCGGCGAGCTGCAGGCGTTGCGGTCGAAGGGACCGAGCGGGTCGCCCTGCCGGTTGAACAAGGAACAGGCAACACGCCTAGAGCACACGTTGGACGCCGGGCCAGGGCTGAAGATCAGCGGTGGGCGCTGACGCGAGTCACGGCGCTGATCGAGGAGTTGTTTGCCGTCGGAGTACGGTGCCACCGACTACCGTGGCCCCTATGCTGGCGACTAATAGCTTGTACGACCTACCCGCTGCACAGATCGACTATCGGGCGGTCCGGGACTTCTTGCTGGCTGCCGAGCAAGCCGACCTCCTTACCGAGTCGACCACTCTGGAGCTCAAGCAGAAGCGCAGCGGCAACAACGTGGCCGAGGCAGTTGCGGCTCTCAGCAACACCGACGGTGGTCTAGTGCTCGTGGGAGTCTCTGAAGAGGAGACGGGCGAGGCTCGATTCAAGGGCATCAGCCAGCGGGACTTCGAAGGACTTATGGCTCACCTGCGTGACCTCGTGCCGCGGGCTCTGCCGGAGGCAATCCCAGTACGGATTCCGTACACGGACAAACTCGTCGCAGTGCTCCGTATCGATGCGGACGCTGTTCTTCATCCGGTTCTGGTCAAGGGGACAACCCTCTACAGGATCCCAGGTCACAATGTTCCGGCTGACCGGCAACGCGTGCTTGATCTAGTCGCGCGTGATCAAACAGGACTTGTGGGGACGCAGATACCGGCTGGAGCAATCAGGTTTCCACCTCCTCTCGCGGGAAGCGCGTCCGACTTCCCGCTGTGGCCGGACGAACACACCACCCTGGTGACCGTTCGTTTCAAGGGAGAAGTTCTGCTGCCACAACGAATCCTCGAACGCCCCTGGCTGGGAAGTGTTGCCAAGGAAGCGGCCCTCGATGCTCTAAACCGTTCCCCCATCCCCGACAAGGTCTGGGGAATGGCGCCGCCGCCGCAGCAACTGCAATCCTCAGCATGGCAGATCACGGAGGCCAGGGCGACGTCGTTCAAGATGCGTGCTCCTCTTCAGGGAACCGTTAAGAGCGCGAGCGAGATGCCGGCGAGTGCGTCCGCGTTCTTGAGCCTTGCCGGCCGAACCTTGTCAATCATTCTGGGGATGCGCTGCTATCTGAAGCAGCACGAGGTTATTCCGCTCGGCCTGCAAGACCTCTACCAGTGTGTACTGGCCGAGTTGCTGTCCATTTCGAGCGCGTGTGACGCTGTGTCAACCGCGATCGGTGCGGCGGAGCCGAGCGAACTGCAGGCATGGGAGGGCTGGCTTCAGCCTCAGAGCGACTTGCGTGTACCAAGCGTCCTTAACATCAACGACTACCCCAGGGACGGGACCGAGCAACCGATCGGCGGCTGGTTCCCACCCGCACGGCCACGAGGCCGCAGCGTCGCAGATCTTGACGCCATGGCTCGCGATTGGATTACCGTCCTGCTGCTAGAGATGGGGCTACGTGACTTCGAGAAGTGGCTGAGCAGCATCGCGCTTCCGGAGTGGGCACAGCATATGCGCTTCCAATAAGCGGGGATCGGAAGCCAACGCGCTGGTCAGCCATCTCATTGGGTGGCAAGGGCCGACGAAGTGGTCCATGGCAGCCGAGCGCCCGGCCGGAGAAGCCGGTGCCGAAGTGAGCGATCGTCACGGTCTGAGCCAACACAGGGCGCAGCCTCAAGATCAAAGGAATAGAATGATGTCATGCTCAAACGATTCCTTTACCTGGATGAACCCAAACTAGCTGATTACGTAAGCGCCCTAGAAGGAGGGCTCCGCAATTCTCGTGAGCTTAAAAGTGTGCGGGGCGGAAAGAAAGACGCTGGCATCGACGCTAAGGTCGCGAGGGGTAGCATTGAGCATTCCGAGCAGAGTGAGGAGACGGTCTCACTTACGGATACTTCTCACGCACGTTTCGAGCGTCTCCTGGAGCTCGCCACTGCCGCCCCTGACGCAAGTGGCTGGATTGAAATCCTAGATGCAGAAGAAGGTCTTAAGGATGCTGGCTTCGGTGCCATGATAAGCGTCGAATGCGACGCATATGTACCAGACATTATCAAGGCTTTAACTCCCCAGGGGGGACTAGCCGAGGCATTAGGTCAGGTGGAAGCCTTTCTTCCATACGCCGAGACATTCGAGCTTGATGTATCTGGGATGCCCTCGAAGAAAGAAATCGATGCCGTGAAGGGCGTCTCTCAACTGCTCGGGGGAAAGCTTGTCGTAGTCGGTGAGCTTGACGACTCAGAGTGGCGCATTGCCGGACAACTAGATCCGTCTCACATCCGGGATTCAGATATCGAGGGGCGAGTCATAATAATAGGAAAGATAATGAAGAAGTGGGAGGCGGAGAAGTGGAAACCTCTTCTGGCCCTCCCGGGAAGCTCTCTCCTCCCCCGAAATCAGCGCCGCGTGCTGGAGCGGACGCGTCCAGAAGCAGGCCAAGAAGACCAGTACCTAGAGGGCCCTGCAGTCATGATCGAAGTTCTTGCCATCTACAGGTGATCCATCTCAAACTCTGCCTTATCGACCTTAGACGTCCCAAGCTCACGTTCGCTGCGGCGGCGGAGTGGCCGGGCGGGATCGGCCTGGAGAGGCTGCACGCCGCCTATCGGGCGGTGGCTTGGTGACATGGAGAATTTCCATCCAGCGGGATGCGTCGTTATATGTCCTGCTCCGGGCCATGCTTGACAGGTGTCGCTGGTGGTCGCTCTGAAGCAGTCAACCAAGGAGCTCGGGACGGCGAGCGGTTAGGGCGCGGCGGGCGGTCATATAACGTTCGTGGAACTCCTCGGCGAGAGCTTCGCGACGATAGCGCTGTCGGATGACGCGGTCCAGATCTGAGGCGCGGTTGACGAGGTCGGTGAGAGATTTGCGGTCGATGTCGAACGCTGTCATTCCCTGCTCTACGGCGGCGTCGAGATCGCCGCGTCGGGCATGAATGATGCCGAGGTCGATGTGTGCGTCGGCGACGCGCATAGGTGCGTTGGAGGTGCCGTCGGGGCGGGTGTGCATTTGGATCGTCTCCAGAGCGTGTTCTTCGGCGCGGTCGTTATCTTCGAGCCAGGTGTATGCCGTGGCGGCGTAGAAGACCCACTTGGCGTTGTCGAACACGAAGTGATGGTCAGGATTTCCGGGTAGGGGAAGCTTGGCGAGCGCGTCGGCTCCTCGGGTGAGGGCCTTGTCCGCTTCGCGGCGGTCGCCGATGCGGGCCAGTCCGCGGGCCTCTTGCAGGGTGAGCTGAACCTGAGCGCTGGATTGGCCGGCGACGGCCTGACCCATGCGGGCGGAGGTGACGACATCCTCGTAGCGGCCCTCGACCAGAGCGAACCACGCGGACATCTCGTGTGCCCAACCCATGAGTTCGCCGTGTCCGACCTGGCGGCCCATCTCGTAAGCGGCGCGGCGGGCGGTCTCGGCCTCCTCGCGCTCTCCCAGGTCGTAGTGAACGCACCCGAGTAAGGCCGTCAGCCATCCGGTGATGACGAGGAGTTCGCGGTGCTGGGCGAGGGTGATTCGTCCACCGAGTAGACCGTTGACCTGAGCGAGACGCTTCTGGGTCCGGTCGCGCAACGTGGCGGCTGAGACGACGGGGTAGGCGCGGCAGAGCAGATCGACGGCCTCGGCGAGTGCTTCGAGCGTGCCGGTTCCGACGTCGGACGCCTGGAGCTGCTGGGCGAGTTCCATGGTGCCGTACAGGTCGGCTTCGGCTCGCAGCGCGTCCATGGGGATGATGCTGGTGGCCTCGATGAGCTGGCCGGCCCCACGTCTGTTCGGCCGGAATCCCAGGTCTTCGGGTTGAAGTCCGGTCAACTGGGTGATGGCGAGCCGGTACGGAGAATGGGGCCACCTGACCTCTCCGGCCTCCCAACGTCGAATGCGCTCCTCATCGCACGCCAGGGACTCCTTGACGCCGACAGGTGTCGTGTTGATCCGGTGGGCCAGTTCGGCACGCGTCAGGCGGTGCTCGTTGCGCCAAGCCCGGAGTTGGACGTTGGGGATGTTGTCGGGCATCTGGGGCCTTCCTCCCGGCTGGGGGCTCAAGAGGGGGATTCAGGGGGCCGTTTGGGGGTCCTGCCGTTCTCGAATTGCCGGTGGACTTGCGATCAAGCAACACGGTACGTCAGCCCGCTTTCCGCCGCAGGGAACGCGGATCAAATTCGAGGAGATGGCGACGGTGACCCGGCCAGAGGAGACCAGCTAGACACGCCCCTGCCCCATATGCCGGGGACATGGAACCAAGCTGCGCAGCTCGCGCCGTGCCCTTCGCGTCGGCGAGAGCGGTGGTGATCCCGAGACGCAGGGAGAACAGGAATGTCTCGACTGCCTCGCAACCGGCCGGGTCGAAAGGAACGTGAGATGAATCCGATCATGCAGACCGCTGCGGCCTGCCTTCAGCAGGAACGCCAGCAGAACGAGGCGCATGCCCTCACCCGGCTGCGGAACGCGTTGCTGCGGCTCGACGTGCGGGCCGAACTGCGTGACAACGACAGTGCGCTGATGATCCCCCGTCCACAGGTCGGCCTGCCGGTGTGGGTGTTCGTCGGCTACGGCGGTGCCTTCTACTCCTGGCAGTCGGCCGAGAAGCGCCACCCGATCAGCGACGTGGCGGGCGCTGCCCAAGTTCTGGCCGACTACGTCGGTCGATAGGCGGGCGCGGCGGGGTGGTGTTCTTCGGTGCGGAGGGCACCGAAGAGCGTTACCGCCGTCCCGTCGCGCCTGATCACGTCCCGGCAGGCAGCAGAGTCGGCGTGCGCGGCCCCACCCGTGTAACCGCGGCGCCCTTCTTCCCTTTCTCCGCCTGCCGGGACCTTTCTGCTCTCGTTCCCCTTGCCTTCCGGTGACGTGACAGGCGGGGGAGGCCAGGTCACGCTCTGACTTGGTCAAACAACTTGTCGGGTGATGGACGGTCGTAATGGCCCTGGAGTCCGTGCCTCCGAAGTACGCCCAGCTTGTTCAGGCACTTCAACGGCGCATCGAGTCGGGGGACTACCCTCCGGGTTCACTCCTGCCCAGTGAGAACCAGCTCATCAACGAGTTCGGTGTCTCCCGGCCTACCGTCGTCGCCGCACTGCGCGTGTTACGCGAACAGGACTGGATCGACTCCCAGCAGGGCAAGGGCCGCTTCGTGCGCGGTCGTCCGGCAATGACCTCGATGGAACAGCCCCGCCCCGGACAGGCGTACCTGACCGGTCCCGAAAGTGCCTCCGACGGTCCCGCCGTCCGCTGCTGTGCTCAATGCAGTAAGCGGACGGTGCCGGCGTGCAGGACGGTGGAGTCGGGCCGCTCTAACTGCTCCCGATGAACAGCAAGACGATCATCAGGGAGAGAATCGCCCCGAAGCCGAACAGCCAGGGGGCGTTTTTTCGGTTGGTCTGCCATGCGACAACACTCGCTGCCACGGGTGCCCCTACCATCACGATTCCGGCAGCTGTCATTAATCCTGCGACTCGTTCGTGGTCGATGAAGGGGCGGTCCCAAGCGGCTGCGATCCCCTTGGCGAACAGGTACGGAGGGCCCAGTAACCAGACCAGGGCCAGGACGACCAAGAGGGTGCCGCTCCAGGCTCGCGACTTCGGGGCCTCTGACTCCATGATCTGGATTCTCGCTCGGATCCACGAGATGAGCATGAGCGCGGTAGCCAAGTGACATCGAGTCGTTGCCGCTTCGTGGCCGCCTTCCAAGACGAACACCCTTAGGCGCTTGACCTACCAAGCGTGCTCTTTTGTTTTCAAGACACTTAATAGGTTAAGTGAATGTCAGTTGACAGCGGTAGTGTCATCATGGCCCTGCAAGGACCCATCCCCGTCACCTTCGCCCAGGTCTTCCCGCACGGCTGCTACGTGGTCGGGGAGGTCGAGGCGGTCAAGGATTTCGACGCTTCCACCAACGGCCGGTTCGTCCAGTCCCGCGACAAGACCACTGGAGAACTCATCTGGCAGGTCGCGGTCATGGACGCCGACCCGACCGTCAAGCCCGGACAGAAGACCGTGGCCGTCAAGATCCTCTCCCCGGTCCAGCCCGCTCCGCCGGCCCTCATGCCGGACCTGCCCTTTCCTCGGCGCGAAGGGCGCGATGCTGCGGCGGCCGGCCTTCAGCCGGATCTGGGCCAAGGCTCTGAAGCAGGCGAACCTCTCCGGCGTCCACTTCCACGATCTTCGTCATACGGGCAACACGTTCGCCTCGCAGTCGGGTGCGACGCTGCGGGAGCTGATGAACCGGATGGGGCACTCGACCACGCGGGCCGCGCTGATCTATCTGCGCACCGAGAACGGGCGGGATCAGATGATCGCCGACGGCATGGGAAAGCTCGCCGAGGCCGCTCTCAAGAAAGAAGATCCACCGGCATCGGGCACGTAACGGGCACGGAAGATCGAAAGCGCTCCGGAAACAACTAAGGCCCCGGTTCGGATTCGCATCCTGACCTGGGCCTTCGCTCTTGGAGCGGGTGACGGGAATCGAACCCGCGCTGTCAGCTTGGGAAGCTGATGTTCTGCCATTGAACTACACCCGCGTGCGGCGTGCCGCGAGTCACCACTCTAGCGGAAAGTTGGGCGACTCTCGTCCCTCCCGGGAGCAAGATTCATACGTTCCCTCCGAAGGCGGGTTTCACGGCTCCGCCGTTGCCGGGTTCCCCTCCTGGAGGCGAGCTTCACGGCTCCGCCGTTGGTAGGTTCCACACGTGCTGCTTTCCGATCGTGACATCGCCGCTCAGATCGAGGCCGGAAGGGTCAGGATCGACCCCTTCCAGCCGGAGATGATCCAGCCGTCCAGCGTTGATGTACGCCTGGACCGCTACTTCAGAGTCTTCGAGAACCACCGGTACCCCCACATCGATCCGGCGGTCGAGCAGCCCGATCTGACGCGGATGGTCGAGCCGGACAAGGATGAGCCGTTCATCCTGCATCCGGGGGAGTTCGTGCTGGCGAGCACGTACGAGGTCGTCACGCTGCCGGACGACATCGCCTCGCGGCTGGAGGGCAAGAGCTCGCTGGGCAGGCTCGGGCTGCTGACGCACTCGACGGCCGGGTTCATCGACCCCGGGTTCAGCGGGCACGTCACGCTGGAGCTCTCCAACGTCGCGACGCTGCCGATCAAGCTCTGGCCCGGTATGAAGATCGGTCAGCTCTGCATGTTCGGGCTCAGCTCCCCGGCGGAGTATCCCTACGGTTCGGAGAAGTACGGATCGCGCTACCAGGGGCAGCGAGGGCCGACGCCGAGCCGTTCGTACCTCAACTTCCACCGGACCCCCATCTGATTTCCATGATCCTCGACGGGGGAGGGCGCGGACCCTCGTGAGGGGCCCGAACGCGGTTTAGTGGGGGGCCGTGATGGAAATCACCCTGAATGTTCGCGAAGGCCGCCGGTCTGTCCGACCATGGTGGATCTCGGGGAAACGTCGTGGAAGCGGGGGCTTCGGGGAGGAGCGCGGGCGACGCGCCGGACGGCGATCCGGGGGAGAGAGTCCCATACGTGACCTGGCTTCGGCATAATGTGGCCGAAAACTAGCAAAAACGGTCACCGGAAAGATGCTCGCAAGACTGCCTCAAGCCGTGTGTCGCCGGGTACCCGCCGGGTAACGACATCACGAAGAGTGCGTGTCTGGCAGGTGAAGTTCGCATTTCCGCTGGTAACCCGTACCCTTCTCTGCGGACCATCCCCGCACATCTGGAGAACGACGTGCGCCTGCGTCTCACACCTAGTGAGGACAGCTACTACGACTTGTTCGCCGACTCGGCGAACAACCTCGTCACAGCGTCCCGTCTGCTGGTAGAGATCATCAGTGACGGATCGGACCGGGAAGCCCTGGCCGAGAAGATGCGCGCATGTGAGCACGCCGGCGACGAGCGCACTCACGCGATCATGAATCGGCTCAACGAGAGCTTCATCACCCCCTTCGACCGCGAGGACATCTACCGCCTCGCCTCGAACCTCGACGACGTCATGGACTACATGGAGGCGGCGGCCGACCTGATCGTCCTGTACCAGATCGACCACCTCCCCAAGGAGGTCGTCCGGCAGGTCGAGGTCCTGGAGCGCGCCGCCGAGCTCACCGCCGAGGCCATGCCCCGGCTGCGCTCGATGAAGAACCTCAACGAGTACTGGATCGAGATCAACCGGCTGGAGAACCAGGCCGACCAGGTCTACCGCCGCCTTCTCGCCAAGCTCTTCGGCGGGGAGTACGACGCGTTGACCGTCCTCAAGATGAAGGAGGTCATCGATCAGCTCGAGATGGCCGCCGACGCCTTCGAGCACGTGGCCAACACGATCGAGTCGATCGCGGTCAAGGAAAGCTAAGTGGATCTCACGCTCGCACTCGTCATCGGCGTGGTGGTCGTGGCGCTGGTGTTCGACTACACCAACGGCTTCCACGACGCCGCGAACGCGATCGCGACCTCCGTCTCGACGCGCGCGCTGACGCCGAGGGCCGCGCTGTTCATGGCCGCGGCCATGAACTTCCTGGGTGCGCATCTCGGTACGCAGGTGGCGGCGACCGTCGGCAAGGGCATCATCGACGCCCCGCAGGGAAGCCACGGCCTCGTCATCGTCGGCTCGGGCCTGGTCGGCGCGATCACCTGGAACCTCGTCACGTGGTACTTCGGCCTTCCCTCCTCGAGCAGTCACGCGCTGATCGGCGGCCTGGTCGGCTCCGCGCTCGCCTCGGCGAGCACCGTTCACTGGGACGGGGTGCTGGAGAAGGTCGTCATCCCGATGATCCTGTCTCCGCTGATCGGCTTCAGCCTCGCCGGGCTGATCATGATCGGAATCCTGTGGGGGTTCCGGCGCTCCCAGCCCTCGAAGACCAACCGGGGCTTCCGCCACGCGCAGACCGTGTCCGCGGCGGCGATGGCGCTGGGCCACGGCCTTCAGGACGCGCAGAAGACCATGGGGGTCATCTTCCTGGCCCTCGTGGTCGGCGGCTACCAGAACGACGGTGACCCGATCCCCCAGTGGGTCATCCTCTCCGCCGCCACGGCCATCTCGCTCGGCACGTACGCGGGCGGCTGGCGGATCATGCGGACGCTCGGGCGCCGGATCATCGCGCTCGACCCTCCGCAGGGATTCGCCGCGGAGACGGCCGCGGCGACCGTGCTCTACACCGCGGCCATCGGCTTCGGCGCCCCCATCTCCACCACCCACACGATCACCAGCGCGATCATGGGCGTCGGCGCCACCAAGCGCCTGTCGGCCGTGCGCTGGGGCGTCGCGGGCAACATCGTGACCGCCTGGGTCCTCACGATCCCGGCCGCCGCGTTCGTCGCCGCGCTGTCCTACTTCGCGCTCCACTGGATGGTCGAGTAGTCCTCGGGTGACCGCGCCGGGCCGGGGGTGAACCCGGCCCGGCGCGCCCTGCTTTCAGGGTGCGTCCCTGCACCCGGCACGTCAGGCAGACGGCATCCGGGACGCCGGCGGAGGGCATCCGGGACGCTGGCGGAGGACGCCTGGAACGTCGGCCGAGGGCGCTCGGGACGTCGGCCGAGGACGCCCGGGACGTCACGCGGGGGACGTCCCTACTTCCGGTACATCACGTCGACGTCCCACCGGGTGAAGCCCAGCCTCTCGTACAGGCGGAGCGCCGCGGGGTTGTCCTCGTCCACGTACAGCATCACCTGGCTCAGGCCCCGCGACCGCAGGTACGTCAGGCCCGCGAGGGTGAGCGACCTGCCCAGGCCGCCGCCCTGCTCGGCGGGGTCGACGCCGACGACGTACACCTCGCCGAGGGGGTCGTGCGCGTGGTCGCCGTCACCGTGGACCTTGGTCCAGTGGAAGCCCACCAGCCGGTCGCCGTCCCCGGGACCGTCCGGTCGTACGGCGAGGAAGAATCCGGCCGGGTCGAACCAGGGCTCCCGCTCGCGCCGTTCCAGGTCCTCGATCGTCCACGCCCCCTGCTCGGGATGCCGGGCGAAGGCCTTGGCGTTGAGCGCCACCCACGCCTCCCGGTCGGAGGTGCCGGGCTCGAACGTGCGCAGC
Organism: Streptosporangium sp. NPDC023963; assembly: GCF_040639135.1. Lineage (NCBI taxonomy): Bacteria > Bacillati > Actinomycetota > Actinomycetes > Streptosporangiales > Streptosporangiaceae > Streptosporangium > Streptosporangium sp. NPDC023963. The sequence continues at coordinate 86,027 of NZ_JBEZZK010000002.1, forward strand.
CGTACCCCTTCGGGAAGCTCGAAGCCGGGGATGTCGGCGGACAGGGAGCGGCGCATCCGCCACAGGGACCTGATCTTGTCGAATCCCGCCGACCGGGCGAGGGCCTCGGCGGCCGGATGCCCGCCGTGCGCCCACAGGCGCAGGTGCCCGCCGGTGCGGTCGAGCACCGCCTCCAGCAGTCGCCGCCCGTATCCCCTCCGGCGGAACGCCGGGTGGACGACCAGCTCCCCGCTGGGCCCCTCGACGGGGTCGGTCGGGTCGACGTGGGCGTAGCCCGCGAGGTCGTCCCCGGCGTACAGCAGCACGGCTCCGGCCCGTTCGTCGCCGCCGTAGCGCAGGTGCAGCATCACATGTTCGTTGAGCGGCCTGACCCCGTCGGCCTCCGTGGCCGCCTCCACCACCGCGAGGACCTCGGACACCTCTTGCTCACCGAGCGACCCCCGGTACTCCACACGCGCGTTCATGGTGTGGACTCTAAGCGGGCACATGTTTCCCGAGCCCACCGGGGGACTGGCAAAAGGCGCCATGCACCCGCCGGGTGAATCGTTACCTCTCGGTCATTCCTTGCACAGACAGTCCCCTTAGTGTCGTGGTTCATGATGTCTCGTTCCTTCCAGCGGCTGGCCATGGCGGGCGTGCTCGCCGGGGCCGGTCTCGTGCTCGCGATGGGACCGGCGCAGGCGGGCGACAGGTCCGCCAAGCCCGCCGCCAAGCCCGCCAAGACGGTGCCGGTCCGCCTGCTCTCCCTCAACGACTTCCACGGCCACCTCGAGCCGCCGACCGGCTCGTCCGGCCGCATGGTCGACGAGACCGGCGCCACCGTCGACGCGGGTGGCGCCGCGTTCGCCGCCACCCACCTCAAGCAGCTCTCCGACAAGAACACGCTGAAGGTCGCCCAGGGCGACCTGATCGGCGCCACCCCCCTGATCTCCGCGGCCTACCACGACGAGCCCTCGGTAGAGTTCCTCGGCAAGGTCGGCGTCACCGCCTCCGCCGTGGGCAACCACGAGTTCGACGAGGGGTACGCCGAGCTCAAGCGGATCATGAACGGCGGCTGCCACCCGGTGGACGGCTGCTCGCCCGCCGGCACGTGGAAGGGCGCGAAGTACAGCTACCTCGGCGCGAACGTCATCTTCAAGCGGCCGGAGCGGGGCGCGGAGAAGCAGGCGCTGGAGGCTCTGGGCGGGACGAACAGCAGCTCGCTGCGCAATCTCCTCAAGGACTACGGCATCCCCGCGCTGCCCCCGGTCGCGATCCGCTGGATGAACGGCGTGCCGATCGGCTTCATCGGCCTGGTCACCCAGACCACCCCGAACATCGTCACCTCCGAGGGCGTCAAGGACCTCGAGTTCATCGACGAGGTGAAGGCCGCGAACGTCGCGTCCAAGCTCCTCAAGATCGTCGGCGTCAAGGCCCAGGTCGTGCTCGTGCACGAGGGCGACCAGGTCACCGCGGGCCAGTCGCCCGACGCGTGCGCCGCCCAGCCGGGCGCGGGCAACCGGATCGCCACCCAGGTCGACGCCGAGATCGACATGATCCTCAGCGGGCACTCCCACCAGGCGTACCTGTGCCAGGTGGCCGACCCCGAGGGCGCCACCCGCCTCTACAGCCAGGGCGGCTCCTTCGGCCGGGTCATCACCAAGGTCGACTTCCAGGTGGACGTCAGGACCCGCGACGTCGTGCGCTCCTCGGTCGTGGCCGACAACCAGGTCGTGACCAGGACCGTCACCCCCGACCCGGAGATCGCCACGTTCGTCCAGACGTGGAAGGACCGCGTCGCGACGGTGGCCAACCAGCCGATCGGCCGGATCACCGCGGACATCACCAACACCGCCGTGGCCTCCGGGGAGTCCCCTCTGGGCAACCTCATCGCCGACGGCCAGCTCGCCGCGACCAGGACCGGCGGCAACGCCCAGATCGCCCTGATGAACCCGGGCGGCGTGCGGGCGAGCCTCACCTACGCGGGCTCGCCCGCCGGTGAGGGAGACGGTGTGGTGACGTACGGAGAGGCGTTCACGGTCCAGCCGTTCAACAACCTCATGCAGGTGGTCACGCTCACCGGGGCGCAGCTCAAGACCGTTCTCGAGCAGCAGTTCGTCGGCGGTCCCAACGCCCAGGCGTTCACCAAGATCCTGCAGCCGTCGTCGAACTTCACCTACACCTACAGCGCGAGCGCGCCGTGGGGGGCGAAGGTCTCCGACATGAAGATCGACGGTGTCGCCGTGACGGACACGCAGACGATCAGGGTCGCGGCCAACAACTTCCTGGTCGGCGGCGGCGACGCGTTCCTCGCCTTCAGGGACGGCACGGACCTGTGGAGCGGCCCGCTGGACATCGACGCCTTCGCCGCCCACTTCGCGGCGAACCCGTCCATCACGCCTCCGGTGCCCAACCACATCACGGTCGTTCCGTAACCCGGGCGAAAGACGCGGCACGCCGCGAGGATCGCGGTACGTCGTGAGGCGCGGCACACCGTGAAGACGTGACACGCGCGAGAGGCCCATCGGATGCGTCCGGTGGGCCTCTCGCACGTGGTGCCGGCGGCATTCGGCAGGGCCGTACGCCGCGAGGCGCACCGGTGGTCCCGCCGCGGGGCAGGAGGGCCGCCGGGGCCGTCACGCGCCGGGGGCCGTACGCCGTGAGTGGTATCCGCGGCCCGGCCGGGGCCCGCGTACGGCCGGGGATGTACGGGTGACCTCCCCCTTCCGAGGGTCGGCACAGTGGGCACGGTGACCTACCGTGTCAGGGGTGAGGACCCGGAGAACCGACGCGCTGGTCGCGGCCGGGGTGCTGGCGGGGATCGTCGGGGGCACCTACGGCGGGCTGTCCAGCTCGGGTTTCCCCGAACGCCCGCTGGACACGCTCGGCCTGGCGCTGATCACGGTGTCGTCGCTGGCGCTGGCATTCCGGCGGAGCGCGCCGCTGCAGGTGGGAACGATCACCGTGGCCTGCGTCGTCGCCTACCACGCCTGGCGGTACCCGGGGATCTTCGCCGCCGCGCCCGCCCTGATGTCGATCTACACGGCGGCGGTCCTCGGACGGCGTCGTCTCGCGGTCTGGCTGGCCGTCGCGACGGCCGTGGGGATCTACGGCCCCATCGCGCTGTCCGACGTCGACCCCGCCCCCGACGGCGGTTTCACCCTCCTCAGCGGCTGGCTGGTGGCGATGGTGGTCCTCGGGGAGACGGCCAGGAACCGCCGCGCGTACCTGAACGAGGTCGAGGGGCGGGCGATCGAGGCCGAGCGCACCCGCGAGGAGGCGGCGCTGCGCCGGGCCGACGAGGAGCGTCTGTGGATCGCCCAGGAGCTGCACGACACCCTCACCCACAGCATCTCGGTCATCAACGTCCAGACCTCCGTCGCCATGCACCTGCTCGACCAGGACCCCGCGCGGTCCCGCGAGGCACTGGCCGTGATCAAGGAGTCGGGGCGGGAGGCGATGCGGGAGCTCCGCGCCACGCTGGGCGTGCTGAGGCAGGCCGATCCCGACGGCCCCGAGGCGGGGCTGGCCGCGCTGCCCCGGCTGGTCGCCAGGGCGGAGGCGGTGGGGCTGCCGGTCAGGGTCCTCGTCGTCGGAGAGCGCCTGGACCTGCCCCCGGACGTCGACCGGGCGGCCTACCGCATCGCGCAGGAGGCGTTCACCAACGTGCTCCGGCATGCCGGGCCCGCGTCGATCACGCTGACGACCGAGTACCGGCCGGGAACGATCGTGCTGCGCGTCGAGGACGACGGGGAGTCCGCCGCGGAGGTCACGAGATACGGAATGGGGCTGATCGGGATGCGCGAGCGCGCCGTCGCCGCCGGAGGGTCGCTCACCGCGGGCCCGCGTCCGCAGGGCGGGTTCGCCGTCCGTGCCGAGCTGCCCCTGGCGGGGCGGTCGTGACCGGGGCGTCGCCGGCCGGCGACCAGGTGCCGGCGGGGTGGCCGTGATCAGGGTGCTGCTCGCCGACGACCAGGCGCTGATCCGCGCGGGCTTCCGGGCACTGCTCGACATGGCCGGCGACATCACCGTCGTCGGCGAGGCGGGCAACGGCGTCGAGGCCGTCGAGATGTCCCGCGCGCTACGGCCGGACGTGGCGCTGCTGGACGTCAGGATGCCGCTGCTGGACGGCATCCAGGCGACCAGGAGGATCGGCGCCGACCCCGAGCTCGACGCGGTGCGCGTGGTGATCCTGACCAACTACGCCCTCGACGAGTACGTCTTCGCCGCGCTGCGCGCCGGGGCCGGGGGGTTCCTGCTCAAGGACATCGAACCCGCCGAGCTGCTGAGGTCGGTCCGGGTGGCCGCCGCCGGTGACGCGCTGCTCTCGCCCTCCGTGACCCGGCGGTTGATCGAGGAGTACGTGTCCACCCCGCCCAGGCCCGTCGCGGGGCCCGGCCTGGAACGCCTGACCGGCCGAGAGCTGGAGATCCTGGCACTGGTCGCCACGGGCATGTCCAACGCGGAGATGGCGGGGCACCTGGCCATCAGCCACGCCACCGTCAAGACCCACGTCAGCCGGTCGATGACCAAGCTGGGGGCGCGCGACCGGGCACAGCTCGTCGTCCTCGCCTACGAGTCGGGGCTGGTCACGCCCGGAGCTTCGAGAACGACTGGAACGTCCGGAGCGTCCGGAGCTCCCAGGGCGTTCGGGACGCCTGGCGCGCCGGGCACACCCGGCTCGACGTCCGGTGGACGCGCCTGAAGGGCACGCACGTCCCGCATGTTTCCCCGAGGGGAAAACACCTGGCGGCACTCGCCGGTGTCGGGACGGTGGGGAGGTCACGGTGTGGCGCCGGGCCGTACCAGGCCGCTCTCGTAGGCGAGGATGACCAGCTGGACGCGGTCGCGGACGCCGAGTTTGGCGAGCGCGCGGGTGACGTGGGTCTTGGCGGTCAGCGGGCTGATCACGAGCGTGTCGGCGATCTGTCCGTTGGACAGGCCCTCGGCGACGAGGCGGACCACCTCGCGCTCGCGGGGCGTCAGGACCGCGAGGCCGTCCCCGGCGAGGGGGGCGGGCCGGTGGGCGAACCGTTCGACGACCCGGCGGGTGACACCCGAGGACAGCAGCGCCTCGCCGGCGGCGACCACCGCGACCGCGCGCCGCAGCTCGGCGGGTTCGACCTCCTTGGTGAGGAAACCGCTGGCCCCGGCGCGCAGGGCCGCGAAGATGTGCTCGTCGGTGTCGAAGGTGGTGAGGATGACGACGCGGGTGCCGGGCAGCTCGGCCAGGATGCGCCGGGTGGCCTCGATGCCGTCCAGGCCGGGCATGCGGATGTCCATCAGGATCACGTCGGGGCGGGTCGCGCGCGCCAGCCGTACGGCCTCGTCGCCGGTGGCGGCCTCGCCGACCACCGTGATCTCCCTGGAGCGGCCGAGCAGGCTGCGGAACCCCGCGCGGACGAGGGCCTGGTCATCGGCGAGCAGCACAGTGATCGTCATGTGCCGGAGCCTGCCACACCGCCGGCGTCTCCGACCGGGATGGTCGCCCGCACGGCCAGGCCGCCGCCCGGCGAGCGCCCGGCGGCCAGGGGGAGGACACCCTCCCCGGGTGCGGCGGGGCTCTCCGGCCTGGCCGGGCCGATCGTCAGGGTGCCGCCGAGGGCCGCGACCCGTTCGCGCATGCCTGTCAGGCCGTGGCCCTCGACGAACGGCCCGGTGGCGCCGCCGTCGTCGTGGACCTCGACCGTCACCGCCCGCGGGGTGTAGTGCAGCCGTACCGTCACCGCACCGGCGGCGGCGTGCCTGATGGTGTTGGTCAGGGCCTCCTGAACGATCCGGCAGGCGGCCACGGCGGGTACGGCGGGCACGCGGGCGGGGTCACCCAGCTCCTCGAAAGTCACGTCGAGGCCGGTCGCACGGGCACGGGCGACCAGGCCGGCGACGGTGGCCAGGCCGGGCTGCGGGGTCTGGTCACCGCCGGGCTCGTCGCGCAGGACGCCGATGAGGGAGCGCAGATCGGCCATCGCCGTGGCGCGGACCTCCATCGCGGTACGCAGGGCGTCACGGACCTCCTCGGGGGACTCGTCGAGGGCGTCGGCGGCGACGTTGAGGTGGACGCCGACGACGGCCAGGGTGTGGGCGACGATGTCGTGCAGCTCCCGGGAGATCTCCAGCCGCTGCTCGGCCAGGCCGCGGCGGGCGTCCAGCTCCCGCGCCCTCTCCAGTTCGGTGAGGCGGGCGGCGTGCTCGGCCCGCCACAACAGCCGGCTGTGGCGGGCGTTGCCGAGGGCGAGCACCAGGGCCAGCCACAGCGTCTCGGCTCCTCCGGAGGCCAGGGCGCGGGCGGGCGGGTCGCCGGTCGTCCAGTCCCAGGCGAGGGCGTAGGCCAGCAGCAGCAGGCCGACGCCGGCGGCCCAGCGGGTCCGGCCCGCGGCGGCGGCCGTGTAGCAGGCGACGGTCAGCGGCCAGATCCACCCGCCCTCGAACAGGCCCGCCGCCTGGTAGGCGACCAGCGCGGTCGCCGAGACCAGGAGCACGCCCACCGGCCGGCGCCGCCGGAACAGCAGCACACCGCCGAGGAAGATCGCCAGCGCGACCGCGCCGCCCCGGCCGATCGGGGCCCCGACCGCCGCCAGGCCGATCAGGACGGCGACGGTCGTCAGCGCGGCGGGCACGAGGGTGAGGGCGAGACGGACGGCCCCTGCCTCCGCCTCCCGCGCCGCGTCACCGGCGGGTCCGGACGCCGCGGTCACCGGCGGACCGCGCCCGGGCGGGTCAGGCCGATCGTGGCGACCGCGAGCCAGGCCACGTCGGCGGCGATCACGACACGCTCGGCCACGCCGACGACGGAGGGCAGGGCGCGGGCGCCCATGACATCGACCAGAGTGAGCACGAACAGGATCATCCCGAGGACCACGGCGACGGTGACGGCACTCAGCGCGCCGGGCACGCTCGGGTCGCGCCGCCACCGGCGGGCCAGGAGCACCGCGCCGGCCAGGAAGGCGAGCAGCGCGCCGCAGGCTGCCAGACCGTGGAGGGTCTCCGACACCGAGGGGTCATCCCACCGGCCGGGCGGATCGGCGGGGAAGATCGCGGCCAGGAGGAGCCCGGCGGACCAGATCCCGAACAGCCAGGACGCGGTACGGCTCGTCCGGGTCCGGGCCAAGGTCACCGTGAAGAGCGCCGAGGCGAGCGCGAGGCCGTACATGCCGACGGTGACCAGCCAGCCGGCGTGCGTGTTGACGAACCGGCTCATGGTCTCGGCGACCGGGCTCATCTCCCGGTTGACCACATCGGAGACCGTGAAGGCCACCGTGCAGAGGCCGAGCCCGGCCAGTACGGGCAACCTCATCGCGGGAGAAGCGGGCGGTGTCATGTCGTGCCCTTCCGAGGGGGGCGGGAATGGCACGACGCTACGTGCCGGCCGGCCTCCGGACATCGTCCCCGGGCGGTCACCTCGCCCTTCGCCGAACGGCATAGGGGTACACCGGCTGGAGTACGGCCGTGACCCGCGGCCTCGCGCGATCATCGTGCCGGAGCGGTGCTCCCCGGCACGCAGCGGACGCTTGAGAACCGGAAGGTGTGCCAGGTCCTGGCGAGATCGGCCGCCGGAAACCGGATCATCCCTCCAGGCCGTGTCCTCGAAGTGGTTGGAGCCACAGGAGAATCGCGGCGATGGTGACGACAGCGGTGTACGAGGTGGCGGCCTTGTCGCAGCGGTCGGCGAAAGCGGGTGCAGATGCTCTGCCGGGACCCGTACCCGGCAGTGACATCCCGCCGGGCCGCCCCGGAACGGATCTCCCGCACGATGCCGTTGAGCACGCGGCGGTCGTCGTCTCGCGGACGGCCCATCAGCCCAGATGGGAAAAACGGCTGCGGCTTCTCCCGTTCCTCATCGGTCGGCCCGTCCGGCGGGTCACGCCGAACACGATCGCGGAAGAAGATCACATTGAGGACAGGACCTAGTGGCGCGCGGGCTCGCGCTCCTCGACGGGCTCGTTGCCGCGCTCGGGGACGAACCGGTAACCGACGTTGCGGACCGTGCCGATCAGCGCCTCGTACTCGGCGCCGAGCTTGGCGCGGAGCCGCCGGACGTGGACGTCCACGGTGCGGGTACCGCCGAAGTAGTCGTACCCCCAGACCTCCTGGAGGAGCTGGGCGCGGGTGAAGACCCTGCCGGGGTGCTGCGCCAGGTACTTCAGGAGCTCGAACTCCTTGAAGGTCAGGTCCAGCGCGCGCCCGCGGAGCCTGGCGGTGTAGGTGGCCTCGTCGATCGACAGGTCACCGTTGCGGATCTCGTCCGGCACCTCCTCGGCGGCGGACAGGTGGAGCTTGCCGACGGCCATCCTGAGCCGCGCCTCGACCTCGGCGGGCCCGGCGGTGTCGAGGATGACGTCGTCGGCGCCCCACTCCGCGGTCAGCCCGGCGAGACCGCCCTCTGTGACGATCACCACCAGGGGACAGGCGACGCCCGTGGTGCGCAGCAGCCGGCACAGGCTCTTGGCCTGGACGAGCTCGCGGCGCGCGTCCACCAGGATCGCGTCGGCGGGCGGGGCGTCGAGCAGGGCGGATGCCTCCGCGGGCGCGACCCGTACCGAGTGCAGTAGCAGCCCCAGCGCCGGAAGCACCTCGGTTGAGGGCTCAAGGGCGTTGGTGAGCAGCAGGAGATTGCTCACGATGCCTCCTTCCCGCGTCATGCCGGCAATGAGCCGTACAAACACGTAAGGACCCGGGGGCTACGTTGCCCAGGTCCCGTAGTAGGTGAGGATAACCCACAAGGGTTCAGCGTCCAGCGAACGTCCACCTGGTGAACACCCGTTCTCCATGTGGATTCACCGTAATGACACGGTAACCGTACGTGTGCTTGGGGAGTTGATTCACTGATGGCGACGGTCATTGTCAGATATTGGGCCGCGGCGAAGGAGGCGGCGGGGATCGCGGAGGAGCGGTCCGAGGCCGCGACGCTTGCCGAGTTGATGACGAAAATCACATCGAATCGTGAAGGGCTGGCTCGCGTGGTGAGCCGGTCGTCGTTCCTGGTGGACGGGGATCCGGTGGGCAGGCGGGCCCACGAGACGATCATCCTGGCGGACGGGGCGACGGTCGAGGTGCTTCCGCCGTTCGCGGGCGGTTGAGCGGGGTGGACGCTACCAACGGCGCGGCGTTTCGGACAGGATTGCGGGGGGAGGTCACGCCAATGGCACCCCTCGGGCCGGAGAACGAACAGGGAGTCGGATGCGCAAGCTGATCGGTTTTCTCCTCCTGCTTCTCGTTCTCGTGGTGATCCTCGACAGGGTCGCCGTCACGGGGGTCCAGCGCGAGATCGCCACGCAGGCCACGGCCAAGTACGACCTCTCGACCCCGCCGGAGGTCACGATCGAGGGCATCCCCTTCCTGACGCAGGCGATCGCCGGGCGTTACGAGGAGGTCAGGGTCGCCGCGGGCGCGATGACCGTCTCGGGCATCCGGCTGTCGAGCGTCGACTTCACCCTGCGCGGCGTCACGGCCTCGCTGGAGGACCTGGTGCTCCGTCCCCAGCAGGTGGACATGCGCGCCGAGCGCGTGGAGGGGGCGGTGGTCGTCCCGGTGGAGACGCTCAACCAGCGGGCACCTCGCGGGATCAAGGTCAGTGTCGTGGGCGACGAGCTCAACGTCAGCGGGGAGATCACCGTGCTGGGGCAGAAGGTGCCCGTGAAGGCGGCGCTGAAGGTCGAGATCGTCGAGGGCGGCCTGCGGCTCGTCCCCGGGAAGGTGACCCTGGGCGGAGGCATCCCCGTGCCCGATCCCGAGCGGTTCATCAACTACCGCATCCCGATCGGCAAGCTGCCGTACAACCTCAAGCTGACCGAGGTCAAGGCCGTTCCCGAGGGGCTGCGCATCTCGGGCGAGGCCTCCGACGTGCCCCTCCGAGGCTGAACGTGCCCCGTGCCTGAACCGGATCGTCCCGCCGTACGTCGTGAGGATGTGAGCCAAGCCGGAACCGCCGACGAGCAACTCGTCAGGGCGCTCTTCGACGAGCACGGCGGGCCACTCTACGGCTACGTGCTGCGGCTGACGGGCGACTCGGGGAGAGCGGAGGATGTCGTGCAGGAAACGCTGCTGCGGGCCTGGCGCCATCCTGACGCGTTCGCCGGCCGCTCCATCCGCGCGTGGCTGTTCACGGTGGCCCGCAACCTCGTCGTCGACCAGCACCGGGCGCGCAAGGCGCGACCCCCGGAGACGGGTGACGAGGCGCTCGCCGTGGTGCCCGCCGACGACGAGCTGGAGCGGGCCGTCGAGTCGTGGGCGGTCGCCGAGGCGCTGGCCGCGCTGCGGCCCGAGCACCGCGAGGTGCTGGCCGAGGTCTACTACCAGGGGAAATCCGTCAAGGAGGCCGCCGAGTCGCTCGGCATCCCCGCAGGAACGGTTAAATCGCGCACGTATTACGCGCTTCGGGCGCTCAAACTGGCGCTGGAGGAGCGGGGGCTCGCGCCATGATGATGACCTGTGACGAAGTACGGATGTCGCTCGGGGTCTACGTTCTCGGTGCCCTGGAGCCGGACGAGCGCGTGCTCGTCGAGGCCCACCTCGCCGAGTGCGCCGAGTGCCGGGCCGAGCTGGAGGAGCTGGCCGGGGTGACGGCGTTCCTCGGCAGGGTGTCCGAGGGCGACGTGGCGCAGGTGGCGAGCCCGCCCACGGCGGTGCTCGACCGGCTGCTCAGCGCCAAGGCCAAACGGCGCCGTACGAACCGCCTGATGCTCTCGCTGGCCGCCTCGGTCCTGGTGGTCGGGCTCGGCGGCGGCACCCTGTGGACCGTCACCCAGGGCTCCCGGGAGGTCGGCACGGCGTCGGCGCCTCTGGCGGACAGGCCGGCGACCTCCGCGCAGGGCGGCCAGGAGAGCGCTCGGTCCTTCGGGGATCCGGTCGCGCCCGACACCGACGCCAAGGCCAGTGCCAAGGTCCAGTCCTCCACGTCACCGCCCCGGGAGGCCTTCAGGTCCCCGGCGGCCAGCTCCGCGCCGGACACCTCCGGGTCCTCGACGGCCGGTCCCGTACCGGACGCCTCCGGGTCACCGCCGTCCAGCCCCGCGCCGGAGGTCCTGCTCGCCCCGAGTGAGCTGCGGTTCAAGGGGGCGGACGACACGGGCACGGTCCGCGCGGTGGTGACCGCGTCCGCGGGGGAGGGAGCGACCACGATCAAGGTCACGCTCACCGGGGTGGCCAAGGGCACGCGCTGCCGGCTGGAGGTGGTCGGGGAGGGCGGGCTCAGGGAGACGGCGGGCAACTGGGTCGTCAACCGGGCCGCCTACGACGAGTCGGGCGACTTCGAGGGCACCACGACGATCCCGCCGGAGCGGATCACGTCGTTCGAGATCACCACCGCCGGGGGGCGGGTGCTGCTCACGATCCCCGCCTCCTGACCCGTCCGTTGTGCCGTTCCACCGGGTCGTCCGCCCGTTCCACCGGGTCGTCCGCCCGGTCCGGGGAAGAGCCGTCCGCCCGGTCCCGGGGAAACGGCCCGAGCGCGGAGGCCGGCGCGGGAACCCGGCGCGGGAATGGCGCGGGGCGCACGCCTGTTGTCGTGTTCCGTGACCGGTTTGACGGTGGTGGTCGTCACCCTCGCCCTCGCCACGCTCGTGGGCGTGGTGCTGCGGCGACGGAACGGCGTGGCGCGAGAGGTGAGGGGCGACGTGGAGCGGCTCACGTCCGGGGACATCCACGCGGAGCTGGGAGAGCGGGCCACGCTCGTGCAGTTCTCCACCTCCTTCTGCCAGCCGTGCCGGGCGACCCGGCGGATCCTCGGCGAGGTGGCCGGGATGGTGCCCGGCGTCGCGCACGTGGAGATCGACGCGGAGTCCCGCCTCGACCTGGTCCGATCGCTGAACATCCTGCGCACCCCCACCGTCCTGGTCCTCGACGCGTCCGGGCGGGTCGTGAGGCGCGCCTCCGGGCAACCCAGGAAAGCCGACGTCATCGGTGCCCTCGGTCTGGCGGTCGGCGAATGAGCGGGGCACCCTATCGCCCATTGAACGATCATGTCTCAGAAATTGGACAGGGATGTGACAGATGGCGGGACGCCGGGGTAATGTCGTGGACATGAACTCCACGACAGAGCTGCTCACGAAGCGGCGCGCGGTTGATTTCTGCCGCGTGACCACCGCTCTCTGTCGCGTTTCCTAAGGGCGATCTCAAGCGGCCGTCGAGCCGCACCGATCTGCACAACCCTTCAGGAGCATCAGGCGATGCAGGTTGATTCCCGAGCTCTCCGCTTCGCAGCGGCCGTCACCACCGTCGTGCTCGCACTCGTCCTCGTGACGGGCAGCGTGTGGCTGCTGGCAGCGCAGGCCGTCGTGTTCGCACTGGGCGTTCTCGGCACCTCGCCGTACGGGATGATTTTCAAAGGGATGGTGAAGAGCCCGCCGAAGGAGTTGGAGGACGCCGCCCCGCCGCGTTTCGCGCAGGGGGTCGGACTCGCCTTCGCTCTGGTGGGCTTGGTCGGATACGTCACACAGATCACGCCGCTGGCCCTCGGTGTCGTCGCAGCGGCCCTTTTCGCCGCATTTCTCAACGCCGCTTTTGGTTTCTGTCTCGGCTGCGAGATGTTTTTGATCATTCGCCGTTTACTACCCGCCGCACGATGATCCTGGAGGATCAAAATGAGCCGCTCCGCCGTCCTGGTCGACGCCGACTGGGTCGAGGCCAACCTCGACACTCCCGGCGTTGTTCTCGTTGAAGTGGACGAGGACGCCAGTGCATACGACAAGGGCCACATCCGTGGCGCCGTGAAGGTCGACTGGAAGCAGGACCTGCAGGACCCGGTCCGCCGCGACTTCATCGACCGTGAGGGCTTCCAGGCGCTGCTGTCGTCCAGGGGCATCGCCAACGACGACACCGTGGTCCTCTACGGCGGCAACAACAACTGGTTCGCCGCCTACGCGTACTGGTACTTCAAGCTCTACGGCCACGAGAACATCAAGCTTCTCGACGGTGGCCGCAAGAAGTGGGAGCTCGACTCCCGCGAGCTGGTCAAGGACGTCCCCTCGCGTCCCGAGACGAGCTACCAGGCCAAGGACCAGGACCTGTCCATCCGCGCCTTCCGTGACGACGTCGTCGCCGCGATCGGCAAGCTCAACCTGGTCGACGTGCGCTCGCCCGACGAGTTCACCGGCAAGCTGCTCGCGCCCGCCCACCTCCCGCAGGAGGCGGCGCAGCGCGGCGGCCACGTTCCCACCGCCCGCAACATCCCCTGGTCGAAGACCGCCAACGACGACGGCACCTTCAAGACGGACGAGGACCTCAAGGCCCTCTACGAGGGTGAGGGTGTCGACTTCTCCAAGGACACCATCGCCTACTGCCGCATCGGGGAGCGCTCCGCGCACTCGTGGTTCGTCCTCCACGAGATCCTCGACCAGGCCAGCGTCAAGAACTACGACGGATCGTGGACCGAGTACGGCTCGCTCATCGGCGTGCCGATCGAACTGGGAGAGGCCCGATAATGACTCAGGGATGCGCTGCTCCGGAACAGACGGTTGCCCTTCCGGCCGGGATCGATCTTTCGAGCCAGGCCGTCATCCAGGGCGTGGTCTCGGGCGCGGGCACGGCATACGCCCGCCTGCTCGACCACGCGGGAGAGTTCACCGGTGAGGTCGTGGTGTCCGACGAGGGCATCTTCCGTTTCTTCGCCGCCCCCGGTGACTGGACCGTCCGCATCATCGCGGGCGGCGGGGTCACCAAGGACATCCCGGCCCAGGCCCGCCTGGGTGAGGTCACCCAGCTCGCCGTGGCCGTCTGACCCCTCGGGGCCGGACTCGCCACGGCGAACCAGCACGTCGACCGAACAGCACGAACAGCACGAATCAGCAGGGTGAGAGGACCGGCTCTTCTTCGGGAGGCCGGTCCTTTCCGTTGTGCCTGCCGTACCTGCCGCGCCTGGCGCGCCTGGCGCGCCGGAAAATCGCCGGTTCTGAAAGTCCGCCGGTCCCGGAGGTTCGTTCGTCCCGCGGTTCGTTCGTCCCGCGGTTCGCGGTTTCGGAGCTCGTCGTTCATGAGAGGGCGGAACGGTGTCTCCGCCCTCTCACGTCAGACCGCGAGACGGTCCGCCAGACGGTTCTCGACACGATCGAGGGCATCGACGTAGTCGGGCTCCGGGGACATGGCCGCCGCCAGGCGCAGGTGGGGCAGGGCCTCGGGGAGACGGCTGGCGCGTTCGAGGGTCCGGCCGAGCAGGAACCGGGCGTAGTGGTCACCGGGGGTGCGCTCCAGAAGCGCCTCCAGGGTCTCCCTCGCCCTGCCGAGCTGGGCCGAGCCGAAGTAGGCGCGGGCCGCCAGCAGCCGGACCGCGGGGTCGTCGCCGTGATCGGCCAGCAGCGGACGCAGCGTCCACAAGGCGCCGAGGGGATCCCGGGCGTCCAGCAGCGCCTCGGCCTGGCGCAGCCACCTGACCTCGTCGGGGAGTTCCCGCCGGGGAGCGGCGTCCCGTACCAGGCCGGCGAGGACCTCGGCCGGCTGCGCGCCGGAGACCGTCGTGTCGCCGACCGCGAAGGTCGGCGAGGTGACGATGCCCTCGGCCTTGCCGCGCAGCAGTTCGGAGCGGACCTCGTCCGCGCCGTCGCCTCGGCCGAGCGCCTCGGCCATGCCGTCCAGACCGGCCTCGGCGGCGAGCGCGACCAGGGTGGCGCGGTCCCCGATGTCGGAGCCCTCGACGAAGTGGGCACGCAGGATCCGCTCCACGACCGCGCCCTGGAGCGCCGCACCGCCCCGCCGGTGGGCGAGGGCGATCACCCGGTGGGCGTCGAACGTGTTCGCCCGCCACACGGCGCCCCGCGGCCGCCCGCCGTCATCGGCCCGCTCCCCAGCCGGGGTCGGGTGGAGGGCTCGCAGGGCGCCCTCGGCGACCTGGTCGCGCAGCTCCTCCTCCAGTGGCTCCGACGGAACCGGAGCCATCGGGTCGATGACATACGGGCGCCAGACGATCTCCACGTCCTCGCCGAGTTCCGCCTGCTCCAGGCGCCGCCTGCCGATGTAGGCCCACGCGCAGGCCATGTCGGCCCAGACTTCCATGCGCTTCATTGCCGCTGCAACAAACGGGGCCGGTCGTTTATTCGGCGGGCCCTCCGGTCTCGGCCGGTGCAGGTCACGAGCGTGGGAACCTGTGGCGGTCACCGTCTCGGCGCCCTTCTTATCCGCCGGGGATCCGGACGCTTACCCGCCGAGGATCCGGACGCGCTCACGACGGCCGGAGAGGGGCGCCGGGATCGGCGGGAGGTGCCGGGAGCGCGGTGTTCCACCGGCCTCGCCGGTAGGGCTGCGCTCCGTCAGGGGAGTCGTTAGCATGCGTCGGGTGCCTGAAACGCCTGTTATGCCCGCACAGTCGCCGGCGGTCGGCCGGAGGTCCGCCTCGCTTTCCGCGGCCTCGCTGCCCATGCACACGCTCAGGATCTTCGGTGCCTGTGCCCTGTCGCTGATCCTGTGGTTCTCGGCGGGCAGGGTGGTCCGGGGACTGCTGATGGTGGCCGCCAGCGAGGTCTCCCACGGCGACTACCGGCAGGTACGGCTCGTCATCACGATGTTCGTCTTCACGCTGATCGTGTTGAACGAGCTTGTGATCATGGTCGGCATGCTGCACTCGGTGCGCGGGGCGCTGCGGGAGATCCAGGCGCGGCGGGAGGGCGGCGAGGCGGACGAGAGCATGTTCGGCGCGCTGAACCGCGCCACTCTGGTCTTCGCCACCATCTACCTCGCCTGGAGCTTCCAGAACGCCGACGCCAGGGAGTTCATCGCCGTCGACACCGCCAGGCGGGTCGACCAGGACTTCGCGGCGAGTCTCGCGGGGCAGGAGGTGGAGGGCGGCACCGGGCTCTCCACGCTGGACGTGCGGGTCTCCCTGGGGGTCGCCGTGGTCGCGTACCTGCTCAAGACGCTGTTCAGCTGGTGGCACGTCAACGGCAAGGTCAGGGGCAGCGGCGTGTTCGCGACCTTCTTCGAGCTGGCCTTCGCCTTCTACAGCATCAACGCCCTGTTCGCCCTCGCCGACGCGCGGGCGGAATGGCTGGACCACCGGGTCGTCGTGGCGGCGGCCAGGGACTGGGCCGAGCAGGCGGGTGAGGCGATGCCGTGGTGGAAGACCTTCTGGGACGCGGTCGGGGACGTCTGGCCCCATGTGATCGACGGTCTGGTCGTCCCGCTCACCTGGCTGACGGTCGCCTCGCTCGTCTACGGAGCCTTCGCCGAGGACACCCGGGCCGTCGTACGGGGAACCAGGCTCGACAACGTGGCCACCCGCATGGAGCGGACGCACAACCTCACCCAGACCACGATGACCCGTGCCACGGCCGGGTTCCAGGAGCGCTGGGTCCCCCCGGTGAACGCCTTCCGGCTCGCCGTCCGGGGCGGTCCCGCGCTGTTCGGTCTCTTCTGCCTCGGTTATGTCGGGATCAGGGTGGTCACCGACTACGCGGACCGGGGCGTGCGGATGCTGATCGGCAACGAGGACCCGTTCGTCTGGCTGGCGCTGGCCGGGCCGGTGTCCTTCGTCAGGGAGATGGCGGTGCTGACGCTGACCGTCTGCCTGCTGGCGGCCACGTTCGACATCGCGGCCACCCGCAGTCGTGAGGCGGGGGAGACGCTCACCGCCGGAAGCGCAGCACCTGGTCCTGAACAGGGTCCTTCTGCTCCGCGGCCTTCTTGAAGATGTCCTTCATGGACTCGTCCTCCACGACGTCGTACGTGGCGGGGCGGACGTGGACCTCGACCTGCCCCGCCAGCTTCCTGGGCACCACGGCGACCATGTTGTAGGAGTACGCGGTACCGACCCTGTGGTCCTTGGCCTCGTCCGGGACGTCGTCGCTCTCGGGGAGGACCTTCCATACGCGGCCGTCGGAATGCCTTACCTCGACCTGGGGTTCACCGCGCCGGCTGATGCCCTCGGCGTCCAGCGCGGTCCGCGTCACCTTGATCTTCAGCCACTGGCGGTCGGCCGGGAGGGATTTCTGGCCGGGCAGGCTGTCCACCTGCTCGACCGAGGACTTCCACGACACGTGCATCAGCGTCATGGCGCCCCCCGCGGCGACGGTGTAGATCCTGTCGGCGGGGTTGCCGGTCCTGTAGACGGTGTAACCGTTCCACGTGGAGACCGCGATGCCGAGTCCCACGGCCACGATCGCCGCGCCGACCCGCAACACCGTACGGCGCCTCCTCCTCGGTGAGGTCTCTTCCGCGGCCGCCGCGGTCTCCTGCGGTGGGCGTTCCCCGGGCGGCGCGTCGGTGGGGGCGGCGGCGGGCATCACCGCCGCCGTCCCGGTTCCGGTGGCGGAGGGTCTGGGCAGCGGGGGCCCGGTGACGGAGGGGAACGGCTGGGTCGAGGCGCCCTCCGGTTCTTCCGCCGGCTCTTCCACGGGCGGCTTCGGGGGCCAGACCTGTTCGTCCGGGAACGTCTGCATGGGGCCGGGCGTCCACTGACCACCGCCCGGAGGTTGCCGGCGCCGGGGCGGGGTGGGGCGGCTCCTGGCCGGGGTGGGAGGTACGGCGGGGAGACCCGGGGCCGGGGCGGGGGGTACGGCGGGAAGACCGGGGGCCGGGGCGGGGGGCGCCGGTGAGGCGGCGGGGCGGGGGGCGGGGGCCGGTTGCGCCGGAGGGGGGAACCCCTGCCCGGCATGGCGGTTCCCGGGCTCGGGCGGGTTCAGCCGCCGGGCCCGGGGAAGCGCGGGCCGTTCCGGATTCTGTCCGGTACGCGGCCGGTGGGCCGCGGGAGGTTCCGCGTGACGTCCGCGAGGTTGCGTGGGCGCGTCGTCGAGACCGGGCGGTGCCGGGTGCCTGAGGGGAACGCCGGGAACGCCCGGAACGCCGGGAACGCCCGGAGCGCCGGGAGTGCCGGGAGACATCGGTCCTGGCGACGTCGGACGCTCGCCGGCAGCGCCGGAAGGCGGCGGTCCGGAAGGCGGCGGTCCGGGCGGTGTCGGGCCGGGCGGTGTCGGATGCTCGCCAGGGGTGCCGGGGGTGCCGGGCGGCGCCGGCCAGGTGCCGAGGGTGGCGGGCCAGGGGCTGCCTCGGTAGGGATCGCGAGACGGCGGGGAGGAACGATCCTCCGAGTCGGGCCGGTTCTGCCGTACGGGCCCGTGCTCCCATGCCGGCCCGTGCTCCTCCGCGGGCCGGGGCTCGCGCGCGGACCGTGCCTCCCGCGCGGACCGTTCCTCTCGTGCGAGCGACTCCTCCCGCGCGAGCCGCTCCTCCCGCGAGGCGAACCAGTCGCGGCCCTGCTCGTCCTCGGGGCCTCCCCGGTGTGGCGTCCCCATCAGTTCCTGCTCGCCAACTCGTAGACGTCCTTCGCGGTGGAGGTCAGCCGTCGCGCGGCCGCCTCGTCCAGCCTCAGGTCTATCTCGATCTCGGGTCCGTTCGGCTCGATGATGAAACCGGATGAGGGGGCGAGCAGGATCCGCGAGTCCGGGAGCTCCCCGGGCGGGATCTCGAAGACCGTCACACCCTCGGTCCACCAGCCCGGCTGGATGTAGGGATGGGTGATGGTCGACATCGGGTCCACCCTGTCGGAGGCCACGTAACGGTGCCCGCCGCCCGTCAGCAGCCGGGGAGGCCCCAGCTGCTGCGGCTCCCAGGTCGCCGTGGCGCCCACCTCGACGATGATGAAGATCCCCTTGGCGGTCACCCGTTGCTGCTCGCCGCCGGCCTTCTCGGTCGCGATGGCCTTGGCCGCGTGCACCGCCTTGACCCGTGCGGAGATCCGGGAGCCGGTGACCTCCTCGTTGATGTCGCCGGTCGAGGTGAGGGGCGCGTCATGGTCGGCGATCCCCGAGCCGAAGGCCTGCAGTCCCACGGCCGAGGCCGCCAGCGCGATCCCGGCCAGCACGGCGCCGGCGGCGCGCCACCGGCTCGGCGGCGCGGTGGTTCTGCGGCGGGCGGGCGATCCGGAGCGGGAGCCGGGCCGGGGGTGGTTCTCGGGCCGGGGACGCGTCTCGGGCCGGGGCCGGGTCTCGGGCGGCGAATGAGTCTCAGGACGGGCCTCGGGCCGGGAACGGGAAGAGGCGTTCACGAACGTGTTCCCTTCGGCACGACGGGAAGCGTGACCTGGGCCGTCACCACGGGCTTCTCCTTGCCCGCGTCGTTCTCCGTGACCAGGAACCAGCCCGGCGCCAGGGTGATCCCCTCACGCCACTCGTACTTGCCGACGTCGATCGTCAGCTGCTTGGGAGCCCGTTGCCTGTCCTCCAGCTCGTACCTGACCACGACGCTGGTCGGCAGGGCCGGGTGGAGTTGTGTGCTCTCGCCGCCTCCGGTGGGGGAGAACACCGACGCGCCGTACTTGCCCTTGATCGCCGGGGTTATCTTGAGCAGGGACGTGCCGAGGGACCCGCCGGCCAGGGTGCCCTCGTAGAGCAGTCCCGTGATCGCGGTCTCGTCGCCCTTGTTGACGACCCGGAGCTCGATCTCCAGGAAGCGTTTGGCGGGGCCGCCGAACAGGCCGGGCTCGCTCAGGGTGCGGGACCCGACGAACGTGGTCGTGAACTGCTCCTGGTCCACGGTCGAGCCCTGGCCGAGCCGCTTGGGAGGCTTGTCGGGGGCCGTGGCGAAGCCGCCGACGGCGGCGGTGACTCCCAGACCGGCGGCCGTCACCAGGGCGACGAGCGGAACCGCGATGGGGCGCCGTCTGGTGGGACCCTCGGAAGGCGGAGTCATGAGAAACGATGTTAATCGCTGACGTCCGTCTCATCCGACTCATCTGCCCCTTAAGTCCTGGCGAACCTGGGGAAAATACAGCGGATTGACGGGAACGCTGCCCGAATATGATGTCGAACTCTTACGCTGTCTCCGAGGCTTCCGATGAGCCCGATGGCGGAGGTTCCGTGGCGGACGTGCATCCAGAGCATGCGCAGCTCCAGGCGGACCGGATCTACCTGGGCTGGCAGTACGCCTTGTTGCACCCTGATCCGGGTCCGGCTCCCAAGCGACCCTCGCCCGTCGAGAATCCCCCCGAGCCGCTCGACCCCGAGTGGGTACGCAGGGAACGCCTCAACGAGGACCTCCTGAACCGGCCGGTCAAGATCGTTCGAGGGTTCATGGCCGCGCTCGCCACCCTGATCCTCGTCCTCGGCATCACCGAGATGCTCAGCTGGTCGTTCGCCGCCGTCGGGGTGATCGCCGCCGGTGGCATCGCGGCGTTCTGCAGCTACGCCGTCCACCAGGGCGACCGGGCGGTGCGCCACCGCATCAGGGAGCGCGAGGTGGCCGGTGACCGGCTGCGGGAGGAACGCGACAGGGAGCTCTTCCTCGCCCAGGAGGAGCACGCCGCCCGTTACCGGGAGTGGGCGGAGAAGAAGGAGCGCCACGACCGCCAGCTGACCTGGTACGCCGTGGCGGTGCCCGACGAGATCGACCGGATCGACGTGGCCGGAGGCACGCTGCCCGGCTGGTCGGCGCTGATCACCCTGCTCGGCGCGACCCGCCTCTACAGCGGCGGCCACCTGACCGTGCTCGACCTGTCCGAGGGCGCGATCGCCAAGGACCTGATCGAGCTCGCGCGCAGGGGCGGCGACGACCCGCTGGTCTGGGTGCTGCCGGTCGACCTGCCCCGGCTCGACCTGGGCGCGACGCTCGCCCCGGAGGCCTTCGCCGACGTCCTCGCCCACGTCGTGAGCGTCAGCGAGGAGCACCGCTCGACCAGGGACCTGTCGTTCGACAACGCCATCCTGGAGCGGGTCCTGGAGGTCCTCGGCGAGAGCGCCACGATCAACCAGGTCACCGCCGCCCTGCGCGCCCTGGCCCAGGTCGGCGACCCCCGCGAGGACCTGCGGTTCGGCTTGATCACCGCCACCCAGCTGGAGCGGATCGGCACGCTGTTCGGCCGGGGCGTCAGCGACCGGGTGGTGATCGAACGGGCGTGGGCGCTGGAGTCGCAGCTGCGCAAGCTGGAGACCCTCGGCTCGGAGGCGGTGCGCCTGCCGCCCGCGCGCCTGCGGGTCGTGTCGATGGACCGCCAGGCGGGCGTGTTCGGCAACCGCGTCCTGGGCACGTACGTGGCGACCGCGCTCACCCACATCCTGCGCCAGTCGCCCGCCTCCGAGCGGCCGTGGTACCACACGATCATCGTCGCGGGCGCGGACAAGCTCCGCGGTGACGTGCTCGACCGGCTGATGGACGCCTGCGAGACCTCCAGGACCGGCCTCGTGCTCACCTACCGGGCGCTGACCCCGACCGTGCGGGAGCGGCTCGGGCGCGGGCACGCGGCGGTGACGTTCATGCGGCTCGGCAACGCCGAGGACGCCCGGGTCGCCAGCGAGCACGTCGGCACCGAGCACCGGCTGGAGCTCGCCCAGCTCACCGAGACGATCAGCGCCGCCGGAGCCGGGATGGACGGCGGCTACGTCTCCACGGTCGGCCAGGCCGAGGAGGGTGACGAGGAGCGCGACGTGAGCCACACGGACCTCAAGGAGGACATCACCGAGTCCACCGAGTGGGGCCGTCGCGCGACCAAGGCGATGGGGGAGACCGAGCGGGTGCTGCACCGCTCCAGGGAGTTCCTCGTCGAGCCCCACCAGCTCCAGCAGCTTCCCACCACCTCGGTGATCGTCACCGACGCCACCGCCGAGGGCCGCAGAGTCCGTCTCGCCGATGCCAACCCGGCCATATTGACCTTCCCCAAGACGACGCTGGGCGAGTTCGACGAGATCAGGGAAGCCGCGCTGGACCACGTGCACCAGGAGCAGAAGGCGGAGCCGCGCGCGTCGAGCGCGTTCGAGGACGCGCCTCCCAACCTCGGCCCGCCCCCGGCCAGGCTCGACTGGCGTCGCCGCCAATGAGAACCCGGCCCAGGCCGACGGGAGCCCGGCAGACGGGAGCCCGGACGACGGGAGCCCGGAGGGCGGAGGCCCGGGCGGTGCGGGTCCGGGTGACGCGAACCTGGAGGGGGGAGGCTCGGGCGAAGGAGGCTCGGGTGACGCGAGCCTGGAGGGGGAAGAAGGCTCGGGTGAGGTTCGCTCGGGCGGCGGCGTTTTCACCGGATGCGTCAACGAGTCGTCCGTATCTCGTAATGGGATGGTCAATGCCGGGGTGCGAGCCCCGAGTCAGGTTCGACCGTGGTTGCGGGGGTGACCTACCCTCGATCTCGATCATGCGTCGGCCGGTACGACGGAGCGATCCGTGAAGCGTCAACCCTCCGGCCTGGAGCCGGGTCCCCCGGGTGGAGACCAAATGCAGCCAAGTGTGTCCCGTCCGCCCAATGCCCTGACCGGTCCCTGGTACAGAATCCAGGCGATCACGGCGCCCTCGCGCAGCTCCTCCGCCGAGTGGGACTTCGTCACCGTCCTGCCCGCCGTGCTCTCCACGGCCCAGCGCAACCGGCCCTTCGTGGTCGGCTGGCTCTCACGCGGGTCCGGTGCCCCGCTGGAGCTGATCACCAACGCGGGGCCGCTCACCCCGCCGCGCCCGCCCCGCAGGGCCGCCACCGAGGCCGAGCACGCCCCCGGCGGTCCCGAGCCGCTGCTGTTCCCCAGCGGTGCCCGCGGTGTCCGGATCGGCGACGAGTGGCTCCGCGACCTGTCCGATCTCGCCTGGACCGTCTGCCCGGGACGGCAGGCCCCGCCGCTGGGCGGGCGCCGCGAGCCGGACGCCGACGAGATCAGGCGGCCCACGCTCTTCGAGTCGACGCTGGTCACGCTCATGTCCCGGCCGTTCGCCTGGCTGGTGGTGGCCGAGCAGACCGACCTGCTCGACGCCGAGGTCGCGCACCTGCGCACCCAGCTCAACGTGCTGCGGCAGTACGGTGACGCCTCCGAGCGCTCCCGCTACGACGCCGAGCGGGCCGAGCGGCGCATGCAGGAGCTGGACGCCTTCCGCGAGGCCGGGCTGTGGAACGTCCGGGTGCTCGCCGGGGCCGCCGGGCCCGAGGAGCTGCGCCAGATCGCCCCGGTGCTCGTCGGCTCCGCCGAGATGAGCCACCACCCCTACCGCCTGCGCAGCGCGCTGTCCGGTCCCGTGTACGGCTTCGCCGAGGCGCTGGCCACGACCCTGCAGGACCCGGCGGACGGCGCGGCCTCCCCGTTCGCGGCCACCGCGGGGGCGCTCGCCGCGCTCGCCGGGCTGCCGCACCGGGAGGTGCCGGGGGTACGGGTCCTCGACGCCGGCTTCTTCGACGTGACCAGCGAGGCGGACAACGTGCCCGGCGCGCTCACCGTCGAGCTCGGATCGATCCTCGACGGCCAGGACAGGCCGGTCGGCTCGTTCAAGGTCCCGCTGGCCACCCTCAACCGGCACGCCTTCGTCACCGGCGCCACCGGCTCCGGCAAGTCGCAGACCGTCAGGCACCTGCTGGAACAGCTCACCGGCGCGGGCATCCCGTGGCTCGCCATCGAGCCCGCCAAGTCCGAGTACGCCTCGATGGGCGGCCGGATCGAGCATCTCGCCCCGGTGACCGTGATCAACCCGTCGGCCCCGGAGAGCGTGCCGTTCAGCGTCAACCCGCTCGCCCCCGAGCCCGGCTATCCGGTGCAGGCCCACATCGACATGGTCCGCGCGCTGTTCATGGCGGCCTTCGACGCCGAGGAGCCGTTCCCGCAGATCATGTCGCTCGCCCTGCAGCGGGTGTACGAGGCCAACGGCTGGGACGTGGTCACCGGCTGGGCCGCCCCGGGCGCCGCGGTCAGGCCCGCCGTACCGACCCTCGAACAGCTCCAGCGGCACGCGATGGACGTGATCAAGGAGATCGGCTACGGCCGGGAGGTCCAGGCCGACGTGGAGGGCTTCATCTCGCTGCGGCTGCGGTCGCTGCGGGTCGGCTCCGCGGGCCGGTTCTTCGAGGGCGGGCACCCCGCCGACATCGGCGACCTGCTCCAGCGCAACGTGGTGCTCGCCATCGAGGACGTCGCCAACGACGAGGACAAGGCGTTCCTGATGGGCACCTTGATCATCCGGATCGTGGAGCACCTGCGGATGCGGGCCAGGAAGGAGCGCAGCAGCGGGCTCAAGCACGTCATCGTGATCGAGGAGGCGCACCGGCTGCTGCGCGACCGGGGCGCGGGGCGGGCCAGCACGCACGCCGTCGAGCTCCTGGCGGGCATGCTCGCCGAGATCCGCGCGTACGGCGAGGGCATCGTGGTCGCCGAGCAGATCCCCACGAAGCTGGTCTCCGACGTGGTGAAGAACACCGCGCTGAAGGTCATCCACCGCCTCCCCGCCGAGGACGACCGCCAGCTGGTCGGCGCGGCGACGAACCTGAGCGAGGAGCAGTCCCGGCAGGTCGTCTCGCTCCCGCCCGGCGTCGCCGCGGTCTTCGCCGACGGCATGGACCGGCCGCTGCGCATCCAGGTGCCGCTGGGCGAGGACCGCGAGCGCCCGGTCCCCGGCCACATGCCGCCCATCTGCGGACGCCGCTCGGCGGCCTGCGGGCAGGAGTGCCGCACCGGCCGGGCGTGCACGCTGGTCGAGCTGCGCGAGGCGGACCTGCTCGCCGGGGCGTCCGAATGGGCCTGGCTGCGGATCTGGACCGACACGCTGGTGCTGGCGTTCTGCACCAACCGGCCGGTGCCCGGGGTGCCCAGGGCGCTGGCCGACCTGTGGGCGGAGCTCCCGCCGCGGCGGCGCGAGTGCCTGCTGGCCACGGCGGTGGAACGCTGCGTGGGCCGCCGCGCCTGGTCGCTGCGCACCGTCAGCGACCCCGCCAAGCTGACCGAGCAGGTCGCCACGATCGCGACCAGGCTGCTCGGTCCCGACCGCGACCCCGGCGAGCGGCCGGGGCCCGCCTGGGTCATCCCGCAGGTGCGGTGGCTGCACGAGGTGGACAGGCTCTTCCCGCACGGCCAGCCCGCGCCCAACCCGCGCGGCTCCGCACCGGTCATGGAGTACGCCCTGTTCAACCGTCCCGCGGGTGGCACCGAGCTGCTCGGCCACCGGGCCAAGGCGCTTCGCCACCACCCGCTGTCCATGGAGGTGGACAGGAACAGGGAGCTGGCTTGGCGGGTGATCCTCGGCGACGACGAGCGCGAGAGCGTGGAGCGCGACATCCTCACGGTCACCATCGGCGTCGACCCGGCGGACCGGCTCCGGCACGTGTCCCAGACCATGGGGGCGAGCTGGCTGGAGAGCGTGCTGTCGTGGCCGCACCGGTTCGTGCTGCCCTTCGACGCCGACTCGCCGGAGCCCGCCGAGCTCGCCTTCGTCGAGCAGTGAGGGCGGTTCGGCCAAGGTGTCCCCGGCGTGCGGAAGGTTCACTCCGTGAGCTTTGCCGTGAGCTTTTCCCCGAACTCCGCCATGAGCCCCGCCCGGGTCTTTTCCGGTGTTCTCCGGCCGGGTCCGAGGGCTTGCGTACCTCACCGTCACCGGGGGGTGCGTGTGACGTGCCGCCGGGGGGTGACGGTGCCGAAGCAGGGCTAAGATCTGCGGCATGAACGATTCGGTGATTCCGGTCCCGCGGCCGGGCCGGTCGGCCGCCGGGTCGTCCCGCGACGGGTCGCCAAGCGAGGAGACGGCATGACTCAGCTTCCGCTGCGGGCGCAGCTCGCCACCGCTCTCGGCCGGACGGCCGCGACCCTGTCCCGGGTCACCGGGCGCGGAGACGGGTCGGTGATCGGGGGCCGGGTGAGCCTGGTCCTGGAGCCCGACCTGCTGCGCAAGCTCGCGCACGACCGCAAGCTCGCGCTGGTGAGCGCGACCAACGGAAAGACCACGACGACCCGCCTGATCACCTCCGCGCTGTCGGAGCTCGGCGACGTCGCCACCAACGCCTTCGGCGCCAACATGCCCGCCGGGCACGTCTCGGCGCTGTCGTCGGCCAAGCACGCCCCGTACGGCGTGCTGGAGGTCGACGAGAAATACCTGCCCGAGGTGATCGACACCACCGGTGCCGGGGTCATCTGCCTGATGAACCTCAGCCGCGACCAGATGGACCGGGCGGGCGAGATCTGGCTGCTCGCCCAGAAGTGGCGGCGGGCGCTGGCCGGCAGGAACACCCATGTGATCGCCAACGCCGACGACCCGCTGGTGACCTGGGGCGCCTCCACGGCCGCCTCGGTCACCTGGGTGTCGGCGGGCCAGCCGTGGAAGGAGGACTCCTGGTGCTGCCCCGAGTGCGGCGGCCCCCTCGACCGCAAGGGCATGGAGTACGTCCCGCCCGGCAGCGTCGGCGCCGGTGCCCCCTCGAAGTCGGGGGAGAACGACTGGGCCTGCCGCGAGTGCACCTTCCGGCGGCCCGAGCCGTCCTGGATCCTCGACGACGACGCGGTGATCGACCCGCGCGGGCGGCGCTGGGTGCTCGACATCCAGCTTCCCGGGCGCGCCAACCGGGCCAACGCGGCGATCGCGCTGGCCACCGCCGAGGTGTTCGGCCTGCCCGTCGAGCGGGCGCTTCCCCGGCTGCGCGAGGTCAGGTCGGTCGCCGGCCGGTACACCACGGTGGAACGCGACGGCCGGCACGCCCGGCTGCTGCTCGCCAAGAACCCGGCCGGGTGGCTGGAGGCGTTCGACGTGCTCGACTCCTCGCTTCCGGTGATCCTCTCCGTCAACGCCCAGGGGCCCGACGGCCGCGACACCTCGTGGCTGTGGGACGTCGACTACCGCGTGCTGCGCGGCAGGCCGGTCTTCGTGGCCGGTGAACGGCGGCTCGACCTCGCGCTCCGGCTGGACGTGGCGGACGTGCCGTTCCAGCTGGCGGGCTCGTTCGAGCAGGCGCTCGCCGCGCAACCGCCGGGCAAGGTCGACGTGATCGCCAACTACACCGCCTTCCAGCAGATCCGATCGGAGTTCGGTCGTGCAGTCTGACAGCGCCCTGCGCCTTGTCTGGATCTATCCGGACCTACTGAGCACGTACGGCGACCAGGGCAACGTCCTGGTCCTGGAGCAGCGCGCCAAGCGCCGGGGCATCCCGGTCGAGACCGTGCACGTGCGCTCGGCCGATCCTGTCCCGGAGGGCGGCGACATCTACCTGATCGGCGGCGGTGAGGACCGGCCGCAGATCCTTGCCTCCGAGCGGCTCCGGCGCGACGGCGGCCTGCACCGGGCCATCCAGCGGGGCGCGGCCCTGCTGGCCGTGTGCGCGGGCTACCAGATCATCGGCACCACGTTCGGTGGCGAGGAGGGCCAGCCGGTCGACGGCATCGGCCTGATCGACATCTCCAGCGGGCGTGGCCAGGGCCGGGCCGTCGGCGAGCTGGCGGGGGAGGCGGACCCGGCGCTCGGCATCCCGACGCTGACCGGCTTCGAGAACCACATGGGCGTCACCCGGCTCGGGGCCGGGGTCCGGCCGCTGGCGCGTACGGCGGTCGGCACGGGCAACGGCGACGGCACCGAGGGCTGCTACATCGGCAAGATCGTCGGCACCTACCTGCACGGCCCCGCGCTCGCCCGCAACCCCGGCCTCGCCGACCTGCTGCTCACCTGGGCGGTGGGTGCCCAGCTGCCGCCGATCGACGACGCCTGGTTCGACCGGCTCCGCGAGGAGCGTCTGGCCGCGGTGCTGCCCCGCTGATCGGGCGTCGTCCTCGCCGACGGAGGTGTCTCACCGGCGGGATCGTCTCCATGACGGTGTCGCCCTGTCGGCAGGGACGTCTCGCTGAGGGTGGTGTCTCACCGGCAGGGTCGTCTCGCTGAGGGTGGCGTCCCACCGGCGTGGGGGACCGGCTGCCCGGCCTCGCCGGGCGGCCGGTCGACGGCCGCGGGCTCGGGACGGGCGGTGCTCCGGCGGTCTCAGTAGATCTCAGTAGATCTCAGTAGACGAGGGCCTGGACGCCCTCGCCCAGCACCTCTTCCACGAAGGTGGGGGCGCCCGCGATGCGGATGCCGTCGATCACGTCGTCGACCGTGATGTCCCGCCGGGCCGCGCACTGCGTGCACAGCGTCACCTTGCCGCCCGCGAGCACCGCGTCGAGCAGGTCGCCGAGCTGGGCCGCATGCGGAAGGCTGAACTCCTTCGCCCGGCCGGGAAGGGCGAACCAGGCGGATTCGCCCGTCAGCCAGAGCGAGACGGGGACCCCGCTCGCCAATGCCGCCACAGCCACCGTGAACGCCTGATTGCAGCGCTCAGGTGAGTCTTCGCCTGCGGTAACCTTGATCACCAGTGATCGTGCCATGTTCGCAGCCTATGCGGCCCGGCGTCACCGGCGCGAACCATACCTGAGCGGCCCTAGGCTCGTTTCATGGACGTTCCCGAACTGCATCCCGATCTTGAGCCGATCGCCTTCCTCGTGGGCCGATGGGAAGGCGCCGGGGTCGGGGGATATCCGACGATCGAGAGTTTCAACTTCGGCCAGGAGATCGTCTTCGGTCACAACGGCAAGCCGTTCCTGACCTACACCAGCCGCACCTGGCTGCTCGACGAGGCGGGCGGCAAGGTCCGCCCGCTGGGCACCGAGACCGGTTTCTGGCGCCAGCTCCCCGGCCGCCAGCTCGAGGTGTGCCTGTCACACCCCACGGGCATCGTGGAGATCTACGTCGGCGAGGTGGTCTTCAACAAGATCGAGCTCCAGACCGACGTGGTGGCCCGGACCGCGACCGCCAAGGAGTACACGGCGGGCCACCGCCTCTACGGGCTGGTCAACGGCAACCTGATGTGGGCGTACGACATGGCCTCCATGGGGCAGCCGCTCCAGTCCCACATCTCGGCCGAGCTCAAGCGGGTCGGTGACTTCGTCCCCGACGAGGTGTGAGGTCCGCGGCCAGGTGGGGTTCTTCCCCGACGCCGGGTGAGGCCCGGGCCTCCGCCCGCCGTCCGTGACGGGGTGAGGCGGGGCGCTGGTTACCCTCTGAGCATGAGCACCCCCTTCACCCCTGATGCGGTCGAGGCGATCAAGCGCCACATGAACGACGACCACGCCGATGACGCGCTGCTGATCTGCAAGGGCCTCGGCGGGCAGCCCGAGGCCACCGGCGCGACGACGACCGGTGTCGACGCCGAGGCGATCGAGTTCGCCGCCGTGGTCGGCGGGCGGGACGTCACGGTCCGGGTTCCCTGGAGCGCCACGCTGACCGAACGCGCCCAGGTACGCACGGAGGTCGTCCGCCTGTACCGGGACGCCTGCGCCGCCCTCGGCGTCCCCGCCCGCGGCGAGCACTGACCGGCGGATCCGCGTTCTCCCTCCGCTCTTCGTACCGCCCGCGCGCCGGGCCGGATTCGGCGGAGGCGGTGATGTGGAGACGATGGCGTGGAGACGGTGGCGTGGAGACGGTGATCCGGCATGGCCCGTGCCGTCCGGCCGGCGTACGCCAGGGACCCTTCTCCCGAACGGGAAACGGGAAACGGGAGGAGCAGGTGGGCCGGTTGATGACGGTCCGGTCACTGTCGAGACCGATCGTGACGTTCGTGGAAAGCTCCCAAATACCAAAATTTCCTGAAAAAGGAGGCGCGGTGAAACCACGAGCACTCGTACTGGCGCCGATGCGAGGTCAGGAGTGGAACCGCCTGAGAGAGCTGATCGACGTCCACTACGACCCGGCCGACCACCGTCCCCACCCGGCGGCCGAGCTCGCCCGGCAGCTCGTGGACACCGGCGCGCGCATCCTCATCACCGAGTCCGACGAGGTCGCCGGTCCGGTCCTGGACCTTCCCCTGCTGGTGGTGGGCTGTGCCCGCGGCGAGGCGGGGAACGTGGACCTCCTGGTCGCCACGGCGAAGGGCATCCCCGTCGTCTGCGCCCCGGGACGCGACGCCGACGCGGTCGCCGAGCTCACCCTCGCCCTGATCCTCGCGGTGACCCGCCGGGTGGCGGTCGGCGACAGGGAGATCCGGCGAGGTCTGGCCTCCTACCGGCGGTACCGCGCGTGGGAGCTCGCGGGCCGGACCATCGGCCTGGTCGGCTACGGGGTGGTCGGCCGCGCGCTGGCCTGGCGGATGAAGGGGCTGGGCATGCGCGTCATGATCCACGACCCCGACGCGACGGAGAACCGGTACGGGCTCGACGTCCTGCTGGCCCAGGCCGACGTCGTCTCCGTGCACGCCTCCGCGTCCGCGGGCCCGTTGGTCGGGGCGGCGGAGTTCGCCGCGATGAAGCCAGGATCGATCTTCGTCAACACCGCGGAGGCGGCCCTGCATGACATGGACGCGCTCGTCGGAGCTCTGAAGACGGGCCATCTCGGCGGAGCGGCCCTCGATCGGTTCACCGGGGAGTGGCTCGACCCGGCCCACCCGCTCGCCGACATGGACAACGTGGTGCTGACCCCGCATCTGGGCTCGGGAACCTACGACACCGAGATCAACCACACCCGGATGATCTGCGAGGACATCGTCAGGGTCCTCGGCGGTGAGCGCCCGCTGCACTGCGCCAACCCCGGATTCCAGGAGTGAGGGCCGGAGCGACCCGGCGATGAGGGGCGGCCGCGCGGAGGCGAGCGGTCCCGCGAGGGGGAGACCGGTCTCGCGACGGGGAGGTGGTGCCCCGTGAGGCCTGTGAAGCGGCGCGGTCCTGTGAGGGGGGAGGCGGTCGCGCGGCGGGGCGGCCTCCGGAAGCGGCGGGGCGGCCTCCGGAAGGGGCTTCGCGGAAGCAGGGTGATCGACAAGGAAAGCGCTGGAAAGGGAAGAACCCCGGGCCACTTCCCCCTGCTCGGCAGGAGGGCCGGTGGACTACAGGCGGGATCGCCCGCCTCCGGCGGCCCGGGGTTCCGGTGATTGTCGTGGATTCGCCGAACGTCGCCAGACGCCCGGACAGAGTCCGGTCGCGGCGTCCTAGCGGACAGCCACCTCGCTAGCCCAACTATGATCAACCATCGTTCGGACCACCTCCTTTCGGCGTGCCTGTACGTTATGAAACTCCGCGGCCCCAGGGCAAATGAATTTTCCCGCCCGCCACCATCCCCCGGAGCCCGCCCTCTGACCAGCTTCGACGCGGTCCGGTGAGGAGCCGACGAGGCACCGACGAGGCACCGATGAGGCACCATGCCGGGAACGTGAACACCCCCCGGTTCAGGCCGGAGTCGTTCTCCGGTCTCTCGGGTCGTAGGACGACGGAGAGAGCCCCGGTGCTCATAGACTCTCGGTATGACCGAGACGTCGTGGCATGAGGAACTGCGGGCGCGCGGTTACCGGGTCACTCCGCAACGCCAGCTGGTGCTTGAGGCGGTCAAGGCCTGCGAGCACGCCACCCCCGAGGAGATCTGCACCCGGGTGCGGGAGACCGCGCGCGGGGTGAACATATCGACCGTCTACCGGACCCTTGAGCTCCTTGAGGAGCTCGGCATGGTCACCCACTCCCATCTCGGGCACGGCGCCCCCACCTACCACCTGACGGCCGAGGCCGATCATGTGCATCTGGTCTGCCGCGGCTGCGGGGAGATCAGCGAGGTCAGCCCCGACCTGGTGGAGAACTTCGTCGCCAACCTCGACCAGAAGCTCGGGTTCCTCACCGACGTGCACCACCTGACGGTCTTCGGCCGCTGCCGCAACTGCCGCTGAGCCGCCGGGGAAGCCGTCGCCGGAGTGCGTTCGCCGGGCTGCCGGGGAAGCGGGCCGCAGGGCCGTCGGGGAACCGGTGCCGGGGTACGTCAGCGAGCCGCCGGGGGACGCGCTCCGGCCTCTGTCCCGCCGAGCCGCCAAGGTGCGTCGTACGGCCCGGACCCGCCGGGGGAAGAGTCGCCGCCGCTCTCTTCGGCGAGGCCTCGTAGGCTGTGTGCATGCGAAGCCCTCTGCTGGACACTCCCGGCGCGGTCGCGGCTGAGACCCCCGACGCCGACGTCGCCGGACACTACGGCGATCCGTTCGCCGAGCAGCGCGCGCTGCTCGCCGGGGAGGCGATGGTCGACCGGAGCAACCGCGAGGTCGTCCGGATCTCCGGCCCCGACCGTCTGAGCTGGCTCAACAGCCTCAGCTCGCAGAAACTCGACGACCTGCAACCCGGCCGGCCCACCGAGACGCTGCTGCTGGACGCCCAGGGCAGGGTGGAGCACCACCTCGTCCTCGTCGACGACGGCGAGGCGGTGTGGGCCCACGTCGAGCCGGGCACCGGAGCGGAGGTGGCCGCGTTCCTCGACAAGATGCGGTTCATGCTGAGGGTCGAGGTCGCCGACGTGACGGATCGCTACGCCGTGGTCTCCGTGGCGGGGGAGGCGCGCCCCGACCTGCCCGAGGGCGCCGTCGCCGTCGGGCGGGACATCCTGCTCCCGCGTGACCTGCTGGCCGGGCATCTCGGGCTGAGGCTCGCCGGGCTCTGGGCGTACGAGGCGCTGCGGATCGAGGAGCACCGCCCCCGCCTGGGCTTCGAGACCGACCACAAGACGATTCCGCACGAGGTGGGCTGGATCGGCACGGCCCTCCACCTCAACAAGGGCTGCTACAAGGGCCAGGAGACCGTGGCCCGCGTGCACAACCTGGGTCACCCGCCCCGCCGGCTGGTCTTCCTGCACCTGGACGGCAGCGTCGACACACTGCCCAAGCACGGCGCCCCGGTGACCCTCGACGGCGCGGAGATCGGTTTCGTGGGAAGCTCGGCGCGCCATCACGAGCTCGGTCCGGTCGCGCTGGCCGTGGTCAAGCGGACCGTGCCGGTGGACACCACGCTGGAGGCCGCGGGAGTGGCCGCGTCCCAGGAGGTCATCGTGCCGCCGGACGCCGGGCGCAACGTCCAGATCGACCCGAGTCTGCGCCGCCGCATCCGCTGACGGCTCGCACCTGACGGCGTCGCGTCCCGGGCGGGCCGCTTCCGGCCTGCCCGGGTGCCGCCGTCATCGTTCCCGGCTGTCCGGTCTTCCCGGATGCCGCCGTCATCGTTCCCGGGCCGCTCAGCCCGCCCAGGGCGCGCGCGTGCGGTCCGGGGCGGTCAGATGTCCACGACCAGGGTGATCGGGCCGTCGTTGGTCAGCCCGACCTTCATGTCGGCACCGAACACCCCTGTCTCCACGCGGGCGCCCAGCCCGCGCAGCTCGGCGCAGACCGCCTCCACCAGCGGTTCGGCGACCGGACCCGGGGCGGCGGCCTGCCAGGTGGGACGGCGTCCCTTGCGGGTGTCGCCGTACAGGGTGAACTGGCTGACCACCAGCAGGGGCGCGCCGATGTCGGAGCAGGACTTCTCGCCGGAGAGGATCCGCAGGCCCCAGAGCTTGGCGGCGAGCCTGGCCGCCTCGGCGCGCGTGTCGGTGTGGGTCACGCCGACCAGGACCAGCAGCCCCGGCTCGTCGATCGCCCCGACCGTCACGCCGTCCACCACCACCGACGCGGAACTCACCCGCTGTACGACCGCACGCATGCCCCCATCATCCCGTGCTCCCGGGCATCTCTAGACTTCGGGCGAAAGGAGACAAAGGTGTCTGCTGAGTCATTGTTGGTCGAGGTCGTCCGCTCGGGGTTCGTGGAGTCCACCCATCGGGCGCGGATGCTCGCGGTGGCCGCCGACGGGTCGCTGGTGCGGGTCCACGGGGAGGTGGACGCGCTGGTCTCGCCGCGCTCGTCCATGAAGCCCCTGCAGGCGCTCACCATGGTCCGCGCCGGCCTCCCCCTGGAGGGGGAACTGCTCGCGCTGGCGTGCGCGAGTCACGCGGGGGAGCCGTTCCACGTGGACGGGGTACGGAGGATCCTGGCCGGGGCCGGGCTGGACGAGAGCGCGCTCGGCTGCCCGGAGGACCTGCCGGAGGACGTCGCCTCCCGCGACGAGGTGCTGCGCTCCGGAGGGAGCCGGGCCAGGGTCTACATGAACTGCTCGGGCAAGCACGCGGCGATGCTCGCCACCTGCGTGGTCAACGGCTGGCCGCTGGAGACCTACCTCGATCCGGCGCATCCGCTGCAGCGGGCCGTACGCTCCACGGTCGAGGAGCTGACCGGCGAGCGCGTCGCCGCCGGCGGGGTGGACGGTTGCGGCGCCCCGCTGTTCTTCGTCTCGATGCTGGGCGTGACGCGGGCGTTCCGCGCCCTCGTCCGGGCCGACCCGGACACTCCGGAGCGCCGCGTCGCCGACGCCTTCCGCGCCCACCCCGAGTGGACGTCGGGGACCGCCCGCCCCGAGGCCCGGCTGATGCGGGCGGTCCCCGGGTTGCTGGTCAAGGCCGGAGCCGAGGCGTTCGACGCCTTCGTCTTCACCGACGGCCGCTCGGGAACCGTCAAGATCGAGGACGGCGGCCAGCGCGCCCGGGTCCCGGTCACCGTCGCGGCACTGACCGCTCTCGGCTTCGAGGCCCCCGGGCTCGACGAACTCGCCGCAGGGGTCCTGCTCGGCGGGGGGCGCCCGGTGGGCGAGATCCGCGTTCGGTAGCCGCCGCGGATTCGCGTACGGCGGTTCTCACAGGGAGCGGAACTGGCGGGTGGTGGAGATCGCCCCCGAGGTGGTCATGGTGAAGGTCCGCATCGAGTCGGCGAACCTGGACAGGTCCCACTCGGCCGGGCCGTGATACCAGTACAGGTGGTCGGCCTGCTGGCCGTTGCCGGTGACCGAGGAGACCACGCGGGCCCAGCGGTCGACGCTGTCGAAGATCACGGCGTAGGGCAGGTAGCGGGAGAACAGCTCCACCCGCTGGGCCACCGGGACGTCCCCGCCGATGTCGGCACCGGCCAGATACTCCCTGAAGCCCAGGGTGTGGGCGAGGGCACCCGCGCCCTTCGCGGTCTTGGCGGGCATGTACTGGCCGCCCACGGCCAGGGCGGCACCGGCGATGATCAGAGCCAGGCCGAGCACCCCGTACGTGGTGAACCAGGCCAGCGCGACGGTGGCGAGGACGCCGAGCCCGGTGAGGACCACGCCGATGGTCGTCCAGCGGGTGCGGACGGTGTCGGGGCGGCGGGCGAACCAGCCCTGCGTGACCACGTCGCGGTAGAGCGCCTCGCGGACCTTGCCCAGCTTGGTCCCGAACGATCCCTTGAGCTCTGACAGCAGCACCGCGTCGTGGCCGTCGAAGATGGCGTTGTAGAGCTCCCGCTCGTAGGGCATCAGCGAGGCGACCTGGGCGGCGGGTATCCGTACCAGCCTCCAGTCGGGGGTCTCGTACGTCTGCCGGGGCTGCTCGTCGATCCTGAGGTAGCCCCGGACGGCCAGGTCGACGATCGTGGCGGTCACGTCGATCACGTCGGCCTGCTCGTCCATGAGGGTGCCGATCTGGCCGGGGCGGACGCCGTCCGGCGGGGCGAAGTGACCGTTCTCGACGCCGCTGAGCGAGCCCGACTCGTGGCCGACCACGCGGGCGTCGCGGCCCCGGGTCCAGTAGAGGAGGCCGAGGCCGCCGAGCAGCAGGAGCAGCAGACCGGCCAGCGCGCCGCCGGTGACGGCGTTCAGGGTGAAGGCGTTGGACAGCTCGAAGCGGCGCTCCAGGATCGGCGCGCCCTTGGTCGCACCGGTGGGGTAGCCGACGACCACGGTGAGGACCTCGCCGGCGCCGAGGTCCTGCTGCCCGAACTCGGCGGTGACGCCCGTGTGGTCCATGGAGGCCTCGGTGCAGGCGATCGCCGAGCTCAGGGGGCCGGCGAAGCACGACAGGTTCTGCATCGTGGCCGGCCCGCTCACGCTGACCTTGGCCTGCTCGACGGGGACGGACCAGGCGCCCACCGCGTACCACCGCAGCTCCTGGGCGTCGGCCAGTGGCGTGACCGTGCCCTGGACGTCGTACTCCAGGGTGGCGCTTCCGGTGCCCTTCAGGGTGATGGTCTCGCCGGTCAGCGTGGCGTCACCCTTGAGACCGGTGACCCGGTAGAGCCGGTCGCTGCCGTCGTCGTAGCGGGTCCGGTCGACGAGGTCGCGCGACGGCGCGTCACCCTCGAAGGCGACCTCCTCCTTGACGTGGAGCACGCCGTCCTGCCGGAGCTGCAGCTGGACCGTCGTGCTCGTCACCTTGCCGGCCTGCGCGTGCCGCGCGGCCTGCCCGGCCTGCCCGGCCTGCGCTTGCTGTGCGGCCTGCGCGAGCCGGGAGGATTCCGCGCCCGGGCCGTTCGCCGGTGCCGGGGACGCGAGGGCAGGGGATGCGAGAGCAGGGGACGCGAGGGCAGGGGACGCGCTGAGGGTCAGCGCGAGGATGGCCGTCGCGGCCAGGCTCCCGGCTGCTCGGCGGGAGAAAACCGTCCTGCGCGGGAAAGCCGTCCTGCGCGAGGAAGCCGTCCTGCGCAAGGCAGTCGCTCGGCGCGAGGAAGCCGCTCGGTGCGAGAAAGATGCCGCCATGTGTCGGGAGCTTAGCGAGATCCACCGGCCCGTGATGACCCACCGCGTATCCATTTTTTCTCGCTCATAAACCCATATGTGTATATATCCGCTAGATTGCCGCCCGGAGATCCACTCTTTGGAGAGGCGGTCGCATGCGCCCACGGGGGTCGAACCCGCTGGCCTTCGGCGTACTCGGTGTTCTCGCCCTGGCGTTCGCCACGGTCGTGGTGATCGCCGGTCTGGCCGGTGAGGAGAAGGCGGAGGTTCCCGCCGGTCCCGGGACCGCACCGGTGGCGACGGGAAACGCACCCCCTCGGCAGACGGGGAACACCGAGATCACCACGCCGGACTTCACCCCGCCGGAGAAGCTGGACCTCGGCTCGATGGGCGGCACCGAGATCACGCCGGTCGCCGCGGCGCGGAGCATGGCCGTCGACCTCCGCTACATGCGGCGCTCGGACACCACGGCCCGGCTCAAGCGCAACCCGCTGTACGGCACGGGCCTGATGCGCCCGACCACCTGCCGCGCCCCGAGGCCCTCGACCCAGCCCCGCGACATGCTGTCCTATCTCAACGCCGTCACCGGCTGCCTGGAACGGGCGTGGTCGGCGAAGTTCTCCCAGGCCGGCGCGGTCTTCCTTCCGGCGCGCAAGGTCTACTGGTCCCGTCCGGGCCGGGGCCCCTGCGGGACCTACCCCGACGACTCCGCCTCCGCCTACTACTGCCCGTCCAACCGGGGCATGTACATCGGCCTGAGCCATGTGATCGAGCAGAGCGGTGACCGCGACCCCGCCAGGAACCACGTGCCCTACATGGCCGTCCTCGCCCATGAGTACGCCCACCACGTGCAGAGCATGGCCGGTATCGGTGGAGCCTGGTGGTGGGAGGTCTCCAACAAGTCCCGCGCCGCCCAGGACTCCCACTCCCGCCGTCACGAGCTCCAGGCGCAGTGCCTCTCAGGGGCTTTCATCCGCACCGTACGGGAGCCGATGGGCGTCACCGCCGCCCGCTGGCAGGAGGTCCTGCAGACGGAGTTCGGGCGCGGCGACGACCAGAGCGGCAACCCCCGGCGCGACCACGGCAGCGGCGAGCACTACGCCGCCTGGCTCCATCAGGGATGGAAGTACGCCAGGATCGCCTACTGCAACACCTGGGCCGTCGGCCCCTCCGAGGTGAGCTGACCCACCCTCGTCTCCACCATCCTCCTCACCTCACCCCATGCCTCGCCTCGGCCCGGTGGGACGGAGCCCGGACCGTCACGGCCCGGCGGTGCCACTCCGACGCCACTCCGACGCCGCCGCGGCCCGGGCGATGCCGTCGCGCTCGATGAGCCGCCCTGATCCGGGGCGGCCGGGCCGGAACCATGGGTCCGATCGTTTTCATGGGGCCGAGTCGCCGCGATCGGCGGCGGACATCTGCAATCATGTCGGGAGTCCGACGTTTCCCGAGGTGGCATGCGCGCGCCCGTACGTAGACGACCGTGGACGCTCGCGGTCGCGTTTCTTGTGGCGATTTCCTGCCTTATTTCGGGATGCAGCCTCGGTGGTGGCGCGACCACGCCGCCGGCCGCAGGCACGGGTCTTCCACCCACCTCATCGCTCCCGGCCCCGCTCGTCATGATCGTCGGCGACAGCTTCACAGTCGGATCGGGTCCCGTACGGGCCTGGGACGGCTACGCGGCCAAGGTCGCGCGGGAGCTGGGCTGGCAGCTGATCACCGCGGGCGCGGCGGGAACGGGCTTCGTCAATCCCGGCCGGGTGGGCCGGACCTTCCAGGACTCCTTCGTCAAGGAGCTCTCCTGGCGCCCCGAGCCCAACATGCTGATCATCTCCGGCGGGCGCAACGACCGCCGGATCGAAGCCGCGAGGATCGAGAACGCGGCCGTCCGCCTGCTGGAACTGGTCAGGCGGCGATGGCCGCACACCAGGATCGTGCTGGTCGGCCCGATCTGGATGACCAAGGCTCCCCGGTGGGCCTACGACGTGCGGGAGGCCGTCCTGCTCGCCGCCGACCGGCAGGAGGTGCCCTTCCTCGACCCGTTCGAGCCCCTCGGCCCGCACGGCCGGGGCTGGGGCCGCGGAGCGGTCCTGCCCGACGGCGTCCACCCGACCCTCACCGGCCACGTACGCCTCTCGCGCTGGATGGTCTCCACGCTGCAGAGGCACGGCATTGAGGCGCGTCCCTCCTGAGGGCGCGGGCCCGTTCTTCGTGGACCGCGCCCCTCGATAGCACATAAGGGACATTTCGTCATAAAACTACCCTTAAGTGTTCTGTGATCCTCATAAGCCGACAATCGTAGTGTAAAAGGATCGAATTATCGTTTATGGGTACAGACGGCAGGAAAGTATGACAAGCGGGGATGGGTCATATCTCTCCATCGCTAATGATTTCCGACTGATCCAGAAATGTCGGCAATCGGGGTAATTGAACCTTTCGAGGGGAAAAGCAATGCCCAAGTTCAAGAGTGTTATCGCAGGGCTCGCGTTCAGTGTGGCGCTGACCGGCGGGGTTGTCGGAGTGGGCGCGGCGACCACCGTCGCGAGCGCCGCCGCGACGACCACCGCCGTCACCGCCGCGGCCTTCCCGACCTGGGGCGGGGGCGGCTGCCGCCGCGGCTGCGGCGGCGGCTGGGGCGGCTGGGGACGGCACGGCGGAGGCGGCCGCCACCGCGTCAAGGTGCGGATCAACAACCACAACCACAACAACAACTATCTGTCGAACAGAAACCGCAGCGGCGGCTTCGGGTTCGACGACTGACCGGATCTCCCTATCGCCGGAGCACGCTCGCGACCTGATCCGGGCGCGGCGCGGGGAGCCCCGTGGCCGGTGTGAACCGGCCACGGGGGCCGCGGCGAGACCACCGGTGACGGCGGCCTCAAGGCCCAGGAGCTCGCGACGAGTCACGATGCCGGGCTCGAGGTCGCCACGGACGTGATGATGCTTACCCTCGCGCTGGCACAGGCCTGGAACGCGACTCCGATGCCCATCCGCACGCCGAAGGGGCCGGAGAGCGCCGCGCGGCTGAAGCGCCACCGAGCGTCGGTGGTGCGGGCCGCGACCGCGATCGCCCGCGAACTGCTCGGTTGAACTTCCCCGGCCCCCTGCCGGGACGGGCATCCGCGTTCGCCGGCCGCCCGGCCGCCACGACGGTGCTCCGAACCCCGAGGTTCTGAGGGTTCGAACGTCGGGCGGGTCCTGGGAGCCGCCGGGTCACGTCTAGGAGACGGTGGGAGCGGGCGGGGCGCCGGTACCCGGCCAGGTGCCGATGAAGCCGAAGGTGATGGATCCCCCGGCGGGGACGGATCCGTTCCAGGCGGCGTTGGTGAAGGTGAAGACCGGAGGGGTCGCGGAGAGGGTGGAGCTCCACGCCTGGCTGATGTTCACGCCCGAGGGATAGGTGAGGACCGTTCTCCAGTTGGTGACGGCCGCGGTGCAGCTGACGGTGACCTCGCCCTGGAAGCCGCCCTGCCAGTGGTTGGCCGTGCGGTACGTCGAGGTGCAGCCGCTCGGCGGGGTCGAGGTGGTCGTGAAGGTCGTCGCCGCGGAGGCGGCCGAGGTGTTCCCCGCGGCGTCGCGGGCGACGACGGTGACGGTGTAGGCGGTCTGCGCGGTGAGGCCGGTCAGGGTGATCGAGTTGGTCGCGGACGAACCGAGCTTGGTGGTCCCCCGGAAGACGTCGTAGCCGGTGACCGCGCGGTCGTCGGTGGAAGCGGTCCAGGACAGCCGGGCGCCGGTCGAGGTGATGTCCGAGGCGGCGGGGGTGCCGGGGCGGGTCGGCGCCTCGGTGTCGGGGGTGCCGGTGCCGCCGTAGATCGTGGCCTCGACGGAGGTCTGCGCGATGCCGTTCGCCCCGTTGAACAGGCGCTGTCCCCAGGTGGTGAGGCTCGCGACGTCGAAGTTGGTCACCTGGTCGAGATACTCGACGCCGCCGCCGTTGCCGCTCCACGACCAGCCGAGGTAGCCGACCCCCCTGGCCTGCGCCTGGGCCATGATCGTGTCCTCGTCGGGGTTGCCGTCGGAGTGGTCGAAACCGAACTCGCCGATCACCAGCGGCAGCCCCGCCGTCTGGAACGCCTGCAGGTAGGAGGTGACCTCGGCGGCCGTGTCGAACACCCCGTACATGTGGACGGAGAAGACCGTGTTGCGCTGCGGGTCGGCGGCGGCGACCGTGGCCGCGTTGTCGCGCATGGTGAAGTTCCAGTCCTGGCCCCAGTTGGGCGCGTCCACCATGATCAGATGCTGGAACCCGTTGCTCCGCAGCCGGGTGATCGCGGCCGAGGTGGCCTGGGTCCAGCCGGGGGTGGTCGCGTTGTTGCCGAAGGGCTCGTTGCCGATGTTGAGGACGACGTAGTCCTCCTGGCCGACGATCGCGCTCTTGACGCCGATCCAGTAGTCCACGGCCTGGTCGAGGGTGTACGCGCCGC
The DNA here is from genome assembly GCF_040639135.1 of Streptosporangium sp. NPDC023963. Lineage (NCBI taxonomy): Bacteria > Bacillati > Actinomycetota > Actinomycetes > Streptosporangiales > Streptosporangiaceae > Streptosporangium > Streptosporangium sp. NPDC023963. The sequence continues at coordinate 126,387 of NZ_JBEZZK010000002.1, forward strand.
TCTGCTCGCCGTACCCGGTGGTGTCATGATTTTCCAGGACACAGATGAGCTTGTTCTGCTTGCAGAGCGAGACGACGTTCGCCACGTCGGCCGCGCCGTTGGCGGTCCACCGGCCGCCGCTGAGCACCACCCTGACGGTGTTCGCGCCCAGCGACTTGATGTCCGCGAACGAGCCGGTCTGGGTCGCGTACCAGGTGTGCGCGTGGCTGGTGCCCCGCATGACGAACGCGTTGCCGTTCGCCTCGAGGATCCGCGTACCGCTCACGTGGAGGCCGGTGGCGGCGTGGGCGGGCGGCATGGAGAGGAGGAACGGGAAAAGGAGCGCCGCGAGCAGCGCGAGTCTGATGCGCATGACCTGCCTCGGTGGGGGAGTGCCCGGCCGGGCGGAGGGGTCGTCGCGCCCGGCCGGGGCGATGAGGCGTCCGGGGATCCAGAGGATCCGGGGGAGGAGCGGACGCCTGGACAACGTGGAACGAGGTGCCGGTTCGCGGTGCGGACCGGCGGGGTGAGGGGGTCGGAGCGCCCCGCCGGCCCGTGGCGCGGGCCGGCGGGACCGGGAGGTCAGCCGGTGGTGCAGGCCACCGGGGTGGGGACGCCGTTGGTGCCGTTCTGGGTCCCGGTGAAGCCGAAGGACGTCGAGGCGTTCGGGGCGAGCGTGCCGTTCCAGGCCAGGTTCCTGACCGACACGTCCGCTCCCGTCTGGGTGTGCGCGCCGCTCCAGAGCTGGCTGATCGTCTGGCCGTTGGGGAACCTCCAGGTCACCGTCCAGCCGGTGATCGTCGAGGTGCCCTCGTTCTTGACGGTGACCTCGCCCTGGAAGGCGCCCTGCCAGTCTCTGACGACCGTGTACGTGGCCGTGCAGCCGCCCGTCGGGGCCGCCGTCGTGGTGAACGC
>NZ_JBEZZK010000002.1:127374-668554 GCF_040639135.1 Streptosporangium sp. NPDC023963
GAACGCGGTGCTCTCGGAGGCGGTGGAGGAGTTGCCGGCCGCGTCCCTGGCCACCACGGACACGGTGTAGGCCGTCGAGGGGGTCAGGCCGGTGAGGGTATGGGAGGTGCCGGTGGCGGTGGCGACCTTCGTCGTTCCCCGGTAGACGTCGTAGCCGCTGACGCCCACGTTGTCGGTGGAGGCGGTCCAGGTCAGGGTGGCGCCGGTGGCGGTGATCGCCGAGACGGCGGGCTTGCCCGGCCGCGACGGGGCCTCGGTGTCGTCCTCCGGGGCCTCCGTCGTGGTGAACGCGGTGCTCTCGGAGGCGGTGGAGGAGTTGCCGGCCGCGTCCCTGGCCACCACGGACACGGTGTAGGCCGTCGAGGGGGTCAGGCCGGTGAGGGTGTGGGAGGTGCCGGTGGCGGTGGCGACCTTCGTCGTCCCCTGGTAGACGTCGTAGCCGCTGACGCCCACGTTGTCGGTGGAGGCGGTCCAGGTCAGGGTGGCGCCGGTGGCGGTGATCGCCGAGGCAGCGGGCTTGCCCGGCCGCGACGGCGCCGCGGTGTCCACCGGCTCGTCGCCGGGCGGGTTGCCCCACACCTTCGTCGTGCCCGCGTAGACCGTCATGTTCTGCGCCCGCACCGGGGTCGCGCCCGGCGTGGTGGCGATACCGGTGTACGACCAGTCGTTGGACGGGTCCCACGTCCCGGTGCTGGCGATGCGGAACTGCACCTCGCGCCGGTGCTGCGACTGCCCCGCCGGGGCGATCGAGGTGTTCGAGCAGTCGATGGTGACGTAGTAGGTCTTCCCGGACAGCAGGGTCGGCCCGGTCGGGGCCTTGCACTGGTTGTAGGCGGACGACACGGAGACCTGGCTCGCGGTCGTGCTGCCGTCGAGGGTGAAGTAGTAGCGGAACGAGCCGTTGGTCAGCGAGCGGGCCGGCCAGGCCGACTGGTTCCGCACGATGGCCTTGATCTCGGTGAACGCCGAGCCGGAGGCGTTGACCCCGGCCTCCACGAAGATCTCGGGGCCGTCGGGGGTCTCCGCCACGGGGAAGTTCGCGGCGGGGGCCCCGCCGTACTCGCGGTAGAGGCGGGCGAGGGCGCTGGTGAAGCCCGCGTTGTAGTCGGTGGCGACCTCGTTCATCACGTAGTCGTCGCGCTTGTCGGTGTACTTGTCGTCGGGGTCGGGCGGGCCGCCGACGAGGGCGCCGTACAGGGTGTGGCGGGTCTCGACCGGGTTGGTCATCTGGTCGGTCCACGAGCCGTGCGCGGTGCGGTGGTGCGGGTTCTTCGGCGGGTTCGCGCCGAACCCGATCATGTACGAGGAGTTGCGCGGGTTGTCGCCGAGCGCGTAGTTGATCTGCCTGACCGCGAAGTCGTGATATCTCGCCTTACGCGTCGCATCGGTGATCGAGTCCGAGTGGACCAGCGCCGCGAACGAGGTGTTGGCCGCGTAGCGCAGCGACCCCCACCGGTCGAGCACGGCGTGGCCGCCGGGTGAGTACCTGATCCGCTGTCCGTTGACCCCGACCGTCCAGTAGTCGAGCCAGCGGTTGGCGTCGTCGAGGTACTTCTGCTTGCCGGTCAGCTTGTTCAGCAGCACGTAGGCGCCGTAGGACTTGTCGTCCCAGGCGATCGTCCACTTGTAGGACTTGATGGTGGACTGCGGCTCGGTACCGAGGTTGTCGTAGTACGACTCGGCCTTGGCCAGGTAGGAGGCGTCCTGGGTGGCCCGGTGCAGCCAGATCGCGCCCCAGACGAGCTCGTCGTTGTAGCCGCTCCACGACTGGTAGTACCCGGACGCGTCGGTGATGCAGTCGCTGTACTTCTTCCGCACGGTGTCGGCGAAGGTGTAGAGCTGCTTGGCGTGCGTCACCAGCGTGTCGGCATAAGTCGGATTTGTCGGGCGGAAGACGATCGACGAGGCCGCCATCGCCGCCGCCGTCTCCCCGGCCAGGTCCGACCCCCCGCACGAAGCGTCGATCTTGTACGCGGGCCGCTCCATCTGCATCGCCTCGGCCGGCCCCCACCAGGCGTGGTCCTTGCCGCCGTTGCCGACCTGCCCGTACAGCACGTTCGCCGACGGGTGGGCCTTGATGAAGTAGTCGTTGACGAACTTGAGGTTGTTCAGCAGGTGGGTGAGCTGCCCGGAGGAGGCGTACGCGTCGCGGTACTCCACCGCGCCCCAGGCCAGCATCGTCGCGCTCGCCGCCATCGGCAGGCCGAACTTGACGTGGTCGCCCGCGTCGTACCAGCCGCCGGTCAGGTCGAGCCCGACGTCCTGGCCGTCGCCGAGCCCGGAGGGGCCGCGCCAGCTGACACGGTTCCAGCTCGGCAGCGTCCCCGACTGCTGGGCCTCGTAGAACCAGATGGACTTCTGCAGCGCCTCGCCGTACGCGAAGGCGGGCGCCGCGGCCTGGGCGCCGGTGGCGGGCACCGTCACCGGCACGGCCGCCAGCGCCAGCAGCGCGAGCGCCGCCAGACTTCTCTTCATGGGGGGTGTGCCTCTCGGAGGTGGTGCTCGGGGCGTGGCGGCAGGTCAGGGGTGCTACCACGCCCCGAGGTCTCAGGGGCCCGGGTCCGGTTCGGCTCGGGCTCGGGTCGGGCCCGGGCCCGGCCCGCGGGAGGGCCGGACCCGGGGGCGGGGGGTCAGGGGAAGAGGCGTCCGTACTCGGCGAGGGCGACGGCGACGTCCACCTGCGCCCAGAACCGGTGGTAGTTGAAGGACGGCGCGGGGCCGGTGCCCTTCAGGTAGGCGTCCACCTTCGGCCAGTCCGGGTCGTTCTTGTAGAAGGACCGGATCGACATGAAGGTCGAGCTGGAGTTGATCGTGTCGCCGTTGGGCATCTTGCCGGTCCAGCCCGGGGGCACGTAGACCGGGTCGTTGAGGCGGCTGTAGTCGGCCTTGGTCTCGGTGACCGACACGCCCTTGGCGTCCTGGTTGTTCTTCCACAGGCCGTCGAGCAGGCCCTTGGCGACGGCCTTGGCCGTGGCGTTGCCGGACTTGGCCGCGTAGTACATCAGCACCTTGGCGTACGAGCCGGCCACGCCCACGTCGGTCGTGTAGTCCCTGATGCTCACGTGCAGCCCGGAGTTGGTGCCGGGGTTGCTCGGGTTCCAGGTGTCGGGCTGGCCGGTCCACACCAGCGTCGAGGGGATCTGGTAGGTCCCGTCGGCGTTGATCGTGGTGTTGTCGGTGGCCCACTTGACCCACTTGTCCAGCACGAGCTTGGCGTCGGCGTTGCCGGTCGCGTAGTACAGCTCCGCGACCCGCTCCATCGACCACGCCTGGAAGCCGAACCACTGGTTGGACGGCGGGTCGTGGTAGACCGGCTGCCAGTCGTAGGCCATCCCGTAGAAGGTGGGCAGCGTCGACGGCGGGGCCGCGTAGTGGCCCTGCCAGCTGTTGGTGGCGCCACCGGCGATCGCGCCCTCGGACGACTGCAGCCAGCGGTAGAACTCCATCTGCCGCTTGGTGCTGGTGGTCCAGTCCTGGACGGCGGTCGCGCCCTTGGGCTTGAGCGCGTCCACGCTGGACAGCACCCACGCGGCCATCGGGTTCTGGTAGCCGGAGTGGTTGTGGCTGGAGCCGATCCGCCAGGCCCATCCGGCGGAGGTGTCGTAGGCGCCGCCCCAGGCGTAGTACCAGCTCAGCAGGTAGGCCGAGCTGTCCTTGCCGGTTCCGGCCGCACACGAGGTGCTGGTGCAGCCCTGTTTCTTGAAGTACTTGTCGTACATCGCGTAGCGCAGGTAGTCGCCCATCTTCGCGGCCTTGGAGATCGTGGACGAGACCTGGGCCTCCTTGCCCTGCTCCTTGGCCCAGGTGTGCGCCCAGTAGGCCACCTGGACGGCGCGGGCGTCGGCGTCGGGGGCGTTGGTGTACTTCCACTGCTTGGCGTAGGAGCTGTCACCGGTGAACAGGTCCAGGAACCCGTTCGGGCCGCCGTGCTTGAAGGTGTCGCAGGACGGCTGCGGGATGGTCTCGAAGACCGACTCCTCCGGGCCGCGCTGGTAGGTGTTGATGTACGCGGGCTTGGTGGTCCCGTCGCCGCAGCGGCCGAAGCCGTAGGTGTTGTCCACGTCCAGCAGCCAGTGCATGCCGTAGACGTCGCTGGTGCCGTAGGCGGTCTTCAGCTCGTTCGCGATCGGGTCGACGCCGACGCTCACGCCGCCGTCCAGCTTGGACGGGTACTGCTTGATGTCGTCCCACTCGCCGGCGTACGTGGCGGGCTTGGACGGGTTGTAGTTGGCGTTGGTCGGCTGGTCGGCGGTGGCCGGGATGATGTACTTCTCCATCGAGGCCCAGGCCTCGTTGAACTTGGTCCAGTCGCCGGTCACCTTGCCGTACGCCGCCTCCAGCCACAGGTAGTAGCTGTAGGCCTCGGAGGTGGTCTCGTGCCCGTGGTCCGGCGCCTCGACCAGGAAGGTCTCGACGGAGTGGTAGGGCACGCCCTGCGGCGAGAAGTAGCCGTTCGCCGGGTCCTTGAGCTTGTTGTACATCTCGGTGAAGCGCTGGATGTACTCGTTGTCGCCGCCCTCCGAGTCGTTGTCGACCTCGGTGGCGGTCGCCTTGGCCGCGGTGTGGCCGGTGGCGGTGGAGGTGAACTCGGCGCTGTCGGAGGCCTCGTCGGCATCCTCGGCCGCCTCGACCCGTACCGTCTGGGCCGTGTTCCAGTTGGCGGTGGTGAAGGTCAGCGACGCGCCGGAGGCGACGGTCAGGTCGGTGTCGCCGCTCGTCCTGGCGGTCGTCACGGTGACGTTCGCGGACGGGGCCTTGGAGAGCTTGACCGCGAGGTTGGCCGAACCGCCCTCGGGGACGGCGATCGTGGCCGGGGTGAGGACCACGGCGGGGGCCGAGTCGGCGGTGGCGGTGATCCCCACGGGGGCGGAGGTGGTGACCGCGCCCTTGTCGTCGGTGGCCCTCGCGGTGAGGGAGTAGCTCCCGGCGGCGACGCCCGTCCAGTTGTAGGCGTACGGCGCGGTGGTGTCGGTGCCCAGCAGCGTGGTGCCGTTGAAGAAGTCGACCTTGGCGATGGAGCCGTCACTGTCGGCCGCGGTGGCGGTGATCGGCACCGTCGCGGGCGCGGCGAAGGTGGCCCCGGCCGCCGGACTGGTGATGCTCACCGTGGGCGGCTGGTTGACGGGGGTTCCCCCGCAGGTGGTGCCGTTGATCGTGAAGGCGGCCGGCTTGGGGTTGGAGCCGGACCAGCTGCCGTTGAAGCCGATGCTGGTCGAGGCGCCGGTGGCCAGGTTGCCGTTCCAGGCGAGGTTCCGGGCGGTGACGGCCTGGCCGCTCTGCGCCCAGGTGGCGCTCCAGCCCTGGGAGACCCTCTGGGTGGTCGTCGGGAAGTTGAACCCGAGGGTCCAGCCGGTCAGCGGGTCACCCAGGTTCTTGATGGACACGTTGGCGGTGAAGCCGCCCTGCCAGTCGGTGGTGTTGTACGTCACATCGCAGGAGACGGCGGCGAGGGCTGGGGAGGCGGCCAGGGCGGTGGTCGTCCCGGCCGCCAGGCTGATCAGCGCCAGCGCGGCGATCCTTCTCCGGAAGCGTGGGAGCGCTCCCGCTTTACTGGGGAACAAATGCATGAAATGGGCCTCCGTGAATGGGGATCGATGCGAAGTCGCTGGTGGTGGCGCCGCATCGGATCAAGCAAAGGAGAGAGGGGGTGGGAGCGCTCCCATAAGGGATTCTGGAGACGGTGAACGGGATGTCAATGGCATGCGCCCCCGGTTACGCCGATGTTTCGTGGCCCATGCCGTCAGGCTGCTGCGATCCGGAGGGCCTTTTTCGCGGACCATGAAAGTTTCATGACTTTCGATCTTGCTGCCCGAGTGCTTGCTTGTGGACACGCGTTCGGGCCCGCACGGCCCCGCGGCCCGTGTCCGGCGCGGCCGATAACGATCTGACGGAAATTTTGGATCGCGACTGATGTGTACGGGTGTGTCACTCCTGTGATCCATCGGTGCGTCTGGTGGGATCTGTAAGTGACCCCCGCCTGTGTCCACCAGCGGGGTCGCGCCCTTCCGCCGGCAGGCGGCGTGCGGTCCCGGACGGCTCCACCCGGGGCCAGAGCCGAGGAGCGGTTGATGTTCCTGCACACCAAGCATTTGCAGTTCGAGGCCAAGCCGGAGAAGCCCGACCCGGTCTATGCCCACAAGCTCCAGGAACTGCTCGGCGGCGCGTACGGCGAGATGACCGTGACGATGCAGTACCTGATGCAGGGCTGGAACTGCCGGATGCCCGGCAAGTACAAGGACCTGATCATGGACGTCGCGACCGAGGAGATCGGTCATGTCGAGATGATCGCCACCATGATCGCCCGCCTCCTGGAGGGCGCGCCCGCCACCGCGACCACGAAGATGGCCGCCGCCGACCCCGTGGTCGGTGCCGTGATGGGCGGCATGGACCTCCAGCAGGTCATCGTCTCCGGAGGGGGTCCCCTGCTGGCCGACAGCAACGGCTACCCCTGGAACGGCCGCTACATCGTGGCGAGCGGCAACCTGCTGGCCGACTTCCGCGCCAACGTCGCCGCCGAGGCCCAGGGCCGCCTGCAGACCGCGCGGCTCTACCACATGACCGACGACCCGGGCGTGCGCGACATGCTCAAGTTCAACCTGGCCCGTGACACGCTGCACCAGAACATGTGGCTGAAGGCCATCGAGGAGCTCCAGACCGACGGCCTGGAGGACGTCGTCGTCCCGGACGACCTGTTCGACGAGGAGTACGCCGAGCACGCCTCGGCGATCTGGGACCTGTCGGAGGGAACCGAGGGGACGCTGGGCGGCTGGGCGTCCGGCCCGCAGCCGGACGGCCGTCACGAGTTCTCCTACCTCCTCGATCCCCAGCCGCTCGGCGGCCCGGCCGGCCCGCCGCCGCCCGACCCCAAGCTGTACGCCACCTACGACGGCAGCATGGGCGATCCGGCGGGCCCGGCCCTCGGCACCGAGGCCGGCCCCCTGGGCAAGCTCAAGGAAAAGCTCAGCTGACCCGCACGCGGCGCCCGCCGGCGGCCCGCCCCACCGGCCGTCGGCCGGTGGGGCGGATTCACAGTTCTCCGGCCCGTCCTGTCAGCGCGCGTGGCGATGCTGCCGGAATCGTGGGTGGTGGTGACGCTTGCGTTCGCGGTTCTTCGGCCCGAACAGGGTGTAGCTGCGCGGACGCTTCGCGGCACCCCGGCCCTTCGCGCCGTCGCCCGAGGTGGCGGCGGGAGCGGGAGCCGCCGGGCTCGCCGGTGACGCCGGGCAGATGCCCTCGGGGCCGACGGGCACGGTCAGCACCGATGAGGCGCTGGGCTCCAGCCGGTTCGTGCCCGCGAAGGCCGCCACGAACTCATGGGTGCGCGGCGGGATCTTGTTCACGATCAGTTTCGCGTGGCCCGCGGCGTCCGACGGGGACTGGTCCTGGCGCACCCCGTTGGCGAAGAAGTCGACCGGCCCGGCCGCGGGGGCCGCTCCCGAGGTCGTGACGGTCGCGATGAGGGTGAGGTGACCCGGCGCTCCCGGATCGCAGAACGCGGCCAGCTTGGTGGCGGTCCTTCGCTGCGGCACGACCGCGCAGGCGGATCGTGTGACGGTGGCGCCGTCCAGGTTGACGGTGCCCAGGCGGGCCAGAAGGCGGCCGTTCACGGTCGCGCCACCGGCCGCGTTGATCGAGGTCAGCGCGAGGACGCTCCCGGCGAAGCGGGATCCGGCCCCCAGCGAGGCCGAACCGCCGACCTGCCAGACGACGTTGCACGCCTGTGCGCCGTTGACGAGCCGCACGGTGCTGGCGGGCGCGGTGACCAGGGCGGGAGCCCTGAAGACGAAGACGGCGTTCGGATCCCCCCGCCCGTCGAGGGTCAGCTCCCCGCCGATCTGGAAGGCGCCCGAGATGGAGTTGTAGACGCCCGGCGCCACCGTGGTCCCGCCGAGCTGCGCCGGGAGGGAGGCGGTGCCGGGCCGCCTCGCCGCGTTGGCGTAGGCGACAGCCAGGTCTTCCTGGGCCTGTTCGGCGACGGAGTCGTCCAGGTAGACGGCGCCGACCACGACGCCCGGCGGGAATCCGGCGGTCGTCGAGCCCGGGCTCACCCCGACCTCGCCGGTGACGACGGTGGCCCCGGTGCCGGCGACCGTCGTGCCCGCCAGGACCGCGAATTCCGCGGCCGCGCCGAGCGCCACCGGTACCGGTACCGGCGCTGTCGTGCCTGCGGTGCCTGTCATGTGCGCCGCGCTCGCCGTACGCGGTGTCGCGGCGACGCAGCCCAGCGCGACCGCGACCGTCACGGCCCCTGTCAGCCAGGAACGGACGGTATTTCGCGAAACGATAGGGGAGTGACCAATTACTGTCACGGTTTCATCCTTTTCTTTTGGTATTTCTCCGTCCAGGCGCATTGCCGATGATGCGCCGTTTTTCCGAGACTACTGATCGGCGGCGCCGTGGTCGCCGTACGACATGCGGGTTGTTTTGTCGTGTTACTTATTCGTGGACAAATGAAAATGCGGTCATGTTGATGTTTGTGGCGATATTCAGTGGGATGTCGTTCCGTCGGTCACGGCCCGGCGGCGTTCACGGGTCCGTTTCCACGACGAGAGGGCGTGCCGCCTGGCGGCACGCCCTCGATGGTCTCGAAGCGCGGGAAGACCGGGCATGGACGGGCCCGGGGACGACACGCGGGTCGGCGCACGGATGTGCCGGGTGAGTTCCCGGCACGGGACACTAGCGCCGGTGGCGGCAGCACCTGGCCCACGAGTGGTGGCGGTGATGCTTGCGCTTGCGGTCCCTTATCTTGATCGCGTTGCCGCTGCTCTGGTTGTTTCTGATGCTCTGACGGTCCTTGTCCTTTTGGTTCACCGCCACCGCCGCCGGTGCCGACGGCGGTGGCGGTGGCGGGCAGAGGCCGTTCGGGCCGACGACCACGGGCTGCGGTGCCGAGGCGCTGGCGTCCAGATCCGCGTTGCGGAAGAAGGCTGCCACGAGGTAGGTCCCCGGTCCGAGGTCGGTCACGGCCAGGGTGGCGCGGCCGTTCGCGTCGATCTGGGCCGTGCCCAGGCGCACCCCGTTGGAGAAGAACTCGGCCGGTCCCGTGGGCGGTGTCGGCCCGGAGGCCGTGACGGTCGCGGTGAGGATGAGCCGGCCCGCCACGCTCTGGGAGCACACCGCGCTCAGCGTGGTGGCGGTTGTCCTGTCTTCCCTCGGCGGCGGGCCCTCGCAGTCGGTCGGCGTGACGAGGTTGGTGTCCATGGTGACGGCGCCGTTGCGGGCCAGCAGGCGGCCGTTGACGTTCACGCCGGTGGTCGCGGTGATCGAGGTGAGCGCGAGGATGTTCCCGACGAAGCTGGAGCCGGTGCCCAGCGTGGCCGAGCTTCCGACCTGCCAGAAGACGTTGCACGCTTGCGCGCCGTTGGTGAGGTTCACCGTGCTGGCGGACGCGGTGACCAGGGTGGCGGCGGTCTTGAAGATGAAGACGGCGTTCGGGTCACCCTGCCCGTCGAGTGTCAGCTCCCCGGTGATCTCGAAGGTGCCCGAGGCGGAGTCGTAGGCGCCCGGTGTCACGGTGGTCTCGCCGAGTTCCGTCGGGAGGGAGGTGGCGAGCTGCCCCGCCGCGTCGTCGTAGGCGGCGGTCAGGTCGACCTGGGCCTGCGCCGCGTCGGCGTTGGCGGCGTGGACGGTGCCGACCACGACGCCGGGCGGGAAGCCGGTGACCGCCGACCCCGGGCTCACCCCGAGATCTCCGGTGACCACGGTGGGGCCGGGGTCGGCGGTCACCGTCGTCCCCGCCAGGACCGCGTAGTCCGCGGCCGTTAGAAGGTCCGGTGCCGTCGCCGCGCTCGCCACCCGCGGTGTCGCGGCGACGCAGCCCAGCGCGACCGCGACGGTCAGGACCCCGGCCAGCCAGGAACGGGCGGTATTTCGCGGAACGATACGCGAGTGACCAACTCTTGTCACAATGCTGTCCTTTTCTTTTGGTATTTCTCCGTCCAGGCGCATTGCCGATGATGCGCCATTTTTTCTGACCCTACTGATCGGCGGTGTCGTATCTGTTATACGACATGCGGGGTGTTTTATTGTGTAGTTATCGAGGCATATAAGAGAGATATGGCTATGTTGCTGTTTGTGGGGGTGCCCGGGATGTTCCGAGGGAGGACGGATCCGGCGGTGAAGGCCGCGTCCGCACGACAAAAGGCCGCGTCCGCACGACGAAGGGCCGCGTCCTTGTCCCGGCCACGGTTCACACCACGAGAGGGCGTGCCGCTCGGCGGCACGCCCTCGACGGTTCCGTGAACGAAGAGTCGAAAATCAGGTGCAGGTGATTCCGGACGCACCCGGGGTGGAGGGCCCGTTGGCGGTGAAGCCGACGACGACGGACTGACCCGCCGGGAGGTTGGCCGCGTGGCCCGGGGCCTTCGCGGTGAAGGTGGTCCCGCTCTGCGTGACGGTGGCGTTCCAGCCGCTGCCGAGCGTCACCCCGGACGGCAGGGTCCAGCTCACCGACCAGTTGTTCCAGGCCGAGGTCCCGGTGTTCTTCACGGTCAGCGCGGCCTGGAAGCCTCCCTGCCAGGAGTTCGTGAGCGCGTAGGACGTCTCGCAGGCCGTGGTCCCCGGGGTCGGTGTCGGCGTGGGGGTGGGCGTGCCGCCGCCGACCGGCGGGATCAGGTACGGCTGGAGGATGTCCTGCTTGTCCTGGTTGATGGAGGTCCAGTCGTCCTTGGCGATGCCCCCGGTGTCACCCGAGTTGGGATTCCACGACCAGTAGGTGAACGACATCCCGTTCACCCCGGTGCCCAGATATTTCATCAGCTCCTGGAGCCAGACCTTGTCCACGGCCGCCTGCATGGTGGTCCCGAACTCGCCGAGCATGATGGGGGCGATGTTCTGCTTGTAGAGGTAGCCCCAGTACTTGTCCCAGATCGCGGGCATGTTCGCCGGATAGTTCGGTGCGTCGAACCACGTCTGGCGGTAGACCGAGGTGGCGTAGTCGTGAGGCGAGTAGACCAGCCGGTTGGCCACGTTCAGCCGCACCGGGAACTCCCCGGCCTTCGACAGGTTGCCGCCCCACCAGCCGCAGTCCTCGTCGTTGCTCGGGTCGTTGTCCCAGACGTTCGACAGGCCCCCGCTCGGGCAGCTCACGCCCTCGACGAAGATCAGCCAGTTGGGGTTGACCGACAGCACCGCGTTGCCCGCCCGCTCGGCGGCCAGCCGCCAGTCGCGCGCGGTGTCCCCGCAGCCCCAGCACGCCCCGGTGGCGGCCGGATTGGTGCCCTCGGCGTGCGGCTCGTTGTGCAGGTCGGCGCCGATGACGGTGGTGTTGCCCGCGTACCGCTGGGCGAGCGCCTTCCAGTCGTTGATCCAGGTGCTCTCCGGCGTCGCGGCGACGTACCACAGCGGCGACTGCCCGGCCGCGGTCGGCCGGTGCCGGTCGAGGATGATCCGCATGCCCTTGCTTCCGGCGTACGCGATGACCTTGTCGAGGATCTGCAGCGGGCTGTTGCCCACCAGGTCCGGGTTGACGAAGTCGTTCACGCCGCTGGCCACCGCGCCGGGCTTGAGGGCGTCGTTGGAGAACGGCACGCGGAGGGTGTTGTAACCGAGCGAGGCCATCTTGTCGATCTGGCCTCTCCACGGGTTGCTCGACCACAACCCGTGGAAGGTCTTGTTGTCGGTCTCCATGCCGAACCAGTTGATGCCGGTCAACCGGACGGTCGCGCCCGTGCTGTCAACGATCTTGTTACCGGAGGTGCGCAGGTAGCCGGTGCCGGTTCCGCCCGCGGCACCGGCCGGGGAGGAGCCGAGCGCGACCGCCAGCGCCGAGGTGACCACGAGCGCCGCGAGCGCCGCCGACCACCTGCGAACACGCAGGACTTTCATCTAGAGCCCTTCGAGGACGGGATCTGTACGCGAGGGGAGGGCCCCCGCGATCGAAAGGTGCGGCCGGTCGCGCTCGCCATGGTTCGGCGCCCACCCCGTTCCCGTCAACCGCCGCCGGCGCCGGCGGCGCCTTTCCACGGCGGCCGCGACCCCTCCCATCTCGCCCTGTGCGACGATCGCCGCGGCGGGCACGAGGTGAAAGTTTCACCGGCCGGTGTCGCGGGTGGCGGGAGGGACGGGCACGTCCGCGCGAAGCTCGCCGGCGTTCGAAGGCCGGCGGGAGTCGCGCACCGCGCGGCCCGGCCGGCGGCTCCGAAATCGCGTCCCGGCGGCCGAAACCTAAGCCCCCTCCACCTGAGGCGGATTCGAGGGGGCTTGGTCGTACGTCTCGTCTTCCTAGCCGGTCAGCGCGACCGACACGAGCAGGAGCTGGGCCTCCAGCGCGTGGCGGAAGTCGTCGGGCAGCGAACCCTCCCGGTGACGGTCGGCGATCTTTCCCCGGATCGGGGCGAGGTCGCGGGAGCCCCAGACGCTGTTGGCCAGCACCTGCCGCAGGTCCAGGGCCACGTCCGGACGGATCCTGCCCTCGTCCTCCCCCCTCGCCAGCACCGCGTTGAAGCGCCGCACGCTCTGGTTGAGATTGGGGGTGGAGAAGGGGATCGCCTCCACTCCCGGTGCGGGTTCCGCCGCCTGCCCGCCCCGCCTCGGGGAGGCGCCGGACGGAGAGGGACTGGGGCGCGGCGTCGTACCCGGTTCGGGATAGGCGGTGGTGGGGTCGAGGACCGTGGGCGGCGCCGTCCCGCGACCCGGTGGAGCTGCCATCTGTTCCTCGTAGGAGCCGGAGATCCGGCTCCACACCAGGAGACCCGCGAGCAGCGCCGCCACCGTCGCGACCACCGTCCAGCCCACCAGCCCGTGCGCGCGCGTCCAGTGGACCGGGGTCGTGGCCGGGGGCCTGAGGGCCGCGGCCAGGTCGTCGGCCACCTCCTGCGCCTTGGGCCTGGCCTCGGGCCGGTGCGACAGGCAGACCTGGCAGAGCGCGCCGATCCGGCCGGGCATGCCCGGCACCTCCGCCACCGGCGGCGGTCCCTCCCGGCGGACGTTCTCGATCTCCTCCCAGGTCCGTTCCGGGTACGGGGGATCGCCGGTGAGCATCTCGAACAGCAGCACGCCCAGCGCGTAGACGTCACTCGCCGGGTCCGCGACCGTGCCGGTGAGCCGCTCGGGCGCCACGTAGGGCGGGGTCCCGTAGTCGGAGGCCCGGTCGTCGGCGTCCTCCCCGATGAACGCCGCGATGCCGAAGTCGAGCAGCTTGGCGCCCGACGAGGTCAGCAGCACGTTCTCGGCGGTGACGTCCCGGTGCACGATGCCCCGCTCGTGGGCGGCGGCCAGCACGGTGGCCAGCCTGGCGGCGATCGTCGCCGCCTCCGCCCACGGCAGCGGGCCCTCGTTGATCCGGTCCGCCAGCGGGCGCCCCTCCAGCAGACGCATGACGACGTACGCGGCCAGGCGACCGTGCGAGGTCACGGTCTCCCCGTAGTCGTAGACCTCGATCGCGTCGGGGTGGATGAGGCGCGCGGTGGCACGCGCCTCCCTGCGGATCAGCTCGCGCTCCCCCTGGTCGACGCCCAGCTCGCCGTCGAGCAGCTTGACGGCGACCATCCGCTGGAGCGACTGGTCGAAGGCGCGCCAGATGACGCTCATGCCACCCCACGCGATCCGCTCCAGCAGCAGGTATCTGCGGGTGAGCAGATCTCCCGCGCGAAGCCCGACCTGGTTAGGCGGACTCACGGACCACCAGCTCAGTGGGGAGGACGGGATTGTCACGGGGAGCACCGGCCGAGCCCATCGAGAGCAGCAGCAGCCGGGTGGCGAGCGCGGCGAACTCCTCCACCGGCTGGCGGACGGTGGTGAGCGTGGGGGAGGTCCGCCGGGCGGCGGGGGCGTCGTCGAACCCGATGACCGCCACGTCCTCCGGCACCCGGCGACCGGCACGGCGCAGGGTCTGCAGCGCGGCGGCCGCCATCACGTCGGAGGCGGCGAATACCGCGTCGACGTGCGGCATCCTGCGCAGCAGCCACTGCATGCCGTGCACCCCCGACGTGTGGCTGAAGTCGCCGTACGCGACCGGCACGCCGGTCATCCCGGCCAGGGCGAGGGTCTGCATGAACCCGTCGAGCCGGTCGCGGGCGGCCGGAAGGGCCGGTGGGCCCGCGATGACGCCGATGGACCTCCGGCCGCCGAGCAGCAGGTGTTCCGCCGCCTGCCGGCCGCCGTCGCGGTTGTCCATGTCGACGTGGGGGAGGTCGATGCCGTCCGGGGGACGGCCCGCACTCCGTACGGGAATGCCCGAGGCGGCCAGGGTCACCACGAGCGGATGCCTGTCCCGTGCGCCGATCAGCAGGACGCCGTCGATGCCTCCGGCGACGAGCGGCGGTGTGGCGATGGTGGAGGTGGCCGCCGTGGCGGTCATCACGGCGAGCGGCACGCCGTGCCCGGTGAGGACCTCCTCCGCAGCCGTGATCATCCGCGCGTAGAACGGCTCGGTGAAGAGCCGGTGCGCGGGTTCGCAGACCACGATGGCCACGACCTGGTCGGACCGGCGGCCGGAGCCGCCACGGGGAGCGCGATGCCTTACGTAACCGAGACGCGATATTGCGTCATGCACCTGCCTACGAGTCGACGTGCTGACTCTGACTGAACCGGTGAGTACCCTAGACGCCGTGGCGGGGGAGACCCCTGCCTCTGCGGCGACTTGGGCGAGTGTGGGTAGATCGGTCATAACTTCCTCCACACCAAGATCCTGCACAGGTGGGAGCGCTCCCAGTGAACCTAGCATTGTTTCGGAAGTGTCAAAAGATGTTTCCGAAAAATCACCATGTGTATGTCAAATTTCCCTGACAACCCAGTCAGGGGCAAGTATCGCCATGATTACGGAGTCATACCATTCCCCGTTTAGGCGCAGGGCGTCACGGCAGACGCCCTCCTGGACGAAGCCGATCTTGCGGTAGACGTGCGCTGCCCGCTCGTTGAAGGCGTAAACCTCCAGGGCCACCCGGTGCAGCGGCGTGGTGCGGAAGACGTGGTCGAGGGTGAGCCGGATCGCCTCGGTGCCGTATCCCCTGCCGTACGCCCGGGGGCCGATCAGCGCGATGCGCAGGTTGCAGGAGAGGTTGTCGGCGTCGAGCTCGTTGAGCACGATCTCGCCCACGTAGGCGTCGTCCCCGGCGGCGCAGATCGCCAGGTCCAGCCGGTCGCCGTGCTCGCCCCGCGAGCCGTACCAGGCCTTGAGCCCCTCGTAGTCGGGTTTGCCGTGCGAACCGGTCAGCCGGACGGTCTCGGGGTCGTTGACCAGCTCCCAGAGGCCGTCCACGTGCTCGGGGCCGACCGGCCGGAGCGTCACGTGCTCTCCGGGGAGCGTGGGCTTGCGCGCGAACATCATCCGGTGTGTCTACCGGCCGGAACCTCGCCGGGCAACCCGGTTTTCCGCAGCCGTCCAGGGCCCGCGCGAAACGGCGGGCCCGGGACCGGTTCACCAGGGTCCGTACGGCCCCTGGTTGCCGCCGCCCTTGCCGATCTCCCGCACGGCGGGACGCACGTCGGCCAGGTAGATGCCCGAGGCGATGACGGACGCGATCGTGAAGATGCTCAGCACGGGGAGGTACTGCACCGCGGCGGCGAAGCCGAACAACGCGGCCAGCCCGAGGATGACCAGCCACAGGTTCTTGGTCTGCTTGCCGGTGACCGCGAACGCCCGTGCCGGGGTCTTCACCGCGTGCACGAGCGCCCAGCCCGACAGCGCGAACACTCCGACGGCCAGGATCCAGAAGACCAGGTCCAGGGCACCGTGGATTTCGATCATCGTCTCTCCAGAACGTTCGCCTCGCCGGTCTCCCTCAGCCTAATGCCGAAAGCCCCGTTCGGGTCGTCCTCGGTTCGTACCGGCCGGGCTTGGCGGCCCGTTCTCGCGCCCGCTCGTTCCGGCCCGCTTTCCCGCCCTCGCCGGGCGCGGGCCCTCGGACGTCGAAGGCCCGCACCGGAGACGACGCCGGGGCGGGCCGTGGAACCGGAGTCCGCGAGGGGACTCGCTCAGCCCCTGGGCGTGGTGGACCGGCCGCTCGTGGTCGACCTGCCGGTCGTGGTGGACTTCGAGGTGCGGGTGCCCTTCTTGGGCGTCCGGGCGGCGGCGATCGCGGGCTCGGCGGCCTCGGAGACCTCCTCCAGCTCCAGGGCGATCTCGCCGCTGGTCTTGGAGACGACCTTGCGGCCGCGGTTGGCGAACTCCTCGTAGAGCTCGCCGGCCCTGCCCGCGATCTGGTCGGCGTAGTCGCGCGCCTTCACGGGGAAGTCCTTGGCGTACCCCTCGGCCTTGCCGGCGAGCTGCCTGGCCCTCTCCGGGAGGTCCTTCGCGGCCTCGCGGATCTCCTCGCGGCGGCCCTGCAGCTTCTGGATCTGCTCGGGAAGCTCGAGGAGCTTCTCGACGGCGAAGTCGCCGGCCCCGGCGACGGCGTAGAACGGCTTGGACTCGGCCAGCTTCTTGACTTCGGCGGTGATGGGCATGGGTTAACCTTCCTTGGTTTCCTCGGTGATGTGGCCGTTGCTCGGGGGGACCGCGTAGGGCTTCAACGCGGTGAGGTATTCCCCGGGGAGCGGCGCCTCGTCGTCAGGCGAGGAGTCCGCGTCACCCCGCCGGGGCTCCGGTGCGACACGTGCTTTCTGGGAGGTCTGCACGTCGTCGTCCGGGGCCTCGGCCTGCTGGTTCTCCTTGCGGAACGACTCGTAGATGTCGATCAGCACCTGGCGCTGGCGCTCGGTGATGAGGTGGTCGGCCCTGATCGCGGTCAGCACGTCGCTGTCCGGCTCGCGCTCCTCGATGAGGCCCGCCTGGACGTAGAGCGCCTGCGACGAGATGTGCAGACCCTTGGCGATCTGGTTCAGGATCTCGGCGCTGGGCTTGCGCAGCCCGCGCTCGATCTGGCTCAGGTAGGGGTTGGAGACCCCCGCCGCCGCGGCGAGCTGTCGCAGGGAGATCTTCGCGTGCGTGCGCTGCTCGCGGATGTACTCACCGATCGAGCCGACCTTGGGTAGTGCCATGGCTCGAGTCTGCCGCATCGTGCTTGCTATTGCAAACGGGTTGGCTAACACTTGCAAGCACTTTGGGGTGAGTTTGGCTATAGACGGACGAATCCGGCCGGAACTCCAGGGGGAGACCCGGGCCCGGTATGCGAGCCGGCCGTATTTTCAAGGCGGGTCAACGTTTTCAAGGCGGGTCGACGCGGGACCTGCCCCGGCGGGGCCCGCCACGGATCGCGGGACCGGCCCCGGCGGGGCCCGCCACGGGCCCTGGCGCGGCTCTCAGTACGGGGCCAGCCAGAGCAGCGGCGCCGACGACGTCAGGGCGACGGAGAAGGCGACGATGGCGTAGCGGATCCCGCGCGGCAGGACCGGGATCGGGTTCACCAGGCGCTCGACCCTCGCCATCACGGCGGCGGTGGAGTTCGCGGCGCCCAGCGCGCCGTGCGGGGCCGGGACGGCGCCCGCGGTGCCGAAGCGCAGCAGGGCGGTCGCCAGGCGGCGCGCGGAGCAGCAGCGCCGGGCGACGTCGTCGGCGGCCATCTCCACGAGCAGGCCGACCTCGCTCTGCGCGTCCCTGACCACGCGCGACCAGGGCAGCGCCCGGCGCAGCGCGGCGAAGGGCAGCAGCACCAGGTCGTGCCGCTCGCGCACGTGGGCGGCCTCGTGGGCGAGCACCGCGCTCAGCTCGTCGGCGGAGAGCAGCTTGAGCGCCCCCTCGCTGACCACCACCTGGGAGCGCAGGCCGGGCACGCAGTAGGCGGTGGCGCCCGGGTGGTCGAGCACCCGCACGCCGGGGACCACCGGGTCCTCCCTGGCGATCAGGGCGAGCAGGGTGCGGTGGCGGTGGCGGGCGCGGAACGTCTGCGCGCCCGCGGCGAGGAGCACCAGGATCAGCACGGCCAGCGCGGTGAGCCCGGCGGCGAGCGCGACGATCCTCGGCAGCTCGTACGGCCGGGGGAGCCCGCGTCCGCCGGTGAGCGAGGAGGCCGCGAACTCGTGCAGGCCGTGCAGCACGCCCTCGCCGTAGGGCTCCAGCGCGTAACCGAGCAGGGCGCCCGTCCCGGCCAGACCCCAGGTGACCCCCAGTGCCTGCCACAGGACGATGGCCACGTGCGGAGCGCGGTAGGTCCACCGCGCCCGGGTGAACCGCCAGGCACCGACCGCGCAGACCAGGGCGAGCGTCGCCAGGGCTGCCGCGGTCATCTACTCGTCCTCCAGCTCCTCCAGGTCCGTCAGGGCCCTGCGCAGGATGTCGGCTTCGGTGCCGGTGACGGCCTGGGCGAACCGGGTGAGGGCCGCCGACCGGTCACCGGTCATATCCAGCGCTTCCAGCATAAGCTCCGCGACGTAGGCGTCGCGGCTCTCCGCCGGTGCGTACCGCCACGCGCGCCCGTCCCGGGTGCGGAGCAGGAACCCCTTGCGGGTGAGCCGGTCGAGCACGGTCATCACGGTGGTGGGCGCCAGATCGCGGTCGGCGATCAGACGCCCGACCTCCCGCGCCGTCACGGGAGATGGCTGTGCCCAGATGATGTCCATGATGCTGCGTTCAAGCTCGCCGAGACCCTTCACGCATCCAAGCCTAACTCCCGCACCACGAGGGGTAGTACTACGGGTTGTCGAGTGACCTGTGTCACAGCTGTTTGACCATGTAGATCTCGTCCCGGTCGTCGCCCGGAGCGAGGCGGATCGCCCGCGGGATCCGGCCGACCTCCACGTATCCCAGCCGGCCGTAGAAGCCCTCGGTCCCGGTGCCGCCGCGGACCGTCAGGTGCAGCGCCTCCACCCCCAGGCCGCGGGCGGCGTCGTCGGCGGCCCGCATGAGCAGCGTCCCGTAGCCCCTGCCCTGGTGCTTGGGATCGACCATCACGCGCCACACCCAGCGCCAGTGCGCCCGCAGCCACGACTTCCCGTCGCCCAGGACCAGCCAGCACGCCACCCGGTCGTCCGCGTCGAACCCGACGAGCAGATGGTCGGGGTTGTCGCGGGTGGTGTCGCAGGCGGCGAAGGTGGCGGTCGCCGTCTCCAGGATGTCGTCGGAGGTGACCGGGGGGACGAAGCCGACCGACCCTCCGGCGTTGACCACCTCGGTCCAGCACTCGACGAGCTCGCCGGTGAGAGCCGGGGTGAGTTCGGGGTCCACCACGAACCGCAGTTCTGCCATACGCGGACTTTACCAAATATATGTGGACAACTTAGGGTTGCCTTACCAAAGTTTCGACGTCACCTCGGGGCGACCGCGGCCCAGGGAAGGGTGATCTCGCCGAGCCGCCAGCGCCCCCGGCCGCCCAGCGGCGGGTGCCCGGCCAGCGGCCAGGTCCCGGTGAGCGTCTCGGCCGCGGCGATCCAGCGCTGCCGGGAGCCGTACGAGCTCAGGGGGGCGTTGACGGCCCAGGCCCGGTCGAAGTCGCGCAGGAAGGCGTGGACGGGCTCGCCGGGGACGTTGCGGTGGATGAGCGTCTTGGGCAGCCGGTCGGCCAGGTCCGAGGGGCGCTCGAAGGCGTCGAAGCGGGCCGAGAGGGTGAGCGTCCGGGGCCCCGAGCGGTCGAGCCCGGCCCAGACCGCGCGGTGGCCCACCTCCGAGCAGGTGCCCTCGACGATCACCCCGCCCGGCGCGAGCCGTTCGGAGAGCATCGCCCAGTACTCCCACGCCTGCGCCTCCCCGTACTGCCGCAGCACGTTGAACGCCCTGACCAGCAGGGGCGGCCGCGACACCGGCAGCTCGAAGCCGCCCAGCGTGAACGACAGTCCCGGCCGCTCGTACGGCTTGGCCGCCGCCACCCTGGCCGGGTCGATCTCGACGCCGACGACCTCGACCGAGGGGCAGATCACGCGCAACCGCAGGAACATCTCCAGGGTCGTGGTGTGCGAGGCCCCGTACCCCAGGTCGACCACCAGCGGGCGGACGGCGGAGCGCAGCAGGCGGCCGTGCGCGGCGACGATCCAGCGGTCGGCCCGCCGCAGGCGGTTGTGCCCGGTCGTCCCCCTGGTGATCGCCCCTACCGGCTTCTCCGTTGGCCTCCGCACGATCAGACGCGGCTTCGGCACATCAGACGCGGTGGACCTTGTGCTGGGCGGCCTGGGCCCGGGGGCGGATGACGAGGCGGTCGATGTTCACGTGGGCCGGGCGGGTCACGCACCAGGCGATGGCGTCGGCCACGTCGTCGGCGGAGAGCGGGTCGGGCACGCCCTCGTAGACCCGTCCGGCGGCGGCCGAGTCGCCGCGGAAGCGGTTCAGCGAGAACTCCTCGGTGTGGACCATCCCGGGGGCGACCTCGACGATCCTGACCGGCCGGCCGACCAGCTCCAGCCTGAGCACCTCGGTCATCGAGGTCTGCGCGTGCTTGGCCGCGTTGTAGCCGCCGCCGCCCTCGTACGAGACGAGCCCGGCCACCGAGGTCAGCATCAGCAGCACGCCGTCGCCCGACTCGATCAGCCTGGGCAGCAACGCCTGGGTCATGCGGAGCGTGCCGATCACGTTGACGTCGTACATCCGCTGCCAGTCGGCGACCTTCCCGCTCGCCACGGGCTCCAGGCCGATCGCGCCCCCTGCGTTGTTCACCAGCACGTCGCAGCGCTCCAGCGAGGCGGCCAGCTCGTCCACCGACTCCTGTGACGTCACGTCCAGGGTGACCGGGCGGATGCCGGGCACCTCGGCGGCCAGCTCGTCGAGCCGCTCCCTGCGCCGCGCCGCGGCCACCACCTCGAAGCCCTCGGCGGCGAGCCTGCGGGCCGTCGCCTCGCCGATCCCACTGCTGGCCCCTGTCACAACGGCTGTCCTCTTCATGGACACCCATCCTGCCAGGAACCGCAGGGGCCGCCCCGTCCGGACCTGGCGCGGCTATGTGTCGGGAATGTTGCTGATTTTTCCATGGTTGAGCCCTCTCGGAGGTGGTGTCGGTGAGGCGACGGCGGGTCAACCGGGTCGCGACGATCAGCATGCACACGTCCCCCCTGGACCAGCCGGGGACCGGGGACGCGGGCGGGATGAACGTCTATATCGTCGAAGTGGCGAAACGCCTGGCCGAACTCGGGGTGGAGGTGGAGATCTTCACCCGGCAGACGTCCCGGGACCTGCCACCGGTCGCGGAGATCGTCCCGGGCGTCTCGGTCCGCCACGTCACCGCCGGTCCGTACGAGGAGCTCGACAAGGGCGACCTGCCCGGCCAGCTCTGCGCCTTCCTGTCGGGGGTGCTGCGCACCGAGGCCATGTACGAGCCGGGCCGCTACGACGTCATCCACTCCCACTACTGGCTCTCCGGCCAGGTGGGCTGGCTGGCCAAGGAGCGCTGGGGCCTGCCGCTGGTCCACACCATGCACACCATGGCGAAGGTGAAGAACCTCCTGCTCGCCGCCGACGACAGGCCGGAGCCGGCCGCCCGGGTGGTGGGCGAGCAACAGGTCGTGGACGTCGCCGACCGCCTGGTGGCCAACACCCCGACCGAGGCCAGGGAGCTCGTCGAGCTGTACGGAGCCGCCCCGGCCCGCGTCGAGGTCGTCAACCCCGGCGTGAGCCTCAGAGTCTTCCAGCCCGCCTCCCAGGGCGCGGCCCGTCACCGGCTCGGGCTGCCGCAGGACGCCCACGTGATGCTGTTCGTGGGCCGCGTACAGCCGCTGAAGGCCCCGGACGTGCTGCTGCGCGCGGCGGCCAGGATGCTCATCGACGACCCCTCGCTCAGGTCGAGGCTGGTCGTCGCCTGCGTCGGCGGCCCCAGCGGCAACGGCCTGGCCAGGCCCTCCTACCTCACCGACGTGGCCGCCTCGCTGGGGATCTCCGACGTGGTCAGGATCGTTCCCCCCGCGCCCCAGCACGAGCTGGCCGACTGGTACCGCGCGTCCGACGTGACCGTCGTCCCCTCCCACAACGAGTCGTTCGGCCTCGTGGCCCTGGAGTCCCAGGCCTGCGGCACCCCGGTCGCCGCCGCGTCCGTGGGCGGGCTGCGCACCGCCGTACGCGACGGTGTGTCCGGGGTGCTCGTCGAGGGGCACGACGCCCATGACTGGGCGCGGGTGCTCCGCCGGTTCGTCTACGAGCCCGCCTGGCGGGAGACGCTGTCGGCGGGCGCGGTGGCCCACGCGGCGGCCTTCGGCTGGTCGGCCACCGCGGCCCGGCTGGCGGACGTCTACGCCGGGGCGATGACGAACCTGCACCGCCTCCCGATCGCGGTCAACTCCTAAAGGCCCGCCCGCGAAGCCCACGCGCGGGGCGTTCGCGGAGCGGGGCGCTCGCGGAGCGGACGGCGCGCTGTTCGTGAGGCCCGCTCGTAAGCTGGGCCCATGCGTGAAGTGATCGAGGCGGCGCTGAAGAGCGCGGACGCCTCCTACGAGCAGCCCCGGCCGGGGGCCTTCCTGGTGAAGCTCCCCGGCCAGCACAAGCTCGCCACCATGACCTGGCTGATCGTCGGCGACCAGGCACTGCACGTGGAGGCGTTCTTCTGCCGTCAGCCCGACGAGAACCACGCCGAGTTCTACCGCTGGCTCCTCACCAAGAACGGCTCCATGTACGGGGTGCACTTCGCCCTCGACCCCATCGGCGACGTCTATCTCGTGGGCCGCGTCCCGCTGGGGGCGGTCACCGACGAGGAGGTCGACCGCCTTCTCGGATGCGTGCTCACCTACTCCGACGAGGGCTTCGACCGCGCCCTGGAGCTGGGCTTCGCCTCCTCGATCCGGCGAGAGTGGGAGTGGCGCGCCAAGCGCGGCGAGTCGCTCGCCAACCTCCAGGCCTTCGCCCGCTTCGCCGACCCCGAGCGCTGAGAGCGCCCCTTCCCGCCGCCCCGCGGGCGGGGAGACCCCGGGAGCCGCGATTCCGAGGGCCGGGCCTGGGCGGGCGGTCAGGCCGCGTCGACGCGCCATGCCCAGGGCAGCCCAGGGCAGCTCAGGTCAGGCTGAGGGCGGGCTCGGCGGGCTGAGGTCAGGCTGAGGGCGGGCTCAGGGCGGGCTCGGCGAGCTGAGGTCAGGCTGAGGGCGGGCTCAGGGCGGGTGGAGTGCCGGAGACGCCAAGCAAGCGCCCACTAAGCTTGTCGGCATGTCGACTTTGGTGCTGCTTCGGCACGGTGAGAGTGAGTGGAACGCAAAGGGTCTGTTCACCGGATGGGTGGACGCGGGGCTCTCGGCCAAGGGCGAGGAGGAGGCACGCCGCGGCGGGCGGCTGCTGCTCGACGCGGGGGTGCGTCCCGATGTGGTGCACACCTCCCTGCTGACCAGGGCCATCCAGACGGCCAACCTCGCGCTGGGCGCCGCGGACCTGCTCTGGCTGCCGGTCTCCCGGTCCTGGCGGCTCAACGAGCGCCACTACGGCGCCCTGCAGGGCAAGGACAAGGCGCAGACGCGGGCCGAGTTCGGTGACGAGCAGTTCATGCTCTGGCGCCGCTCCTACGACGTCCCGCCGCCCCCGATCGCCGACGACGACGAGTTCTCCCAGGCCGGCGACGCCCGCTACGCGCTCCTGCCGGGCGAGCTGATGCCGAGGACCGAGTGCCTCAAGGACGTCGTCGAGCGCATGCTGCCGTACTGGTACGACCAGATCGTGCCCGACCTCGCGCAGGGGAGGAACGTGCTGGTCGTCGCGCACGGCAACTCGCTCCGGGCGCTGGTCAAGCACCTGGACGGGATCGGCGACGACGAGATCGCCGGGCTCAACATCCCCACCGGCATCCCGCTCCGGTACGAGCTGGACGACGCCTTCCACCCGGTCACCAAGGGCGGGCAGTACCTCGACCCCACCGCCGCCGAGGCCGCCATCGAGGCCGTGGCCAACCAGGGCAAGTAGCCCCGGCGTCCCGAAACGAACGAGAGTCATCGGGAACGGAAGAAAAGTCACCCGGAACGCACAAAAGGAGGGAGGGCCCGCCGGATCCGGCGGGCCCTCCCTCCTTTCAAGAAGATGTCCGTGGGGACCGGCGAAGGGCCGGCGGGCGTCAGAAAGCGGAGGTGTCCTGGGGGCGGGAGCCCGTCACCAGGTAGACCACGTCGTGCGCGACGCGGACCGCGTGGTCGGCGTAGCGCTCGTAGTAGCGGCCGATCAGCGTCACGTCGATGGCCGGTTCGACGCCGTACTTCCAGTCGGAGGCCATCAGGATCTTGAACAGCCTCCGGTGCAGCTTGTCCATGGCGTCGTCGTCGGACTCCAGTTCCAGGGCCGACTCCACGTCGCGCGAGGCGATGCAGCTGCCGGTCTTGGTGACGAGGCGCTCGGCGATCTGCCCCATCTCCAGGATGGTGGCGCGGACCTCCGGCGGGATCGCGGACTCGGGGTGGCGCAGCCGGGCGATCTTGGCCACATGCTCGGCGAGGTCGCCCATGCGCTCCAGGTCGGTGCCCATCCGCAGTGCCGCGATGATCATTCTGAGGTCCACGGCCACGGGCTGCTGCCTGGCCATCAGGTCGAAGATCGAGGCCTCGATCTCCGCGAAGATCCGGTTGACCTCCTCGTCCTGGGAGATGACGCTCTCGGCGAGGTGGATGTCGGCGTCCAGGAGGGCGGTGGTGGCCCGCGATATCGCCGACCTCACGAGCCGGGTCATCTCGACCAGCCGCTCGGTGAGGGCGTCGAGTTCTTCGTGATAGGCGTCGCGCATGGGACTCACCGTAGGGCGGTGACGGTGAACGAACCTCGACCGTAAAGTGAACTTTATGGGAAAGGCCGTGGTCATGCCCCCTTAGCAGTCCTCAATGGGAAAAGCCCGACCTACCATCGAGGGCGTGAAGCCTACGGGAGGACCACGTGAGTGAGCTGATGGCGAGCCTGGCCGCACTGGCCGGTTTCGTCGTGGGAGCGCTGGCCGTGATGGTCGTCCGCCATACCCATGGACAGCGGAGTGCGATGACACCGGTTGACGGCGTCGAGCCCGGCGCGCTGCCGCAGGGGGTCGCCTCGGTGCTGGCCGTGCTGCCGTCCTCGGCGGTCGTGCTCGACAAGGAGGACCGCGTGCTGCGGGCCAGCTCGGCGGCACGCGCGTTCGGCCTGGTCAAGGGAGATCACCTGATGGCGGCCGAGCTGCTCGCCCTGGCCAGGAAGGTACGCAGGGACGGCGAGATCCGCGAGAGCGAGATCGAGGTGGCCGGCCACAAGTTCGGCCAGGAGTCGACCAACTTCGCGGTGCGGGTCGCCCCGCTCGGCTCGCACGGCCAGGTGCTCGTCCTCGCCGAGGACCAGACCGAGCACCGCCGCGTCGAGGCGGTGCGCCGCGACTTCGTGGCCAACGTGAGCCACGAGCTCAAGACGCCGGTGGGCGCGCTGTCGCTGCTGGCCGAGACCATCCAGGACGCCGCCGACGACCCCGAGGCGGTCACCCGCTTCGCCGGGCGCATGCAACACGAGGCGGCCCGGCTCACCTACCTCGTCCAGGACCTCATCACCCTCTCCCGTATCCAGGGCGCCGAGCCCATCCCCACCCCGGGCCCGGTCCTGATCGACGAGGCGGTGCACGAGGCCATCGACCGCTGCAACACCACCGCGGCGGCCAAGGACATCACCCTCGTCGCCGGCGGGGTCGAGGGCCTGCGGATATGGGGCGACGACGAGCTTCTCGTCACCGCCCTGCGCAACCTCATCGACAACGCGGTCGCCTACAGCCCCGAGCACACCCGGGTCGTGGTCAGCGCCCGTGCGGCGGGCCCCAACACCGAATCCGTCGAGATCAGCGTGAGCGACCAGGGGATCGGCATCCCCGAGAGCGCCCAGGAGCGGATCTTCGAACGGTTCTTCCGCGTCGACGCGGCACGTTCGCGGGCGACCGGTGGCACGGGCCTCGGCCTGGCCATCGTCAAGCACGTGGCCGCCTCCCACAACGGGGCGGTCACGGTGTGGAGCAAGGAAGGTTCCGGTTCCACCTTCACCCTCCGCCTGCCCGCCTTCGGCGGCATGGCGGTCACGGAACCAGCAACAGTCACGATTCCCCTGGAGGCCGCGCAGTGACTCGCGTGCTCGTTGTCGAGGACGAGGAATCGTTCTCCGACGCCCTGTCATACATGCTGCGCAAGGAAGGCTTCGAGGTGGCCGTGGCCACCACCGGGCCGGAGGCGCTGGAAACCTTCGACCGCAACGGCGCCGACCTGGTGCTGCTCGACCTGATGCTCCCCGGCCTGCCGGGTACCGAGGTCTGCCGCTCCCTCCGGCAGCGCTCCAACGTGCCCGTCATCATGCTCACCGCCAAGGACAGCGAGATCGACAAGGTCGTCGGGCTGGAGCTCGGCGCCGACGACTACGTCACCAAGCCCTTCTCCTCGAGAGAGCTGGTGGCCCGCATCCGCGCGGTGCTGCGCCGCCAGGGCGACGTGGAGGAGCTGGAGTCGGCGGTGCTGGCCGCCGGTCCGGTCCGGATGGACGTCGACCGCCACATCGTCGCCGTACGCGGTGAGCCGGTGCAGCTGCCCCTGAAGGAGTTCGAGCTGCTGGAGGTGCTGCTGCGCAACGCCGGGCGGGTGCTCACCCGGGGCCAGCTCATCGACCGGGTCTGGGGCGCCGACTACGTGGGCGACACCAAGACCCTGGACGTGCATGTCAAGCGGCTGCGGGCCAAGGTCGAGTCCGACCCCTCCAACCCGCGCTGCATCCTCACCGTGCGGGGGCTGGGCTACAAGTTCGACCCCGCCGAGGTCTGAGCCGCGGAGGTCTGAGCCGCGGAGCTCCGACCTGCCGAGGTCTGAGCCGCGGAGGTCTGAGCCACCCCGCCCGCTCCCGGACGGTCGCCCGCTTTTGGGGCGCCGCCCGGCCGGGCGTGCCCGCCCCGGGCGACCGCTCGACTCCGGACGATCCGAGGGGCCGTACGGCGTGCCCGCGCCGTACGGCCCCTCGGCGTGTCCGGAGGCCGTCACCGGCCCCGGAGGGTCAGTGGCCCGAGTGCTCGTCCCCGGTGGTGGCGGAGGGGGTGGGCGACGGCGTGGGGGCCGCGGAGGCGCCGGGAGCCTGCGGGTAGGCGGTGAACTCGCGGCTGCGGGTGATGACGGGGATCGTGAGCTGCACGATGCCGGCGTTGGCGAACTGCAGCTGCACCTTGAGTCCCTCGCCGCCCTTGAGCGGCTTCTTCAGCCCTTCGATGAGGATCGTGGGGGTCGGCTTGCCGACGTTCACCCGCTGGTCCTGAGGGAGCGTCACGGGTGCGCTCACCTTCGCCGTACCGAGGGCGGGGTCGATGCCGAGACCGACGAGCTGGTCGGAGCCCGCGTTGGTGTTGACCACCGACAGGTAGAGCGGCGTGGCCGCCCCGGCCGGCAGCGTCGCGCCGGAGTCCGGACCCAGGAAGAAGGCCTGGGAGATGTCGATGCCCTTCGTCTTGACCGAGAGCGCCTCGGTCGGCGAGTAGGGCTTGTTGGTGATCGCGTCGGATCCGGCACCGCAGCCGGCCAGGACCGGAGCGGCTGCGAGGAACGCCGCGGCGACGATCGCCCGGTGGCGGATGTTGCGGGTCACGGTGCGAGTTCTCCTTGTCACGCGTGAGATAGGGCAAGGGCAACCCTATCGGCGACGTTTACCGGGTTTCCCGCCGACCCGCCTCATCATCCGAAGCCACTGAACGCAGGTCATAAGTGCTTTTTGCCCCTCTGATTCACACACTTGAGCACTTGTCAAGTCATAAGATGCGGCTTTGACCTGCAGTTATGGTGATTTCACTGTTCCGGGAGGCTGTGGATACGTGGTACTCTTGAGTACAGCGGAAGGGGTACTTGTCACATGACTTTCCAGGTCGGCGACACTGTCGTCTACCCCCACCACGGGGCTGCTCGGATCGAGGCGATCACGACCCGAACCATCAAGGGTGAGGAAAGGACCTACCTGGTTCTTAAGGTCGACAAGGGCGACCTTACCGTCCAGGTGCCGGCTGACAACGCAGAACTCGTCGGTGTTCGCGATGTCGTCGGACAAGAGGGCCTTGAGCGCGTCTTCGACGTGCTTCGAATGCCTCACACCGAAGAGCCCACGAACTGGTCCCGACGCTACAAGGCGAACCTTGAGAAGCTGGCGTCCGGTGACGTCAACAAGGTTGCCGAGGTCGTTCGCGACCTGTGGCGGCGAGACAGGGAGCGCGGACTCTCCGCAGGAGAGAAGCGGATGCTGGCGAAGGCCAGGCAGATCCTCGTCAGCGAGCTCGCGCTCGCGGAGAAGACGAACGAGGACAAGGCCGAGGCCCTGCTGGACGAGGTTCTCAACTCCTGAACAAGACATTTCCACGGGTGGGCGTCGGGGTCGACGTCCACCCGTTCGCTTCTGGCCGCGAGCTTCACCTCGCCGGTCTGCACTGGCCCGGCGAGACCGGCCTGGCCGGTCACTCCGACGGTGACGCCGCGGCCCACGCCGCCTGTGACGCCCTGCTGTCCGCGGCGGGTCTCGGCGATCTCGGCGGCCTGTTCGGCACGTCCGATCCCCGGTGGGCCGGCGCCTCGGGTGCCGCCCTGCTGGAGGAGACCGCGCGCAAGGTGCGTGCCGCGGGCTTCGAGATCGGCAACGTGGCCGTCCAGGTGATCGGTAACCGTCCCAAGCTCGCCCCCCGCCGCGTCGAGGCCGAGAAGGCCCTCAGCGCCGCCGTGGGGGCTCCCGTGAGCGTCAGCGCCACCACGACGGACGGGCTCGGCCTCACCGGGCGCGGCGAAGGCGTGGCGGCCGTCGCGACCGCGATCGTGGTGAACCTGTAGCGGGTGTCAGGCGTCTTCTGTACGGAACGTGGAAAACGTTCCGGCGGGCGGCGCGGAATGCTCGTCGATCCATATCGAGGCGGTGGCCCGTTTCCTGGCGCGGTACGGGCCACCCCTTCTTTTAGCGTGATCAATGAATGCGCTGGGTAACCCCTTGGTGACCGTGTCTCGTAACAGGGGGAGCCGGACATGATCGTCTCGATTGTCTCCGCAATCATCATCGGCGCCATCATCGGTGCCCTGGCGCGTCTCATCCTTCCCGGGCGTCAGAACATCAGCATCGGCCTGACGCTCATCGTCGGCATCGTCGCCGCGCTCATCGGCTCGCTCATCGCCGGAGCGCTCGGTCTGGCCAACACGCGAGGGATCGACTGGTGGGAGCACATCATCCAGCTGGCACTCGCGGTGCTCGCGGTGCTCCTCGTCGTCCAGATGCAGGCGAGAAAGACGCACTGAAGGATTTTTTGCCGCCGGTAGGAATAACCGTGACTCAGGGGGTAGCCACCTCCCTGTGAGAGTGAAGGTCTCACGATCACTGGGAGGTTGAACATGACTATCGCGTCCATTCTCGGGGCAATCGTTATCGGCGCGGTCGTTGGCGCCCTTGGTCGTCTCCTGCTTCCCGGTAGGCAGGCGATCGGAGTGATCCTGACCGTCGTCGTCGGCATCGTCGCCGCGCTTATCGGTACCGCCCTCGCCCAGGTCCTCGGCGTCGCCACCACGGACGGTATCGACTGGATCGAACTCGTCATGCAGGTGGGCCTCGCCATCGTCGGTGTCGGCCTGGTCGCGGGTCTCAAGCGCTCCAGGGTCTAGCGAACACCCGGGTGAACCATTCCGGTGACCTCGCCGAGACTCGACTGGACCCCCTCCGGTCCGGAGGCAATCGCGGTGACGCGCACGATGTCATCGCGCTCCGGGAGAAGACCCGCTCGGTTCCATCTGGCCTGCCGAGCGGGTCTCGGTCGTTCAAGGCCGGTTCGAGCAGCCTGCCGAACCGGCTTCCGGCCGATCCTGACCCGGGCCCGGAGGTGAGCAAATCGCCGGTCCGCAGCGGGGCGCCGTTCACACATGTGTGAGCGAATAGCTGCGGGCCGGTCCAGCACCCGGTGGTGAACGGCGGTTCCGGCAGGAGACCGCCGCTCGGTTCCATCGCGGCGTGCGGCCCCGGCCCCGCCGTCGCCCGGCCGGCCTGTCCGGCGGCCGGGCGACGGCGGGGCCTGAACGGGGCCTGAACGGGGCCTGAACGGGGCCTGAACGGGGCCTGAGGCCGTACCGCCCCGGCCGACTGCCAGTTGCTCCGGCGGATTCACCGCGAGTAGCCGCCCCGGCGGACCCACCACGCGTCCACCACGAGCGGAACCACCCGCGGAGCGACGGACCGCCCGGGGAACGGCCCGGAGGCGTGGCCGACCGGGCGATGAAGGCCCGGGACCACCGGCCTTCTCACACGGAGAACGTGGTGTTCGAACGCCTGGACCACCCACCCAGCGCGTGCGGCGGGGCCGAAAGGACGCCGACCACGTAGCCGATCTCAGCGTTCTCGGCCAACCCGGCGGAGAGCCCCTGCTGAGCGACGGCCCGAAGACCGGGTCAGCTCCTCCCAGGCCCCGGAGCTGACCCGACGGGCGTACGACCGCAGCACCGGGGCCGCCGGCCGTGGTCACGCTCGACGCCCTGCCGCCCTGCCCGACGGGCGTCCGCGGCCGGTCGCGCAGCACCGGGCCAACGGGCGGCACCGGGCCAACGGATCGACGGGCCGTCGGATCGCGGGGGAGCCGGGTCGCCGGAACGTCAGGTTCGGGGTTCGTGTCGTGCTCGACGGCCACCTGGAAGCGGATCAGATCCGCCTCCCGCGATCAGGTCCGTCCCCCGCTCGCCCTCGATCTCTCACTCACCCGGGGGTACGGGCGTGCTGCGCATCCGCCCGGAGGGCGGTGCCGCGGCGCCGTCCTCGTCGTGCGACCGCGCTTCGGCCTCCTCCCCGGTCTCGGCGGCCTCGGCGCCGTGCGCCGGGTCAGGGGACTTTCCGGCCTTGCGGCCCGTGCGCCTCTCCCTCGCCGCAGGCGCCTTCGCGGCGCCCCCCGAGGCCGTCTCCGCGGGCGTCGGCGCCGCCTGCTCCGCGGCCGTCCCGCCCGGCGGGACACTCGCCGGGCGGTCCTTCACGGCGAGGATCGGCTGGGTGTCGGCGTCGCGCTCGCTCACCTCGGCCGCCTGCTCCCGGGGAAGGTCGGTGTCGCTGTCCCACGTCTCCACCCGCTCGCTGACCCTGCCGCCGCTCTCGGGCTCGGGTGCCCGTACGGCCGGGCGGGGCGGGTGGACGAGCAGGTCGCCCTGGCGCGGCCGGACCAGGTCGCCCCAGCGCATCGGCTTGCCCGGCCGGGGGGCCACGGGTTCCCGCGAAGGCGGCGGGTCCTGCGGGATGTCGGTGACCTCGGGCGTCTCCGGTGCCGCGGTGGGACCGACCACCGGCTCTCCCACCGGGAGGTCGTGGTGCGGGGCGGTCTCCAGGGGAGGCGCG
This sequence comes from Streptosporangium sp. NPDC023963, assembly GCF_040639135.1. Classification (NCBI taxonomy): domain Bacteria; kingdom Bacillati; phylum Actinomycetota; class Actinomycetes; order Streptosporangiales; family Streptosporangiaceae; genus Streptosporangium; species Streptosporangium sp. NPDC023963. Next base: position 158,429 of record NZ_JBEZZK010000002.1, read on the forward strand.
GAATGCGGGTCGAGCATGATCTCCGCCGCGGAGTGGTGCACCAGATGCCCCGGATGCACTGGGTGACCCGGACGGTCCCCGTGACCGGGGTGGTCCCCATGACCCGGACGTTTCCCGTGACCCGGATGGTCTTCATGACCCGGATGGTCTTCGTGGCCGGGCTGACCGGGCTGGCCGGGCTGGCCGGGGTGCTCGGGGTGGGCCGGCGGGTCCTGCCACCGCTCCTCGGGGTCGGGCGCGCCGGGGCGGTTCGGGACCGCCCGGCTCGCCTCGGGGAACGGCACGATGTCGCGCTCGGACGAGGACAGGCCGTACGGGGCCGCGTCGCTCGCGGCCCTCCGGGCGGCGGCGTGTTTGATCAGCAGGAGCCAGAGCCACAGGGCCAGGATCAGCATCACCCAGGGGGCGACGGCGACCACGACGGCCGCGCGCCCCTCGTCCACCGCCATCCGCATGGCGGTGGACACCTCGGCGGCGGCCGCGCCGGCGAACAGCAGCGTCAGGATCACGCCCGCCTGCAGCCGCACCGGCCACCAGCCGCCGCGCAGCAGCAGCACGCCGATCATCGCGATGACGAGCAGGGCGTCGAAGGCGGCGGGATACAGATACGCGAGGCCGGCGGGCGCCCTGCCCGCCACGGCGAGGGCGCGCAGATCCTCGAAGGAGAGTACGCAGGCCGCGGCGGTGAGCGCGGCCACGCCGACTCCGGTGACGGCGATCCCGGCGCGGCGCAGGGCGACGGCCACCCGGCTCGGCTCGGCGGCGGTTGCGGTGGGCAGGGGCGGGAGCGGGGACGGGCGGGAGATCGAGCCTGCCGCCCCGGGGGATTTGACGTCCATGGCCCTTTGAGCCTACAGAATCGGCATCTAGCATGATCGGAGAAGTTTCCGAGGGCGGTCGAGGCAGAGGGCAGGCTCCCTGCCGGGCCTTACCGCTACTCATCCACGTTATCGCTGCGTCATCGCCGCGTGGAGGTGAGAGGGACGGCCACCTCGACAGGATGATCCCGACGGGGCGCTCGTCCAGGAGATGACGCACGAACACCGGGGGCGAGCGGAATCTCCAGGTGGAGAGGGTGATCGCCAGGATCACTATCGGCCGCGCCCTCTGTCGCGATGCCGTTCTGCCAGATCAACGGAGCGACATTCGCCGCTAATGGTCATAAAACACTCTGCTGAGTGTCTTCAACGTCCCGCAACTCGGTTTGTGAGGGGAGGTGAGGCATTAGCCTTGCCTTCGTGAGCCTGCAGCTATACGACACCAGCGTACGCACTGTCCGCGAATTCGTCCCGGTCGAACCCGGCCGGGCCTCGATCTACCTGTGTGGTGCCACCGTGCAGGCTCCCCCGCACATCGGGCACATCCGCTCGGGCGTCAACTTCGACGTGCTCCGCCGCTGGATGATCAGGTCCGGCTACGAGGTGACCTTCTGCCGCAACGTCACCGACATCGACGACAAGATCATCAGAGTCGCCGCCGCCGAGAACGTGCCGTGGTTCGTCGTCGCCGAGCGCAACCAGAGGGCCTTCACCTGGGCTTATGAGGTGCTGGGCTGCCTGCCCCCCACCGTCGAGCCCCGCGCCACCGGTCACGTGCCCGAGATGATCGAGCTGATGGACCGGCTGATCGCCGCCGGACACGCCTACGCGGCCGAGGGCGACGTCTACTTCGACGTCATGTCCTACGCCGACCGGTACGGCTCGCTGTCCAACCAGAAGCTCCAGAACATGCGGGCCGCGGGCGACACCGACACCGACTCCTGCAAGCGCGACCCGCGCGACTTCGCGCTCTGGAAGGGCGAGAAGCCCGGTGAGCCGACCTGGCCGACCCCGTGGGGCCGGGGTCGCCCCGGCTGGCACCTGGAGTGCTCGGCCATGGCGACCAAGTATCTCGGGCCCACCTTCGACATCCACGGCGGTGGCGTCGACCTGATCTTCCCGCACCACGAGAACGAGCTGACCCAGTCCCAGGCGGCCGGCGACGGCTTCGCCCGTTACTGGATGCACAACGGCATGCTCAAGATCGGCGCGGAGAAGATGAGCAAGTCGCTCGGCAACTCCCTGCTGATCCCCGAGGTCACCAAGAAGGTCCGCCCGGTCGAGCTCCGCTACTACCTGGCGGCCCCGCACTACCGTTCCTCGATCGACTACTCGGAGGAGGCGCTGTTCGAGGCCGCCTCGGCCTACCAGCGCATCGAGGGCTTCGTCACCCGCGCGGCCGAGGTCATCCACGACGTCGACGCCCACGCGCCGCTTCCCCAGGCCTTCTCCGACGCCCTCGACGACGACCTGGGCACCCCCCAGGCGCTCGCCGTGGTGCACGAGGTGGTCCGCGAGGGCAACGTCGCGCTGGCCCAGGGCAACAAGGAGCAGGTGGCCAGGCTGCTCGCCGAGACGCAGAACATGCTCGACGTCCTCGGTCTCGACCCGCGTTCGGAGCAGTGGCGCTCCTCGGGCGGCGAGACCGGCATGCGGGCGACCGTCGACGCGCTGGTCGCCGTCGCGCTGGAACAGCGGCAGGCGGCGCGGGCGCGCAAGGACTTCTCGGCGGCCGACAGCATCCGTGACCAGCTTTCCCACGCGGGTATCCACGTCGAGGACACCCCCCAGGGGCCACGCTGGGAACTCTCGCGGTGAAACCAGGCCGTACGCTATAGACCATGGCTGGTGGGGGTAAAGGGTCCGGGCGACCCGCGAAGAAGAAGAGTCCGACCAAGGGCACGGGCGGCAACGTCCGTCGTGGCCTGGAAGGCAGGGGAGCCACCCCGCCGGCGCATCTGCGGCACTGGCACAAGGACAAGGCGCGCACCGAGCGGATCGAGCGCGAGGAGAAGACCGGCAGGTCCTCCTCCCCGCGCACCCCGGTCCGCACCCGGCGGAGCGACGACGCGCCCGAGCACATCGGCGGGCGCAACCCCGTCGTCGAGGCGCTGCGGGCCGGGGTTCCGGCCAGCACGCTCTACGTGGCCCTGCGGATCGACAACGACGACCGCGTCAAAGAGTCGGTCCGCATCGCCGCCGACCGGGGCATCGCGATGCTGGAGGTCGGCAGGGAGAAGCTCGACCGCCTCACCGAGGGCGGGATCCACCAGGGCATCGCCCTGCAGATCCCGGCGTACGACTACGCCCACCCCGACGACCTGGTCCGCGTGGCCCAGGAGGCCGCGGAGGTCCCGCTGATCGTCGCTCTCGACAGCGTCACCGACCCCCGCAACCTGGGCGCCATCGCCCGCTCGGCGACCGCGTTCGGCGCCCACGGCCTGGTCATCCCCTCCCGCCGCTCGGCAGGGGTCACCGGCGGGGCCTGGAAGACCTCGGCGGGCACGCTGGCCAACCTGCCGGTCGCCCGCGCCGCCAACCTCACCGCCACCCTGCGGGAGTACCGCGAGGCGGGCCTGTTCGTGATCGGCCTGGACGGCGAGGGCACGGTCGACATCGGTGAGGCCAACCTCCTCGACGGCCCGCTGGTCGTCGTCGTGGGCTCCGAGGGCAAGGGCCTGTCCCGCCTGGTCCGCGAGTCGTGTGACCTGGTCGTCCGCATCCCGATGCACGCCGCCGCCGAGTCCCTCAACGCCGGGGTCGCCGCCGGCATCGCCCTCTACGAGGTCGCCCGCCACCGCCGTTCCTAACGGTTCGCGATCGGCAGGGCATACCTCGGTGACGTACGGGGAGTAAGCCGACTACACTCGTCTGGCGACCGTGCCGACGTAGCTCAATCGGCAGAGCAACAGTCTTGTAAACTGTAGGTCAGGGGTTCGATTCCCCTCGTCGGCTCGCAGCAAAGGGCCAGGTCAACCGGCATACGGTGACCTGGCCCTTTGATCGTTAAGCGGACTTCTTGCCCTTCCGTGCCACCCGCGTGCCATTGGCCTTCTTCGTGGCCGTCTTGCGTGCCACCTTGAGAGCCTTGCCCAGAGCCTCCGCGATGGCCTTGTCACGGTCCTGACCGGCGTGCTGGTAGATCAGCGCCGCCCGCGTGGAGGAGTGCCCCATCCGGGACATCAGCTCTTTGAGAGTCGCCCCGCTGGAGGCGGCCAGGGTGTTGCCGACGTGGCGGAGATCGTGGAAATGGAGATCGGGAAGCCCGGCAGCCGCACGGACCCTGTTCCACGTCCGGCGGAATCCCGAGTGCTTCAAAGGCCCGCCGTTGGGGCCGGTGAAGACGCGCCCGTTCTCCTCCGGTTCCGCGAACATCTCCAGGTGCACCCGCAGGTCCGGAATGATCTCCAGGGGAATGGACACCATCCGCCGACCGGCTCGCGACTTGGGCGTCTCGTCCAGCACCTTGCCACCGCCGATCTCGACCAGCGCACCCGCGACCCGAAGCACTCCCTGATCAAGGTCAAGCGGCGGCGCGCCGCGCTGCCGTACCCGGCCCTCTGCCGCCCGCCGCCCGGGCGTGCGGCGTGGACGCCGGTCCCGGCCAGCGGCGCCCCGGGCCGTCCACCGACCCGCGCACCCGCCGTACCTAAGCCGCTCGCCGACTCCAGCAGCACGCCGCCGCACCGTCACGTTCAGTCGGGAGCGTCCTACTGTCTTCGTCTTATGCGGTCGGCGCCCGGCTATGCTCAGCGCTGGCATTCGAGTGGAGTTGTATCGAGAGGTTCCCTGCTAACTAGATCGTCTGAGTAGCAGTCCGACGGGAACTCTGTCACCGTCATGTCGATCATCCAGGGACATGCTGGATCTCACTACTAGATTGTTCACTGTGGGATGGTTGATTTGCCCTATGCTTCTGCCGTGGACCCCTTTGAGCCCGTTGATAACTTTGTGCGATCCGTGTCTGAACCCGCCTTTGCATACACACTCGGACATACCAGCTTTTTCCTCTTGACCACCCTGCTCGCTTTGCTACTTATCTTTGGCAGCTACTACCTGCGGAATCGTCGCTCAGGCGCGCCCAGACCTTTTGCGGCCCGCGCTCTTCGGACCTCCTTCCTTGTCCTCGGCTCCTTGATTCTCATCCGAGTCACCTATTTCTCGGTCGTTCATGGAGGAGTCCATGACGTACAGGACATCCAGGTTAAGGCAGGGATAGGCTTGATGATCGGCGCACTCGTATGCGCGGTACTCGAAAAGCGGCCCGGAGCAGAACCTGCCTCCGGCGGGGGTGCTCGGCTCCGGGATGATCGTCATGAGTAGGACCCCGGCTCGTAGGTGGCTGGGGTAGAAGCAGGATCTTCCCGTCTGCCTCGTCCCAGGCAAGCCCAACATCTCGACTCCTCCGGATCAAGGCCGTCTGTGACCGTTGGCATTCCATGAACGAGAAACGCCTACCGGCTGACGTACACGCGAAGACGACCTTGCCCCTCCGTCCCCGAGCTGTTGCCCCTCCGGGGTGGGACGAGGCAGACGGGAAGATTCGGCGAGGCGGGGTGCGTGCGTCCGCACGGGGTTCTCAAGCCGTGCCAGCGGCGGCGAGACGGTCAGGTCACAAAACCGGTGGACGCCGAGAAGCACCGACGACAAGGTACGCCCATGGCTTCGCATCAAGTTCTTGTGATCTGCGGTCCTGCTGGGGTCGGAAAGTCCTCCACGGCCTATGAGGTCGCCCACCAGCTCACCCAGGCTGACGTCTCACACGCGTTGCTGGACACCGATGAGCTTGACCGGGTGCATCCATCACCAGATGGGGCCGACCTGGCTCGACGAAACCTCTCCGCTCTGTGGTCCAACTACATGGCCCTTGGGCACACCCGTCTCATTCTCACCGGCGTCTTCACTGACATAGATCGTGAACTTGCCTGGATCACCGAAGCTCTCCCAGACGCGAAGATCACCACAATCCGGCTTACAGCTGACGGACAGACCTTGAAGGACCGTGTCTACCGACGAGAGATCGGCTCGGGAGCCGAAGCGCAACTGGAACGTACGATGACCCAAGTCAAAACGATCACGGCGAACGGCTCCGAGAACACCATTGTCATCAACACCACCGGCGTGCCGGTGACAGCTGTTGCCAGGAACATTCTCAACCTCTGGCCAGTTGGAGGAACTAGGTGACCGTGCCATTCGCGTGCCAGTAAGGCAGGGGAACAAGGGGGAATGACGGGGACTCACGGACAGGGTGAGACCGCTTCTGACCAGCGCCGCAGCAGGTCACAGGGTCGCGTGCCGAGATCTTGTAAACTGTAGGTCAGGGGTTCGATTCCCCTCGTCGGCTCGCATGTGAAAGGCCAGGTCAACCGATATCCGGTGACCTGGCCTTTCGCCGTTCAGGGGAACTTTATGATCTTCCGTGCCCGTTCCGTGCCCGATGGCTTCTCGTGCCCGCCTGCCCGTGCCCGCTTGAACGCCTGCCCGAGCGCCTTGGCGATGACCTTGTCCCGGTCCTGGCTGGCGTGCTGGTAGATCAGCGCCGCCCGTGTCAAGCGGCGGCGCGCCGCGCCGCCGCACGGCCCTCCACCCGCCCGCCGTCCGGGCGTGCGGCGTGGGCGCCGGTCCCGGCCGGCGGCGCCCCGGGCCGTAGCCGCACCGCGCACCCGCCGTACCCAACCAACGCGCCGACCCCGGCGCCGCGCCGCCCCTCGTAATCTCCAGCCTCTCTGGTTTCACATGTCAAAGTCATCCGGCACACTGACTGGCATGACAACCGCCCCCCAAGCTCTAACAACACGAACTCTCGCTGCGAGACGTCACCGTTTTGCAGCCTCCCTTATCGACGGCCTGATCTGTTTCATAGCAGTCTCGCCGGTCTATCCGCTGCTTGAAGATGTCGAGGTGTCTGACGAATCGGTCCTCATCAGTTATCTCAACCCTTACGCGGGGAATCCCAATTGGCCGGTCGAAGTCGCGATCACCGTCCTCCTCGCCGCCTACTTCTGGGTACAGCACGCGCTGTGGGGTCAGACGCTTGGCAAGCGACTCTGTCGCTTGAAGGTAGTGTCCAGTGCAACCGGAGAACCGCCGAGCCTCCGTCATGCGGGAATTCGCGCTCTTATCTACCCCGTTATGACGTCAGTGCCGTATATCGGGATGCTGCTCAACCTGGTCGACATGTTGTGGATATTCGGCGATTCGAAGCGCCGATGCCTACATGACGTGATTGCCAAAACCGTAGTGGTCGACCTTAGCGGCTCTAACAGGAAAGGGCTCGGAGGATCCGGCTTCCTGTTCAGCCTAGGCATCGTCATCGCTCTCTTCGCCGCCCTCGTGCTCATCTCTGTGCTGGTGGCCTTGTAGTCGACTATGTCGACAGAAGACGGGGGAACTCCGGCTTCGGGATGATCGTCAAGGATGGGAGTCGGGTTCGTAGGTGATTGCCGGCCAGATCTTCCCGTCGCCGTCGTCCCAGGGCAAGCCAAGCAGACCAGGGCCAGGGGGCAGGGTCGTTCGTCCGGTGGGGCGCTCCACCTTGACCCCTGGCCCCGGCCCGCTCCCCGGACGCGAGTTGGGCTCGCGACCCGATCATTCCGGCTGGTTGGGGGTTCCGTGTCCGATCTCGTAGGGAGTGGAGACCCCCTCGTAGGCCAGGTGCGTCACCATGCCGTCGGCCGCGTGGCCGAGGTCGTGACAGTGGTCCATCCAGACGCCGGGATTGTCCGCGCGGAATCCGATCTCGTAGGTTTCGCCAGGCTGGACGGCCAGGGTGTCGATCCACCAGGGGCTCCCGGTGGTCGGGCGGCCGTTTCGGGAAAGCACGAGGGCGTGGTGCCCGTGCAGGTGCATCGGGTGGACCTGGTGGCTGCGGTTCACGAACGTCATACGAACGACTTCACCCTGCCGGACCATGTGGACGGGGGTGTGAGGAAAGCCGCGCCCGTTGACGGTGGGCAGGAAATGGAGGGTGCCGTCGTGGAAGCCGATCCTGTCGTCGATGATGACCGTGAAATCGCGGTCGAAGCGAGTGAAGGGGGCCGGAGCCGGCGTGCCGTACGTCGCGGGGTCGAAGAGCGGCGCGTCAGGTGGAATCGAGGGCGCGGTCACCGGGCCGTCGGAGCCGGGGCTCAGGAGCAGTCCGGCCCGGGGGTTGGCGAGGTCGGCCAGGAGGACCGGCCGATCCGGCATGACGAAGGTCAGGTCGTACCGGCCGCCCTCGGGCACGGAGAGCCGCACCCCGCCGAGTTCGGAGGGGCCGTCGAGGTCGACTCCGTCGATGGCGGCCACCCGGAAGCGCGTGCCCAGCAGTACGAGGTTCCTGGACTCGACGTCCGACCAGGCGTTCCTGTCGGTGTTGACCACGCGTAGCCGTACCGGGGTGCCGGGTCTCACCGGTCGGCGGTCGAGCGTGTCCGACGTGCCGAACGCCGCGACCAGCCCGTCGGGACGCTCCCAGTTGTGGGCCATCACGGTGATGTCCTCGCCCGTGGTGCCTTCCGGGGGGAGTACCACGAGCGAGCCGAACAGCCCGCGCCGCACGCCGACGAGGGGGCTCTGGTGGGTGTGGTACCAGAATGTGCCCACCTGGTCGGCGCGGAACCGGTAGACGTGGCTCTCACCCGGCTGTACGGCGTCCTGGGTCACGCCCGCGACGCCGTCCTCGGCGTTGGGCACGTCCAGGCCGTGCCAGTGGATGGTGACCCCCTCGCGGGGAAGCCTGTTGACGAGCGTCACCTGGACGAGGTCGCCCTCGCGTACGGTCAGCGCGGGCCCGGGTGCCTGGCCGTTGTAGGTCCAGGCGTCGAGCACGGCGCCGGAGCCGAGCCGGATGCTCGTCTCCCGGGCCGTCAGGGTGAACGCGCGGTCGGGGGTGCCCGTGCGCGGGCCGGTGAGGTCGGCGGCGTCGACGGCCTTGACGGCCGGGGCGCCCGATGCCCGGCTCCCGTGGTGGGAACCGCCGGGACCTCCTCCGTAGTCCACGTCGCCGTGGCCCATCATGGACATCCGGTCGGGCAGAAGGCTCGTCCGCATCTCGTAGACGCCCGCGCCGGTGATGGCCGTCGCCACCAGGGCGGTGACGGCCACGGCCCGCCTGGTCCCGGCCCGGCGAGGACGGGGGTTTCGCCCCCGGGACGCTGCCGCGGCCACGAGGAGGACGCCCGCGTAGATCGCCATGTCCGCGCCGTACGGCGGGAGCGGACGGGAGAGGTACTCCATGAAGGCGCCGAGCAGGGCTGCCACCGCGGTCGTCCGCACGGAGACCCGGACGGAAACCGGGAAGGGCGCCGGCGGTGCTCCCGCCGTCTCCGGTGTCCTCTCCGTCCTCTCTGTCCTCTCTGTCCTCTCCGTCCTTGCCGTCTCCGCCGTCTCCGCCGTTCCGTCCGTCGCTTGACGTCGACCGGCGATCCGCCGTAGCGCTGGGACGGCCAGCGCGAACATCGCCACCATCGGGACGGCGAGCAGGGGCAGTGCCACCAGCACCCGGTCGGCGACGAAGACCCAGCCGTTCGACCACAGCAGGCCGGTGCCGATGCCCCGGGCCACTGTGACGACCGTCCCCACGCCGATCAGCGCGAGGAGGAGCCGGGCCCGGCGGCGCGTTGGGAGACCTCCCGCGAGGATACCTGCGGCGCTCCAGACGACGAGGAGCAGGATCACCAAAATGCTGTCGACATTCACCGCGAACTCGTACATGGGCGCCGACGCTAGGTTCCCGGCGGGGGCGCTCGCATCCGCCCGATGCCGACACCGGCTACGCGAATCACCGTATGGACGGCCGGACGGGAGCCGTACGGCGCCGGGTGTGTCCTGGCCGCCGGTGCGCCGTTGCCGCCGGGTGTTCCCCCGGGTGTGTCCCGGCCGTCGAGTGCGTTCTGGCTGGATATTTAGATTGTCTGGCGTGTTCTGGTTGTCAGGCGTGTCCGGGGCGGACCAGGCCGGTTTCGTAGGCGATCACTACGAGCTGGGCCCGGTCGCGCGCGCCGAGTTTCACCATCGTCCGGTGAGCGTGGGTGCGTGCGGTCGCCGGGCTCATGGACAGGCGCTCACCGATCTGCTCGTTGCTCAGCCCGGCCGCCACGAGCGCCATGACCTCGCGCTCCCTGCCCGTGAGCCTGCCGAGCGCGTCCGTGTCCCGAGGGGCCGGCTCTTGGGCGAGGAACCGGGCGATCAACCGGCGGGTCGCGGCCGGGGACAGCAGCGCCTCTCCCTGGGCGACCACGCGCACCGCCTGCCGGAGGTCGGCGGGTTCGACATCCTTGGTGAGGAAGCCACTCGCGCCCGCGCGAAGGCCGTCCATGACGTACTCGTCGAGATCGAAAGTCGTGAGCACGATCACGCGAACCGCGGACAGCGTGTCGTCCCGGGCGATCCGCCTGGTCGCCTCCAGCCCGTCCATGATCGGCATCCTGATGTCCATGAGCACCACGTCGGGACGCAGCTCGCGTACGAGCCGGACCACGTCCTCCCCTGTCGTGGCCTCCGCGACGACCCTGATGTCGTCGCAGTTCTCCAGGAGCCCGCGCAGGCCCACCCGGACCATCGTCTGGTCGTCGGCGATCAGTACCCGGATCACGCGGGGTCTCCGATCGGCAACCTGACGAGGACGGAGAATCCGCCATCGGGAAGGGGCGCCGCCGTGAGCGTTCCGCCGAGGGACGACGCGCGCTCCCTCATTCCGCTGAGCCCGTATCCAGAGGTCCCCCCGGCTTCCGGGTGTTCGTCTCTCCGGTCACGCCCCTCGCGGGGACGTCCGTCGTCGACGACCTCGACCTCGAGCGCGTCCGGCTCGTAGGCCAGGGTGATCTGTACCGTGCCGGCGTTCGCGTGCCGGATCGTGTTCGTCACCGATTCCTGCACGACACGGAACGCGGCGAGGTCCACGGCGGGAGGCAGCCGCCGTGCCTCGCCTTTCACGATGACCGTCGCCTCCAGACCGGCGCTCCGCGCCCGTCCGGTCAGCTCGCCGACCTGGGCCAGGCCCGGAGCCGGTACGCGCGGCGGGGTCTCGCCGTCGTTCGTCCTGAGGAGTCCCAGGGTCGACCTGAGCTCGATCGTGGCCTCCCTGGCGGCCGTGCGGATGGCGCGCAGAGCCGTCCGCGCGTCGGCCGGCCGATTGTCGAGCATCTCGTCGGCCAGCGCCGCCTGGATGGTCATCCCGGTGATCGTGTGGCTCAGCACGTCGTGTATCTCCCCGGCGATCCGCAGCCGCTCCTCCGCCGCCCGCCGGGCCGCCTCGCGCTCCCGTCCGGCCTCCACCAGGGCCAGCCGTTCCCCGGCCTCCGCGAGCCGTACCCTCCGGCTGCGCATGGTCTCGCCCAGTAGGACGACGGCGAGGAGCAGCCCTGCCTGAGCCGTCATATCCGTGAGGACAGGCAGGATCGGTTCGCCGAGATGCAGGGGGCGGATCGTCAGCCCCAGCACGACGAAGAGCGCGGCGACACCGAGCGACCACACCAGCAGTCCTCCCGACGCCGCGGTGTAAAGCGCGAGGGCCAGGGGAACGGACGGGGTGATTCCTGGATATTCCAGCCCGTAGTACAGCAGGAGGCACGCGGCCGTGGCGAGGAGCACGCCCAGCGGCGAACGTCTGCGGAACAGGAGAACCCCTCCGACGACCGCGGCGAGACCGTAGGCGATCGCGTCGGGAGGCCGTGATCCGAGGACGGGCTCGGTCGCCACGCTCATCGCGATGCCCACCAGGATCCCGACGAGCATCGCCAGGCCGGTGTCGGCGGCGGCGCGCGTCCATCGGCTCATGGCCACACCCTAAACGCGCCTTGAAACGTGACGGGCGAGAGGCCGGGGAACCCGACGACGCCGAGCCGTTCCTTGCGCCGGCGCCGCACGTCGGCTTCCTTGATGCTCGTCTGCTCGGATCGTCACAGCCACACGAGTGACTTGCCGGATTGTTCTCATGGGTTATCGAAGGGGCGGGGCTGCGCGCCGCCGCACGGCCCGCCGCCCGCCGGCCGGGCATGCGGCGTGGGCGCCGGTCCCAGCCGGCGGCGGGACTCAGGGCCGCGCGCCGCACCTCGCACCCGCCATACCCATCCCACCCGCCGTCGATGGGCCGCACCGCCGCCACCCGTGCAAATCTCGGCCGCCATGCGACGTTCGACATCCCACGCAGCCAAGACTGTGCCATCATAATCCGACCCGTGAGACTCGAAATAGACCCAGAACGCAAGGTCCACACAGGAACCTGCGACTGCTGCGGAACTCCCTTCGAACGCGTAACAGGGTTCATCAACAGCGACGACGGCGCCTACGCCATCTACTACGCCTCCTGCTACCACCACGATGGAGTTCACGAGGCATGGATCGATGTCGTCTTTGACGACGCATGGGACCCAGACGACCCCGTGACCCCCACCGGCTCCAACCGCGTCACCTTCGGATGCCGTGTCGGCCCCGTCGCGAACAACCCCGACCCCGCATGCACCCTCGTTCCAGCCGCCTCCGTCGTACCCGACGAACCTCTCTACGGTCACAAGCTCGATCGCGACGAAGCTCTTCAGCACCCCTGGCTCTCCGCCTACTGGCACACCGTTGACCACATCCTCGAACACGACACCACCGTCCGCCAGCACCTCTACGGGGTCCCCGCAGACGAGCAGTGACAAGACCGAGAAGCCTCCGGCAGGGGTCTCAGACTCAGGGATGATCCAGGTTCTCAACGCAAGGTCCGTAGGTGGAGAGGGCCGGATCTTCCCGCCACCGATCCCGACCAGGGCGCCGGCGACCCGAAACACTCCCTCATCAAGGCGGCGGCTGCGCCACCGTCGTCGACTTCTCACCCAACAGGTCGGCACCCGCAATGATCTGGAACTGAACCTCGCCCTTGGCGCACCTGCCCCCGATCCAGAGGCATGGACGCCGGCCGTCGCGGTGGATCGCCTTCAGCGCCACGGGTTTCGTGTTCTGGACGCTCGCGAAGAGATGATCGACCATGCCTTCCATGACGTAGGTGCCGTGGTCTTCCACCTACGAGCCGTCCCGTGGCAAATCCACGACTTCGATCTCGAACACTACGAACGGCCGTTGCGGAGTCTCCATGAGCGCATCTGCTCAGAGGGCGCATTCACCACTCGTAATCACCGCTTTCTCATCGAGGCCACACTGCCTGACATCTGACGGCCGAGCGTCCCGCATTCCGAATGGCGACCCGCAACAGTCACGCCTCCGGGATGGTCGGCGTTACATCGCAAGAACCTTAAGTGGTTGAGGTGGAAGCCGGATCTTCCCGTCTTGGGCGCCTTGCCCAAGCCTCCGCGATGGCCCTGTCGCGGCCCTGACCGGCATGCCGGCAGATCACGCCCGTCACGGATGGCCTGCGCGGAAGACATTCCGAGCATCATCCTGTCCACCGGGCTAGGGTCCCTCGCATGGCAGCCACCCCCTCAGCCGCGGATCTCCAGCATCAGGCACCCGACAGAAGTCGATGGTGGCGATCGGCGCTCGTCTTCGGTCCCGCTGCCGTGGGTGCCGTTTTGACGCTCTTCGCTGCGGCTTATCCCGGTGGCAACCAGTTTCTTGCTCTGTCGGCCCTCCCCGCGTGGCTCCTGTCCGGCCTCATATGGATCTCTCTCCTCATTACCCGGGACAGCGGCTACCGGCGTAGCCCATGGATCATCGCGATGCCCCTCATCGGAGTGCTCGCGTTCGCCCTGGCGAACTCCCGGCTTCCGATGCGGGCGGCTTTCCTGATCTCCGAGCCCGCTCTCACCGGCTATGCGCGGTCGCTCCCCGAACAGGAGGGGTTGTCGCTCGAAGAGGAGCGCGTCGGCCTCTTCACCGTCGACACCGCGCAGCGCTGGAAGGGCGTCACGCGTCTTGATATTGCCGATGCCGGTGGAATGCTCGTCACGTGCGGGTTCGCCCATGTCCCGGATGGACGTGTGGAGGATCTCGGCGTGTCCTCGTTCGATCATTTGACCGGCGATTGGTACGCGACGTGCACCGACTATGACTGACACATCGGGCGCGATTCATGTCGCGCTGTACGTCCAGTCCTGATCGGTGCTTCACCGCGGCGAGCGGTCGCCTCCCGTCCGGAGTCCTCGCCGCGCCGAACCGCGTGACGGAGATCGGGCCGATCCGGCGCGGGCGAGAGTCGCGAGGCGCCGGCGGCGCGGGCGACACGTCCCCCGGAGCTTGCGCAATCTGTGATCAAATAACTACCATGCGTAAAAAAGATCTTGAGGGGATCTTTGGCCGAGGGGTGTCCGGGATCTTGCGGGTACTCGCGGGCGCGGTGACGGCGAGTGCGGTGGCGGGCCGAGCGTCCGGCGAAGTGTCCGGCCGGGGCGTGGGGGCCCGGGCGAGCCCCGGCGGCGTTCCACGACGGTAGGGGGATGTGCGGTGGCCGGAGGGCTTCGGCGCGGGATCGTCGCGTTTCTCGTGATGGGCTGCATGGCGTCGGTGACGGGTTCCGGGGCTTCCGGCGCGTCCGGCCCGGCCCCGGATCCGGACTTCTCCCTGACGGTGAGTCCGGCACGCCTGGTCGTCGGTCCGGAGGAGATCGACGTCCCCCAGTCGTTCCAGGTGGTCAACCGGGGTCGGTCGGCGGTCGACATGGTCGTCGACAAGGCGAGTTTCAGGGTGGGCGGGACCGGCGAGATGGTCTTCGAGCGCGACGCCCCCCGTTCCGCCGCCGGCTGGCTCAGGGTCACGCCGGCGGACTTCCGTCTCGCCCCCGGCGCGGAGCGGCGCGTCACCGTGCGGATCGACCCCCCGCCCCGGCCCGAGTCCGGCGGGTACCAGGTGGCCCTGCTCTTCGCCGTCCCCGCCGGAGCCGGCGGGGGCGACATCAAGCTCGACCGGGTGATCGGGACGCCGATCTACCTCACGGTTCCGGGGCCGATCGACACCTCCGTGAACGTCGGCGACCTCACCACTCCCAGCGGCTTCACGACGGGCGGTCCCATCGACTTCACCGCCACCGTCGACAACGTCGGGACCGTTCACCGGGACTTCCTCGCCCCGCGGAGCCTGAAAGTGGGGGTGAACGGCTACGACGTGCCGTTCCCCGACTTCACGCTGCCCCGCGGGGCCGGCAGGAGCGTCACCGCCAGGTGGGCGGATCCGCCGTTCATGTGCGTCTGCCGCGCGACGGTGTCGGTTTCCGGCAGCGGCGGGACCTCCCGGCGGAGCCTCACGCTGGTCATCTTCCCGCTCCATTTCCTCGGGGCGCTGATCGCGGTCGCGGCGGCTCTGTACGTCCTCGCCTGGCTGTCGCGCCGCCGGCGCCGGCGCGCGCTCGAGGCGGCCCGGGGGCCGTGCGGTCGTGATGACCCCGCTCGTGACGACCTCGACGGCGACGGTCGGGACGGCGACGGTCGGGACGGCGAGGGTCAGGACGTCGGCGGCCGCGACGCCCCCGCCCGGGCCGGTGACGAAATCCGGTGAGGTCCAGCGAGGTCCAGCGAGGTCCGCGGTACGCCGCAAGGCGTACGAAACGGTCGTTTCACCCCCTACGCGGTCTCCCGCGCCGGCAGATCCGAGGGGGCAACCCTGTGGATTCGCCCCGTACGGACGGCCCTTCGTCACATACTGAGACGCTAGATAAGCGGAAAGTGACCGACGAGGGGCGCGGCGGTGACAGTAACGATCCTCCAGCGAGTCCGCACGGAGCGGGACGGCTGCGATATCACGAGCACGGAGCGGGGCGGCCGTGACATCACGAGCGAGGAGGCGATCCGGTCCGACGTCGACGTCACCGTGATCGTCCCCCTCCACAACTGCAGGCCCTATCTCGACAGGTGCCTGACCTCGCTGCTGATCCAGCGCGTCGCCCTGGAGGTGGTGGTCGTCGACGACGGTTCCACCGACGGCGGTGACGCGCTGCTCGACCTGTACGCCTCCTGCCACCGCGGGGTGATCCGCGTCGTCAGGCAGGAGGCGTCCGGCGGCGCGGGGCGCCCGCGCAACGTCGGGCTCTCCCACGCGCGCGGCAGGTACGTCTTCTTCTGCGACGCGGACGACTATCTCGGCCCCCAGGCGCTGGAGCGGATGCTCGCGATGGCCGACCGCAACGGCTCGGACATCGTGCTCGGCAAGATCGTCGGGCATGACCGCAAGGTGCCGATCTCGATGTTCAAGGAGAACGCCGAGCGGGTGCCCCTCGGCGACAGCGCGGTCTACAACAGCCTGAGCTGCTTCAAGCTGTTCCGCAGGGAGATGCTGGAGCGGCACGCCATCCGTTTCGACGAGACCCTCCTGGTGGGGGAGGACGTCGTCTTCACCACCCACGCCTACTGTCACGCGAACGTGATCTCGGTGGTCGCCGACTACGACTGCTACCACCTGGTCGCCCGGCCGGACGGCACCAGCATCATGCAGCGGCAGGGGAGTCGCGACCCGGTCTCCTGGCTGCGGATGATCAGACGGCCGATCGAGCTGATGCTCGCCCACGTACGCCCCGGGGATCTCCGCGACCACCTCCTGCGGCGTCATTTCCGGATGGACGCCTTCGGCAACCTCGGCAGGCCCTTTCTGGAGGCAGGGGAGGTCGAGCGCAAGGAGATCGCCGCCGAGGTCGCCGACATGTGCGAGCGGTGGCTGACCGACGGGGTCCGCGAACGGCTCCCCGCGATCGACCGGAGCCGGATCGCCGCGCTGCAGGACATCGACCGCCTGGTGCGGCTGGCGCACATCGAGTCGGCCTCGGTCCGCAGGGAGCTCACCGCGCTTGGCTGGGAGCGCGAACGGGAGGGGCGGCTGGCGATCTCGGGCAAGGTCGCGCTGAGCACGCTGGAGCGCCACGACCGCCCGGAGATCACCGGCGGGGACCTCGCCCTGGTGCTGCGGCGCCGGCACGTGGACCCCGGCCCGTCCGACGAGGTCGTGGTCCCGGTGACCGGCGACTGCGCGGGGTTCACCGGGATCGTCGACGTCACCACCCTGTCCTCCGGCATCTGGGACGTCCACGTGAGCGTCGCCTTCGAGGGCGTTCCCCGGCTCGCGCGCCTGGGCGCCGACGGGGAGGGGCTGATCGCACCGCCCGCGCCGCGCGTGGTCGGCGACGTCGTCGCCCTTCCGTACTTCACCCACCCGTACGGCAACCTCAGCCTCGACATCGGCGGGCACGTGGTCGCGGTGCCGGGCGGCGCCAGGCTGGTGCGCGCCCGCTGGGCGGCCGGGCACCGGCTGGTGCTCGACGGCGAGGTCAGCGTGGGGGCGGTGGCCCCGGCGGCCCCGGCGGCCGACGCGGTGCGCTCCCTGGTCTGGCGGGAGCGCGAGTCGAGCCGGGAGCGGCGCGAGCCGGTGACGGTCGGCGCGGGCGGCACGTTCACGGCCTCACAGGCGATGGGGCGGCTGGGGCCCGGCACCTGGGACGCCTACCTGGAGCTCGACCTGGGCGGGCCGCCCGCGCGCTTCAGGATCGAGGCGGTGCCGGAGGTGATCGAGCAGCCGCGCACGTGGTGGCGCGGCGCGATCCGGTGGAGTGTCAGGCCCTACGCCACGGCGGGGAAGGGCCGGCTCAGCACGGTGGTCCGCACTCTCGGCCCCAGAACTTTCATCAGACGTATCGTTCGTTAATGCCACATTCTTGCAACTACAAGCCCATGGCCTAAAGTTGGGAGCAAATCCGCATCTCGGAGGCTTGTTGTGCACGTACCCGATGGCTTTTTCAACGCCGCCGTCTCGGTGTCGGCGGGAGTGGTGGCCGCCGCCGGCGTGGCCGTCTGCCTACGTGGCGCCCGCCGTGAGCTCGACGACCGCACCGCCCCGATGGCCGGACTGGTCGCCGCCTTCATCTTCGCCGTCCAGATGCTCAACTTCCCGGTCGCCGCGGGTACCAGCGGCCACCTCCTCGGCGGCGCGCTCGCCGCGATACTCGTCGGCCCGTACACGGCGGTGTTGTGTGTGGCGGTGGTCCTCCTGGTGCAGGCGTTCTTCTTCGCCGACGGCGGGCTGACCGCGCTGGGCGTCAACATCACGCTGATGGGCCTCGTCGCCGTGCTGGTCGGATGGGGCGTCTTCCGCCTGATCACCCGGAGCGTGCGGAGCAGGGGTGCCGTGGTGGCGGCCGCGTTCGTCGCGGCGCTGGTCTCGGTGCCGGCCTCGGCGCTGGCGTTCACCCTGCTGTTCTGGGCCGGCGGCACCGCGCCCATCGAGATCGGCACGGTCGCCGCCGCCATGGGCGGCGTGCACCTGCTCATCGGCGTGGGAGAGGGCCTGATCACCGCGGTCACCGTCAGCACCGTGCTGGCGATCCGGCCCGACCTGGTGTACGGCGCCCGCGAGCTCGTCGCGCCGCTGGTCCTGCGGGGCGCGGACGGCGACGTGACCGTCACCCCCGAGACCCCGGGGTCCTCGGCGCCGGTCGCCGCCCGCCGTCCCGGCTGGTTCCTGCCCGCCGGAGTCGCGGTGGCGGCGCTGCTGGCGGGCCTCGTCAGCTTCTACGCCTCCTCCTCGCCCGACGGCCTGGAGCGGGTCGCCGAGGACAAGGGCTTCATCGGCCAGGCGGCCGACCACGCGCTGGGCGAGCAGCCGCTCGCCGACTACGGGGACGTGGGCGGCATCCCGGTGGGCGTGGCCGGGCTGATCGGCGTCGGGGTGACCCTGGCCGTCGGCGGCGGGGTGTTCTACGCCGTGCGCCGCCGCGAGGAGGGCGGCACCGGCAGGGACGACCGTGACGAGAAGGTCTCCGTCTGATGGGAGCGGGGCACCATCACCAGCTGCACCGGCCGGGCGACACGCTCGTGCACCGGTTGCCGCCCCAGTGCAAGCTGGTGGCGGTGGCCGGGTTCGCCCTGGTTGTGGTCGCCACCCCGCGCGAGTGGTTCTGGGCCTTCGGGCTGTACGCCGTGCTCCTGGCCGCCGTGGCGGCCCTCGCGCGCGTCCCGGCGGGGTTCGTGCTGCGGCGGATGGTGGTCGAGATCCCGTTCGTGGTGTTCGCGCTGGCCATCCCGTTCATCGGGTTCGGCGAGAGGGTGACCTTCCTGGGCCTCTCGCTCAGCGTGGCGGGCCTGTGGGCCGCCTGGAACATCCTGGCCAAGGCGACCCTGGGCGTGGTCGCGAGCGTGCTGCTCGCGGCCACCACCGAGCCGCGGCTGATCCTGCTGGGCGCCCAGCGCCTGAGGCTGCCGCCGCTGCTGGTGCAGATCGCCATGTTCATGCTCCGCTACATGGACGTGATCCTGGACGAGATGCGCCGGATGCGGGTGGCGAGGGAGTCGCGCGGGTTCGCGGCCAGGGACGTGCGGCACATCCCGGTGGTCGCCAGGTCGGCGGGGGCGTTGTTCATCCGCTCGTACGAGCGGGGCGAGCGGGTGCACCTGGCGATGCTCAGCCGGGGCTACACCGGATCGATGCCGGTCATCCAGGATCTCTCCGCCGCTTCGCGGCAGTGGCTCGCCGCCGGTATGTTGCCGGGTGCGGCACTCGCCGTGCTACTCGGGAGCTGGGGGTTCGCGTGACCGTGCCGTCCTCGCCGCCTGTGCCGACCTCGGCCGCGTCCCCGCCGCCGCCCTCGCTCGAGGTGAGCCGTCTGGCGTACGCGTACCCCGACGGCACGCAGGCGCTGTTCGGCGTGGACCTCCGGGTGGAGCGCGGTGAGCGGGTCGCGCTGCTCGGGCCGAACGGCGCGGGCAAGACCACGCTGGTGATGCACCTCAACGGCATCCTGACCGCCGGGCACGGCACGGTGGCCGTGGCGGGGCTGCCGGTCGGCAAGGGGTCGCTCATGGAGATCCGCAGACGGGTCGGGCTCGTCTTCCAGGACCCCGACGACCAGCTCTTCATGCCGACCGTCCGCGAGGACGTGGCCTTCGGCCCGGCCAACATGGGGGTCGCGGGCGAGGAGCTGGAGCGGCGGGTCAAGAACGCGCTGGAGCGCGTGGGCATGCTGGAGACGATCGACCGGCCGCCGCACCACCTGTCCTTCGGCCAGCGCCGCCGGGTCGCGGTCGCGACCGTGCTGGCCATGGAGCCGGAGATCCTGGTCCTCGACGAGCCGTCGTCCAACCTGGACCCGGCCTCCCGGCGCGAGCTCGCCGAGATCCTGCGGGGGCTCGACGTGACCGTCCTGATGGTCACCCACGACCTGCCGTACGCGCTGGAGCTGTGCGAACGCTCGCTCATCCTCTCCGGAGGCGTCATCGCCGCCGACGGGCCGACCCGCGAGATCCTCGCCGACGCGAGCCTCCTCGCCGCGCACCGGCTCGAACTGCCGTACGGTTTCGCCGCGCCCTGACTCCGGGATCTTCAGACCTGGGATCCTGTACACCGGAGCGCGGTCGGCGCGAACTTGCTGTGAACAATCGCGCATGACCTCGCGCGGAGTGACGGCGAAGTAAAGTAGGTCTGCCCTTCGGGCGCGAGGAGGACTGATGAAGCTACGGCTGGCTCGCCGCGCCGTCGGGGACGCCGTGGTGGTGGCTGTCGAGGGCGAGCTCGACCTGTTCACCGCTCCCTTCCTGCGGGACGAGGTCCGTGACGCGATCAAGCTGGACGGCGCGCGGCTGGTCCTCGACCTCACCGCCCTGTCCTTCATGGACTCCAGCGGCCTCTCCGTGCTGATCGAGGCGTGGCGGCTGGCCACGAGCGAGGGCGGCGGGGTCTCGCTGGCGGCCCCCCAGGCGCCGGTGGCCCGGATCCTCCGCACGACGGGGCTCGACCGGCGGATCAAGGTCTATCCCGACGTGAGCAGCGCCGTCGGGGAGATCTAGCCGGTACCGGCCATGGACATCGGTGGCGGAGAGTTTTAGCCACCCCCAGTAGAACTTCATTCGGTCCGCGCGTTAAAGTCCGCTCATGGACCTGAACGGAGCAGCAGCAATCATCTCGGGCGGTGCCAGCGGCCTCGGCGAGGCCACGGCCCGCGACCTCGCCGCGCACGGCGCCACCGTCGTCATCGCAGACCTCAACGAGGAGCGCGGCAAGTCACTCGCCGACGAGCTCGGCGGCGTCTTCGTCAAGGCCGACGTGTCGGACGAGGAGCAGGTGCAGGCGGCCGTGGACGCGGCCGTGGCGACCGGCAGGCCGCTGCGCGTCGTGGTGAACAGCGCGGGCATCGGCTGGGCCAGCCGGACCGTCGGCCGTGACGGCTCACCCCACGATCTGGCCTCGTACCGCAAGGTCATCGAGGTCAACCTGATCGGCACCTTCAACCTCATGCGCATCGGCGCCGCCGCGATCGCGAAGACGGAGCCGGTCGACGAGGACGGCCAGCGCGGCGTGGTGATCAACACCGCCTCGGTGGCGGCGCTGGAGGGGCAGACCGGCCAGGTCGCCTACTCGGCCTCCAAGGGCGGCATCGTCGGCATGACCGTCCCGGCCGCGCGCGACCTCGCCGCCATCGGCGTGCGCGTCAACACCATCTGCCCCGGCATCATCGACACCCCGATCTACGGTTTCTCGGCCAACGCCGAGGAGTTCAAGGCCAAGCTCGTGGCGCCGGTGGTCTTCCCCAAGCGCATGGGACAGGCCGCCGAGTTCGCGCACCTGGTCCGCTCGCTGATCGAGAACGACTACATGAACGCCGAGACGGTCCGTTTCGACGGCGGCATCCGCTTCCAGCCCAAGTAGGAGTCACCCGGTGTCTGACGAGGTTCTGGTCGAAGTCGACGGCGGCGTGGCCGTCATCACGATCAACCGCCCCAAGGCCAGGAACGCCGTCAACGGCGCGGTGGCCCGGGGCGTCGCCGGTGCGCTGGACGAGCTGGAGGAGCGCAAGGACGTGGCGGCCTACGTCCTCACCGGCGCCGGCGGCACGTTCTGCTCGGGTATGGACCTGAAGGGGTTCCTGACCGGGGACTTCCCGGTCGTGGAGGGGAGGGGCTTCGGCGGCATCGCCGAGGCGCCGCCGAGGAAGCCGCTCATCGCCGCCGTCGAGGGCTACGCCCTGGCCGGAGGCTGCGAGCTGGCGCTGGCCTGCGACATCATCATCGCCTCCGAGGACGCCAAGTTCGGGCTTCCCGAGCCCAAGCGAGGGCTGGTCGCGGGGGCGGGCGGCGTGATGCGGCTGCCGCGGCGCATCCCGTACCACATCGCGATGGAGATCGCCCTGACCGGCGACCACTTCCCCGCCTCCCGGCTGTACGAGCTCGGCCTGGTCAACCACGTCACGCCCGCGGGCGAGGCGCTGGCCACGGCCGTCGAGCTCGCGAAGCGGATCGCCGCCAACGCCCCGCTGGCGCTCGCCGCGACCAAGCGCGTGATCGTCGAGTCGGCGGACTGGAGCCGCGACGAGATGTTCACGAAACAAGGGGAGATCATCAGCCCGGTGTTCAGTTCCAAGGACGCCATGGAGGGGGCGGCGGCCTTCGCCGAGAAGCGCGCTCCCCGGTGGAAGGGCGAGTAGTCCTTTCGGAAGAGGCGGAAACGCGGAAACGCGGAAACACAGTGTGCCGGGCGCGATCCACGGGGTCGCGCCCGGCGCGTTCACGGCCAGGAGTGCGTACGGTAAAGGTGTGGACGGGTGCGGCGGGGGCACTTGACATCCACGCCACCGCTCCAAGGCCAGGAGAGTGCATGAACGACCACCCGACCGGGATGTCCCCCACCGGCCGATCCTCCGGCGATCTTCTGAAGCGCAGGGCGGGAAATCTGGCCGCGGGTGCGCTGGGTGCCGCGATCATCAACGTTCTCGTGGTCGGTGCCATGTGGGTGATCGAGGTCGCCGACTACGTCCTGCCGGGGGAGTTCGACGTCTACGGCATCCGGGCCTGGAACCCCGAGGGCCTGGGCGGCATCTTCCTCGCCCCCTTCCTGCACGCCGGGTTCGGCCACCTGATGGCCAACTCGTTGCCCCTGCTCATCCTCGGCTTCCTCGCCGCGCTGCGCGGGATCGGCCGGTTCCTGGCCGCCAGCCTGATCATCGTCCTGGTCAGCGGTCTGGGCGTCTGGTTCACCAGTTCGCCGTCGGCCATCACGGTCGGCGCCAGCGGTCTGGTCTTCGGCTACTTCGGATTCGTCGTCGCCCGTGGCCTGTTCGACCGTCGCGCCCTCGACATCGTGATCGGTGTCGGTGTGGCGATCGCCTACTACTCGATCATCTGGGGCGTGCTCCCCGGCGAGTCGGGCATCTCCTGGCAGGGGCACCTGTTCGGGCTGGTCGGTGGCGTCATCGCGGCCTGGGTGGTGCGCCGCAGGCGCCGGGCCGTCACCCCCGCCTACTGAGGCGCCCGCCCACCGGCCGCCTTCCCGGGCGGGGCCTTTCCGGGTCTCGCGGGTTCCGGGCGGGGGCCTTTCCGGGTCTCGTGAGTTCCGGGCGGGGGCCTTTCCGGGCCTCGCGGGTTCCGGGCGGGGGCCTTTCCGGGCCCTGTGAGTTCCGGGCGGGGGCCTTTCCCGCCCCCGCCCCCGCGACCCGTTGCCGCCCGAACTCGGGGGCCTCGTCCGCAGAAGGGCGCTGTATGGGGCTGTAGGCGCTATGTGGCGCTTCGTGGCACCGCTGGAATCTCCGGAGTCAGGGTCGGCCGGACGCGGTCTCCACGGGCGAATGAGGTCGCTCCTGAGCGGCGCCCACCGGCGAGGCCGGCACCGGTGCGGGCGAAGGGCCGGCGGCCCGGCGGCCGAATCCGGCGTCGGCGTGTTTCGGCCGGACGCCTTTTCCTGGCGGTTTCTTCCATGGCCGGCGGGTGGTTTCTTCCATGACCAAGCGACAGAAAATACTGCTGGAATTCACCAGCTATGGCCGCATCGGTTGATTTAAGTGACAATGTGACAAAATTTCATGTGTGAACCTGCCTGGCCGCGTGCCCGTACATGTTCCAGGGCCATCACAGCCGGGCGCGACCCTCGAAAGGTGGCCGCGGGTGAACCTGGGATCCCTGGAACGCGCGATCATGGACGTGCTGTGGGGCTGTAAGCAGCCACTGCTGGTTCGCCAGGTACAGGACATGCTGAATCAGGACGCCGAACGGAGCCTGGCCTACACCACGGTGCAGACCGTCGCCGAGCGCCTCGTCAGGAAGGGCCTGCTGGAGCGGGCACCCGTGCGCAACGCCTTCCGCTACACCGCCAGCCGCTCCCGGGACGAACACGTGGCCGGGCTGATGCTCGCGGCCCTGGCCGGGAGTCCCGACCGGGCTCCGGTGCTCTCGCGGTTCGCGGAGGGGGTGGATCCGGACGACGCCCTGCGCCTGCTGCACGAGCTGGCGCGGCGCGCGGGGGAGCAGGCGCACGCCCCGGGGACGGGCGGGACCCCGAGCACGCTGCCCTAGCCGTACCGACCACAAAGGCCGAGTACACCCGGCCTCCCGCCCGGGGAACCGGGAGTCCGGCTTCCGGGACGGGAGCGGAGACCGCGGTCGTCACCGCCGTCACCGCCGGCCCGGGCGGGAAAGCGTCGCGGCTCCCGGGCGGGAGCCGGGGACTACAGGCGCTCGACGACGTAGTCGACGCAGGTGGTCAGGGCCTCGACGTCGTCGGGGTCGATCGAGGGGAACATCGCGACGCGCAGCTGGTTGCGGCCGAGCTTGCGGTAGGGCTCGGTGTCGACGATGCCGTTGGCCCGCAGGACCTTGGCGATCGCGGAGGCGTCGACGCCGTCGGAGAAGTCGATCGTGCCGACCACGTTGGAGCGGAACTCCGGACCCGCGAACGGGGTGGTGTAGGAGGTCTTCTCCGCCCAGGTGTAGAGGCGCTGGGCCGAGTCGGCCGTGCGGGCGGTCGTCCAGGCCAGGCCACCGTTGCCGTTCATCCACTCGATCTGCTCGGCGAGCAGGAAGAGCGTGGCGACCGACGGGGTGTTGTACGTCTGGTCCTTGGAGGAGTTGTCGATCGCCACCGGGAGGCTGAAGAACTCGGGGACGTAGCGACCGCCGGAGGCGATCTCGTCGACCCTGGCCAGCGCGGCCGGGGACATCAGGGCGATCCAGAGGCCGCCGTCGGAGGCGAAGCTCTTCTGCGGCGCGAAGTAGTAGACGTCGAACTCGCTCGCCTCGACGGGCAGGCCGCCCGCCCCCGAGGTGGCGTCGACCAGCACGAGCGAGCCCTCCTCGCCCACGCGCCTGATCGGCATCGCGACGCCGGTCGAGGTCTCGTTGTGGGTGAGCGCGTAGACGTCGACGCCCTCCTCCAGCCGGGCCTCGGGGTGGCTGCCGACCTCCGACTTGATCACGGTCGGATCGCCCAGCCACGGGGCCTTGGCCGCCACGGAGGCGAACTTGGAGGAGAACTCACCGAAGTGCAGGTGCTGGGACCGCTCGCGGATCAGCCCGAAGGCGGCGATGTCCCAGAACGCGGTGGTGCCGCCGTTGCCCAGGACGACCTCGTACCCCTCCGGAAGGGAGAACAGCTCGGAGAGCCCCGCGCGAACGCGCCCGACCAGCGACTTGACCGGCTTCTGGCGGTGGGAGGTGCCCAGGACAGCGGATCCGGAGGCCGCGAGAGCCGACAGCTGCTCGGGGCGCACCTTCGAGGGCCCGCAGCCGAAACGGCCGTCGGCGGGCTTGATGTCAGAGGGAATCACGATGTCAGCCACCCGACCAGCCTACTGAGCCCGAGGATCGGACCAGGACGGGGTCCGGATTTTGAGACGAGCCGTGGGAGGGTTTTGGGCAGGGCTGGGTGATCGCGGGGCCGGGCGGTCCGAGCCGGGCGGGACGGCGCGGGGGGCCCGGGGGGCGCGGGGGCCGGAACCGGCGACGGCTGCCGCGCGAGACGCCGCGCGACAGCCGTACGGGAGGGGACTCAGAAGGAGTGGACGACCTCGGCGGCTCCGGGGACGTCCTGGACCGAGCGCTGGGACGGACCCACGTAGTCGGCGCTGGGGCGGACAAGCCTGCCCGTGCGCTTCTGCTCCAGGATGTGGGCGGCCCAGCCCGCGGTGCGGGCGCAGGTGAACATCGAGGTGAACATGGACGAGGGAACCTTGGCGAAGTCCAGGATGACCGCGGCCCAGTACTCGACGTTGGTGGCGAGCACCCGGTCGGGCTTGCGGGCGTGGAGCTCCTCCAGCGCGGCCTTCTCCAGCGCCGCGGCGACCTCGTAACGCGGTGCGTCGAGCTCCTTGGCGGTGCGGCGGAGCACGCGTGCCCGGGGGTCCTCGGCACGGTAGACGCGGTGACCGAAGCCCATCAGGCGCTGGCCCTTGTCGAGCTCCGACTGGACGTACTTCTTGGCGTCGCCGACCTGCTCGACGCCCTCGATCATGTGCAGCACGCGCGCGGGCGCACCGCCGTGGAGCGGCCCGGACATGGCGCCGACCGCACCGCTCAGCGCCGCGGCGACATCGGCTCCGGTGGAGGCGATGACCCTGGCGGTGAAGGTGGAGGCGTTCATGCCGTGCTCGGCGGCGGACGTCCAGTAGGCGTCGATGGCCTTGACGTGCTTGGGGTCGGGGTCGCCCTGCCAGCGGATCATGAACCGCTCGACGATGCTCTCACCCTTGTCGACCTCGCTCTGGGGGACCATCGGCTTCCCCAGGCCGCGCGAGGACTGCGCGACGAAACTCAGGGCGTTCACACTGGCCAGGGCCAGGTCGGCGCGGGCCTGCTCGTCGTCGATGTCGAGCAGCGGCTTGAAGCCGTACGCGGGGGCCAGCATGGCCACCGCGCTCTGCACGTCGACGCGGATGTCACCGGAGTGGACGGGGACGGGGAAGGGCTCGGCCGGGGACAGACCCGGCTGGAACTCGTTGTCGACAAGCAGGCCCCACACGTGTCCGAAAGAGACGCGGCCGACCAGCTCTTCAATGTCGACGCCCCGGTAACGAAGGGCGCCCCCTTCTTTGTCCGGTTCCGCGATCTCCGTCTCGAAAGCTACAACGCCTTCGAGCCCGGGTTTGAAGTCGGACATTCTCGGCTGCCTCCCTTTCTTGAAGTCAAAGCCTTGATGTCGAGATACCGGCGGGTCATATTCAACCCCCTGGGCCGAGGCGGTGTGCCGCCGGACCCGCCGGAACGCGATCGCCCCAGGTGGGGGGCGCCGCGCGGGCTTCCTGCTCGGCACGGGAGAATACCTTCCCGTGGATGCCACATCGCGACCGCCTTCGATGGCGGGCCTTCGACGCACGTACCAGGGGCTGCCCCTGATCGAGGCAGACCTCGCCCCCGACCCCTTCTCGCAGTTCGCCCTCTGGTTCGGCGAGGCCGTGGACGCCGGGCTTCCCGAGCCGAACGCGACCGTGCTGGCGACCGCCTCGGCGGGTGGACGGCCGACGGCCAGGACCGTGCTGCTCAAGGGCTACGACGAGAACGGGTTCGTCTTCTACACCAACTACGAGTCGCGCAAGGGCCGGGACCTGGCGGAGAACCCGCGGGCCGCCCTGCTGTTCCCCTGGCACTCCATCCGCCGCCAGGTGCGGGTGGAGGGCACGGTGGTGAGACTGCCGCGCGAGGAGTCCGCCGCCTACTTCAGGTCCCGGCCCTACGGGTCGCGGATCGGCGCGTGGGCGTCGCGGCAGTCGGCGGTCGTGCACTCCAGGGACGAGCTGGACGCCCGCTACGAGGAGCTGGCGGAGCGCTGGCCCGAGGATCCGCCGATCCCCGAATTCTGGGGCGGGCTGCGCGTGGTGCCGTCCGAGGTGGAGTTCTGGCAGGGCCGCACCGACCGCATGCATGACCGCCTCCGTTACCGGCGCTCCGGCGCCACCTGGATCGTCGAACGCCTGGCCCCCTGAGACTCTGCCCGCTCTTTACTGATATATCCATGTATGTCAGGTAGAGAGGTAACGGGGTGGGTTTCGGGGACTTCGTCCGCAGGCACGCGGCTGATACGCGTCCCCTCGCCATACCCGCCTACCGGCGGCTCTGGGCAGGTCAGGGCGTGTCGTTCATCGGATTCCAGCTCACCTCCGTGGCCGTCAGCGCCCAGATCTACGAGATCACGAAGTCGTCCTTCTGGGTCGGCATGCTGGGCCCCGCCAACCTGATCCCCCTGGTCGTCTTCGGCCTGTGGGGAGGCGCGATCGCCGACGCGGTCGATCGGCGCAGACTCCTCATGATCGGCGCGCTGATCGCCTGGTCGGGGACGCTCGCGCTCCTGGTCCAGGCCGCCCTGGGCTCGACCGGCGTCGGCCTGCTGCTGGCCACCGTGGCCGTGCACGCCACCGGGTTCGCCATCACCGGGCCGACCAGGGGCGCGATCATCCCCAGGCTGGTCCCCGCCGACCTGATCCCCGCGGCCAACACCCTCAACTTCCTGGTGGGCGGCCTCGGCACCGTCATCGGGCCCCTGGTGGGCGGGGTCGTACTCGCCCAGAGCGGTTTCGCCACCGCCTACCTGATCGACGCGCTGCTGTTCGGCGCCGGTTTCTACGCCGCGGTACGGCTGCCGAGGCTCGAACCTGTCGGCGAGGTGACCCGCCCGGGACTGCGGTCGGTGGTGGACGGCCTGCGCTACGTCTCCGGGCACCCGGTCGTGCTGATGTCGTTCGTCGTCGACCTGATCGCCATGGCGTTCGCGCTGCCCAGGGCGTTGTTCCCGGAGATCGTGGACGAAAGGTTCGGCGGTTCCCTGGTCGCGTTCGGCTGGCTGTCGGCCAGCATCGCCATCGGCTCGGTGCTCGGCGGCCTGCTGTCGGGCTGGGTGGGCCGGGTCCGGCGCCAGGGACTGGCGCTCACGTACGTGATCGCGGCGTGGGGGCTCACCGTCGCCGCGGCCGGGCTCGCCGAGCAGCTGTGGCTGATGGTCGCCCTGCTGGCGTTCGGCGGGGCCGCCGACCTGGTCTCCGCGGTGTGGCGGCAGACGATCCTGCAGACCCACGCGCCCGATGACATGCGCGGGAGGATGCAGGGGGTCTTCATGGTGGTCGTCGCGGGAGGCCCCAGGCTGGGGGACCTGCGGGCCGGGGGCACCGCCTCGTGGCTCGGCGCCACCTGGGCCTGGGTGGGCGGCGGGATCGCCTGCGCGGTGGCCGTGGTCGCCGTGGGTCTGGCCGTTCCCGCCTTCAGAAAATATCGTCCGTCGCGCGGAGCGTTTGGGCAGCTAGGGAAGGATTTGGCGTCCTAGCGCGTTGCCGACCTTTGTCATCGTGGGCTGTTCTCCCAATAGGGTCGTCTTCTCAAACTTCCGAGGTCCCGCGCCGCCCTCCCGGGAACACCGCGCGATGGACGTAGCATCGAGAGAGGACGGGAGGAACCTTGACCGCACACGGCCTGATCGACACAACGGAGATGTACCTTCGTACGATCTTCGAGCTGGAGGAGGAGGGCATCGTCCCCCTGCGCGCGCGCATCGCCGAGCGCCTCCAGCAGAGCGGACCCACCGTCAGCCAGACGGTCGCCCGGATGGAGCGCGACGGCCTGGTCCGTGTCGAGGGCGACCGCCACCTGACCATGACCGACCTGGGGCGCACGCTCGCGACCCGCGTCATGCGCAAGCACCGCCTCGCCGAGTGCCTGCTCACCCAGGTCATCGGTCTGCCCTGGGAAGAGGTGCACATCGAGGCGTGCCGCTGGGAGCACGTCATGTCCGAATCCGTGGAGGCCAGGCTCGTCAGCCTGCTCAACAACCCCACCGAGGATCCGCACGGCAATCCGATACCCGGCCTCGACGAACTCGGCGTCGTCGGCGCTCCCGGCGGGAAGCCGGAGTCGCTGCCGTCGATGTCGGCGATGGCCGGACCCAGAGATATACCCGTTGTCGTGCGGCGAATTAGCGAACAAGTGCAAAGCGATCCGGCTGTGATGCTTAAACTCAAGCAAGTTGGGATACAACCCGGACGCGAGGTGACGCTCGCGGCGAGCGACGACGGTGTGCGGGTGACAGGTGACGACGAGGCGGACAATTTTCTTGCGGATCTCCCGCGAGAGATTGCCGCGCACGTTTTCGTCTCCACTCGCGGACCGAGGCCCCTTAGCTCGGTTGGATCCCGTTCGGGAGTCCCTCCGCTCCCAGGCCGAGACTGCAGGAGCAACCGTGGTTCGCTTTGCACACACCCGCCCACGACGGGCGGTCACCGGATGAAGCGGTGGGGGGATGTTTCCCAGGACGCCGCTGATCACCTTACGGCCGGCTCCGTCCTGGATCACGCTGAGATGGCGGTGGTCGTCACCGACAGGTTCAGCAACCTTCTCTACTGGAACCCGTTCGCGGAAAGGCTGTTCGGGCGCCCCGGCACATCAGGGCCCCGCGACCAGTCCCTCTCCCTGGGCATCATGGAGAAGGATCACCCGCTCGCCGTCGAGCTCTCCAAGCACGTCCTCAAGGGCGGCGTCTGGGAGGGCACGTTCGACGTCAGGCGCGGGGACGGCACGATCATCTACGTACGGGCACAGGCCGTGCCGCTGCGGCACCCCTCGGGAGCGGTGACGGGCATCGTCATCACCGCCCGCGAGGCGATGCGCAGCAACGAGCGGGAGAAGGACCGCTTCGGCCTGCTGGAGCGGATCGGCGAGCGCCTCGCCGGATCGCTCTACGTCGAGGAGACGCTCAAGCGCGTCGCCGAGATGCTCGTCCCGCAGTTCGCCGACCACTGCTTCATCGAGCTGATGGAGGAGGGGCGGCTGACCCGCAGGGTCTCCACCCACGTCCAGGGCTGGAGCCCGCCGCCCAACACCTGGGCGCCGCTCGGGGCGGAGATCCGCTACCCGGTGGGGCACTACGCCGAGATCGCGCTGCGCCGCCAGGAGACGATCCTCGTCGAGGACTTCTCCCAGACCAACTACCCCAGCCCGGGTGAGGCCAACACCCGCCTGGCCGCCGAGATCGGCATGACCTCGGCCATCGTGGCGCCGCTGTGCGTGCGCGGCGAGACCCTCGGGCTGATGTACCTGGGGCTGTCCAACCTGACCGACCGGCGCAGCCCGCACTACGACGCCTTCGACCGCGACTTCGTGGGGGCCATCGCCACCCGGGTCGCGCTCGCCGTCGACAACGCCCTGCTGTTCGAGGAGGAGCGGCACACCGCGGAGTCCTTCCAGAAGCACCTGCTGCCCCGCGCGCTGCCGCAGCTCGACGGGCTGGACATCGCGGTCCGCTACTACCCGGCCGCCCCCCTGGCCAGCCACGGACAGGGCATCCAGACCCAGGTCGGCGGTGACTGGTACGACGTCATCCCGCTGTCGGCGGGCCGGGTCGGCATCGTCATCGGCGACGTCGAGGGCAGGGGCGCCAAGGCCGCGGCGGTCATGGGGCAGCTGCGGGCGGCCCTGCGGGCCTTCGCCCAGGACGACAAGCCGCCCGCGGAGATCCTCGCCAGGCTCGACGAGTGGACCCGCATCATCGCCACCCCCGAGCAGGACGAGAGCGGCACCGACATCAGCGTCCCGCCCATCGTCACCTGCCAGTACCTGGTGTACGACGCCTGGTCGCGGCAGCTGTCGTTCGCCAACGCCGGCCACGCGCCCCCCCTGCTGCTCATCGGCGACACCTGTACCGAGCTCGACATCCACGAGGTCGGCCAGCCGCTGGGGGTGCGGGCCAAGGGCATGCACGCCGACCTGGTCTACAAGGAGGAGACGCGGACGCTGCCCCCCGGGGCCGCGTTGCTCCTCTACACCGACGGGCTCGTCGATCGCCGCCCCATCCGCGACGCCGACGGCAGGCCGCCCAACGTCGAGGAGACGCTGGCGCAGCTCTGCGGCAAGCTCATCGAGATCAGCGACGCCTCCGTCGAGCGCCTCGCCGACGCCGCCACCGTCGCGGTGCCCGGCGAGATCGACGACGACATGGCCATCCTCGTGCTCAGGTCCGCCTCCGAGGACCTCGCCGTCGAGGAGCGCACCTTCCCCGCTCAGCCGATCATGGTCGGGGAGGCGCGCCGGATGGCGTCGGAGGCGTTCATCGGCTGGAACGTCCCCGAGGAGCGCGCCGAGCTCGCCTGCCTGCTGGTCTCCGAGGTCGTCACCAACGTCGTGCTGCACGCCGCCAGTGCCAGCATCCCGCGCAGGGAGCTGACGATGGACGGCCCTCCGCTGCCGTTCGACGAGTCCTGGGACGTCCCCGGCTTCGAAGACGAGATCGTCAACGAGAAGGAGTTCACGCTCAGGCTCCGCCGGGGCAGGGAGTCCGTCTGGGTCGAGGTCTTCGACCAGGATCTCCGGTTGCCGCGCATCCGCAGCGCGGGGGAGAACGACGAGGGCGGGCGGGGTCTCTACCTCGTCGACCAGCTCGCCAGGCGCTGGGGTTCCCGCCCCACCAAGGAGGGCAAGGCCGTCTGGTTCGAGATCCCCACCAGGTCGCGCTGAACCAGACGCGGCAGAGCTGGAACACCTCCCCGATCGGTGGTTGACTCGGGGGTATGGAGCTGGCGTTCGAACGGCGCGGGACGGGTTCCCCGCTGGTCCTGCTGCACGGGATCGGGCATCACTGGCAGGCATGGCTGCCAGTGCTCGACAGGCTCGCCGCCGAGCGGGACGTGATCGCCGTCGACTTCCCCGGTTTCGGCGTCTCGCCGCCGCTGCCGCCCGGCACGCCGTACACGGCGGAAAGCCTGGCCGATGCGATCGAGTCCTTCTTCGAGGTGCTCGGCCTGCGCGACCCTCACGTGGCGGGCAGCTCCCTGGGCGGTTACGTCGCCCTCGAACTGGCCTCGCGCGGGGCGGTCCGCTCGGCCGCCGCGCTCTCTCCCGCCGGATTCTGGAACCGCAGCGAGCTCGCGTACACGCGAGCCGTCCTCCGCGCGATCAGGGTCTCCGCTCGCCGCCTTCCCCCCGAACGGGCCGCCGCCCTCGCGGAGGATCCGCTGGGCCGCATCCTCTGCGCCGGTGTCCTGGTCGCCCATCCGGTGAGGCTCACGCCCGAGGCGCTGCTCGCCGCCCTCCAGTCGCTCGGGGACTCCTCCGGTTTCGACGAGACCCTCGCCTCGTTCGCGGGGCTGATGCCTCCCGCGCCGCCGAAGGCGCCGGTCACGATCGCCTGGGGCGAGCACGACCGGCTGCTCCCGCGCCGGCAGGCCATCCGGGCGGCCAGGTGGTCGGGGCAGCGGGTGAAGCTGCTCAGGGGCTGCGGGCATCTGCCGATGACCGACGACCCGGAGCTGGTCGCGAGCGTGCTGCTGGAGGCGTCGTCCCGGTAGGGGCGCCGGGCCCGGCGGAAGGTGGTCAGCGGATGGTCTGTCCCCAGATGGCGAGCATCGCGATGACGAACACGACCATGACGCCGACGTAGGCGACCGGGCCGAGCCGGAGGGCGCGGCGCACCCGGTTCAGGCCCCAGGCGAACAGGAACGCCAGGAAGATCAGCAGAATCAGTCCGCTGTCCATCGTCACCACCTCGGGGAAGTCTCCGCTGACCAGTATGCGTCGGCGGAGCCGCCCGTGCGGCTGGTAAACGCGATCCCCAACCCATGGGATCGTTACCTCTCGTGAACAGAACATCGAAGGTAACGCGCGCCCTGCTGGTGGCAGCGCTGGCCGCAGGCCTCTCCGCATGTTCGGGCGGGAGCGCCGCGCCCGGCGCGTCCGGCGTGTCGGTGACCGCCACGGCCACCGTTACCGTGAGCGTCTCCCCGTCCCCCGCGGCCTCCGCCGCTCCCTCTCCGTCCTCTACGCCCTCTCCGTCCGCTTCCGCGTCGGCGGGCGACGACGCCCTCGTCACGGCGTCACCGTCGGTGAGCCTTTCCGGGAGCAGGGACGTCGACGCCACGACAAGGGGGCAGATCGCCCTGCGCGGTGTGGACGGGATCACCGTGACCTCCGAGAGCGACCAGGAGGTTAAAGCCCTCCTGCTGCCGTACACGGTCGTGCGCGACGCGCGGGGGCTGGTCTGCAAGGAGGGGGAGGCCCCGTACAGCTGTTCGGTGGAGCAGTTGCAGAAGGCGATCGAGAAGCGCGGCGCCCTTTTCGCCAAGGTGACGATCAAGGACGGGGTGGCCGTGCAGATCGAGGACATCACCGAGGAGTGAGGGGCCGGCCGATCTCGGAGGCCGGTCTCGGAAGGCTGTGTCGGAGACCGGTCTCGGAAGGTCGTCTCGGAGGGCTGTGTCGGAGGCCGCTCTCAGAAGCCGAAGGAGCGGCCGATGATCTCCTTCATGATCTCGGTGGTGCCGCCGTAGATGGTCTGGACGCGACTGTCGACCCAGGCCTTGGCCACGGGGTACTCCATCATGTAGCCGTAGCCGCCGTGCAGCTGGAGACAGCGGTCGATGACCTTGGTCTGCAGCTCCGTGGTCCACCACTTCGCCTTGGCGGCGTCCACGGCGGTGAGCTCCCCGGCGTTGAGGGCCAGGATGCACTTGTCCACGTAGAGGCGGGCGATGTCCACCTCGGTGTCCAGCTCGGCCAGCACGAACCGGGTGTTCTGGAAGCTGCCGATGTTCCGGCCGAAGGCGGTGCGGCTCCTGCAGTACTCGATGGTCGTGCGCAGGACCGTCTCCGCCGCCGCCACGGCCATCACCGCGATCGACAGGCGTTCCTGCGGCAGGTTGGCCATGAGCTGGAAGAAGCCCTGCCCCTCCTCGGGGCCCAGCAGGTTGGCCGCGGGGACCCTGACGTTGTCGAAGAACAACTCAGCCGTGTCCTGGGCGTGCATGCCGATCTTCTCCAGGTTGCGACCCCGGGTGAAGCCCTCCATGCCCCGTTCGACGACGAGCAGTGAGATCCCCCGGGCGCCCGCGGCCGGGTCGGTCTTCGCGACCGTGACGACCAGGTCGGAGTTGATGCCGTTGGTGATGAAGGTCTTCTGGCCGTTGACCACGTAGTGGTCGCCGTCGCGCACGGCGGTCGTCCTGATGCCCTGCAGGTCGCTGCCCGCGCCGGGCTCGCTCATCGCGACGGCCGTGATCAGCTCGCCGGAGGTGAACCCGGGCAGCCAGCGAGCCTTCTGCTCGTCGTTGGTGAGGTCCACGAAGTACGGCGCCATCACGTCGTTGTGCAGCGAGTAGCCCAGGCCGGACGCGCCGATCGCGATGACCTCCTCGACGATCACCGCGTTGTAGCGGAAGTCCGTGATTCCGGCTCCGCCGAACTCCTCGGGCACCCCGAAGCCGAACATCCCGATCTCTCCGGCCTTCTTCCACACCTCGCGGGGGACGATGCCGTCCTTCTCCCACTGGTCGTGGTGGGGGGCCACCTCGCGGGCCAGGAACTCGCGCACGGTCTCCCGGAAGAGCTGGTGCTCCTCCTCGAAGAGGTCTCGCTGCATGGTGTGCCTCCTAGGACTCGCGACGATTCGTGACGGCTCGTGACACAGAATACGATTCTGTTACCAGCAGGTACACCCGGACCCGTCGCGTTCCCGCGACTCGCGGAGGTATGTGGAGGTAAATCCAGATCACAAGTGCGCCACGGTCTTCGGATCCACCCGCGATCTCGCTGCGGCGAAGATGGTGGAAACCGTACGATCTACCCTCGGTGTGCTATGGGTATGCCCGTTGACGGCAGCCTTCGTGATCGGAGTGTGTGGTGGTTCGGTGGCGATCTGGGCTCCGTAGGTCTCTCGCGGTTTCGGCCCTGTGCCTTCTCGGCGGTGCGCTGGTCGCGCTGCCCACCGGTGCGTCCGGCGCCAGCAACGCCGAACTCGTGGTCGACTACAGCTGTACGGGCGGGATCGCCCTGGGTACCAGCGTGGTGAACCTCCGGACCAAGGTGTCGATTCCCACCACGCTCACGGTCGGGGAACCGCTCAGCATCGGCTGGGCCCTCAACTACAAGAACAACGACCCGGCCAGGTTCGGCTCGCCAGGCTACTTCGGCCCCGGGGGCAAGGTTTTCGTCACCGGGAACGTGCAGCTCTCCGGGAGCTGGGTCGGTGAGCTGCAGCCCAAGGGTTTCGTCGAACAGCCGGGCAAGCTGCAGCCGGGAAAGATCCTGAAGCTCCCCGACGGGATCTCCGACTCCGCGCACACCGACAGGGCGGGCACGCTCAAGGTCAGTCCCCGGAAGCTGTTCGTCGACTTCATGCCTCCGGCCGGTGAGGTCGTGGTCAACAACGACGAGAAGGACGACAACGGCAATTTCCGGGTGGGGTACCACGGGGCAGGCGACTGGTACGAGCTGAACGACGAGCCGCTGAGCATCGGCGACCACGGCCGCGACCTGCACCGTACGGACAGGGTGAACTCCTTCGCCGAGTTCACGTTCACCGGTACCGGGATCGAGTACATCGCCCGGCGTAGCACGGAGGCGGGGAAGGTCGGCTTCAAGATCGACGGCTTTGACGCCACGCCGTCCTTCGTCGACGCCTCGAAGAACGCCGACGGCACGCCGACGAACGCCGCGCACCAGGGTGGGCTCACGCTGTGGAGGTTCAACGGCCTCCAGTACGGCGAGCACACCATCAAGGTCACGAACTTGGAGGGCGGCAAGTTCGCGCAGGTCGACGCCTTCCGAGTGATCACGAAGGAGCTGAAGAACCCGCCGGACGAGTACAGGGCCACCTGCACGCTCGTCAGCGCGCCGGGCTGGGTGAACGTCACGATCTCCGAGCCGGGCGCCTCTCCGCCGGTTAGCCCTTCGGCCAGCCCTTCGGTTAGCCCTTCGGCCAGTCCTTCGGCCAGCCCCTCGGTTAGCCCTTCGGCCAGCCCCTCGGTCAGTCCCTCGGCCAGCCCGAGTTCGAACGGCAACCAGAACGGCGACCAGTCGGGCGGGACGAACAGCACCACCAGGAGCACGACGACCTCGACGCCCAAACCGACCCTGACCGTGACCGCCACCGTCACCCCCACCAGGCCCACGCCCACCGCGCCGCAGGTGATCATCACGCCCAGCGGCGGGGCGCAGACCGGTGAGGCTCCTCAGGGAGGCTCCGGGCTGGGGCTTCTCGGCGCGGGCACGGCGATGGTGACGGGAAGCGCACTGGGTGGTGTGGTCTTGATGAGGCGGCGGGCGGCACACGCGCGCGGCCAGAGGGACAGCTGAAGGAGGCGCCGGATGTATCAAGGACCCGTGCAGGGCGGTCCCGACCCTTACCAGGGCCGGGGCCCGGCTCCCAAGCCCAAGGGGAGCATGCTGATGGCCGGGCTCCTCGTGGCCGGGTCGCTCGGCGGGGTGGCCGCGATCATGGCGGGTCTGCTCACGTACCTGACTCCGGCGCTGGAGGAGGAGCCGTACGGCCCGCCCGTGCCGCAGGCGGCGGACAGCAACATCCAGATCCAGGAGGTCCCGGCCGCCGGCCGGCAGCCGGCGGGAGTGACGCCGTCCTCCGTGGGGCCGGGCGGGCTCGACGCTCCTCTGACGGCCGCCGCGCCCACGGCGGCGCCGCCGCTGCCGGTGATCATGCCTCCGGAGCCGTTGAAGAGTGACGGTGTGAAACCCCGGCGGCTGGCCATCCCGAAGATCGGCGTGCTGGCCCCGCTGATGGCGCTCAGCGTCGACTCCAAGCGGGAGATCCAGACGCCTCCGCTGAGCAGGCCCAACCAGGCGGGCTGGTACAAGCACGGCCCGATCCCCGGGCAGCAGGGGCCCTCGGTGGTGCTCGGGCATGTGAACACCAAGAAGGGCGCCGCCGTCTTCAGCCGGCTGAAGGAGGTCAAGCGCGGGGACAAGATCAAGGTCTCCCGGTCCGACGGAAGCCTCGCGGAGTTCACGGTCGACGGGGTGGAACAGGTCAGCAAGGCGGCCTTCCCGTCGAAGCGGGTCTACGGCAACACCGGTGAGGCGACCCTGCGGCTGATCACCTGCGGTGGTGTCTACAACAGCAGGACCGGTCACTACACCGACAACATCATCGTCTACGCGACCCTGTCGAAGACCCGCCGCGCCTGACCGCGCCGTACCGCCCGGCCCGCGAGCCGGGCGCGGTGTGCCGCACCCTCCCGAGCCGGGCGCGATGCTCGCCGAACCGGCAGGTCACGGCCCCTTCGCCGCCCGCCGCTGGTCGTTAGCCTCCCCGGCAATCCGGGTAGGGAGTCGTACAACAGGAGACAACCCCCCGAATGATCAGAAGGCGGGGGTGTGCCCAGGTGAGCATCGTGCGGGCCGGGGTCGTAGCCGTACTCATAGGGGTGGCCGCCCTCGGCGCGGTCCAGCACTCGAAGTCGGGGAACGAGCGATCCACGGGCTGGGGTGCCAAGCGTCCCGCGCATTCGACGCCGAAGCACGCCGGGGGGTGGACGACCAAGAACTGGGGCAACGGGGGACGGACGGCCGAGCGTTCGAGGACGAGCATCGAGCGCAAGGGAAACTGGGGCTTCGGGCGGCCGAGGCATTCGGACGGCGGGCGGCACCGGGCCAGGGCGGCAGGGCGGTGGGACGCGGGGCGGGGACACCACGGCGACCGCGGGTTCGGACGGCGGGATCCGGAGGGCGAGCGCGGCGAGAGATGGGGGTTCGGGCGCGGCAGAGACCGGGAGTCCGGACGGAGAGGTCCGGAGGCCGGATGGCGCGGAGGCCACGGGTTCGGACGGCACGGGTCTGACGCCCGGCGCCACCGGGATCGGGAGTTCGCGCGGCCGGCGTGGGCCAGGCAGGGCGAGCGGCGCCATCGTCACGGGTACGGATACCGGCGGGGCCACCGGCACGGAAACGGCTGGTCGGGCGAGGGACGGGGCGGGCGCGGGCGGTGATGCGGGACACCCGCCCGTCGCCGGGAGCCGGTACGGTGCCCGTTCGGCGGTAGGGGCGGGTGGAGGGCCGGTTCGCCCTCCGAGCTTGGGACCTGTGAGCTGCCGGGTCGCCGTCTGAGGCCGATGCGGGGAGGTGAGGCCGAGGCCGGGTCCGGAAACAGGGACGCGTGGCCGTCTGTTGACCCGGGTTTCCCCTTCCCGCACCGAGGAGTGAGTGATCGATCGCTCACTCTTTTTTTGTGGCCGACAATACCGGGACATATCTAGGGAAATACTCCAGGAGACGGTCATGTGGTCTTATCTCGGTCAGAATCGCTTCTGATCGTTAATCGCATGTCCGGTCCGGGTATAGCCGTTTATGCGAATGTGTCTCCCCCGCTGAACCGGAGCGAGGGGTGTACACAGGTGAGCAAGGCGCGGGCCGGTGTGCTGGCCGTATTCATAGGGATCGCCGCGATCGGTGTCCTCCACCACGCCGATTCGACGGGCACGCGATCCGCGAGCCCCGCGGACGAACGATCCGGTGCCTCGACGGCCGGGCGGCCCGCGACCTCCACGGACGGACGCTCCGTGAGTTCCTCGGCCGGGCGTGCCGCGAACCCGGAGGCCAGGCATTTCGGCCGCCACGAGGTCGCGCCGATCGTCATCGCCCACCGCGGCGCCAGCGCGTTCCGTCCCGAGCACACGCTTCTCGCGTACACGGTCGCCATCTCGATGGGCACCGACTACATCGAGCCCGACCTCGTCTCGACCAAGGACCACGTGCTGGTCGCCCGGCACGAGAACGAGCTCTCGGCGACCACCGACATCGCCAGGCATCCCGAGTTCGCGGACCGCAGGACGTCCAAGGTCATCAACGGCATCCGGCACACCGGCTGGTTCACCGAGGACTTCACCCTGGAGGAACTGCGTACCCTCCGCGCCAGGGAACGCTTCCCCAAGGAGCGGCGGGACAACACCGCGTACGACGGGACAGAGCGCATCCCGACGCTCGACGAGGTGGTCCAGCTCGCGCAGAGGCACGGGGTGGGCGTCTACGCCGAGACCAAGTTCCCCACCTACTTCGCCTCGATCGGGCTGCCGCTCGAGGAGCCGTTGCTGGAGACCTTCGCGCGGTACGGCTGGGACGACGAGCGGGACCCGGCCTTCATCCAGTCCTTCGAGACCGGGAACCTCAAGAGGTTGCGTCCCCTCACGCGGCTGCGGCTCATCCAGTTCGTCGGCGCGACCGGCGCCCCGTACGACCTCGCGGGCACCGGCGACCCGCTCACCTATGACGACATGGTCACCCCGGAGGGGCTGCGGGAGGTCGCCGAGTACGCCGACGGCATCGGGGTGGTCACCAAGCGGATCGGTCCCGGCGATCCCGGAGGTCTCGACGGCAGGCCGGTGTCGCCTGTCGCGCTCGTCAGGAACGCCCAGCAGCAAGGGCTCCTGGTCCACGCCACGACGGTTCGCAAGCTCGCCGCGCGGCTCCGGGCGGAGCTCAGGGGCGACACCTCAGGCGGGCGCGCCACCGAAGAGGTGAAGAGGTGGCTGAAGCGCCTGTGCAGGCTCAACGTGGACGGGGTGATCGCCGACGACCCCGGCCTGGCGCGCGCCGTACGGGACCAGCTGCGCACCAGAGGCTGAGACGCGCCGGACTGAGACGCGCCGGAGAGGCCGGGACAGGCTGAGACGCGCCGGGTCTGATCGGGCGACGCGCCCCCCGCAAGGACGCGCCCTTGGCAAGATCGACGCGCCCCCGCAAGACCTCAACGACGCAGACCTCAACGACGCGTCTCCCGTCATCCGGTGCGCATGGCCGCCCGTACCCGCTCAAGGGTGATCGGCAGGTCGCGCTGCCGGAAGCCGGTGGCGTGGAAGACGGCGTTGGCGATCGCCGCGGCGGTGCCGACGATCCCCACCTCGCCGATGCCCTTGGCGCCGACCGGGTTGAGCTCGTCGTCCTGCTCGTCGATCCAGTGGGCCTCGATCCCGCGGACGTCGGCGTTCGCCGCGATGTGGTACCCGGCCAGGTCGCGGTTGACGAAGTCGCCGAACCGGGGGTCCAGCTCCAGGGCCTCGTGCAGGGCCATGGAGATCCCCATCGTCATGCCGCCGAGGAACTGCGAGCGCGCCGTCCGGGCATTGATGATCCGGCCGCACGCGAAGACCCCCAGCAGCCGCTCGACACGGACCTGCCCGCTGTCGCGGTCCACCCTGACCTCGGCGAACTGCGCCCCGAACGAGTGGCGTGCGAAACGCTTCCACGCGGCGAGATCCTCGGCGGTGTCCGCCCGTGCCCCCAGGCCCTCCGGGGGGACCACGCCGGACCGCTCGTCGAGATCCTTGACCAGCGCCCGGCAGGCCTTGCTCACCGCCCAGCTCCAGGAGGCGGTGCCCATGGACCCCCCGGCGAGTGTCGCGGGGCCGAAGACACTGCGGCCCACCCTGACCGTGACCCGGTCCATCGGCACGCCGAGCTCGTCGGCGGCGACCTGGGTGAGCGCGGTGCGGGCGCCGGTGCCGATGTCGACCGCGGCGATCTCGACCACGAACCTGCCCGTGGGCTCGGCGTAGGCGGCCGCGGTGGACGCCCTGGTGTAGACGGGGTAGGTCGACGACGCGACGCCGGTCCCGACGAGCCACCGTCCGTCCTCGCGGACGCCCGGCGTGGGGTCGCGGTCGGCCCAGCCGAAGCGTGCCGCCCCCTCACGCAGGCAGGCGATCAGGTTGCGGCTGCTGAACGGGAGTCCCGACTCGGGGTCGGCCGAGGGCTCGTTGACGATCCGCAGCTGGACGGGGTCCATCCCGAGGGCGTACGCCAGCTCGTCCATCGCCGACTCCAGGGCGAACATCCCCGGAGCCTCGCCGGGGGCGCGCATCCACGAGGGGCTCGGCACGTCCAGCCGCAGCAGCCGGTGGACGGTGTGGCTGTTGGGCGTGGCGTACATGACGCGGCTGGGCGAGACCGTCTGCTCGGTGAACTCGACGAGCTTCGAGCTCTGCTGGAGCGCGTCGTGCCACACCGCGGTCAGCCTGCCGTCGCGCTCGGCCCCCAGGCGTACGCGCTGCACGGTGGGCGTCCGGTAGCTGACGAGCGGGAACATCTGCTGCCGGGTCATCGCCACCTTGACCGGTCGCCTGACGGCGCGGGCGGCCAGCGCCGCCAGGACGGTCGGCGGGCGGGTCGCCCCCTTGGACCCGAAACCGCCGCCGACGTGGTCCGCGACGACGCTCACCGCGCTCTCGGGAAGGCCGAACAGCCGGGCGATCGCGGTCGCCGATATCCACGGTGCCTGGTCGGAGTTGTAGAGCGTCAGGGTCTCGCCCTCCCAGAACGCGATCGTGGCGTGCGGCTCCATCGGGCTGGCGTGCTCGGCCGGGGTCGTGTAGGCGGCGTCCACGCCGACCGGCGCCGCCGCCAGGGCGCGCTCGGCGTCACCCCACTCGACCGTCCCTGTCAACCCCGCGTTGACCTTATCCGGAGAGGAGATCCGCGGGCTGCCGGGATCCAGCACGACCTCGTGGTCCTCCTCCTCGTAGTCCACGCGCACGGCCGACGCCGCCTCACGGGCACCCTCCAGGGTGTTCGCGACCACGGCCGCGACGATCTGTCCCCGGTAGGCGACGTCGGCCGACTGCAGGACGGCCAGCTCGGCGTCCTGCACGGGACGCAGCCGGGAGACGTTGCCGCTGTCCAGCACGGCGATCACCCCCGGCAGCGCCAGCGCGGCGGAGCCGTCGACGGAGCGCACCCGCCCCCGCACGATCGTGGATTGCACCGGCCAGACGTAGACGGCGTCCGGTACGGGGTACTCGTACGCGTAGCGGGCCACGCCGGTGACCTTGTCGCGTCCCTCGATCCTGACCGGTGCCCCGCCCACCACCTTGTCGAGAGTGGTCATCCCCGCTCCTCCCGAGTGAAGCCGTTCCCCGTTGACCCCGCCGGTTCCGTGAGATCGCGGACGCTCGCCGCGATCAGGTCGCCGGCCAGCCCGATCTTGAACTCGTTCCGCGGAAGGGGGCGCGCCACCACGAACTCCGCGTCCGCGGCCGCCAGCAGCAGCGTCCTGGTCGGCCGGTGGCCGGTCAGCATCCCCTCTGCCTCCCGGGCCCGCCACGGCACGGGGGCCACCCCGCCCAGCGCCAGCCGGATCTCCCGCAGCGAACCGTCTGCCTCCGTCGCGACCACCGCCGCGACCGAGACCACCGCGAACGCGTAGGACCAGCGGTCGCGGACCTTGCGGTACAGCATCGCCGCACCGTCCGGGGGCGGGGGCAGCTCGATCCCGGTGATCAGGTCACCGGGCGCCAGCACCGTCTCCCGATCCGGGGTGTCGCCGGGCAGCAGGTAGAAGCGGGAGAGCGGGACCGCCCGCTCGTCGCCTCCCGCGAGCCTGATGTGCACCACGGCGTCGAGGGCGGCCATCGCCACCGCCATGTCGGAGGGGTTGGTGGCCACGCACGCGACGGAGGTGCCGATCACCCCCAGGTCGCGGTGGTCGCCGCCGATCGCCGAGCAGCCGGTACCCGGCTCGCGCTTGTTGCACGGCTTGGTGACGTCCTGGAAATACGGGCAGCGCGTGCGTTGCAGCAGGTTGCCGCCGGTGGTGGCCATCGATCGCAACTGCCCGGAGGCCCCGGCCAGCACCGCCTGGGAGAGCGCGGGAAAACGTTCCCTGATGCCCCGGTCGCCGGACAGATCGCTGTTGCGCACCATCGCGCCGATGAGCACGCCGCCGTCTGCCCGGTGCTCGATCCGGTCGTACGGCAGCCGGGTGATGTCCACCAGCGTCGACGGCTCGACCACGCCGAGCTTCATCAGGTCCACGAGATTGGTGCCGCCGGCCAGGAACATCGTGCCGGCGCCGTCGAGGACGGCGGTGGCGGCGGCGCCGGGGTCGG
Source organism: Streptosporangium sp. NPDC023963 (assembly GCF_040639135.1). NCBI lineage: Bacteria > Bacillati > Actinomycetota > Actinomycetes > Streptosporangiales > Streptosporangiaceae > Streptosporangium > Streptosporangium sp. NPDC023963. The sequence goes on from NZ_JBEZZK010000002.1 coordinate 201,476, forward strand.
TGGCGCGCTCGTAGGTGAAGGGCCTCATCGCGCGCCGCCGGGATTCCAGCCGGAGAGAACCGGGTCCGGGCTTCCCCCGCCGGCCGCGTCGAGGACGGCTTCGACGATTCCGGCGTACGCCCCGCAGCGGCAGAGGTTGCCGCTCATCCGTTCGCGGACCTCCTCGGCGTCCAGGGCGCCGCTGGAGGCGACGCCCGCGGCGACGTCCTCGGTGACATGGCTCGGCCAGCCCCGTTCCGCCTCGTCGAGCGCGCCGATGGCCGAGCAGATCTGGCCCGGCGTGCAGTAGCCGCACTGGAAACCGTCGTGATCGAGGAACGCCCGCTGGACGGGGTGCAGATCGTTCGTGCCGGCCAGGCCGGCCACCCCCTCGATGGTGACGATCTCCTGCCCGGCGGCCATGACCGCGAGCGTCAGGCAACTGTTCACCCGGCGGCCGTCCAGCAGGACCGTGCACGCCCCGCACTGCCCGTGGTCGCATCCCTTCTTCGTCCCGGTCAGCCCGAGATGCTCCCGTAACGCGTCCAGGAGGGTCACCCGGTTGTCCAGGGAGACGGAATGGTCGGCACCGTTGATGCGCAGCGTGATCTCGCTGCTGAACGCTTCGACTGCCATGCGTTTATCCTGTCAATTCCCCAACAATGGGGGGATTTCTGATTAATCTGAAAATTTAAAAGAAGCGGCAATCGTGAGGCTTCGAGAATCACGGGGGAGCCAAAGGGCCACCAAGGCCGGTGACACCCCGGCCCGGTACTGACCGGTGGCCGCGGCGCGGCCGGAGCCCCGCCTCGCCCCCGGCCGGCGCGGCCGTCCGGCCGCGTCAGCCCGGTCCGCGTCAGCCCGGTTCACGTCAGTCCGGTCGCCTGCCGGCGGCCATCGCCGACACGGCGGCCCCGCGCCGCTGGAACCGCCGCCGGCCCTGGTCCAGCATCACGACGAGAACGAGCACGATTCCCTTGATGACGATCTGCCAGAACTCCGACACGCCCATGAGCATCAGGCTCTCGGCGAGGAGGCCGACGGCACAGGCCCCGATGAGGGCGCCTCGCACCGTGCCGATCCCCCCGCCCAGCGCGGCGCCGCCGAGGATCACCGCGGTGATCGCGTTGAGCTCGTACATCTCACCGGCCAGCGGCGTCGCCGAGGTCAGCTCCGAGGCGATGACGAGACCCGCGAGCGCGGCGCAGGCACCGGAGATCACGTACACGGCCGTCTTGACGCGGTCGATCGGGACCCCGGAGAGCTCCGCGGCCCGCTCGTTGCCGCCCGCGGCGTACAGCCACCGTCCGAACGGCGTCCTGGTGAGCACCAGAGTGACGGCGACGGCGAGGAGGATCGCGATCCAGATCGCCACCGGGAGGCCGAGCGGGCGCCCGTTGCCGAGGACCTCGAAGCCGGTGTTGCCCAGCTCGGGGTTGCCGCCCAGATTGGGATAGGTCGAGCCGCCGGAGATCAGCAGCGCGATTCCCCGCGCCACGTACAGCATGCCGAACGTCGCGATGAAAGGCGGCACCTTGAACCGGGTGATGACGATGCCGTTCACCAGGCCGACGAGCATGCCGACCGCGACGCAGAGCACGATCACGCCCCACACGGGCGGGTAGGCGACGGCGTCGGCGAACCCGAGGCCGAGTCCTTCGAGCAACTCGCCGGCGACGACCCCGGAGAGCCCGGCGATCGAGCCGACCGACAGATCGATGCCGCCCTTGATGACGACCAGCAGCACGCCGAGCGCGATCACCGCGTTGATCGCGATGTGCTTGGCCACCATGACGAGGGTCGGTACGGAGAGGAACGTGTCCGACAGCAGGCCGAAGGTCACGATCATCGCCGCGAGCGCGATGGGCGCCCGCAGCTCGAACAGGCCGTTCACCAGGGAGAGGCGGCGGGCCTCGGCGGTGGCCTTCCCCGGCGGTGAGTGGCCCGGCGGCGCCGGTGCGGGGGGCGTTTCCCGAGGTGTCACCCCGCACCGCCCCTGTCCGTGCTCGTGCCGGTGTCCTGGTCGGTGTCCCGGTCGATGTCCGTGTCGGTGGAGGTGCCGCCGTTCGAGACCTTCAGCAGCTCCTCCCGGGTCGTCGTGCCGCGCCGGAACTCGCCGACGAGGACCCCTCGGGCGAGCACCAGCAGGCGGTCGGGGACGCGCAGGGCCTCCTCCGCGTCCGACGTGGTGAAGAGGACGGCCAGGCCGCGTTCCGCCTGTGCCGCGATGAGCGTGAAGATGTCCGTCCTGGCGCCGACGTCGACGCCGCGCGAGGGCTCGTCCAGCAGGAGCACCCGAGGGGCGGCCAGCAGGGCCCTGCCGATCACCACCTTCTGCTGGTCGCCACCGCTCAGCGACGCGGCCGACGCCTCCGCGCCGCCTGCGCCGCCCGCGCCGTCCGTTCCGACGGTGATGTCGTCGATCATCCGGCGGACGGCGTCCCGCTCGCGGTCACGGCAGACGAACAGCCGCCGGACGAACGCGCCCAGCCCGGCCAGGGAGAGGTTCTCCCCGACCGACATCGTCTGGACGATGCCGTCGCGCTGCCGGTTCCCCGGGACCAGGACCATGCCCAGGCCGACGCGGTCGCGGATCCCCAGGCTCTCCAGCGGGGTGCCGGAGAGCAGGACGCGGCCCGACTGCGAGGGGATCAGGCCGGCGAGTGCCTCCAGCAACTCGGTGCGGCCCGAACCCGTCAGCCCGTAGATCCCCACGATCTCGCCCTCCCCCACGGTCAGGGAGAGGCCGTCGACGGCGAGGCGGCCGGGGTTGGCCGGGTCGGCCACCACGAGGTCGCGCAGGGTCAGCAGTTCCTCCCCGGCGACCGCGGCGCGGCGAGGGAACCGGTCGCCCTGGTCGCGGTCGGTCATCCGCTCCACGACCCACCGGACGCCGACGTTGTCGGCGTCCGCCGTGGCGACCAGCCGCCCGTCACGCAGTACGACGACGTCGTCGGCGATCTCCAGTGCCTCCTCCAGGTGCGAGGAGACGTAGACGATCGCCACACCGTTCGAGGCCAGCTCCTTGAGGACCCGGAACAGGACCTCGACCTCCGGGGCGGTGAGCGCCGAGGTGGGCTCGTCCATGATCAGTACCCGCGCCTCCTGGAGGAGCGCCCGCGCGATCTCGACGATCTGCTGCTCGCCCGGAGTCAGGTCACAGACCAGCAGGTCGGGATCCAGATACTCCTCCAGGCTGTGGAGGATCGCCGCGGTGGTGGCCCGCTGGGACGAGCGGTCGATCACCCAGGGGCCCCCGCGGATCTCCCTGGCCAGGAACAGGTTGTCCTGGATGCTCAAGTTGGGGCAGAGGCTGAGCCCCTGGTGGACGATCGCGACGCCCCGGTCGGCGGCGTCGCGGGGCGACACGAACCTGACGGGCTCCCCGTCGAGCTCGACATGGCCGGCGGTGGGGTGCTCGATCCCGGAGAGGATCCTCATCAGGGTCGACTTGCCGGCCCCGTTCTCGCCGAACAGCGCGGTCACCCGGCCGGCGGCGACGTCGAAGTCGACGTCCCTGAGCACGTGCGCGTCCCCGTACACCTTGGTGACGTCGCGGGCGCTCAGGACTGTGACGGTCGGGAGCCTCACGCGATCTCCTCGATCGAGACCGGGGTGATGGTCACGACGGAGGGGGTGAGGAAACTGAAGGCCCCGACGAAGGAGATCTTCTTGCCCTCCAGCCGTGGCGCGTCCAGGTTCCTGAGCAGTTTCTCCCGCATCTGATCGTTCAGCGCGGTGGCGGCGTCGGCGTACTCCACCTGGTCGAGGAACTGCCCGAAGGTGATGAACCCCACCGCGTCCCGCAGCGCCGTGCCGTTGATGATCGGACCGACCTGCAGCGAGACCCGGGCGCCGGGGGGAAGACCGGGCACGGTCACGTGCATCAGTCCCGACCTCACCGCTCCGGCCCTGCCGACGCCCTCGACCGCGAAGGTGTAGGGGCCGCTGCCGTGCCGGACGCCGTACTGCTTCCCGGCCGCCTCCACGTCGGTGTTCATGGCCTTCACCAGTACGGGCAGCTCGACGGCCTTCCTCTCGATCGCGGGCACGACCCTGTCCTCGTACATCCGCGCCCCGTAAGCGGCCGGGTCGAAACGCCGGGGACCCGCCGCCGCGACGGACTCCGCCGAGCGGTACTGGGTGCTGAACCCGATGGCCGCCAGGAGTGCCACCGCCAGGGCGACGGCGATCCATCTCGCCGGGATCCGCCGGCGGGGCACCTGCCCGCCGCGCGCCTGCGATGCAACCGGCGTGCTCATCTCAGTCCTTCCGATGGGTGAACCTCAGGGTGACCGCTGATCCGTCCGCGGGGAGAGAGCCCCGCAAGGGGCTCGCGGCCGGGTGGGGGGAAGGCTTGCCGGAGAGCCCGGGGATGATCGCCGCTGTTCGGCGAAGGCGTTCGGCGGAACCCTTCGGACGGCGCGGCGTGCCGCCGGGGGGTCCTCGTGCCCGCGGGGCGGCGAAGTGCTCCTCGCGGCCCACCGGGCCGAGGGCGCGGTGATGCTCTTCATGTCCCGTATACCCGTTCGCACGCCTTCCACCGAATCCTTCCCGAACGGGAACCGGCCGAGCCGCCGGACGCCGTCCAGCCGGCGCGGCGACCTCGCGGGCGAACGCGAGACCCCGGCCGGGTGAACGGGCCGATGACCACGGTGGGTGTGCCGATGAAATATTTCAACAACCCAAAAAGTCATTCGGGGTGTCCGAATCAGGCCCACCACAGGTTCCACCCTGCCCGATGGCGCTTCCGTACGGTGATCTTTAAGTGAGGCCGCACCAGTTTTGACCTGGTTTTTTCTATATATCCAAACGCTGATTGCCAACCCCGGGTCGCCCGCTCGTCGGGTGGCCGGATTCGTGGCGAGGTCCTCGGCCGGGCTCCACGAGGTGTCTCTCGCGCGTTCCGTGTCCGGCCGGGGTCCGATCCGACCCGCCGTGACGGGCTTTGCCGATGTACGGTGTCGTTTGCTGTGGGATAGATGGGAATTTGTGTCCGTTTAGCCGACTTGCTCGCGTGGCGCGGTCTGTGTTCGTAGGATCTATGCCGAACCTTGACCGCAACCTGTAAGCCTCGGTGGCCGGTGTGAGGCCGGTCGATCAAAGCTGGAACGAGGAGAAACTGTGCTGAAGTCCAAGACGCGGCTGCGCGTCGCGGTCAAGACGGCCGTGGTCGCTACGGCGGGTGCGGGCATCTTCGGTGCGTTTCCCGCGCTCGCCTCCATCCACGCCGCTCCCAAACCGGTGGCCTACACCTGCACGCTCGCGGGTGCGCCGTCACCGTCGGCGACGTACACCTTCACCATGGACCTCACCGGTCCGGCGGCGGGAGTGGTGAACTCCCCCCTCGTGGCGACCTGGAAGATCAGCCCGCCGGCCGCCCTTCCCTCTCTCACTCCGTCCGCGCCGGCCCCGGCGGGCGCGAGTCTCGTCGCCGACGCGGAGATGCAGATCAGCGCCAGCCCCGCGGGAGTCCTGGCGCTCCCCACGGAGCTCCGCCCGATCCTGGTCACCGCCGCGCCCCCGGTCGCCGGGCAGCCGGTCACCGCGCCTCCGCTGGTCGTCACGGTGACCCCCCTCGCGACCGGGGTCGTCGCCTTCCAGCCCGACGCGTTCACCCTGCTCCTGGCGACCGGCGCGGCGGGTGCCGCGAGCGAGGTCGAGCTGCTCGACTGCGCTCCCCCCGAGGCCGCCCAGGCCTCGCCCGCCGCGCTGCGGGTGACCGTGGGGACGGGCAGCCCCAGCGCCAGCCCGAGTGCCAGCGCCAGCCCGAGTGCCAGCCCCAGCGCCAGTGCCAGCGCCAGCGCGACCCCCACGCCGACCATCACCGTCACCCGGACCAGGACCTCCGACCCGGTGCCCGACCCCGACTCCGACGAGCAGATCGACGAGACCCCCAAGGGCGCCGCCTCCACGGGCGGCGGCGGTGACGCCGGGCCCGACGCTCGGATGATCATGTTCAGCGGTGTGCTGACGGTGGCCCTCGCCGGAATCGGCGGGCTCATGCTGCGGCGTCGCACCGCCGGTCGCGGCTGATCGGGGTGGCCGGATGACCACCCCCCCGCCGCCGGGCGGCTGGCCGCCCCCCGGGCCGCCGCCGCACTACCGGCCGGTCCCGGTCCAGCCGCCGTACCCGCAGCCGGGCCCCCACCAGCAGTACGGCCCGCCGTACGAGGAGCCCCCCGGCAGCCGGATGATGCGGTCGGTGCTCATCCTCGCCGGAATCGCCGGGGTGGTCACGGTGCTGGTGGGCCTGCTCTACATGCTGGCCTCGCCCGAGGAGTACGGTCTGGCCGACCAGCGCACCACGCTGCCGCCCCGCGATCTGGCGGCGGCACCGGCGAACCCCTATTTCCAGGCGCCCCCGACCGCGCCGCCGCCTCTGCCCAGCCTGCCCGCGGCCCCGGCCATGCAGCCCTCGTCCCCGGTGCGCCTGGTCATCCCGCGGCTCGGGGTCAACGCGCCGGTCAGGTCCGTCGGGCTCGACAGGAAGGGCGCCATCGAGGTGCCGCCGGTCGGCCACCCGAACCTGGTCGGCTGGTACCGCTCGGGACCCACCCCCGGCGAGGCGGGTCCCGCGATCATGCTCGGGCACAAGGACACGCGCTCGGGAAGCGCGGTGTTCAGCCGCCTCGACGAGATCCGCAACGGCGACGTCATCGAGGTGCACCGCAAGGACGGGATCGTCGCCGTCTACACCGTGGGCGGCCTGGAGCAGGCCGAGAAGTCGGTGTTTCCGACCCAGCGGGTGTACGGCCGGTCGCCGACCCCCCAGTTGCACCTGATCACCTGCGGCGGCACCTACAACCGCGCGACCGGTCACTACACCGACAACGTCATCGCCTACGCGACCATGACGAGCACCAAGAAGGCCTGAGAAGGGCCGCTCGGGCCGGGGCCGGGTCCCGGGTTCCCCGGCGTTCCGGGTTTCCCGGCGTTCCGGGAAAGACGCGATCATCCTCGCCGCCGTGCGCGCGGCTCCCGCCCAGGGCGCGGGCGAAAGTTCTGTTGTAACCTCCTACTAACCGAACATTGCTCGGTTTCGCAGGCAGCTCGGTTCCGCAAGCAGGAGGCACTGTGGCAGAGGCGTACATCGTCGGGGCGGTCCGCACCCCCGTCGGCAAGAAGAAGGGCGGTCTGTCCACCGTCCACCCCACCGATCTGGCCGCGCACACCCTCGGCGCGCTCATCGAGCGTACGGGCGTCGACCCGTCCGCGGTCGAAGACGTGATCATGGGCTGTGTCATGCAGTTCGGCCCGCAGAGCATGGACATCGCGCGCAACGCGTGGCTGTCGGCGGGCCTTCCGGAGAACGTCGCCGGTGTGACCATCGACCGCCAGTGCGGCTCCTCCCAGCAGTCGATCCACTTCGCGGCCCAGGGGGTGCTCTCCGGCACCCAGGACCTCGTCGTGGCCGCCGGGGTGGAATCCATGAGCATCGTCCCCATGGGGTCGAGCATCACCGCCGCCCTGGAGAAGGGCATGCCCTTCCCGTTCGGGGAGAAGTGGGTGGAGCGGTACGGCAAGCAGGAGATCTCCCAGTTCCGCGGCGCGGAGCTCATGTGCGAGAAGTGGGGTCTCAAGCGCGAGGAGCTGGAGCGGTTTGCGTACGAGAGCCACCAGCGGGCCTCGAAGGCCGTCGCGAACGGCTATTTCAAGGACCAGATCGCCCCGATCAACGGGGTCGAGGACGACGAGGGCCCGCGCCCGGACACCACGCTGGAGAAGATGGCGTCGCTGAAGACGCTGAAGCCCGACGGCATGATCACGGCTGCCACCTCCTCGCAGATCTCCGACGGCTCGGGAGCGATCCTGATCGCCTCCGAGCAGGCCGTCCGCGACCACAACCTGACCCCCCGGGCGCGCATCGTCACCCTGGCGCTCACCGGCGACGACCCGGTCTACATGCTGACCGCGCCGATCCCGGCGACGCAGAAGGCGCTGAAGAGGGCGGGCCTGTCGATCGACGACATCGACGTCACCGAGATCAACGAGGCGTTCGCCCCCGTCCCGCTGGCGTGGATCAACGACCTGGGCGCCGACCCGGCCAAGGTCAACCCGAACGGCGGCGCGATCGCCCTGGGCCACCCGCTGGGCGGCACCGGCGCGATCCTGATGACCAAGCTCCTGCACGAGCTGGAGCGGACCGGTGGCCGGTACGGGCTGCAGACGATGTGCGAGGGCGGCGGCCAGGCCAACGTCACGATCATCGAGCGACTCTGACACCTCTGACGCCGTGCTCGTACGGCCCGCACAGCCCGTACGGCCCGTGAGACGCCCGTGAGGCGGGGAAGGCCCCGGTCCTGGAGTTCCAGGACCGGGGCCTTTCACGTTCTCGCGAACGGCCCGCAGACCGGCTTCGCGAAGGAACCCGCGGGAACGGCCTCGCGAAGGGGTCCGCGGGCCGGTCCCGCGAAAGGACCCGCGGGTCGGCCCCGTGAAGAGGGCCGCGGGTTGACCTCGCGAGGCCGACCCGCAGGTCAGCGGCCGCCCTTGCCGGGAATCCGGCGCGGCTGCTGGGTGGGCCGCATCGGCGTCGGAGGCATCGGCAGATGCCGGGGCGCCGGAGGCACGACGTGCTCGGGGAGCGGGGTGCGGGGCTTGGTCGTCTTGGCGGTCTTGGACTTCCCGTCGCGCTTCTGCGCGAGTTTGTGGGCAGGGTGAATTCGCATATGGGACTCCTTGGGAAACGTGACGACGCGGTGAGATCCCGGGTCGGACAACTCAGCTGCCGCGTCAGACGAACGGGGCCAGATGGCTGAGTGCGGGCGGATCGGCGAGGACCGATCGACGCCGGCTCTTAGGAGTTAATCCACATGCGGTCGAACATACGGCGCCCCGCCGAGGCCGTGCAACCGATTTATCGGCCACTGATTCCAGACCGCGCGTATCCAGCGAAACCGGCCGATTCCGTCGGCTCCGGGCCGCGCGCCTGGAGAGATCAGCCGGTCCCGCCGAGGCCCGGCCTGCTCGAGGCCCGGCCTGCTCGGGGCCTGGCCGGTTCGGGGCCTGGCCGGTTCGGGGCCTGGCCGGTTCGGGGCCTGGCCTGCTCGGGCCCGGTCCGTGAGACCCGCCGGCCCCGTCGGAACTCACCCGGCGGGACCGGCCGGTCCCGTCGGAGCGGGGCGTTCGGGAAGTTCGACGTGAACGCGGGTGCCCTCCCCGGGAGCCGAGGTGATCCAGCAGCAGCCGCCGTGCGCGTCGGTGATCGCCTTGACGATCGACAGTCCCAGCCCGGCACCGTCGGGCATCCGCTCCCCGCCCCGGTGAAAGCGGTCGAAGGCCCTGTCCACCTGCTCGGCGGACATCCCGGGACCGTCGTCGGAGACCTCGATCAGCGCACCGCCGGACGGCCGCCGCGCGACCCGCACGGTGGCCGTCGTCCCCGCGGGGGTGTGCGTCCGCACGTTCGCCAGGAGGTTGACGAGGATCTGCCGGATCCTCGCCTCGTCGGCGGTGACGGTCAGAGACTCCGGGGCGTCCACGACGATCGGCGACTCCGGCTCGATGGCCGTGCAGTCCGCGCTCACGTCGCGCGCCACCGAGGCCAGATCGGTCTCCGTGAGCTGGAGCCCGGCGTTCCTGTCCAGGCGGGCGAGGTCGAGCATCTGGCTGACGAGATCACCCATCCGGGTGGCCTCGTCCTCGATCCTGCCCATGATCCTGGGCAGGTCCTCGGCGCGCAGCGCCCCGGTCCGGTAGAGCTCGGCGTACCCCCGGATGGTGGACAGCGGGGTCCGCAGCTCGTGCGAGGCGTCGGCGGCGAAGCGGCGGACGCGCTCCTCCGACGCCCAGCGATCCCTGAAGGCCCCCGCGATCCGGTCGAGCAGCAGGTTCACGGCCGTGCCGATCCGCCCGACCTCAGAGGGGCCCTCGGGCATCCGGACCGACAGGTCGCCCTCCCCGGCCATCCGGTACGCCGTCCCGGCGATCCTGGCCAGCGGTGAGAGCCCCCTGGTGATCAGGGCGCGGCCGGCGAGCGCCAGCACCAGGATCAGCGCGCCGCCGGTGAGCAGTTCGGCGATGACGAGCCGCCGGATCGGGGCCTCGACGGACTCCAGCGGGACGGCGACGACCACCAGCCGGTTGCCCTGCCTGGCCTCGGCCACCCGCGCGATCATGCCCTGGTCGCCCGTCGTGCCCAGGTCGAACGCCTCCCCGCTCTCGGCCAGGACCTTCAGGCGGGCGGCACCGAGGCTCTCCACCAGCTGCGGTACGGTCGCGGCGGCGGGCGCGTCCCCGTTGACGAGCCTGGCCCGGCCCGAGTTGAGGTTCATCGCGGCCACGGCGTAGGTGGACCCGGTCAGGGTCTGCGCGAGCTGGCCCCCGGGGGCGGCGACGATCCGCTTGGCGGCGGTCGCGGTGGCCGCCCGCAGCTGCCCGTCGAGTCTTTCCATCAGGTGCCCGCGCAGGACGAGGACACTTGTCACGGACAGCATCACCAGCAGGGTCGTGCTCACCGCGAGCAGGCCGGCGAGCAGCCGCGCCCTGAGCGACATCAGGTGCCCTGGGGCGGGCGTAGCGCGTAACCGACTCCGCGCTGGGTGTGGATCAGCGGCGGGCCGAGCGGGTCGAGCTTGCGGCGCAGGTAGGAGATGTAGGTCTCGACGACCTGCGACGAACCCCCGTAGCCCCAGACGTGTTCCAGCAACTGACGCTTCGTCAGGACCAGTCCGGGATGTTCCATCATGAAGGCGAGCAGCCGGAACTCGGTGGGGGAGAGGTCCAGCGCGACTCCGGCCCGCCGGGCCTCCCAGCGTGACTCGTCGAGTTCCAGGTCCGCCACCCTGAGCGTCCCGCCAAGGTCGTCGGAGACGTCCGTCCTGCGGAGCACCGCCCGCACGCGGGCGACGAGAGCCTCGACCGAGAAGGGCTTGGTGACGTAGTCGTCGCCGCCCAGGGTGAGGCCGCGCACGGTGTCGGCGGAGGTGTCCCTGGCCGTCAGGAAGATCACCGGAATGTGCAGGCCCGCGGCCCTGATCCTCCGGCACACCTCGAAACCGTCGACGTCGGGGAGCATCACGTCGAGCACGATCAGCGCGGGGGAGTCGCCCTCCACCGCGTCGAGGGCCTGCCTGCCGGTCGCCACGCCCGTCACCCCGAAGCCGTGGAAGCGCAGGGCGACCTCGACGATGTCACGGATGTTGGGGTCGTCCTCGACGACGAGGATGGTGCGCTCGTTCATGGAGGCCCCATTCTTGCCTACTGATTCCGTACTTCGTCCCAGTTAGTAGCTGTTAGTCCTTGATTGGAGGCCGCCGCGAAGCGGTGGAATTCCGGCGCATCTCGGTGATCCCACCGCTTCACGGTCAGCTTCCGCCGAGCCTCCGGGGTCCCCGGTCAGCTCCCCGGCGTGGTGGCCGGCGGGTCCAGGAGGGCGCGGTCACGCGGTACGAACACCGCGGCGGCCGTCGGGTCGGTCGAGGTGGGGACGCCGATCACGAAGACGCCGTCCCCGACGACCAGCTTGGTCAGGTCGGCGCGGACGCCGAGCCTGCGGAACCGTGTGGACGTGTCGAGGTTCCAGTTCCAGACGAGGCCGTCCTTGCTCTTGACGGTCAGCTTGTTCTCACCCTTGGCGGTGATCACGCCGCGCTGCCAGGTGTAGTCGATGAAGGTCGACTTCTTGTCCCTGACGGTGGCCCGTCCGTGGATGCCGACCACCCACAGGTTGTAGTGGGAGCGCAGCCTCGGCCCGCGAAGCGTGGAGTCGGCCTTGAGCAGCTGGTCGGCGATGGCGGTCACGCCGGCCGGCACCGGGGGTGTCGTGCCGGTCGCCCAGGCGGTGGAACCCGTCAGCATGATCGACGCCGTAATGGCCGCGGCGCCGAGTGCCAGTTTCCTCTTCATGGTGGTCCTTCCGGGAACGTCTCCCGACGGGGAGACGTCGATCAGGCAATCGTCCCGAGCTGTGATCTTCGAAGGAGGATCCTGGGAATTCCCTGAGAGCCGTGAACCGAGAGCCGTGAACCGAGAGCCGTGAAAAGGCCGCGCGCGGTGCCGCTCCTTTCGGGAGCGGCACCGCGCGCGGGTCACCGTGGGCTACGTGGGCGCTCGCCCGGGACTAGCTCGGGCTCGCCCGGGACTACTTGGGAACGCGGGCGACGCAGAAGACGGTCTGCCCGAACGGCGGGCGGACGAAGCGCTCGATGAGGCGGGTCAGGGGCACCACCGTACGGTCGTAGATCTTGACCAGGCGGGGGTCGGGGTAGCCGACGCCCCCGCGGCGGACGGCGGCCCACCAGGCGATGCCGCCCAGGAAGTTGATCGGCTTGAGCACGTCGATGTCCAGGCCCGCCTTGGAGACCGTGCTGCGCAGGGTGGCGGGGGTGTAGCGGGTGACGTGGCCGACCTTGCGGTCGAAGTCTCCGTACAGCTGCATGTAGCCGGGCACCCAGATGACGATCCGGCCGCCGGGGAGGGTGACCTTGGCGAGGGAGCGCAGGGCCTCGACGTCGTCCTCGATGTGCTCCAGGACGTTCATCATCACGACGGTATCGACCTTCTCACCGATCGGGATCTCGGTCGGCAGGCCGAACTGGAGCACGTCGATGTCGTCGCGGCCCTCGAAACGCTTCTGCAGCTGCTCCACGCAGTAGGGGTCGAAGTCGCTGACCACCAGCCGGTCGAGGCGAGGCAGGAACGCCTCGGCGAAGTGGCCCAGCCCGGAGCCGATCTCCAGCATGGACCGGCCCACGTGCGGGGCGACCATGTCGAGCTCGTACTGCCGGTAGTTCTTGGCCTCGTCCCCACCCAGGTGGTTCTCCAGGGCCTCGTCACCGGCCGCGGGTTGCACTACGCGGTCATACCCAGACATGCGGTTCCGTCCAGCTCGCTTACGGAAAGGCCGCGGCGAGGCCACGACCAGGGACAGCCAGAGTCTAGTGGCGCTTCCCTCGCGGCGGCCCCTCAAACGCTTCACGCCCGGTGCCGTCCCTCCACGACGAGCTCTTTCGCGGCGAGCACCGGCCGGGCGGCACGCCCCGTGCTCCACCCGATTACCGGCTCCGCCGAATCAGCCATAAAGCACCAGCATTTCCACGGTTCACGCCGTACGGAGGAAGTTCGGCCTCGACCCGGCGGGGAGATTTGCACCGGGGGACAAGGAAACCCCTCTGGGGAATGGCGGGCCGACCGGTTCGTGATTTGGAAACGGTGCGATTCCCGGTGAGTGGAAAAAGGAGCGCGAATCGATGGAACAGATCCGATGGTGGCGCGGGAACCTGCCCGCGGAGACGAACGGCTTCATCGGCAGGGGAAGCGAGGTGCGGCGGCTGCTGGAGTTCCTGGACGGCACGCCGCTGACCACGGTCACCGGTGTCGGGGGCGTCGGCAAGTCCCGAATCGCGGTCAGGGCCGCGCGGGAGCGGCAGGAGCACCACCCCGACGGCACCTGGCTGGTGGAGCTCTCCGGCGAGCGCAACGGCGATCTGCTCGCCCACACGGTCGCGGCCGTCCTCGGCCTCCCGGAGCGGTCCGCGCGGTCGCAGACCGGCACGCTCGTCGAGTTCCTCGCGGGCAGGAGACTCCTGCTGATCCTCGACGCCTGCGAGCACCTCCTGCCGGCCTGCCGCGATCTCGTCGCGGAGATCCTGGCGGCGGCACCCGGCGTACGGATCATCGCGACCTCCCGCCGGCCGCTCGGACTGCCGCAGGAGGCGCTGCTCCCCGTCGAGCCCTTCGCGGCACCCGGCGCCGGGCCCTCCGCCCGACGGACGGAAGGCCCGGCGCCGGAGGGCCCGGGGGCCGAGAGGACGCCGGAGAGGGCGGGGACGGAAAGGGGGGAGCCGGAGAGGGAACCCCCGGAGGAGCCTGAGGAACCGGAGGAGGACGACGCGCTTCGCCTCTTTCTCGATCGGGCCGGGATCGCGGCGCCCGGCCTGGAGACGACCCGGGCCGGTACGGTGGCCGCGGCCAGGATCTGCCGGCGGCTGGACGGCGTACCGCTCGCCGTCGAGCTGGCCGCCGGATGGCTGGGATCCCTGCCGGTGGAACGGCTCGCCGATCACCTGGACGACCACTTCGAGGTCCTCCACGGCCGGGCGCGGGTCCCCCGCCACCGGATCGCGCGCGCCGCGATCGGCTGGAGCCACGAGCTGTGCGCCCCGCGGGAACGCCTGCTCTGGGCCAGGCTCTCGGTCTTCGCGGGGGCCTTCGACACGGCCGCCGCCGAGTGGGTGTGCGGCGACGAGCACCTGGACGACGTGCCGGGCCTGCTGGCGAGCCTGGCGGAGAGGTTCCTCCTCGTCCGCGTGCCCGGCGGCTACCGGCTGCCCGCCGCGGTCAGGGAGTACGGCAGGGAGCGGCTCGCCCTGCTCGGCGAGGAGACCCGGCTGGCGCAGCGGCACCGCTACCACTACCTCGACCTGGCGCGCAGGGCCGAGGCCGACTGGTACGGCCCCGGGCAGGAGGAGTGGGCCGCCAGGCTCGCCTTCTCCATGACCGACCTCCGCCTCGCCCTCGACCCCGCCTCCCCGACGTCCGTCGAGCTCGCCGGGACGCTCTGGATCCTCTGGTTCTGCCTGGGCCGGCTGAACGAGGGCCGCTACCACATGACGCGGGCGATCGAGGCGGCTCCCGTCACCGATCCCGGGCTGCCCCGGCTCCTGTGGGCCGACGGCTGCGTGGCCATCGCCAGGGGAGAGCTGGAACTGGGCCGCCGCCGGGCGGAGGCGGCGCTGTCGGCGGCCCTCGACTGGGGCGACTACGCGGCGGCCGGGCACGCCCAGCTCCGGCTGGCCAGCAGCTCGCTGTGCTCCGGCGCCCTGGAGGACGTCGAACCCTGCGTCGAGCTCGTCCGCGAGTACTTCCGCCGGGCCGAGGCCGCCACCGTCAGCGAACCCCTCGCCCTGGTGACCGCGGCGATGGCGGTCACCTGGCGCGGCGAGTTCGACAGGGCGGTCGCGGTGCTCAAGGAGGTGCAGCGGCTCTGCGACGCGCGCGGCGAGCGCTGGGCCCGCGCCTGCGGCGACTACGTCCTGTCCATCGCCCAGCTGGGCCTCGGCAGGGTGGCCGAGGCGGCGGAGGCCGCCCGGCAGTCGCTCGACGTCAAGTGGCGCCTGCGCGACGCCACCGGTGTGGCGCTCGCGGTCGACCAGCTCGCGGTGATCGCCGCCGTCGAGGGCGACGGCCGGCGCACGGCCAGGCTCCAGGGGGCGGGGGTACGGCTGTGGGCCACCTTCGGGCTCACGGGCTTCGGCTCGGAGGGCATGTCCGAGCCGAGGACCGTCGCCGAGCGGACGGCCAGGCAACTGCTCGGCGACGAGACCTATGACGCGGTCTTCGCCGAGGGCTACGAGGCCGACCCGGACGCGGCGGTCGCCTATGCCCTCCACTGACCGCCGAAGGCGCCCCTGAAGGCCACCCGGCCCTCGGAGGGCGGATTCCCGGTCGCGCCCGCGGAACCCGGCGAGCGGATTCCGGTCACGCCCGCGGACAGGGGCTTCCGCAAACGGCTCGTATGCGGTGAAATCTCTCACGACATCCGCGAAGGAGCCCCCGACGGACGACGACGAGGCGATCACCCGATCGCTGGCCGGTGATCTGGACGCCTACGAGGTGCTGGTCACCCGCTACAGCGCGCTCGCGCACCGCACCGCGGCCATGCTCGGGGCCGCCGACGAAGCCGAGGACGTGGTCCAGGAGGCGTTCGTCAAGGCACACCGCCACCTGGCCTCCTTTCGCAGGGACGCGCACTTCCGCCCCTGGCTGCTGCGGATCGTGGCCAACGAGACGCACAACCTGACCCGCTCCCGTGGACGCCGCGACAGGCTGGCCGCGCGGCTCACGGACGCCGTTCCCGAGCCGGGCGAGGGGCCCGAGGAGGCGGCGGTGGCGACCGACCGGAGGGCGCGGCTCCTCGACGCGGTGCGTACGCTGCCCGAACGGGAACGCGAGACCGTGGTCTGCCGGTACTTCCTGCAGTTGTCGGAGGCCGAGACCGCCCAGGTGCTCGACCTTCCCGTCGGCACCGTCAAGTCGCGGACCTCCCGCGGCCTGGCCCGTCTGCGTGAGGAGGTGGCCCGTGACCTCACCTGACGACCTCGAAGCCCGGCTTCTCGCCCTCGGCGAGTCCCTCGACGTCCCGTCCCCGCCCTCCGCCGACGTCGCGCGGGCCGTACGGGCCCGCCTCGAATCACCACTCGCCTCCGGGACACCTGCCCCTGAGACACCTGCCCCTGAGACACCTGCCCCTGAGACACCTGCCCCTGAGACACCTGCCACCGAGACACCGGCCACCGAGACACCGGCCCCTGACACACCCGTCCCCGAGACCGCACCCGTCCCCGAGACGCCGGCAACGACTCCCGGGGCAGCCGCTCCCGGAACACGCGTCCCCGAGGCGCCCGCGATCCCCGGTACTCCGGGCGCGCTCCGCCGCCGGTGGGAGGCGCTGCGGGCCGGAGGCCGGGCGCGACGGCGGGCGGTGGTCGCCGCCGTCGCGATCCTGGTCGCCCTGCTGCTGGGGGCGACGCCCGCGGGAAGGGCGGCGGTCGCGGAGATCCTGCGTTTCGCGGGGGTCGAGTTCAGGACCGGCGGCCCGGGGCCGCTGCCCTCGGGGGTGCCCCAGCCGCTGCCCGGCGAGCGGCGGGTCACCCTGGAGCGGGCCCGGGAACAGGTGGCGTTCCCGATCTCCCTCCCGGCCGCGCTCGGCGCTCCCACAGAGGTCAGGGTGAGTGACGGCGGCAGGGTGGTGTCGCTGTTCTGGCCCGGTCTCAGACTGGACGAGTACGACGGCAGCCTCCAGCTCGTCTTCCGCAAGGATCTCGGCCCGCCCTGGCCGCAGGAGACCGGCGTGGGCGCCTCGCGGGCGCAGTGGATCCCGGTCCACCACGGCCTCACCTACCTGCCCAGGAGCGGCGGTCAGGCCGCGATCCGCCCTCGCCCGGCCGGGCCCACCCTCATCTGGCAGCGGGGGCGGGTCGGCCTGCGCCTGGAGGGCGTCGGGGAGCTCGGCCGCGCCCTGGAGATCGCCCGCTCGGTCCGCTGACGCCGGCCCGGCGCGTCGCGGCTGGAGATCGCCCGCTCGGGCCCGCTGGCCGGACGTCACCGGTGCGGTACATGCGACCACCGGGCGGATCGCCCGCTCGGGTCCGCGGGCCGGACAGCGTGGCGGCCGGCGGGTCACGTGGCGCGTCGGAGCCGGGGATCGCCCGCTCAGCCCGCCGGCGCCAGCCAGTCGTCGATCTCCTGGAGAAGCTTCTCGCGCACGCCGTCCGGAGCCGCCGACGCCCGTACCGACTGGCGGGCCAGCTCGGCCAGCTCCGGATCGGAGAAGCCGTACACCTGCCTGGCGAGCTCGTACTGGGGCAGCAGCCTGGCGCCGAACAGCAGCGGGTCGTCGGCGCCCAGCGCGATCGGCACCCCCGCCTCGAACAGGCGCCGCAACGGCACGTCCTCGGCGCGCTCGGCCACCCCGAGACCGACGTTGGACGTCGGGCAGACCTCGCAGGTGATCCCCCGGGCCGCGAGGCGCTCCATGAGCCTGGGCGACTCGGCCGCCCGCACCCCGTGCCCGACCCGGTCGGCGTCCAGCACGTCGACGCACTCGGCCACGCTGGCCGCGCCCAGCAGCTCCCCGCCGTGCGGCACCGCCAGCAGCCCGGCGCGCTTGGCCAGCCGGAAGGCCCCGTCGAAGTCGCGGGCCCGGCCGCGCCGCTCGTCGTTGGAGAGCCCGAACCCGACCACGCCCTGGTCCATGTAGTGCGTGGCGAGGCGGGCGAGCGTCTTGGCGTCGAGGGGGTGGCGGGTACGGTTGGCGGCCACCACGACGGCGATGCCTATCCCCGCGTGGTCGGCGGCCCTGCGCGTCGCGTCGAGCATCAGCTCCATGGCCGAGGTGAGCCCGCCGAATTTCGACGCGTATCCCGAGGGGTCGATCTGGATCTCCAGCCAGCGCGACCCCTCGGCGGCCTCGTCCTCGGCGGCCTCGCGCAGCAGCCGGTAGACGTCGCTCTCCCGCTGCAGGACCGAGCGCGCGATGTCGTACAGCCGCTGGAAGCGGAACCAGCCCCGCTCGTCGGTCGCGCGCAGCTGGGGCGGCCAGTCCTCCTCGAGCGCGTCGGGAAGGTGTAGCCCGTGCTCGCGGGCGAGCTCGACGAGGGTCGAGTGCCGCATGGAGCCGGTGAAGTGCAGGTGCAGGTGCGCCTTGGGCAGTTCGCTGAGGGGACGTGGCATTTCAACATGGTGCCGTACCCGGGGCGGCCCCGATCGACGGGCCCGGGGTTTTTGGCCTCGACCTGACGATCCGTTCGCGTGCCGGGGAGGGCGGGAGGGGCCTCACCGGCGGAGGAAGCCGGTGGAGGAAGCCGGTGGAGGAAGCCGGCGGGGCGGCCTTCGACGGGGTCCCGGCCGCACGGGGCCGGCCTCGCCGAGCACCGCGATCCCGGTCCGCGGCGCGTCACCGCACGGCGCCGATGACCTGGTGGGGATCTGGTAAGGACCTGGTACGGAACGCGCCGGCCCCCGTTCGTCCTCCCCGATGTTTCGCGCGGCTTTCCCAATTGCCTATTTATAGGTTTTAAGGTGTTATTTCGGGCGGAGGTTACCGGGTTCAGGGCACACCCATCTATATCCGATCCCCTGTTATACCGAGGAAATTTAGGAAACGGGCTTTCAGCGGACCACGTCTCCATGCGACCGTGGAGGCACACGTTGTCAGGACGCTGGGGCTGCCATGGAAGCGGACGTCTTCGTCGGCAGGGAAACGGAACTCGCCGACGTATCCGCGCTGCTCGAAAGGGTCCGGCACGTCACGCTGACCGGCCCCGCCGGGGTCGGGAAGACCTCCCTCGCCCTGCGGCTGGCCCGCACCCTCGAACCCGCGTTCCCCGCCGGCGTCCACGTCGTGGAGCTGTCGGAGGCCCCCGCCGACCTCGACTCCCTGGCCGAGACGCTCGCCGGCGCGATCGGCACCCGCCACAAGCCCGGCACCCCCGCGCTGCGGGCCCTGGTCGACGAGTTCCTCGCGCGCCGGACCCTGCTCGTCCTCGACACCTGCGACCGCGTCGTCGGCACCGCGGGAATCCTGGTCGGCCTGCTGCTCCGCTCGGTCGAGGGACTGCGCGTCCTGACCACCAGCAGGCAGCGGCTGGGCCTGCCCGGCGAGCACCTCTACCCGGTCGGCGGCCTGCCCGACGCCGACGCCGTCCATCTGATCACCGCCCTCGCCGGTGACAGGCTCGGCGGCGCCGATCCGGCAGAGCTCTCCGAGCTCTGCCGGCGCCTCGACAACCTGCCGCTGGCGATCCGGCTCGCCGTGGCCGACGGTGGCCCCGGTATCCCAGGTGTCCCAGGTGGCCCCGGCACCCTCGACGGGCTCGCCGCCGCTCTCGACGGCCGCCCGATCTCCACCGCCGGGCTCGCCGCCTTCGACGGCCACGTGACCTCGCCCGACGAGCTCGCCGCGGCCCTCGAAGGCCGTACGATCCCCGCGGCCGAGCGCGAGATCCACGCCGAGAGGGCCGGCGCCACCCCGCGCGGGCAGGCCGCCGCTCCCCGGCGGCACAGCTCCATGCGCGTCGCCCTCGGCTGGAGCCACGAACTCTGCACCCCGCAGGAGCGCCTCCTGTGGGCACGGGCCTCGGTCTTCGCCGGCACCTTCGACATCGAGGCCGCCGAGGAGGTCTGCGCCGGCGGCGCCCTCGCCGCCAAGGACGTCCTCGACGGGCTGCTCGGCCTGCTCGACAAGTCCGTCCTCGTCCGAGAGGAGGGCGAGGGCGGGGTCCGCTACCGCCTGCTCAACACCGTCCGCGAGTTCGGCGTGGTCTGGCTGGACCGGCTCGGCGAGACCGACGAGATCCAGGGCCGTCACCGCGACCACTTCCTCGCGCTGTCCGCCCGCGCCGAGATGAGCTGGCAGGGCCGCCAGCTGGAGTGGTACCGCAGGCTGGTCCTCGAATGCGGCAACATGCGCGGCGCCATCGAATACTGCTACTCCCGGCCGCAGGAATACCGCAAGGGCCTCGACCTGGTCGGCAACCTGTGGTTCCTGTGGGCGTGCTGCGGCATGCAGGCACCCGGCGACGACCTCCTCCAGCGCGGCCTCGATCTTGACCACACCCCCAGCCCCGAGCGGGTCAAGGCCCTCTGGGTGCACGCCTGGGTCTCGATCCAGCGCGGCGACCTCGAACGCGCCGAGCGCATCCTCACCGAATGCGCCGCCGAGGACGCCGACGGCTACGCCACGGCCTACGTCAGCCAGTTCCAGGCCCACCTGGCCGTCGTCAGGGGCGACGTGGTCGAGGCCCTGCGGCTCATCAAGCACGCCCGGGTGCGCCACCGTTCCACCGGCAACGTCTTCCCCGGCTTCCTGCCCACCTACACCGTGGTCGCCACCGCCATGATGCTCGCCGACCACCACGACCAGGCCGTCTCCGTCCTGCGCGAGGGACGCGAGCTCTGCGAGTCATGCGGCGACTACTGGACGCTCATCCGCCTCGATCTCCTCCTGGCCCAGGCCGAGCACGCCCTCGGCAACACCGCCTCGGCCATCGAGTTCGCCTGCGCCTCCCTGCGCGGGGCCCGCCTGTTCGGCGACAGCATCTCCCTCATGGAGGCGCTGGAGGTGTTCGTCGTGATCGCCGAGGCGTGCGCCGACGACACCTTCGCCGCCGCCATGTTCGGAGCGTCCGCCGCCGCGTGGAAGAGCGCCGGTGTCCCGCCCAGCCGCTCGCCCATGATCGCGAATCGGATCCGCGCGGCCGAGCTGAGGCTGCGCGGGCGCCTGGGCAGGGCGGAGTTCGACCGGCTGGAGGCGCGGGGAGGTTCGATCAGCCTGCGCGAGGCCGTGGAACACGCACTCCAGGGAGACCTTTCTTGACGCGCTGCGGCAACCTGCCGGCCGAGATGAACAGCTTCGTCGGCCGCGCCACCGAGCTCGAAGAGATCGCGAAACTCCTCACCCGGACGCGCCTGCTCACCCTGCGCGGCCCCGGGGGCGTCGGCAAGACGAGGCTGGCCCTGCGGGCGGCGCGGAACGTCCGAGACGACTACCCCGACGGCGTCTGGGTGGCCGAGCTCTCCGCGGAGAGCGACGGCGGCCTGCTCATCCACGGCGTCGCCGGAGTGTTCGGCCTGCACACCCAGGCCGAACGCCCCGCCCTGGAGTCCCTCATCGAGTATCTCGCCGACCGGCGTCTCCTCATCGTCCTCGACACCTGCGAGCACCTGATCGACTCCTGCGCGGCCATGGTCGTCGCCGTCCTGACCGGCGCGCCCGACGTCCAGATCATCGTGACCAGCCGCCAGGAGCTCGGCCTGCCGCTGGAGGTCGTCATGGTCGTCGAGCCCTTCCCCGTCCCCCCTCCCGAGGCCGCCGACCTCGCCGACCACGACGCGCCGAGCCTCTTCCTCGACCGCGCCAGGGCCGTGGCCCCCGGGCTGCGCACGGACGATCGGGCCATGATGGCCGTCGCCAGGCTCTGCCGCCGGCTCGACGGCATGCCGCTCGCCATCGAGCTGGCCGCCAGCCACATGCGCGGCCTGTCGGCGACCCAGCTCGCCGACCAGCTCGACGTCCATTTCAAGCTGCTGGCCGACGGTGAGGGACTTCCCGCCCGCCACCAGACCCTCTGCACCGCCGCCGGCTGGAGCCACGAGCTGTGCACGCCCGCCGAACGCCTGCTCTGGGCCCGCCTGTCGGTCTTCCCCGCCGCCTTCGACGTGGAGGCGGCGCGCGGCGTGTGCGAGGACGAGCGCCTGCCGGACGTCCCGGGCGTCCTCGCCACGCTCGCGGCCAAATCCGTCGTCGCCCGCGTGGGCGACCGCTACCGCCTGCTCGACACCATCAGGGACTACGGGCGCGACTGGCTCGCCGAGCTGGGTGAGAACGACCTGATGACCCGCAGGCACCGCGACCACTACCTGTCCGCAGCCCGGCGCATGGGCGCCGACTGGTACGGCCCGAACCAGCTCGAATGGGCCTGCTGGGCGCGCGGGGAACTGCCCAACATCCGCGCGGCCCTCGACCGCTGCCTCACCGCGGGCGACCACGGCGGCGCCCTGGAGCTGGCCGGGGACCTGTGGGTGCTCTGGTGCCATCTGGGACTCGTCCGAGAGGGCCGCCACTATCTCGACCGCGCCCTGGCCGCAGCCCCCGTCACCGACCGGGCCAGGTCCAAGCCGCTCTGGGTCGCCGCCCATCTCGCGCTCATCCGGGGAGACATGTCCCTGGCACGCGACAGGGCCGAGGAGGGCGTCGAGAGCGCCCGGCGGCACGGTGACGCCGACGCCGAGGCGCACGCCCTCCTCGCCCTCGCCGAGGCCCGCCTGTTCACCGGTGACCTGGACCTGGAGAGCGCGCGGGCGTACGCGCTGCGCGTGGCCGCCGGGCTGGACCCCACCTCGCCGGGGATGCTCTTCCTGCCCTCCTTCCTCGCGCTGACCGCCACGTTCGGCGGCGACTTCGACGAGGCGGTGAGGATCCTGCGCGAGGCGCACTCCCGCCACGAGGTACGAGGGGAGCTGTCACAGCGCGCCATGGACGACTACGTCCTCTCCCTGGCCCTCTTCGGCCGGGGGGACGTCGCGGAGGCCTCCGCGGCGGCCAGGGCGGCGCTGGAGGTCAAATGGCGGCTGCGGGACACGGTCGGCAGCGTCCTCGCCATCGACCAGCTCGCCAGGATCGCCGCCGCCGCGGAGGACGGCCACCGCGCGGCCTGGCTCCTGGGAGCCGCGCAGCGCATCTGGACCACCTTCGGGCCGCCCGCCGCCGAGGCCGACACCCTGACCGCGCTCCGCGAGGCCGTCGGGGCCCGCGCGGTGTGCCTGATCGGCGAGACCGCCTACGCGCGGGCCTTCAACGAGGGCGCGGCCTCCCACTTCGAGGGTGCGGTGACCTACGCCCTGCGGGACTGACCGCATCGAGGGCGCGGTGACCTACGCCCTGCGGGACTGACCGCATCGAGGGCGCCGCGGCCCGCGCCCCGGGAGGCCGAGCCCGCCCGGCGCCCACGGAGGTCGCGCCCGGCCGGCCGGGGAGCCGTCGTGCTCAGCCGGCCTGGCCGAGGAACTTGGCGAGGCGGCTCACGCCCTCGGCGAGGTCGTCGTCGCCGAGCGCGTAGGACAGGCGGAAGTAGCCCGGGGTGCCGAAGGCCTCACCGGGGACGACCGCCACCTCGGCCTCCTCCAGGATGATCTCGGCCAGCTCGGCGGAGGTCGCCGGGCGCCTGCCGCCGAACTCCTTGCCCAGCAGCGCCTTGACCGACGGGTAGGCGTAGAACGCGCCCAGCGGCTCGGGGCAGAGCACGCCCGGGATCTCGTTGAGCATCCGGACCATGGTCCGGCGGCGCCGGTCGAAGGCGTCGCGCATCTCCGCCACGGCCGACAGGTCGCCGGTGACGGCGGCCAGCGCGGCGGCCTGGGCGACGTTGGAGACGTTGGAGGTGGCGTGCGACTGCAGGTTGGACGCGGCCTTGACGACGTCCTTGGGGCCGATCAGCCAGCCCACCCGCCAGCCGGTCATCGCGTAGGTCTTGGCGACGCCGTTCAGGACCACGACCTTGTCGCCCAGCTCGGGAACCGCGGTGGCGATGCTCGCGAACGTGGCGTCGCCGTACGTGAGGTGCTCGTAGATCTCGTCCGTGACGACCCACAGGTCGTGCTCGACGGCCCAGCGGCCGATCTCCGCGACCTGCTCGGGGGTGTACACCGCGCCGGTCGGGTTGGACGGCGAGACGAAGAGGAGGACCTTGGTGCGGTCGGTGCGCGCCGCCTCCAGCTGCTCCACGCTCGCCAGGTAGCCGGTGGTCTCGTCGGTCACCACGTCGACCTGGACACCGCCGGCGAGCTTGATCGCCTCGGGGTAGGTCGTCCAGTACGGGGCGACGACCAGGACCTCGTCGCCCGGGTCGAGCAGCGTGGCGAACGCCTCGTAGACGGCCTGCTTGCCGCCGTTGGTGATCAGGACCTGGGCCGCGTCCACCCGGTAGCCGGAGTCGCGGAGCGTCTTGTCGGCGACGGCCTGCTTCAGCTCGGGAAGGCCGCCGGCCGGGGTGTACTTGTGGAACCGGGGGTTCCGGCACGCCTCGACGGCCGCCTCGACGATGTAGCCGGGAGTCGCGAAGTCCGGCTCACCGGCGCCGAAGCCGATGACCGGGCGGCCCGCCGCCTTCATCGCCTTGGCCTTGGCGTCCACGGCGAGCGTGGCGGACTCGGAGATCGCGGAGATGCGCGCTGAGATGCGAGGACGGGTCATACCTCCATGGTTACAGACCTGTGCCGATGTTTCCGCCGCATATCCACCATGCGGACGCTCCTGCCCGCAAGCCGTACGAGCACCGGGAAAAGTCCCTGAGCTGGGCGATCGCCTGTCGGTTCGACGCGGTGGCCATTCACACGTAGACTCCGGCATGGTCTTTCCGCCGCATGCGTGAACCGGCGGTCAAGACCGTGAGCCACGGACAAACTTCGGTCCAACCGATGTATGGTGGTTCATGTCTTAGGGCACTAGCGCAATTGGTAGCGCACCGGTCTCCAAAACCGGCGGTTGGGGGTTCGAGTCCCTCGTGCCCTGCTAGGAGCGGTCCGCGCATCAGGCGTCCAGCGCGCCGCTTATGTGCGTTGGACTCGATGGATTCAGGTGAGGACTGTGGCGATCGACACGCGCGGCGAAACCGCAGACAAGCCGAGCGGTGAGAAGAAGACTAAGCGCACTTCTCCCGCCCTTTTCTACCGTCAGGTAGTCGCCGAGCTGCGTAAGGTCATCTGGCCTACGCGCAAGGACCTCATTTCGTACACCATCATCGTCCTGGTCTTCGTTCTGATCATGGTCGGGATCGTGTCGGCTTTGGACGCGCTGTTCACCGAGGGCGTGCTGAGAATCTTCGGCGGAGCCTGAGTCGCGGTCTCCGGCGGGCGAGTAGCCCCGCGGACGAGTCCATCAGCCATCGACGAAAAGAGAAAGAGCACCGTGTCCGAGTCTGCACAGTCGGCCGGCGAGCCCCGCGAAGAGCGCGAGGACGAGCTGGAGAAGGCCGTCGACGTCACCGAGGATTCGCTTGACGAGTCCGACGGGCAGGATGTCGACGCCGAGACCGACGCCGACGCCGAAACCGAGGCCGAGCAGGCCCCGGCCGGCGCCGTCGACGAGGACGGTGACGTCCTTCCCGACGTCGACCCGGTCGAGGAGTTCAAGCGGCACCTGCGGAGCCTGTTCGGCGAGTGGTACGTCATCCACTCCTACGCCGGCTACGAGAACCGGGTGAAGTCGAACATCGAGACCCGCACGCAGTCCCTCAACATGGAGGACTACATCTTCCAGGTCGAGGTGCCCACCCACCACGTGACCGAGATCAAGAGCGGCAAGCGCCAGCTGGTCAAGGAGCGGGTGCTGCCCGGCTACGTGCTGGTCCGGATGGAGCTCACCGACGAGTCCTGGTCCGCGGTGCGTAACACGCCCGGTGTGACCGGTTTCGTGGGTCTTTCCAACAAGCCGAGCCCGCTGAGCCTCGAAGAGGTCGCCAAGCTGCTCGCGCCGGAGCCCTCGGAAGAGGTCAAGAAGTCCACCGCGAAGGCCTCCGCCGCGACGGTCGACTTCGAGGTCGGCGAGTCCGTCACCGTCATGGACGGCCCGTTCGCCACGCTGCCCGCCACGGTCAGCGAGATCAGCGCCGAGTCGCAGAAGCTCAAGGTGCTCGTGTCGATCTTCGGTCGCGAGACCCCGGTCGAGCTCTCGTTCAACCAGGTCTCGAAAATCTAAACCGGTCGCGTAGACTTCATCAGTCTGCCCCGCGGTCGCGGGGATGGTTCCACGTTCGCGGCATCGGCCGATGTGCACGTGCCGTGGGCCCCGCGGTCGCGGGGACCTGGAACATCGTTCAGAGAAGCAAGGACCCGGAGAGAAGCATGCCTCCTAAGAAGAAGTTCGCCGCGCTGGTCAAGGTCCAGCTCCCTGCCGGCCAGGCCACGCCCGCGCCGCCGGTCGGTACCGCCCTCGGTCCGCACGGCGTCAACATCATGGAATTCGTGAAGCAGTACAACGCTGCCACCGAGGCCCAGCGCGGCAACATCATCCCCGTTGAGATCACCATCTACGAGGACCGCACCTTCACCTTCGTCACGAAGACGCCCCCGGCGCCTGAGCTGATCAAGAAGGCCGCCGGTGTCGCCAAGGGTTCGGCCGTCCCGCAGAAGGACAAGGTGGGCAAGCTCACCAAGGAGCAGCTGCGCCAGATCGCCGAGACCAAGATGCAGGACCTCAACGCCAACGACATCGCGGCGGCCGAGAAGATCATCGCCGGCACCGCCCGGTCGATGGGCATCACGATCGTCGACTAGCACCATCCGCCGTACGGACTCGGCGGCGACCTCGCGGCGGCGAACCGCATCCGCGAGACCGGTGAGGACCGGCGGCGAGCGCGATCCCGATCGCGCGGACCATCAGCCATCGAAGTAAGTGGAGGGGCCAGGCGCTGGCCCGCACCACGAACACTCGGATCCACAGGAGTGATCACATGAAGCGCAGCAAGGGATACCGCGCCGCTGCGGCGCAGGTCGACCGCGAGACCCTGTACAGCCCGGCCCAGGCGGCCAAGCTGGCCAAGGACACCAGCGTCGCCAAGTTCGACGCCACCGTCGAGGTGGCCCTGCGGCTGGGTGTCGACCCCCGCAAGGCCGACCAGATGGTCCGTGGCACCGTCAACCTCCCGCACGGCACCGGCAAGACCGCCCGGGTCCTGGTCTTCGCGACCGGTGACCGTGCCGAGGAGGCTCGCGCCGCGGGTGCCGACATCGTCGGTGCCGACGAGCTGATCGACGAGGTCGCCAAGGGCCGCCTCGACTTCGACGCCGTCGTCGCCACCCCGGACCTCATGGGCAAGGTCGGCCGTCTGGGCCGCGTGCTCGGCCCCCGTGGCCTGATGCCGAACCCCAAGACCGGCACCGTGACCCCGGCCGTCGGCAAGGCCGTCACCGACATCAAGGGCGGCAAGATCGAGTTCCGTGTCGACCGGCACGCGAACCTGCACTTCATCATCGGCAAGGTGTCCTTCGGTGAGCGCCAGCTCATCGAGAACTACGCCGCCGCCCTCGACGAGGTGCTGCGTCTCAAGCCGTCCGCGGCCAAGGGACGCTACGTCAAGAAGGTCGTCTTCTCCACGTCCATGGGCCCCGGCATCCAGGTCGACCCCAACCAGACGCGGGCGCTGACCGCCGAGCTCGACGCCTGATACCAGACGTCTTCCGCGGAAGGCCTCAACCGAATGGCCATTCGGTTGAGGCCTTTCTTCGTTCTCCCGGACGACGCGGTCGGCTTTGCCAACGCGTAGTGTCTTTATCAGGATCATCGGGGGAACGAAAGGGTGGAAGACGAAATGCGCCGATTGGCTCCCGCACTTGCACTGGGAGCGGCCGCGCTCGTCGCGGTCGCGGGATGCGGTGCACAGGGCACCAGCTCCCTCGGAAACATCAAGCTCGCCGCGGCGGACGCGGTGCAGCAGAGCGCGCAGAAGGCTCAGGAGGTCACCTCCTACTCCGCGGACGTGGTTCTCGACGCCAGCGGCGGCGAGAAGGGCGCGGGCAAGGTCCAGGGCAGCATGCTCTACCAGAGCAAGCCCCAGCTGGCCACGGACATCAGGCTCGACACGATCACCTTCGGCGGGCAGAACGTGCCCGGCGGGGCGCGGGCCATCCTGTCGGGCGACACGGTCTACGTGAAGTCCGAGCTCATCAACAGGTTCGCCGGCACCACCAAGCCGTGGACCAAGGTGTCGCTCAGCGAGCTCGACGCCAAGGGGCAGTCCGAGATCAGGAAGTTCATGGACCAGGCCCAGCAGTTCGACCTGGCGGGCACCGTCAAGCTGCTGACCGCGTCGAAGGACGTCAAGGCGGTCGGCACCGAGACGGTCGGCGGGGTCGACACGACGCACTACAGCGGCACCTTCCCGGTCGCCGAGGCCGCCCAGCTGGTCGACCCGGCCAAGCGCGAGAAGCTCCAGGAGCAGCTCTCGCAGGCCAAGAACGTGAAGTTCGACCTCTGGGCCGACGCCCAGAGCCTGCCCCGTAAGGTCACGCTCAGCGGCTCCGAGAAGGACGCGACGTTCAACCTGACGGCGCTCTTCAAGGGCTTCAACGAGCCCGTGGAGATCACCGCCCCGCCCGCCGACCAGGTGGGCGACCTGCCCGAGCATCGCGGCGGAAACTGACGTTTCCCCCCGGATCCGCGCCCCCGGCCCACCGGCCGGGGGCGCGAGCCTTTTCCGCGGGTCTCCCGTCAGGGACTCCGAGTTGGCATTCGGGACGGAAGGACGTAAGCTGTCAACGCCGAAGACCGCCGGTCGTCGTCAAGCCGCATGGCCTGATGACTTAAGGATCCACGTCAGTGGACGGCCCGCGTAGGTGTGATGTGAGTTTTCATCTGGACTAACCTCCTCATGTGAGCCCCGTGCGCCTGCGCCGGGGCTTGTTCGCTTTTCTGGGCCCTTTGCCCCGGCGGCACATCTGGAAGGAGGCCCATGGCGAAGGCAGAAAAGGCAACGGCTGTCGCTGAGCTGAAGAGCAGCTTCGACGGCTCCAATGCTGCCGTTCTGACCGAATACCGCGGTCTCACCGTCGCTCAGCTCAAGCAGCTGCGCGTTTCCCTCGGTGAGAATGCGAAGTTCGCCGTGGTGAAGAACACGCTGACCAAGATCGCGGCCACCGAGGCCGGGTTCAACCAGCTCAACGACCTGCTCGCGGGTCCGTCGGCGATCGCGTTCGTCAACGGCGACGTGGTCGAGGCTGCCAAGAGTCTGCGTGACTTCGCCAAGGCCAATCCCCTCCTGATCATCAAGGGCGGTGTCGTCGACGGCAGGTCGATGACGCCGGACCAGATCAGCAAGCTTGCCGACCTCGAGTCGCGCGAGGTTCTCCTCGCGAAGCTGGCCGGCGCACTGAAGGCGAAGCAGGGCCACGCGGCCGCCGTCTTCAACGCGCTGCCCACCAACATGGCTCAGCTGGCCGAGGCTCTGCGCGCCAAGCGCGAAGGCGCCGGCGAGTAGGTCCGCGCAGGCGGTCACAGGGGATTAACGCAAACCGCGGTCCCAACTTTCTTTAGTAGTTCAGATCCGTATGGAGGAACCATCATGGCGAAGCTCAGCACCGACGAGCTGCTCGACGCTTTCAAGGAGATGACTCTCCTCGAGCTGTCCGACTTCGTGAAGCTCTTCGAGGAGACCTTCGACGTCAAGGCCGCTGCCCCCGTCGCCGTCGCCGCCGCCGCCCCCGGTGCGGCCGCTGTCGAAGAGGTCGAGGAGCAGGACGAGTTCGACGTCATCCTCGAGGCCGCCGGCGAGAAGAAGATCCAGGTCATCAAGGAGATCCGCGCCCTGACGAGCCTGGGCCTCAAGGAGGCCAAGGACCTCGTTGACGGTGCTCCCAAGTCCGTCTTCGACGGCAAGGTCAACAAGGAGCAGGCCGAGAAGGCCAAGGCCGCCCTTGAGGGCGCCGGCGCTTCGGTGACCGTCAAGTAGTTCGTTTCATCGAAAAAGAGCGGGTCCACCTGGTGCCGGTGGCCCGCTCTTTTCGTGTTTCCGCGTCCGGCCGGCCCGCGGGCGGGTGGGCGGGGCGGGGTGAAGCGGGGTGAAACGGCCCGGGGCATGTGCGCGAAGGCCGTTATGTGGATCCGCGTGGCGGGTTATGATCCGGCGATCGGGGAGCATGCCGTCCCGGGCGGCGAGGCGGCCGCGCTCGCCGGCTCGCGTTCCGCAGACCGTGCGATGGGAGAGACGCATGGCAGTGCCGGCCACCCGCTCCCGTCGCTCGCGCCGCTCCCGCCGCCCGCTCAGGATCGCCGGACCGGCGCTGGGGATGTTGATCGTGGGGCTGCTGGCCGCCGCGCTCTGGGTCGGTGCCACCCTGCGCGACGCCCAGACGGCCGCTGACGACAGGCAGGCGGCGCTGCGGGCGGCGGGGGCCCACGCCGTTCATCTGCTCTCCGTCGGCTACAGGAGCGTCGACGACGACATCGGGCGCATCCTCGGCACCTCCACGGGCGCGGCCAGGGCCGAGTACGCCAGGACGGCCGCGGAGCTCAGGAAGAGCACGGTCAAGGACAAGATCCTCCAGACAGGCGCGCTGCGGGCCTCGGGGCTGGTCTCGCTGAGGGGGAGCACCGCCCAGGTGATGGTGGTGGGCGACGCGGTGGTCCGGCGGGACGGGAGCAAGGACGCCCCGCAGGAGCGGTTCTACCGGTGGAACATGGAAGTGACCAAGGTAGGGGGAGCCTGGCTGGTGTCCAAAGCGGAGCTGGTGCTGTGAGACGCGCCTCCCGGCTGGCGATCGGGCTCATGGTCGCCGTCGCGCTCGCGCTCGCGGCGGCCGTCTGGATCATGTTCACCGACCTGAGCCGGCTGCGCGCGGACGAGACGGCGGGGCGGGAGGCGCTCGCCGCGGCCCGCGCGGTCGCCCCCGACATGCTGTCGTACGACTATCGTACGATCGAACAGGATTTCGCAAGAGCGGGCGGATACACCACCGGGGCACTCAGCCTGCACTACCGGCAACTGGCCAGGAGCATGGCCACGCAGGCGAGAAGGCAGAAGACGGTGCAGCAGGCCGCGGTGACCGGGGCCGGGGTGGAGTCGGTGGAGTCCGGAGACTTCGGCAGGGTCGAGGTGCTGCTCTTCATGAGCATGAGCACCGTCAGGACCCCCGAGGGCGAGAAGGAACCCCGCCGGGTCGTCAGCCAGAACCGGGCCAGATTCATCATGGTCAAGAAGGATTCCCGCTGGCTGGTCTCAGAGCTCTCCACCCTGCTCGGAGACCCTCCACCACCTTGATCGGCGCGTCGCTTTACCCAATTGTTAGTAAAGGCTTGGTTTAGGTTGGGCACACGGTTGGGTACATCGGCCATGGCAGCGTCGATCGTCAGTCGATCCCTCGGCTA
Source organism: Streptosporangium sp. NPDC023963 (assembly GCF_040639135.1). Taxonomy (NCBI): domain Bacteria; kingdom Bacillati; phylum Actinomycetota; class Actinomycetes; order Streptosporangiales; family Streptosporangiaceae; genus Streptosporangium; species Streptosporangium sp. NPDC023963. The sequence continues at coordinate 232,317 of NZ_JBEZZK010000002.1, forward strand.
GCGTTCGATCCGCCGAGTGACTCAGCGTCAGCCACACCAGGTCGGGCATCGTCTCCGGCCTTGTGGTGTACGCAGGTCACCCGGGGGGAAAACTCCCAAGGTCTCGGCCATTTCCCGGCCGAAATGTCAGCTCCCGGGCTTGACGTTTCGGCTCTGACGGGCGATGCTGCGACCAACGTGGAGCTTGCAGCGAGACTGAAGTGGACAGGTGTATGCCGTTCGGCTACACTGCCCCTTTGCGCTGCCCTTTGACGACCCGCTTCTTTTGGTGCTCTGATGCATGGTCGTCTGGCGTGCGTGTAGTCAGTCCGCCGCGAGCCCTCGGAAGGACATCTGTTGGCAGCCTCGCGCAACGCCTTCGCCGTACCCGCCGGTCCCCGTCGTGTGTCTTTCGCACGAATTCAGGAGCCGCTAGAAGTTCCTGACCTTCTCGCTCTTCAGACCGAGTCCTTCGACTGGTTGCTCGGCAACGAGAAGTGGAAGGGGCGGGTCGAGGCGGCTCGCCAGGCCGGGCGCAAGGACGTTCCGGCCCAGTCGGGCCTCGAAGAGATCTTTGAGGAGATCAGTCCCATCGAGGACTTCTCCGGGACCATGTCCCTGTCGTTCCGCGATCACCGGTTCGAGCCGCCCAAGTACTCAGTCGATGAGTGCAAAGACAAGGACATGACCTACTCCGCCCCGATGTTCGTCACGGCGGAGTTCATCAATAACACCACTGGTGAGATCAAGAGCCAGACCGTGTTCATGGGCGATTTCCCGCTCATGACCGGCAAGGGCACTTTCATCATCAACGGCACCGAGCGTGTCGTCGTCTCCCAGCTGGTCCGGTCCCCGGGCGTCTACTTCGACCGCAGTGTCGACAAGACCTCCGACAAGGACCTCTATGGATGCAAGGTGATCCCTTCCCGGGGCGCCTGGCTCGAGTTCGAGATCGACAAGCGCGACAGCGTCGGTGTCCGCATCGACCGCAAGCGCAAGCAGGCCGTCACCGTCCTGCTCAAGGCGCTCGGCTGGACCAGCGAGCAGATCCTCGAGCGGTTCGGTCAGTACGAGTCCATGCGCGCCACCCTGGAGAAGGACCACACGGCCGGCCAGGACGACGCCCTGCTCGACATCTACCGCAAGCTGCGCCCGGGCGAGCCGCCGACCAAGGAGTCGGCGCAGACGCTGCTGGAGAACCTGTACTTCAACTCCAAGCGTTACGACCTCGCCAAGGTCGGCCGATACAAGATTAACAAGAAGCTCGGGGTCGACAGCGAGATCACCCAGGGCACGCTCACCGAGGACGACATCGTCGCCACCATCGAGTACATCGTCCGGCTGCACGCCGGCGAGGTCGAGATGCCCGGCGCCAACGGTGAGATCGTCGTCGAGACCGACGACATCGACCACTTCGGCAACCGCCGTCTGCGCACGGTGGGCGAGCTCATCCAGAACCAGGTCCGCCTGGGCCTGGCCCGCATGGAGCGCGTCGTCCGCGAGCGGATGACGACCCAGGACGTCGAGGCGATCACGCCGCAGACCCTGATCAACATCCGCCCGGTCGTGGCGTCGATCAAGGAGTTCTTCGGCACCTCCCAGCTGTCGCAGTTCATGGACCAGACCAACCCCCTGGCCGGCCTGACGCACAAGCGTCGTCTGTCCGCGCTGGGCCCCGGTGGTCTGTCCCGTGAGCGGGCCGGCTTCGAGGTCCGTGACGTCCACCCCTCGCACTACGGCCGCATGTGCCCGATCGAGACGCCGGAAGGACCGAACATCGGTCTGATCGGCTCGCTGGCCTCCTTCGGCCGGGTCAACTCCTTCGGGTTCGTCGAGACCCCCTACCGCAAGGTCGTCGACGGCCGGGTCACCGACCAGGTCGACTACCTGACCGCGGACGAGGAGGACCGGCACGTCATCGCCCAGGCGAACACGCCGATCGGCCCTGACGGAACGTTCCTCGAGCCGCGCGTGCTCGTCCGCAGGAAGGGCGGGGAGTTCGAGTCCCTGCGCGCCAACGAGGTCGACTACATGGACGTCTCGGCACGCCAGATGGTGTCCGTGGCGACCGCGATGATCCCGTTCCTGGAGCACGACGACGCCAACCGCGCGCTCATGGGTTCCAACATGCAGCGCCAGTCGGTGCCGCTGCTCAAGAGCGAGGCGCCGCTGGTCGGCACCGGCATGGAGTACCGTGCCGCGACCGACGCCGGCGACGTCATCACCGCCGACAAGGCGGGCGTGGTCGAGGAGGTCTCCGCCGACTACGTCACGGTGATGAACGACGACGGCACCCGCACGACCTACCGGGTCGCCAAGTTCAAGCGCTCCAACCAGGGCACCTGCTTCAACCAGAAGCCGATCGTCGCCGAAGGCGATCGGATCGAGGTGAACCAGGTCGTCGCCGACGGTCCCTGCACCGACGACGGCGAGATGGCGCTGGGCAAGAACCTGCTGGTGGCGTTCATGCCGTGGGAGGGCCACAACTACGAGGACGCGATCATCCTCTCCCAGCGTCTGGTGCAGGACGACGTCCTGTCCTCGATCCACATCGAGGAGCACGAGGTCGACGCCCGCGACACCAAGCTGGGCCCCGAGGAGATCACCCGGGACATCCCGAACGTCTCCGAGGAGGTCCTGGCCGACCTCGACGAGCGCGGCATCATCCGCATCGGCGCCGAGGTCGTCCCCGGCGACATCCTCGTCGGCAAGGTCACGCCCAAGGGCGAGACCGAGCTCACCCCCGAGGAGCGCCTGCTCCGCGCGATCTTCGGTGAGAAGGCCCGCGAGGTCCGTGACACCTCCCTGAAGGTGCCGCACGGCGAGCAGGGCAAGGTCATCGGCGTCCGGGTGTTCAGCCGCGAGGAGGGCGACGAGCTGCCCCCCGGCGTCAACGAGCTGGTCCGCGTCTACGTGGCCCAGAAGCGTAAGATCACCGACGGCGACAAGCTGGCCGGCCGGCACGGCAACAAGGGCGTCATCTCCAAGATCCTTCCGGTCGAGGACATGCCGTTCCTTGAGGACGGCACGGCCGTCGACATCATCCTCAACCCGCTGGGCGTGCCCGGCCGGATGAACGTCGGCCAGGTCCTGGAGACCCACCTCGGGTGGATCGCCGCCAGAGGGTGGGACATCACCGGCATCCAGGAGGCCTGGGCCGAGCGGCTGCGCGACAAGGGTTTCGCCGAGGTCGAGCCGCGCACCAACATGGCCACGCCGGTTTTCGACGGTGCCAACGAGGAAGAGATCATCGGGCTGCTCGACAACACCCTGGTCAACCGCGACGGCGGGCGGATGGTCGGCGCGAACGGAAAGGCCCAGCTGTTCGACGGCCGTTCCGGGGAGCCGTTCCCGCACCCGATCTCGGTCGGCTACATCTACATCCTGAAGCTGCTCCACCTGGTCGACGACAAGATCCACGCGCGTTCGACCGGCCCGTACTCCATGATCACCCAGCAGCCGCTCGGCGGTAAGGCCCAGTTCGGCGGCCAGCGCTTCGGTGAGATGGAGGTCTGGGCCCTGGAGGCCTACGGCGCCGCCTACGCCCTGCAGGAGCTGCTGACCATCAAGTCCGACGACGTCCTGGGCCGGGTGAAGGTCTACGAGGCGATCGTCAAGGGCGAGAACATTCCCGAGCCGGGCATCCCGGAGTCGTTCAAGGTCCTCATCAAGGAAATGCAGTCGCTGTGCCTGAACGTCGAGGTGCTCTCCAGCGACGGCATGTCCATCGAGATGCGCGACACCGACGAGGACGTCTTCCGCGCCGCGGAAGAGCTCGGCATCGACCTGTCCCGGCGTGAGCCGAGCAGTGTCGAAGAGGTCTGATCTAGAAGCTGAGGAGGGGATTACATAGTGCTCGACGTCAACTTCTTCGACGAGCTTCGGATCGGCCTCGCGACCGCCGACGACATCCGCCAGTGGTCGCACGGCGAGGTGAAGAAGCCCGAAACGATCAACTACCGGACGCTCAAGCCCGAGAAGGACGGACTCTTCTGCGAGAAGATCTTCGGTCCGACCCGCGACTGGGAGTGCTACTGCGGTAAGTACAAGCGCGTCCGTTTCAAGGGCATCATCTGTGAGCGCTGTGGCGTCGAGGTGACCCGCGCCAAGGTGCGTCGTGAGCGGATGGGCCACATCGAGCTGGCCGCGCCCGTCACGCACATCTGGTACTTCAAGGGTGTCCCGTCCCGTCTGGGATACCTGCTCGACCTGGCCCCGAAGGACCTCGAGAAGGTCATCTACTTCGCGGCCTACATGATCACGCACGTCGACAAGGAAATGCGCGAGCGTGACCTGCCGTCGCTCGAGGCGAAGATCTCCGTCGAGCGGCAGCACATCGAGCAGCGGCGTGACGCCGACATCGAGGCTCGCCAGCGCAAGCTGGAGACCGACCTGGCCGAGCTTGAGGCCGCGGGCGCCAAGGGCGACCAGCGCCGCAAGGTTCGCGAGGGCGCCGAGCGCGAGATGCGGCAGCTGCGCGACCGGGCCCAGCGTGAGCTGGACCGGCTGGACGAGGTCTGGAGCCGCTTCAAGAACCTCAAGGTCCAGGACCTCGAGGGCGACGAGCTGCTCTACCGCGAGATGCGCGACCGTTTCGGCCGCTACTTCCGCGGTGGCATGGGCGCCCAGGCCATCCAGGAGCGTCTGACCAACTTCGACCTCGCTCTCGAGGCCGAGAACCTGCGCGAGACGATCCGCAGCGGCAAGGGCCAGAAGAAGGCCCGCGCGCTCAAGCGTCTCAAGGTCGTGTCGGCGTTCCTGAACACCCGCAACTCGCCCAACGGGATGGTCCTCGACTGCATCCCGGTCATCCCGCCGGACCTGCGCCCGATGGTGCAGCTCGACGGTGGCCGGTTCGCGACCTCGGACCTGAACGACCTGTACCGCCGGGTGATCAACCGGAACAACCGCCTCAAGCGGCTTCTCGACCTCGGCGCCCCCGAGATCATCGTGAACAACGAGAAGCGGATGCTCCAGGAGGCCGTCGACGCGCTGTTCGACAACGGCCGCCGCGGTCGCCCGGTCACCGGTCCCGGCAACCGTCCCCTGAAGTCCCTCAGCGACATGCTGAAGGGCAAGCAGGGCCGGTTCCGCCAGAACCTGCTGGGCAAGCGAGTCGACTACTCCGGCCGTTCGGTCATCGTCGTCGGCCCGCAGCTGAAGCTGCACCAGTGCGGTCTGCCCAAGCAGATGGCGCTGGAGCTCTTCAAGCCGTTCGTGATGAAGCGCCTGGTCGACCTGAACCACGCGCAGAACATCAAGTCGGCCAAGCGGATGGTCGAGCGTGCCCGGCCGGTCGTGTGGGACGTCCTCGAAGAGGTCATCACCGAGCACCCCGTGCTGCTCAACCGCGCGCCGACCCTGCACCGCCTGGGCATCCAGGCCTTCGAGCCGCAGCTGGTCGAGGGCAAGGCCATCCAGATCCACCCGCTCGTCTGCACCGCGTTCAACGCGGACTTCGACGGTGACCAGATGGCCGTGCACCTGCCGCTGTCGGCCGAGGCGCAGGCCGAGGCCCGCATCCTGATGCTGTCGACGAACAACATCCTCAAGCCGGCCGACGGCAAGCCCGTGACCATGCCCACCCAGGACATGATCATCGGCCTCTACTCGCTGACCACGCTCAAGGACGAGGACGAGAACGGCGTCGGCAGGGGCCGGGTCTTCGGTTCGGTGTCGGAGGCGCTCATGGCCTTCGACCGCCGCGAGCTGGACATCCAGTCGCTGATCCAGATCCGGATGAAGGGCGACGTCCCGCCGCCCCGCGGCTGGGCCGGTCCCGAGGGCTGGGAGGCAGGTGACAGCTACCGCCTGGAGACCACCCTGGGCCGGTGCCTGTTCAACCAGACCCTGCCGGCGAACTACCCGTACGTGAACTCGCAGGTCGGCAAGAAGCAGCTGTCGGTCATCGTCAACGAGCTCGCCGAGAAGTACCCCAAGGTCGAGGTCGCCGCGGCGCTCGACGCCCTCAAGGACGCCGGTTTCTACTGGGCGACCAGGGCCGGTGTGACGATCTCCATCGAGGATGTCATCGCGCCGCCGAACAAGGCCGACATCATGGAGACGTACGAGCGCAGGGCCGACAAGGTCCAGCGCGAGTACGAGCGCGGTCTGATCACGGACGAGGAGCGCCGTCAGGAGCTCATCGAGATCTGGACGCACGCGACCAGTGACGTGACCGACGACATGCAGAAGGCGTTCCCGAAGACCAACCCGGTCTGGATGATGGTCCAGTCGGGCGCCCGAGGAAACCTGATGCAGGTCCGGCAGATCTCCGGAATCCGTGGTCTGGTGTCCAACACCAAGGGTGAGACGATCCCGCGTCCGATCAAGGCCTCGTTCCGCGAGGGCCTGTCGGTGCTGGAGTACTTCATCTCCACCCACGGCCAGCGGAAGGGTCTGGCGGACACCGCGCTGCGGACCGCCGACTCGGGTTACCTGACCCGTCGTCTGGTGGACGTCGCGCAGGACGTCATCGTCCGCGAGATCGACTGCGGCACCGACCGCGGCGTCCCGCTGCACGTCGGCGAGCGCGACGCCCAGGGCAACCTGGTCAAGGCGGAGAACGCCGAGAGCAACGTGCACGGCCGCATCCTCGCCGAGGACGTGGAGGTGGACGGCAAGATCATCGTGCCGGTGGGCGTCGACATCAACGACATCCACGTCACCGCGCTGGTCGAGGCCGGTGTGGAGACCGTCAGGACCCGCAGCGCGCTCGTCTGCGAGGCCAAGATCGGTGTCTGCGCCACCTGCTACGGCCGCTCGCTCGCGACCGGCAAGCTCGTGGACGTCGGCGAGGCGGTCGGCATCATCGCCGCCCAGTCGATCGGCGAGCCCGGCACCCAGCTGACGATGCGGACCTTCCACACCGGTGGTGTGGCGGGCGCCGACATCACCCACGGTCTGCCCCGTGTGCAGGAGCTCTTCGAGGCGCGCGTCCCCAAGGGCGTCGCCCCGATCAGCGAGGCCGAGGGCCGGGTCCGCATCGACGAGACCGACAAGACGCGGAAGATCGTGATCGTCCCGGACGACGGTTCCGAGGAGGTCGCGTACCCGGTGTCGATGCGGTCGCGCATGCTGGTCTCCGACGGGCAGCGCGTCACGGTCGGCCAGCAGCTGATCGCCGGTGCGGTCAACCCCAACGAGGTGCTGCGCATCCTCGGCCCCCGGGCCGTGCAGCTGCACCTCGTGGCGGAGGTCCAGCAGGTCTACCGCTCACAGGGTGTGTCGATCCACGACAAGCACATCGAGATCATCGTGCGGCAGATGCTCAAGCGCGTGAACGTGCTGGAGTCCGGCGACGCCGACATGCTGCCCGGTGAGCTCGTCGAGCGGCCGCGCTTCGAGCGGATCAACCGCGAGTGCGTGGCGGAGGGCGGCACGCCGGCCTCCGGACGCCCGGTGCTGATGGGCATCACCAAGGCCTCGCTCGCCACCGAGTCCTGGCTGTCCGCGGCGTCCTTCCAGGAGACGACCCGAGTGCTCACCGACGCGGCGATCCACGCCAAGTCGGACTCGCTGCTCGGCCTCAAGGAGAACGTCATCATCGGAAAGCTCATCCCGGCCGGTACGGGCATGCCCCAGTACCGCAACATCCGGGTCGAGCCCACCGAGGAGGCCAAGGCCGCCATGTACACCGTCGGCGGTTACGACGGCTCCGCGGCCGACTACACCTTCGGCTCGGGCTCCGGTGAGGCCGTGCCGCTGGAGGAGTACGACTTCGGGCAGTACAACCGCTAAGCGGTCGCAGCCTGCCGAGAGTGGTCACGAACGGCGCCCGGTCCCCGGAAGGGGGCCGGGCGCCGTCGTTCTGCCCCCGTCTCCTGGCCTTCCCCGCCGTCGTCCCCCCGCCCCTGGCCTTGCCTGCCGTCGTTCCGTCCCCTCCACCACCTGGCTTTCTCCGGCGCCGGCGCTTTTTCCTTCCCGCAGGCCCGGTAGCTGGGGATGTGGACCTTTCTTGACCGGAATGTTGCGGCGAAAGCCGTACGTTAATGCGGAGAACGGCCGGAGAAGTGCTCCGCGGCGGGTAAACTCGACACGGACCCAGAAGCGGTCGGTCGGAAACCGATCGCGGGAGTCATGACACGAACGCCGGCGCCTGGCAGGTGCAACCGTTTTGACGTGTTGCGTTGGGCTGGGTAGTCTTTTCCTTCGTGCCCATGTCTTCATGGGCCTTCATGCGTGCGCGTCGACAGGTTTCCCATTGGGGAGTCGGCAGAGGCGCCGCGTGGCCTCCTCCACCGGACCGGCCTTAACCGGGATGTGGCGCGGAACCTACGCGACACGCCCGACCGCGTGGGTCGGAGGGGATGAAAGAACCGCAGGTCATGACACCGGCAGTACCTGCAAAATGCACCACATTCGAATTACCGGCTAGCACGAACGGAGACGCGGTGCCCACGATTCAGCAGCTGGTCCGCAAGGGCCGCCAGGACAAGGTCACCAAGACCAAGACCCCGGCGCTCAAGGCCAGCCCTCAGCGACGCGGCACCTGCATGCGCGTTTACACCACGACCCCGAAGAAGCCGAACTCCGCCCTCCGCAAGGTCGCGCGTGTCCGGCTCACCAACGGTATCGAGGTCACGGCCTACATCCCCGGTGTCGGCCACAACCTCCAGGAGCACTCCATCGTGCTCGTCCGTGGTGGTCGTGTGAAGGACCTGCCGGGTGTTCGCTACAAGATCATCCGCGGCTCGCTCGACACCCAGGGTGTCCGTAACCGCAAGCAGGCCCGTAGCCGTTACGGCGCGAAGAAGGAGAAGTAGGAATGCCTCGCAAGGGTTCTCCTGGCCGTCGTCAGCTCATGGCTGACCCGGTTCACAACTCGCCCCTGGTCACCGCGCTCATCAACAAGGTGCTCCTGGACGGCAAGCGATCCATCGCCCAGTCCATCGTGTACGGCGCCCTCGAAGGCGCCAAGGAGAAGACCGGCAACGACCCGGTCGTCACCCTGAAGCGCGCGCTGGACAACGTCAAGCCCACCCTTGAGGTCCGCAGCCGCCGTGTCGGTGGCGCGACCTACCAGGTCCCGGTCGAGGTGCGCGCGGCGCGCAGCACCACCCTGGCCCTGCGCTGGCTGGTGCAGTACTCCCGCGCCCGCCGCGAGAAGACCATGACCGAGCGCCTCATGAACGAACTGCTCGACGCCAGCAACGGCCTCGGCGCAAGCGTCAAGAAGCGCGAGGACACCCACAAGATGGCCGAGTCCAACAAGGCCTTCGCCCACTACCGCTGGTAACAGCGGGTTCGACGAGACGACGAGGACGCGAGAGAAGTGGCCACCACGACCGCTCTTGACCTGGCCAAGGTCCGTAACATCGGGATCATGGCCCACATCGACGCGGGCAAGACCACGACGACCGAGCGCATCCTGTTCTACACCGGTATCAACTACAAGATCGGTGAGGTCCACGAGGGCGCAGCCACGATGGACTGGATGGAGCAGGAGCAGGAGCGTGGTATCACCATCACCTCCGCTGCCACGACCTGCGAATGGCTCGGCCACACGATCAACATCATCGACACGCCGGGCCACGTGGACTTCACGATCGAGGTGGAGCGTTCGCTCCGCGTCCTCGACGGTGCCGTCGCCGTGTTCGACGGCGTCGCCGGTGTCGAGCCGCAGTCCGAGACGGTGTGGCGTCAGGCCGACCGTTACGAAGTGCCCAGGATCTGCTTCGTCAACAAGATGGACCGGGTCGGCGCGGAGTTCCACCGCTGCGTCGACATGATGATCAGCCGCCTGAACGCGACCCCCGCCGTCATCCAGCTTCCCTGGGGCGTCGAGGCCGACTTCAAGGGCGTCATCGACCTGGTCAAGATGAAGGGCCTGCTCTGGAGCGCCGAGGCGGCCAAGGGCGAGATGTACGAGACCGTCGACATCCCGGCCGAGCACGCCGAGATCGCTCGCGAGTGGCGTGACAAGCTCGTCGAGACGGTCTCCGAGAACGACGACGAGCTGATGGAGCTCTTCCTGGAGGGCGTCGAGCCCACCGAGGAGCAGCTGGTCGCGGCCATCCGCCGCGCCACGCTGGCCAGCGCCATCAACCCGGTCCTGACCGGCACCGCGTTCAAGAACAAGGGCGTCCAGCCCCTGCTCGACGCGATCGTCGCCTACCTCCCCGCCCCGATCGACATCCCGGCCTTCAAGGGCCACGCGGTCGGCAAGGAGGAGGAGGTCATCGAGCGTCACGCCGACGTCAACGAGCCCTTCTCCGCGCTCGCCTTCAAGATCATGAGCGACCAGCACCTGGGCCGTCTCACCTACATCCGCATCTACTCGGGCACGCTCGAGACCGGCACCGCCGTGGTCAACTCGGTGAAGGGCCGCAAGGAGCGGATCGGCAAGATCTACCAGATGCACGCCAACAAGCGCGAAGAGCGCCCGTCGGCCGTCGCGGGTCAGATCGTCGCCGTCATGGGCCTGAAGGACACCACCACCGGTGACACCCTGTCGGACCCGGCTCACCCCGTGGTCCTGGAGTCGATGAACTTCCCGGCGCCGGTCATCAGCGTCGCCATCGAGCCCAAGACCAAGGGTGACCAGGAGAAGCTGGGCACCGCGATCCAGCGTCTGGCCGAGGAGGACCCGTCCTTCCAGGTCCGTCGTGACGACGAGACCGGGCAGACGGTCATCTGGGGTATGGGCGAGCTCCACCTGGAGATCCTCGTCGACCGGATGCGCCGCGAGTTCAAGGTCGAGGCCAACATCGGCCGGCCTCAGGTGGCCTACCGGGAGACCATCCGCCGCAAGGTGGAGAAGGTCGACTACGTCCACAAGAAGCAGACCGGTGGTTCCGGCCAGTTCGCCAAGGTCATCATCGACATTGAGCCGCTGGGCGAGGGCAACGACGGTTACGAGTTCGCGAACAAGGTCTCCGGTGGCCGCATCCCGAGGGAGTACATCCCCTCGGTCGACGCGGGCGCCCAGGAGGCGGCCGAGTTCGGTGTTCTCGCCGGATACCCCATGGTCGGGGTCAAGGTCACCCTGCAGGACGGTGCCTACCACGAGGTGGACTCGTCCGAAATGGCCTTCAAGATCGCTGGCTCGATGGCCTTCAAGGAGGCCGCGCGCAAGGCGGACGCCGTAATCCTGGAGCCGATGATGGCCGTCGAGGTCACCACGCCCGAGGACTACATGGGTGACGTCATCGGTGACCTCAACGGTCGCCGCGGGCAGATCCAGGCGATGGACGAGCGCTCCGGCGCCCGGATCGTCAAGGCGCTCGTGCCGCTCTCTGAGATGTTCGGCTACGTGGGAGACCTCCGTAGCAAGACGCAGGGACGCGCGAGCTACAGCATGCAGTTCGACTCCTACGCGGAAGTGCCTGCGCACATCGCCAAGGAGATCGTCGCGAAGGTGCGGGGCGAGTAGCTCAGCACCGTTCCGAGTGCGGGAGGCGAGGAGATCGTCGCCCCGCTACCGGAGGGGTGCGGGGCGAGATACCTCTCGCCGGCCGGTTCCGAGAGGAACCGGCCTCCCCAAGCCCGAATATGAAGACGCAAGTCACGTCAGAATCTCTAAGGAGAGAGCAGTGGCCAAGGCCAAGTTCGAGCGGACCAAGCCGCACGTAAACATCGGCACCATTGGGCACATCGACCACGGCAAGACCACTCTGACCGCGGCGATCACCAAGGTGCTCCACGAGCGTTTCCCGAACCTCAACGAGGCGACCCCGTTCGACAAGATCGACAAGGCGCCCGAGGAGAAGGCTCGTGGTATCACGATCTCCATCGCGCACGTCGAGTACCAGACCGAGAAGCGCCACTACGCCCACGTGGACTGCCCCGGTCACGCCGACTACGTGAAGAACATGATCACCGGCGCGGCTCAGATGGACGGTGCGATCCTCGTGGTCGCCGCCACCGACGGTCCGATGCCGCAGACGAAGGAGCACGTCCTCCTGGCCCGCCAGGTCGGCGTCCCCTACATCGTCGTGGCCCTCAACAAGTCCGACATGGTGGACGACGAGGAGATCCTGGAGCTCGTCGAGCTCGAGGTCCGCGAGCTTCTCTCGGCCCAGGAGTTCCCCGGCGACGACCTGCCGGTCGTCCGCGTCTCGGCGCTGAAGGCGCTCGAGGGCGACGCCAAGTGGGGCGACTCGATCATCGAGCTCATGACCGCCGTGGACGAGAACGTCCCCGAGCCGACCCGTGAGACCGAGAAGCCGTTCCTGATGCCGATCGAGGACGTCTTCTCGATCACCGGTCGTGGCACGGTCGTCACCGGCCGTATCGAGCGTGGCATCGTCAAGGTCAACGAGACTGTCGACATCATCGGCATCAAGGAGACCAAGACCACCACCACGGTCACCGGTGTCGAGATGTTCCGCAAGCTCCTCGACGAGGGCCAGGCGGGCGACAACGTCGGTCTGCTCCTCCGTGGCATCAAGCGCGAGGACGTCGAGCGCGGCCAGTGCATCATCAAGCCGGGCACGACCACCCCGCACACCGAGTTCGAGGCCCAGGTCTACATCCTGAGCAAGGACGAGGGCGGCCGCCACACCCCGTTCTTCAACAACTACCGCCCGCAGTTCTACTTCCGTACGACCGACGTGACCGGCGTGGTGAACCTCCCCGAGGGCACCGAGATGGTCATGCCCGGCGACAACACGGAGATGAACGTCGCGCTGATCCAGCCCATCGCGATGGAGGACGGTCTCAAGTTCGCCATCCGTGAGGGTGGCCGCACCGTCGGTGCGGGTCGAGTGACGAAGATCATCAAGTAGTACGATCGCGGAGTGGCGGTCGGCCCTCGACGCAGGGCCGACCGCCTCCCCACGAGGGGACCGCGCCGCAGGGCGCGGACCCCGGCAGGACCCCACGAACCGTGATCTCGCAGTTGGTTCGGCCGAAGGATGACCGAACTAATTGCCAGATCACGGAAGAAAGCGCGGACTCACAGCGTCTGCTACGTGGGGCATGTGCGGAGAACGCCGCCCCAGGGCGAGACGTGCTCCGGCACGACGTGGCGGGACCGTCCCGGACGGACCCGGCCATGACACAGCGGCAACAGGCCGCACGTAACTTTTTCAGACGACAGTGAAGGACACCGAGGCCATTATGGCGGGACAGAAGATCCGCATTCGGCTCAAGGCCTATGACCACGAGGTCATCGACGTCTCGGCCAAGAAGATCGTCGAGACGGTGACAAGGACTGGCGCCAAGGTCGCGGGCCCGGTGCCGCTGCCGACCGAGAAGAACGTGTACTGCGTCATCCGCTCGCCGCACAAGTACAAGGACAGCCGCGAGCACTTTGAGATGCGCACGCACAAGCGGCTGATTGACATCATCGACCCGACGCCGAAGACGGTCGACTCGCTCATGCGACTCGACCTTCCCGCCGGCGTTGACATCTCGATCAAGCTCTGAGGGAACGCACTGACATGGCTAACAAGATCAAGGGCGTCCTGGGCAAGAAGCTCGGCATGACCCAGGTCTTCGACGCGGACAACCGGATGGTCCCGGTGACCGTCGTCGAGGCTGGCCCGTGCGTCGTGACCCGCGTCCGCACCGCCGAGAAGGACGGCTACACCGCCGTCCAGCTGGGCTTCGGCCAGGTCGACCCGCGGAAGGTCAACAAGCCGCTCGGCGACTACCTGCGCAAGCACGACATCACCCCGCGCCGTTACTTCGCGGAGATCCGCACCGACGACGCGAGCGACTACACCCTGGGCCAGGAGCTCCTCGCCGACACCTTCGAGGCCGGCCAGTTCGTCGACGTGACGGGCAAGAGCAAGGGCAAGGGTTTCGCGGGTGTCATGAAGCGCCACGGCTTCAAGGGCCTCGGCGCCTCGCACGGTACGCAGCGCAAGCACCGCTCGCCCGGTTCCATCGGTGGCTGCGCCACCCCCGGCCGCGTCTTCAAGGGCGTGCGCATGGCGGGCCGGATGGGCAACGTCCGCACGACCGTCCAGAGCCTCAAGGTCCACGCCGTGGACGCCGAGAAGGGCCTCATCCTGATCAAGGGTGCGATCCCCGGCGCCAACGGCAGCCTGGTCCTGGTCCGCACCGCCGCCAAGAAGGGGGCTGCCAAGTGAGCACCATTGACGTCCTCGACGTACGCGGTGAGAAGGCCGGCACCGTCGACCTGCCGGAGGACATCTTCGGCACGAAGGTCAACATCCCGCTGATCCACCAGGTCGTCGTGGCCCAGCTCGCCGCTCGCCGGCAGGGCACCCACAAGGCGAAGACCCGCGGTGAGGTCCGAGGCGGCGGCAAGAAGCCGTACCGCCAGAAGGGCACCGGCCGCGCCCGCCAGGGTTCGACCCGCGCCCCGCAGTTCACCGGCGGTGGCACCGTCCACGGCCCGGTTCCGCGGGACTACTCGCAGAAGACTCCCAAGAAGATGAAGGCCGCCGCCCTGCGCGGGGCCCTGTCCGACCGGGCGACCGGCGGCCGCGTTCACGTGGTCAGCGGTCTGGTCGAGGGGGAGACCCCGAAGACCAAGGCGGCTCTCGAGTCGCTTCGCAGGCTCACCAAGGCCCGCAGCGTCCTGGTCGTCGTCGACGAGGGTGACGAGCTCAGCTGGCTGAGCCTGCGCAACGCTCCCGAGGTCCACCTTCTGGACGCCGGGCAGCTCAACACCTACGACGTGCTCTGCTACGACGACGTCGTCTTCACTCAGGACGCGTACGACCAGATCGTGGCGCGTCTGAGCAAGAGCGGGAAGGAAGACGCCTGATGGAGAAGATCGCCGACCCGCGCGACATCATCATCAAGCCGGTTGTCTCCGAGAAGAGCTACGGCCTGATCGACGAGCACAACAAGTACACGTTCCTGGTGCGGAAGACGGCCAACAAGACGCAGGTCAAGATCGCCGTTGAGAAGATCTTCGGTGTCAAGGTCGCCAGCGTCAACACCATCAACCGCCAGGGCAAGCGGAAGCGGACCAGGTTCGGCTACGGCCAGCGCCCGGCCACCAAGCGAGCCATCGTCAGCCTGGTCGAGGGCGACCGGATTGACATCTTCGGCCAGATCGGCTGACGCGCTCGCTCAGTAAGTACAGGGAGAAAGCCCCTCGCCGCCTGGTGAGGGGCATTCGACCGGATTAACCGACGAAGGATGAACGAAAAAGATGGGCATCCGTAAACTCAAGCCGACGACCCCGGGTCGCCGCGGCGCCAGCGTCTCGGACTTTGCCGAGATCACGCGCAGCACGCCCGAGAAGTCGCTGCTTGCACCCCTGCACAGCAAGGGTGGCCGTAACGTCCACGGCCGAGTCACCACCCGTCACCAGGGTGGTGGCCACAAGCGCGCCTACCGGATCATCGATTTCCGGCGTCACGACAAGGACGGGATCCCGGCCAAGGTCGCTCACATCGAGTACGACCCGAACCGCACGTCCCGCATCGCGCTGCTGCACTACGCCGACGGGGAGAAGCGCTACATCCTCTGCCCCACCGGCCTCAAGCAGGGCGACAACATCGAGAACGGCCCCACGGCCGACATCAAGCCGGGCAACTGCCTCCCGCTGCGCAACATCCCGA
Source organism: Streptosporangium sp. NPDC023963 (assembly GCF_040639135.1). Lineage (NCBI taxonomy): Bacteria > Bacillati > Actinomycetota > Actinomycetes > Streptosporangiales > Streptosporangiaceae > Streptosporangium > Streptosporangium sp. NPDC023963. The sequence goes on from NZ_JBEZZK010000002.1 coordinate 247,784, forward strand.
CCGGTACCTTCATCCACGCGGTGGAGCTCCGTCCGGGCGGTGGCGCCAAGCTGGGCCGGTCCGCCGGCGCGCAGATCCAGCTCCTCGCCAAGGAGGGCCAGTACGCCACGCTGCGTATGCCCTCCGGTGAGATGCGCCAGGTCGACGTCCGCTGCCGGGCCTCGATCGGCCAGGTCGGCAACGCCGAGCAGGCCAACATCAACTGGGGCAAGGCCGGCCGTATGCGGTGGAAGGGCAAGCGCCCCACCGTTCGCGGTGTCGCGATGAACCCGGTCGACCACCCGCACGGTGGTGGTGAGGGTAAGACCTCCGGCGGTCGTCACCCCGTCAACCCCAAGGGCAAGCCCGAGGGACGTACCCGTGCGGCGAACAAGGCCAGCGACCGGCTGATCATCCGCCGTCGTACCAAGCGGAAGAAGCGGTAGGAGCAGCCAAAATGCCACGTAGCCTTAAGAAGGGTCCCTTCGTGGACGACCACCTTCAGAAGAAGGTGGATGTCCAGAACGAGAAGGGCACCAAAAACGTCATCAAGACGTGGTCGCGGCGCTCCATGATCGTGCCCGACATGCTTGGTCACACGATCGCCGTTCACGACGGCCGTAAGCACGTCCCGGTGTTCGTCACCGAGTCGATGATCGGCCACAAGCTCGGTGAGTTCGCTCCCACGCGAACCTTCCGCAGCCACGTCAAGGAAGACCGCCGCAGCCGGCGATAAGCGCCTCAGGACGAGGACGTCAAGCCTCACCGGGCGAAACGGACTCGACCAAAACGAAGGGTAAGAGGAGTAAGCGATGGAAGCCAGGGCTCAGGCGCGGTTCGCGCGCCACACGCCCATGAAGGCCCGCCGTGTGGTGGACCTCATTCGCGGGCTGCCCGCTTCGGAGGCGCAGGCCGTGCTGCAGTTCGCTCCCCAGTCGGCGAGCGAGACCGTGTACAAGGTGCTCTCGAGCGCCATTGCCAACGCGGAGCACAACTTCAAGCTCGACCGTGACACGCTCTTCGTGAGCCGTGCCTGGGTCGACGAGGGCCCGACGCTGAAGCGGTTTCGTCCCCGTGCTCAGGGTCGTGCCTATCGGATCAACAAGCGGACCAGCCACATCACCGTGATCGTGGAGTCCCGCGAGCCGAAGGGGAGGACCCGCTAGTGGGTCAGAAGGTTAACCCGCACGGGTTCCGCCTCGGCATCACGACCGACTTCAAGAGCCGGTGGTATGCCGACAAGCTCTACAAGTCGTACGTTGCCGAGGATGTGGCGATCCGCCGCATGCTCAAGAAGGGCATGGAGCGGGCCGGCATCTCCAAGGTGGAGATCGAGCGGACCACCGACCGGGTACAGGTCGACATTCACACCGCCCGTCCGGGCATCGTCATCGGCCGCCGCGGCGCCGAGGCGGACCGGATCCGCGGTGACCTCGAGAAGCTGACCAAGAAGCAGGTCCAGCTGAACATCCTCGAGGTCAAGAACCCTGAGATCGACGCTCAGCTCGTCGCCCAGGGTGTGGCCGAGCAGCTGTCCAGCCGTGTCTCGTTCCGCCGTGCCATGCGCAAGGCGATGCAGTCGGCGATGAAGAGCGGCGCCAAGGGCATCCGGGTGCAGTGCTCCGGTCGTCTCGGCGGCGCCGAGATGTCCCGTTCGGAGTTCTACCGCGAGGGCCGCGTGCCCCTGCACACCCTCCGCGCGGACATCGACTACGGCCTGTACGAGGCCCGTACCACCTTCGGCCGCATCGGCGTGAAGGTGTGGATCTACAAGGGTGAGGCTCCGACCAGCCGCGCCGAGCGCGAGGCGGCCGCCGCCGGTGCTCGTGCCGGCCAGCGTCGTGACCGCGACGACCGTCGTGGCCCCGGTGCCGGTGGCGGCGACCGTCCCCGTCGTGGCGGCGGCGCCGGTGGCGCCCGTCGTGGCGCCGGTGCCGGCCGTGGCGACCGCGCCTCCGCCCCCAGGAACGAGGCGGCCTCGCAGGCTGCCCCCGAGACCGGCCCGGCTGCGCAGCCGGGTGCTGAAGGGAGCTGACCATGCTGATCCCGCGCAGGGTCAAGCACCGCAAGCAGCACCGGCCCGACCGTCACGGAGCCGCCAAGGGTGGCACCAGGGTCGTGTTCGGCGAGTTCGGCATTCAGGCGATTGAGCACTCCTACGTGACCAACCGCCAGATCGAGTCGGCTCGTATCGCGATGACCCGTCACATCAAGCGTGGCGGAAAGGTCTGGATCAACATCTATCCGGACCGCCCCCTCACGAAGAAGCCCGCCGAGACCCGCATGGGTTCCGGTAAGGGTTCGCCGGAGTGGTGGATCGCCAACGTCAAGCCCGGCCGCATCATGTTCGAGCTTTCGGGTGTCGCCGAGCCGGTGGCTCGCGAAGCCCTGCGTCGTGCGATGCACAAGCTGCCGATGAAGTGCCGGTTCGTCAAGCGTGAAGTGGGTGAGGCGTGATGGCTAAGGGCCTGACCGCCGGTGAGCTGCGGGTGGAAGACCAGGACACCCTGGTCACGAAGCTGAAGGAAGCCAAGGAGGAGCTGTTCAACCTCCGCTTCCAGGCAGCGACCGGCCAGTTGGAGAGCCACGGGCGGTTGCGTGCCGTCCGCCGCGAGATCGCCCGTATCTACACCGTGATGCGCGAGCGGGAGCTCGGAATCGTCACGGTAGAGAAGGAGTCGATCGATGGCTGAGGCCACGGAAACCACGACCGAGACGCGGAACTACCGCAAGACCCGTGAGGGTCTGGTCGTCAGTGACAAGATGGACAAGACTGTCGTGGTCGCTGTCGAGGACCGCGTCAAGCACCCCCTGTACGGCAAGGTCATCCGTAGGACGACCAAGTACAAGGCGCACGACGAGGCCAACACCTGCGGTGTCGGCGACCGTGTCCTCCTGATGGAGACCCGGCCGCTGTCCGCCAGCAAGCGCTGGCGGGTCATCGAGATCCTCGAGAAGGCCAAGTAGGCAACGCGCCTCGTGGGGGGTGACACCGTCACCCCCCACGACGGCGTCCAAGGGGGCGAAGCGATCTTCGCCCCGCCTGCGGTGGCGGTCCTGAGAAGGGCTGTCGCCGGGGGAAAAAGACCCATCAGGTTCCGCAAGGCTCACCCACGGGTGAGAACCAGCGAGACAAACAGGAGTTCAAGTGATCCAGCAGGAGTCGCGGCTCAAGGTCGCCGACAACACCGGTGCGAAGGAAGTCCTTTGCATCCGTGTGCTCGGTGGCTCGGGCCGGCGCTACGCGGGAATCGGTGACATCATCGTCGCCACGGTCAAGGACGCCATCCCCGGCGGCACCGTGAAGAAGGGCGATGTGGTCAAGGCCGTCATCGTCCGCACTGTCAAGGAGCGCCGCCGTCCCGACGGTTCCTACATCCGCTTCGACGAGAACGCCGCCGTCATCATCAAGGACAGTGGCGACCCCCGGGGCACCCGCATCTTCGGTCCCGTCGGACGTGAGCTGCGTGACAAGAAGTTCATGCGGATCATCTCGCTCGCGCCGGAGGTGTTGTAATGCCGAAGCTTCATGTGAAGAAGGGTGACCTCGTCCTGGTCATCGCCGGCAAGGACAAGGGTGCCAAGGGCCGTGTGATCGCCGCCCACCCGCGCGACGAGCGTGTGGTGGTCGAGGGCGTCAACCTGGTCAAGAAGCACGCCAAGGAGACCAACCAGGGTCCGCGCGGCGCCAAGACCGGTGGCGTGCAGACCATGGAGGCTCCCATCCACGTGAGCAACGTCAAGAAGCTCAAGGATGAGAAGCCTGCCAAGGACGACAAGCCCGCCAAGAAGGAGTCGGCCAAGGCCGCTTCCGAGGAGACGGGTGAGGACAACTGATGACCGCGAACACCACCGAGACCGGACAGCGGGCCCTCCCGCGCCTCAAGCAGCGCTACCGCGAAGAGATCATCGCGAAGCTGAACGAGCAGTTCGAGTTCGAGAACATCATGCTGGTGCCCACCATCACCAAGATCAAGGTGAACATGGGCGTCGGCGAGGCCGCGCGTGACTCGAAGCTCATCGAAGGCGCCGTCCGCGACCTCACCGTGATCACCGGCCAGAAGCCGGCGGTCGTCCGCGCCCGCAAGTCCATCGCCCAGTTCAAGCTGCGCGAGGGCATGCCGATCGGCGCGCACGTCACGCTTCGCGGTGACCGCATGTGGGAGTTCCTCGACCGGCTGCTCTCGCTGGCGCTGCCCCGCATCCGTGACTTCCGCGGTCTGTCGCCCAAGCAGTTCGACGGCAACGGGAACTACACCTTCGGTCTCACCGAGCAGGTCATGTTCCACGAGATCGACCAGGACAAGGTCGACCGCCAGCGTGGTATGGACATCACGGTCGTGACCACCGCTAAGACCGACGACCAGGGCCGGGCGCTGCTGAAGCAGCTCGGATTCCCGTTCAAGGAGGCCTGATCATGGCGAAGACGTCGCTCAAGGTCAAGGCTGCTCGTAAGGCCAAGTTCGAGGTCCGGGCGTACACTCGGTGCTCGCGCTGTGGTCGTCCCCGCGCCGTCTACAGGAAGTTCGGCCTGTGCCGCATCTGCTTCCGCGAGATGGCGCACCGGGGCGAGCTGCCCGGCATCACCAAGTCGAGCTGGTAGCCCTCCGCGCGGCCCCGTGAGCGATCACGGGCCCGCGCGAGGCACCGGCCGCACATAGAAGTCGTATTCACCGGGCGCCGCCTACAGGCGCCCATGACCGCACCGTAGGTCCCCTGTGGAAACCGCGGTGAGGAAGGCCACCGGCCATGACGATGACGGACCCGATCGCAGACATGCTGACGCGTCTGCGAAACGCGAACTCGGCGTACCACGACAGTGTGGCGATGCCGTACTCGAAGATCAAGGCGCACATCGCCGAGATCCTCCAGCAGGAGGGTTACATCCAGTCCTGGAGCGTCGAAGACGCCAAGGTCGGAAAGAACCTCGTGGTGGAGCTGAAGTTCGGGCCGACCCGTGAGCGGTCCCTCGCGGGCCTGCGCCGGGTTTCCAAGCCCGGCCTGCGGGTTTATGCAAAGAAGGACAACCTGCCCCGAGTCCTGGGCGGACTGGGCGTCGCGATCATCTCGACGTCCGGCGGTCTCATGACGGACAAGCAGGCCGGCAAGCGTGGAGTGGGCGGGGAAGTCCTCGCCTTCGTTTGGTAGAGGGGAGAACGAACAGCATGTCAAGAATCGGACGGCTGCCCATCCCCGTACCGAACGGAGTGGACGTCGCCATCGACGGCCGGGACGTCACGGTCAAGGGTCCCAAGGGCACGCTTTCACACACGGTCGCGGAGCCCATCGCGATCGCCAAGGGTGACGACGGCAACCTGAACGTCACCCGCCCCAACGACGAGAACAAGGTCCGTGCGCTGCACGGCCTGTCCCGCACCCTGGTCGCCAACATGGTGACCGGTGTTACCCAGGGTTACTCGAAGACCCTGGAGATCGTGGGCGTCGGTTACCGCGTGCAGGCCAAGAGCCCGACTCAGCTCGAGTTCGCTCTCGGCTTCAGCCACCCGGTGATCGTCGACGCCCCCGAGGGTGTCACCTTCCGCGTCGAGAGGCCGACGCTGTTCCACGTGGACGGCATCGACAAGCAGAAGGTCGGCGAGATCGCCGCGAACATCCGCAAGCTGCGCAAGCCCGACCCGTACAAGGGCAAGGGCGTGCGCTACCAGGGTGAAGTTATCCGCCGCAAGGTCGGAAAGGCTGGTAAGTAGGCATGGCTGGCAAGACTGCGTTCGGCAAGCACACGGCCGCCCGCGCCGTCTCGCGGGCCCGCCGCCACGGCCGAGTCCGCAAGAAGGTGGCCGGTACGGCCACGCGTCCGCGCCTGGTCGTCAACCGCTCCACGAAGCACCTCTTCGTGCAGATCGTCGACGACACCCAGGGCCACACGCTGGTGAGCGCGTCCACCATGGACGCCTCCCTGCGCTCGGCGGAGGGCGCCAAGACCGACAAGGCCAAGCAGGTCGGCGAGCTTCTCGCTCAGCGGGCCAAGGCAGCCGGGATCACCGCGGTCGTGTTCGACCGGGGTGGCAACCGCTACGCGGGCCGCATCGCGGCGCTGGCAGACAGCGCACGCGAAGGCGGACTGGAGTTCTGATGACTCCGTCCCAGGATCGCAATCCAGGATCGCACCCGATGGCCCGTCTTACGAATGAGAAGAGGAACCACTAATGGCTGGAGCTCCGCGTCGCGGTGGCGCCGCCGGTGGCGAGCGGCGTGACGGTCGTCGTGACGATCGCCGCGGTGGAAACGCTGACAAGGGCGTCTCGTACATCGAGCGCGTTGTGAAGATCAACCGAGTGGCCAAGGTCGTGAAGGGTGGTCGTCGCTTCAGCTTCACCGCCCTCGTCATCGTCGGTGACGGCAACGGCATGGTCGGCGTCGGCTACGGCAAGGCCAAGGAAGTGCCCGCGGCGATCGCCAAGGGTGTCGAAGAGGCCAAGAAGCACTTCTTCAAGGTGCCCCGCATCCAGGGCACCATCCCGCACATCGTGCAGGGTGAAGAGGCCGCGGGCGTCGTCTTCCTGCGTCCGGCCTCGCCCGGTACCGGCGTCATCGCCGGTGGCCCGGTGCGCGCCGTGCTGGAGTGCGCCGGTATCCACGACGTGCTGTCCAAGTCGCTCGGCTCGGACAACCCGATCAACATCGTGCACGCCACGGTGGCGGCCCTGAAGGGCCTCAGCCGCCCCGAGGAGATCGCGGCCCGCCGTGGTCTCCCGATCGAGGACGTCGCCCCCAAGCGGATGCTCAAGGCTCGCGCCGAGGGTCTCGCGGAGGCCGCGGCCGCGAAGGCGGTGAGCTAGTCCATGGCACGCCTGAAGATTACCCAGGTCCGTTCCAAGATCGGTGGCAAGCAGAACCAGCGTGACTCGCTGCGCTCGCTCGGTCTGAAGCGAATCGGCGACGTCGTTGTCAAGGAGGACCGCCCGGAGATCCGCGGCATGGTCACCGTGGTGACGCACCTCGTCACCGTGGAAGAGGTCGACTAGACATGGCAGAGAACACTCCGCTCCGCATCCACCACCTGCGTCCGGCCCCCGGCGCCAACAAGTCGAAGGTCCGCAAGGGCCGCGGCGAGGCGTCCAAGGGCAAGACGGCGGGTCGTGGTACCAAGGGCACGAGGGCCAGGAACAAGGTCCCGCTCGGCTTCGAGGGTGGCCAGGTTCCGCTGCAGCGGCGCCTCCCCAAGTTCAAGGGCTTCTCCAACGCCCTGTTCAAGACGACCTACCAGGTCGTCAACCTTGACAGGCTCGGCGAGCTGTTCCCCGACGGCGGCGACGTCACCGTCGACACGCTCGTCGCCAAGGGCGCGGTTCGCAAGAACCAGCTCGTCAAGGTTCTGGGAACCGGTGACATCTCCGTGGCGTTGAACGTGGAGGCGCACGCCTTCTCGGCCAAGGCCAAGGACAAGATCGCCGCTGCCGGGGGCTCCGTCTCCGAGCTGTAGGCGTTATCATCACGCGGCGCGGGGGCTCGTAATGGGCTCCCGCGCCCGTAGTGCGTTAGAGTTCGCTGGACAGTGGGCCTCGACTCATTTCCTTGGGCTCATTGACTGGATATGGCAAAGATGGAACACCCCCGCACCATCGCTGACCGACCTCGCCTTTCAGGCGCGCAGGAGGGACCGTGCTGACCGCATTTACCCGAGCGTTCCGTACGCCGGACCTGCGTAAGAAGTTGCTCTTCACTTTGGGCATCATCGCGCTGTTCCGACTTGGGTCGGTCCTGCCGACTCCGGGTGTGCATACCGAGAACATCAGCCGTTGTCTCACCCAGGCGCAGGCGGGGGACGCGGGCAACATCTACGGAATGGTGCAGCTGTTCAGCGGCGGCGCCCTTCTGAAACTTTCAGTTTTCGCCCTCGGCATCATGCCGTACATCACCGCGAGCATCATTCTTCAGCTGCTCGTCGTGGTCATCCCGCGCCTGGAAGCCCTCAAGAAGGAGGGACAGGCCGGACAGACCAAGATCACGCAGTACACCCGTTACCTGACGGTCGGCCTGGCCGTGCTGCAGTCGACCGCCTTCGTGGCCCTGGCCCGCAGCGGCCAGCTGTTCCCGCAGTGTCGCGAGGAGATCCTCCTCGACAAGGACAACGTCTTCGCCATCGTCACGATGGTGCTGACCATGACGGCCGGCACCGCCGTCGTCATGTGGCTGGGCGAGCTGGTCACCGACCGCGGCATCGGCAACGGCATGTCCATCCTGATCTTCACGCAGGTCATCGCGGTCTTCCCGTCCGAGCTGCTGAACATCGCCCGCCAGAAGGGCGCCTTCGTCTTCGCCGTGGTCATCGTCGTCGGTATCGCGATGATCGCCCTGGTCGTGATGGTGGAGCAGGCGCAGCGCCGGATCCCGGTGCAGTACGCCAAGCGCATGGTCGGCCGCAGGATGTACGGCGGGACGTCGACCTACATCCCGCTGAAGGTCAACCAGGCCGGCATCATCCCGGTCATCTTCGCCTCCTCGCTGCTCTACCTTCCGCAGCTGATCACGACGCTCTTCTCGAACACCCAGGAGGAGCCGCACCCGATCATCCAGTGGATCTCGCAGGAGTTCGGCGGCGGCGGGACCACCCCGACGTACATGATCACCTTCTTCCTGCTTATCGTCTTCTTCACGTACTTCTACGTGTCGATTACCTTCAACCCCGTTGAAGTCGCCGACAACATGAAGAAGTACGGTGGGTTCATCCCGGGCATCCGCCCGGGTCGCCCGACGGCTGAGTACTTGAACTACGTGCTCACGCGACTCACCGCTCCCGGCGCGCTGTATCTGGGCCTGATCTCCATGGTGCCGATCGTCGCGCTGGCGCTCGTCGGCGCGAGTCAGAACTTCCCGTTCGGAGGGACGAGCATTCTGATCATGGTTGGTGTCGGCCTCGACACCGTGAAGCAGATCGAGAGCCAGCTGCAGCAGCGCAACTATGAAGGCTTCCTGAAGTAGTGCGCCTCGTCCTGGTCGGGCCCCCCGGAGCGGGTAAGGGGACACAGGCCCAGTTCGTCGCATCGAACCTGTCGATCCCGAAGATTTCGACAGGTGACATCTTCCGCGCCAACGTCTCGGGCGGCACGGAGCTCGGCAAGATTGCCAAGGAATACATGGACCGCGGCGACCTCGTGCCCGACGAGGTCACCATCGCGATGGTCCGCGACCGCCTCGCCGAGAAGGACGCGCAGGACGGTTTCCTGCTCGACGGCTTCCCCAGGAACGTGCCCCAGGCCGAGATCCTGAAGAAGATCCTCGCCGAGTTCGAGGTCGGTCTGGACATCGTCCTGGAGCTCGTGGTCGATGACGAGGAGGTCGTCCGCAGGCTCGCGGGACGCCGGACCTGCAGCCAGTGCGGTCGCATCTGGCATGTCGACTTCGATGACAAGAAGGACGACGTCTGCGACGCCTGCAACGGCCGGCTGTACCAGCGGGACGACGACAAGGAGGCGACCGTCAGGCACCGCCTGGAGGTCTACCAGGAGCAGACCGCTCCCCTGGTCTCCTTCTACGCCGACGAGGGGATCCTGGTCGGCGTGGACGCCACCGGTCCGGTGGAAGAGGTCACCCAGCGCGCGATGGAGGCTCTGAACCCCTTCATCGGCTAGCGAAGCGATAGCACCGAGCACGCCACCCATGGGTTTCTCATGGGTGGCGTGCTGTCATTTAGGGCAGAATCGGGGGAATTGGGCTCCCGGACCGCCCGTTGAACCACCCCAGGGGGTGTGCACGTGTTCAAGAAGAACAAGCATGGAATCCAGATCAAGACGCCCGAGCAGGTGGAGAAGATGCGGGCGGCGGGCCTCGTGGTCGGCCGTACCCTGCAGCTCCTGCGGGAGAGCGTCCAGCCGGGCATGACGCCCCTGGACCTGGACGCGATCGCGGAGAAGGCCATCAGGGACGAGGGGGCGATCCCCTCCTTCAAGGGCTACCAGGGCTTCCCCGCGACGATCTGCGCCTCGGTCAACCACGAGGTCGTCCACGGCATCCCGGGTGACCGCCGCCCGCTGAAGGAGGGCGACATCATCTCGATCGACTGTGGCGCCATCCTGGACGGCTGGCACGGCGACTCGGCCATCACGGTCCCGATCGGCGAGGTGGATCCCAAGCTGACCGAGCTGATGCGGGTCACCGAGGAGGCCATGTGGCGGGGCATCGCCGCGCTCACCGTGGGCCGCCATCTGTCCGACATCGGGCACGAGGTGGAAAAGTACGTCCGTTCCCAGGGGCGCTACGGCATCCCGCAGGAGTACGGCGGCCACGGCATCGGCACCGAGATGCACATGGACCCGTGGGTGGCCAACCACGGCAAGCCCGGCCGGGGCCCGAAGTTCGAGCCGGGCATGTGCTTCGCCGTCGAGCCGATGGTCAACCTCGGGACGGACCGGACCAAGGTGCTGGCCGACGACTGGACCGTGGTCACGATCGACGGAAAGGTCTCCGCACACTTCGAACACAGCGTTGCCGTGACACATAATGGACCTTGGGTATTGACCGCCCTTGACGGGGGGAAAGAGCGGCTTGCCGACCTGTTGGGAGACGCGGGCTGATTCGTGCCCGCCGGCGAGCGGATGTGGTTGACATGGCGGCTGGTCCGGAGATGCGAGCCTCCGACGGAGATCGCGACAAGGTCGCCTCGGTCCTGAGGGAGCACTACGCCCAGGGCCGACTGACCACGGAGGAGTTCGACGAGCGCCTCGAACAGCTCTACACCAGCAAGACGTACGGCGAGCTCGCCGTCCTCACCTCCGACCTTCCCGACGTCGACCTGCGCCGCCTCCCCGAGGCCCCTTCCCGGGCCCCTGAGCGCGTCAAGGCGAGCAGCGTGAAGGGCGCGCAGGACAAGGGTCTGGCGGCCGCCTGGTCCGTCTGGGCGATGGCCAGCGGCATCAACTGGATGATCTGGCTCATCGTCGGGGCGACCGGCGACGACTTCCCGTACCCGTGGCCCCTGTGGGTCATGGGCCCGTGGGGCGTGGTGTTGCTGGTGACGACGATCGCCACGGTCCTGGGGCGGGGAAGGAACCCGTAATAGTGCACGCTGGGCGTTGAGTGTGCATTCCTCCGCAGAAGGAGGGATTGAATCTTCATAACGTGAGCGGTGTCCGGACAGCCGGACCCCGGTTCACAGGAGGAAGATTCGATGAGCAAGATCCGTACAGCCCTGGTCGGAGCGGCGCTGGCAGGTTCGCTGGCCGCGGGTGTCCTCGCCGCCCCGTCGGCGATGGCCTCGGCCTCGCAGGCACCGGCCGGGTCCGCCGTCGCGGTCCAGGAGGCGCAGACGTCGAGCAAGCACTTCTTCGGCCCCTACTACTCGGGCTTCGGCGGTGGCGAGAGCTTCGGCAAGCGCTCCTACTTCAAGGGCTACTGGACCAGCAGCGGCGGCCGCTACTGGTTCTACGGCAACCTGTTCGACCGCGACCGCGACCGCCAGCGCAGCTACGTGTGGTTCAAGTGGCACGACAAGTTCGGCTCGCACAGCAAGGTGTTCAGCACCTTCGGCAACTCCGGCTTCAACAAGTTCGGCGGGTTCAAGAAGAGCAACGGCTTCGACGACTTCAAGATCCGGGTCTGCGAGGGCGGCAACAAGTTCGACGACTGCGGCCGCTGGGGTGACGCCTTCTGATCCCTCCCCACGCCTTCCGGGGGGACGGTCCGAGTGGTCAAGGTCATCCGGTGGGGGCGGGGGCCCTTCGGCGGGACGTTGGCCGAGAGGTGTTGATCAAAGGGTGTTGGTCGAGAAGCGTCGGCCGAGAGAAGTCGATCGGGAAACGTTGATCGATAAGGTTGGTCGAGCAAGCCCCCCGGCGCCGGGTCGCCGGGGGGCTTTCCGGTGCCCGGGGTTTTCCGGTGCCAGGGGTTCCCCGGTGCCGAGGGGCGACGGGACGACGGAGCGACGGGGACGCTCATGCGGGCTCCCTGCCCCGGGGGTCCTGCCGGATGGTCTTGACGGAGGCGATCACCCGGATGGAGCCCCGCCGCGCGGACCGGGGCGGACGGGAACAGGCCGGGAGCGGACTGGGAGCGGGCCGGTGGTGCACAGGGGGAGGGCCGGGGTTGACGGGGAACGGCCGGGAGCGGGACGGCGGCGTATCGGGGGAGGGTCAGGGCGGACGGGGAACGGGCCGGCGGCGGACCAGGAGCGGGGAGTGGACGCCGGGATGCTGGCCTGACCTGGCCGGACATGCCACAATGGGCGGACGAGTATTCGCGCGTCGAGCCGTGCCGTCCGTCCCGCTCGGGATCTGCGGTATCCTTTGTAGCGGTTGTGTCAAGGTACCGGCCGTGTGTTTCGCATTTCCTCGCCCGGTGCCGTACACTCCTTCTTCGGTTCACTATGACCATTGCGCATCGGCGGTTTCGCAACCGCCGCTCTCATCGAAGCGCTGGGTCGCGGCTGCTTAGTGTTCCGAAGCCTCAGACGACCGATCAGTGAAACGCGAGGGACATGGCCAAGAAAGACGGCGCCATCGAGATCGAGGGCACTGTGGTTGAGTCGCTCCCGAACGCGATGTTCCGGGTGCAACTCGACAACGGCCATAAGGTCCTGGCCCACATCAGCGGGCGGATGCGGATGCACTACATCCGGATCCTTCCTGACGACAGGGTTGTCGTCGAACTGAGCCCCTACGACCTCAGTCGTGGGCGGATCGTCTACCGATACAAGTAAGCGCGTCTGAGGGACGAATAGGACTATGAAGGTCAAGCCGAGCGTCAAGAAGATCTGTGACAAGTGCAAGGTGATTCGCCGGCACGGTCGCGTCATGGTGATCTGCGACAACCTGCGCCACAAGCAGCGTCAGGGCTAGTCGCTCCAACAAGGCCCCGTGAGAGTCCGCTCCTAAGAGGCGGACTCGATCCATGTGGGGCTTTCACGTAATCGTGTCTCACACCTGCGTCGGCGGCTCGCGCCGTACCCCGCAGGAGACCCCCGGTCGGAGGCCGGGGCCCTCACCCCGGGCATGGGGAGGGGAAGTGAGGCGCAGGACCTCCGCCATAACGAAGGAGAATGCCCGACCATGGCTCGCCTGGTTGGTGTAGACCTCCCCCGCGACAAGCGGCTGGAGATCGCTCTCACCTACATTTTCGGAATCGGCCGCACTCGTGCGCTCGAAACCCTTCAGGCCACCGGCGTCAACGGCGACCTGCGGGTTCACCAGCTGACCGACGAAGAGCTGGTGCCGCTGCGCGACTACATCGAGGCGAACTACAAGATCGAGGGTGACCTCCGTCGCGAAGTTCAGGCCGACATCCGTCGCAAGATCGAGATTCAGTGCTACCAGGGCATTCGGCACCGCCGTGGCCTTCCCGTGCACGGTCAGCGCACGCAGACCAACGCACGCACCCGTAAGGGCAAGAAGAAGACCGTGGCCGGCAAGAAGAAGCCCGGTAAGAAGTAGTCCGCGTAGCCGCAGGACCGAAGACCTCAGGAGTGAAGGCAAAGAATGCCTCCTAAGAGCCGCCAGGGTGCACCCAAGAAGGTGCGCCGCAAGGAAAAGAAGAACGTCGCTCACGGGCACGCCCACATCAAGAGCACGTTCAACAACACGATCGTCTCGATCACCGACCCGAGTGGGAACGTGATCTCCTGGGCCAGCGCCGGCCACGTCGGGTTCAAGGGCTCCCGTAAGTCCACCCCGTTCGCGGCGCAGATGGCCGCGGAGAACGCCGCCCGCCGCGCCATGGAGCACGGCATGCGCAAGGTCGATGTCTTCGTCAAGGGCCCCGGCTCCGGCCGTGAGACCGCGATCCGGTCGCTGCAGGCGACCGGCCTCGAGGTCGGGTCCATCCAGGACGTCACCCCCGTGCCGCATAACGGCTGCCGTCCGCCCAAGCGCCGTCGCGTCTGACGCCCAGGAGAAGATAGAAAATGGCTCGTTACACGGGTGCGGACTGCAAGCTCTGCCGCAGGGAGAAGACCAAGCTCTTCCTCAAGGGCAAGAAGTGCGAGTCCGCGAAGTGCCCCATCGAGATCCGTCCTTACCCGCCGGGTGAGCACGGCCGCGGCCGTCCCAAGGAGTCTGAGTACCAGCTCCAGCTTCGTGAGAAGCAGAAGACCCGCCGCATCTACGGCGTCCTCGAGAAGCAGTTCCACAACTACTACGAGGAAGCCAACCGCAAGACCGGCAAGACCGGCGAGAACCTCCTCCAGATCCTGGAGAGCCGTCTCGACAACGTGGTCTACCGCGCCGGTTTCGCGGAGTCGCGCGACGCCGCCCGCCAGCAGGTCCGTCACGGCCACATCCTGGTGAACGGCAAGAAGGTCGACATCCCGTCGTACCGCGTGCGCGAGCACGACATCGTCGAGGTCCGCGAGAAGTCGCGCAACCTCCTGCCTTACGAGGTGGCCCGCGCCACCGCCGGTGACAAGACGTACCCGGCGTGGCTGGGCGTCGTCCCGGACGCGCTGCGCGTCCTGGTCCACCAGCTCCCGGTCCGTCAGCAGATTGACACCCAGGTCCAGGAGCAGCTGATCGTCGAGCTCTACTCCAAGTAGCGGCTCTTCAGGTGCCGTGCGGCGATTCGCCGTACGGCACCTATGCTGTTGTTCGAGCGGCGTCAAATAGCGGGCGCCGCCATGCAAGGGAGATCTCACCATGCTGATCGCTCAGCGTCCCTCCCTCCTTGAGGAGTCCCTCGAGGAGACCCGGTCCAAGTTCATCATCGAGCCGCTGGAGCCGGGTTTCGGCTACACCATCGGCAACTCGCTGCGCCGCACGCTGCTGTCGTCCATCCCGGGCGCGGCCGTGACCAGCATCCGCATCGAGGGTGTGCTGCACGAGTTCACCACCGTGCCGGGCGTCAAGGAGGATGTCACCGACATCATCCTGAACCTCAAGGACCTGGTCGTCTCCTCCGAGCACGACGAGCCCGTGGTGATGTACCTGCGCAAGCAGGGCCCCGGTGACGTCACCGCCGCCGACATCGCGCCCCCGGCCGGTGTCGAGGTGCACAACCCCGAGCTGCGCATCGCCACCCTGAACGGCAAGGCGAAGCTGGAGATGGAGCTGACCGTCGAGCGCGGTCGCGGCTACGTCTCCGCCGCGCAGAACAAGCAGCCGGGCCAGGAGATCGGCCGCATCCCGATCGACTCCATCTACTCCCCGGTGCTCAAGGTCACCTACAAGGTCGAGGCGACCCGAGTCGAGCAGCGCACCGACTTCGACCGTCTGATCCTGGACGTCGAGACCAAGCCGTGCATGAAGCCCCGCGACGCGGTGGCCTCCGCCGGTAAGACCCTCGTCGAGCTGTTCGGTCTCGCCCGCGAGCTGAACGTCGAGGCCGAGGGCATCGACATCGGCCCGTCGCCGACGGACGCGGCCCTCGCCGCCGACCTGGCGCTGCCGATCGAGGAGCTGAACCTCACGGTCCGCTCCTACAACTGCCTCAAGCGCGAGGGCATCCACACCGTGGGTGAGCTCGTGGCCCGCAGCGAGCAGGACCTTCTCGACATAAGGAACTTCGGTGCCAAGTCCATCGAAGAGGTCAAGCAGAAGCTGCACGAGATGACGCTCGCGCTCAAGGACTCCCCGCCCGGGTTCGACCCGAGCGCGGTGGCCGGCGGCGGCTACGACGACGACGACAGCGCCTACGTCGAGACCGAGCAGTACTGAGTTCCGGGACGTCCCACGGCGTCACGCCTCACGGCGTCTCGCGGGCGTCCCGCGACACCGGGTGACCCTCGTCACCTCCGGTGTCACCGAGTTTCACGATGACGGGGGCCCTCCGGCCCCCGGCCCGACCCCGGTACCTCGTACGGCCGGGGCGGGTTTACTCCCAAGGAGAACGTTATGCCTAGGCCCACCAAGGGTGCCCGTCTCGGCGGCAGCCCGGCCCACGAGCGGCTGATCCTGGCGAACCTCGCCACCCAGCTGTTCCAGCACGGCCGGATCAAGACCACCGAGGCCAAGGCGAAGCGTCTGCGTCCGGTGGCGGAGAAGCTGATCACCAAGGCGAAGAAGGGCGACATGCACAACCGTCGCCAGGTGCTGACGATCGTCAAGGACAAGAGCGTCGTCCACCACCTCTTCACCGAGATCGCCCCGACCTTCGCCGAGCGTCCCGGCGGCTACACCCGGATCACCAAGATCGGCCTCCGCAAGGGCGACGCCGCCCCCATGGCCGTGATCGAGCTGGTGTCCGAGCCGCTGAACGCGGTCAAGGTCGGCCAGACCCCGGCCGCCGCCCAGGCCACCGCGCCCAAGGCGGAGGAGACCAAGGAGGCCGAGGTCGAGGAGACCAAGGCCGACGAGGCCAAGGCCGAGACCACCGAGGAGACGAAGGCCTCCGAGGAGACGACCGAGGCTCCCGCCGAGGAGACCGAGGCCAAGAAGGACAACGCCTGATCTCTCAGGCCCCGTGAACGGGCCCGGCACCTCCTCAGCGGGGGCGCCGGGCCCTTTCCGTTCTCCAGGCGGTCTCCCGGAAGGTCTCCGGACGCTCTCCCGGGAATGCCCGGGAGGCCCGGGGGCCACGTGAACACGTGAGCCCGTGAGAGTTCCAGAAAGGAACCATCGTGGTACGGCTGAGGCTGGATCTCGCCTATGACGGCACCGACTTCTCCGGCTGGGCCAAGCAGCCCGGGCGGCGGACGGTCCAGGGGGAGATCGAGGAGGCGCTCGGCAGGATCCTGCGGCTCGCCGAGCCCCCGGCGCTGACCGTGGCCGGGCGGACCGACGCGGGCGTGCACGCCCGCGGTCAGGTGGCCCACGTCGACCTGGACCCCGGAGCGCTCGGCGCGCTGGACGGCCGCGGCCGCCGGGGGGCGGCCGAGGGCGAGGGCCCGGAGCCGGGATCCGCGGCGGAGCTCGCCGAGAGGCTCTCTGCCATGCGCAGGAGGCTCGCCGGGGTCCTGCCGCCCGATGTGCGTGTGCGTCTCGTCACGGTGGCTCCTGAGGGCTTCGACGCGCGGTTCTCGGCGCTGTCGAGGCGGTACGCCTACCGGATCTCCGACGCCCCGGGCGGGGTCGACCCGCTCCGGCGCCGCGAGGTCGTCTGGTACAACAGGCCCCTCGACGTGGACAGGCTGAACGAGGCCGCCGCCGCGCTCCTCGGCGAGCACGACTTCGCCGCGTTCTGCAAGAAACGCGAGGGCGCGACCACGATCCGCGAGCTCCAGCGGCTCGACTGGGCCCGCGAGGACGGGCTCGTCGTCGCGACGGTGACGGCCGACGCGTTCTGCCACTCCATGGTCCGGGCGCTGGTCGGATCGCTGTTGCCCGTCGGCGAGGGGCGGCTCCCGGTCGACTGGCCGGGCGGGGTGCTGGCGAGGGCCGTACGGGACTCGGGGGTGCACGTCGCGCCCGCGCACGGGCTCTGCCTGGAGGAGGTGCGCTATCCCGGCGCCGAGGAGCTCGCCCGGCGGGCCGCGGAGACCCGCCGGGTGCGGACGCTCAGCTCGTGACGCGGCGCTCCACGACCTTCGCGGTCTGGTCGCGGAAGGCGCCGCTGACCTTGCCCAGGCCCTTCTCCTTGGCGGTCGGCGTGTGCCCGTCGCTGAAGGTGGCGTAGCTGAACACGATGTAGCGGCCCCACACCATCCCGGCCGCGTAGCCGCCCGCGATGTGCACCCGCTCGCCGCCCGTGCCGGCGGCCGAGGGCAGGCCGCGGAACCAGAGGTTGCTGCCGAGGTTCTTGGCCTTGTCGGCCGCGACCGCGGACTCGCGGGTGGGCAGCACGGCGATCCCCGTGGTCACGGCGTACCGCCGCTTGCTGTCCACGTACGTCGCCCGCAGCACCCGGCGGCACTCCTGGTTGCGCAGGGTGCCGGCGAATTTGCCGGACGCGGCCTTGTGGCACTGCTCGGTGACGTCGGTCTTGACCCTGGTGAACGTCGTCCCGGCCACGGACACCTTCTTGCCGAAGGCGGCGGCCACGGTCATCGTGCCCGGGTCGGTCTTCTCGGAGTTGAGCATCGTGGTGTTGATCGGCTCCGGCTCGCCGGTGATGTCCAGGTCGTCGGTGGGGTCGAGGGTTCCGGAGCTGGGAATCGGGTCCGTCGCGTTCGCCGACTGCTTGGCGCTGAACGACTGGTAGGCGAAGAAGGCGCCGGTGCCGATGCCGACCACCACGACCGCGACCACGGCCGCGATCAGCGTCGTGCTCGCCCTGCTGCGGGCCGGCGCGGGGGGAGGGGGCGGGGGCTCGGGGGTGAACGCCGAGAGCGGGGTGAACGCCCCGCGCGTCGTCGCCGGTCCGGACCCGAGGACCGCCGTCGGCTCGCCCGCCGGCGCGGAGGTCGCCGGCGGGGGCGGGAGGACCGGGAACGGCGGGGCGACGCCGGTGACGACGGGGATGCCGCCCGGCGGGGTCGCCTGGTCCGAGGAGGGGAAGGGCTGCGCGGCCTCCGGGCCGGGATCGGCGGCCTGGGACGGTGTCCGGTCGCGGGCGGCCTGGTCGAGGGGAGGCGCGGGCACCGGCGAGACCGGCTCCGGTCCCGGCCGTGCGGCGGGCTGGGTGACGGGCTGTGCCACGGGCGCGGATGTGGGGGACGTAGGGGGCACAACCGCCGGAGCGGGACCGGAAAGGACGGGAGGGGTCTCGTCCGGCGGGCCGGCCGGTGAGGGCGCGGGAGCCTGCTGAGGGGAGCCCTGCGGGGGCGCGGGAGCCTGCTGAGGGGAGCCCTGCGGAGGCGCGGAAGCCTGCTGAGGGGGGAACTGCGGGGCGGGCGGGTCCTGCCGGGGTGCGAGGCCGGGGCCGTCGTCCAGGAGGTCTCCCCGCTCGGGATGCCCCGGCGCGACGGGCCCGGTGGCGCGGACGTCGACCGTGGTGTCGCCGCTCTCACCCGGCTCCTGACGGGGGGCGGCGTCCGGCGGCCACACGGCGACGTCGCCGGGCTCTCCCGGGCGGGCGGCGCTCTCCTCGGGGTCGGTCCACACCGGCTCGCCGGTCGCGGCGGGCCAGGGGGCCTCCTGCCCGGACGAGGGCCAGACCTGCATGCCCGCGGCCGCGGCCGTGAAGGCGGGCGGCGGCTGCCAGGGCGGTGCGCCCGGCACGATGGGCGCGGTGGACAGCGGCTGGTCGCTTCGCGGCGCGGAATCCCCGTGCTCGTGGGGCCCGCCCTCGCCGATCCCGCCGGGCCGCGAAGGGGCGGCCGGTTCCGTCGGCCAGGCGGGTGAGGTGGCCTCGTCCCGGAGCGGGGGCGGCCAGGCCGGGGAGTTCGTGTCCGGGGTGGGGGCGCCGGGCCAGGACGGGCCCGAGGGGTCGCCCTGGGCCGGTGGGGCCGGCCAGGCGGGAGG
Organism: Streptosporangium sp. NPDC023963; assembly: GCF_040639135.1. Taxonomy (NCBI): domain Bacteria; kingdom Bacillati; phylum Actinomycetota; class Actinomycetes; order Streptosporangiales; family Streptosporangiaceae; genus Streptosporangium; species Streptosporangium sp. NPDC023963. Next base: position 266,986 of record NZ_JBEZZK010000002.1, read on the forward strand.
GGAGGGCTCCGGGGGCGTGGGGGAGTCGATCCACGCCGGAGGGGCCGGCGGGACCGGATTGGGCCGGGAGAACTCCGACCAGGTGGGGCCCGAGGGAGCGGGCGGGAACCCGGGCCGCGGACCTGAGAGCTCGGAGGGGAGATCCGGCCGAGCGCTCCCCGAGGGGCCGGGCGGGAACCCGGGCCCGGCGGGATCGGAGGAGGACCCGGGCCGCGGGGGGCCGGAGGGTTCCGGGGAAGGGAGCGGCTCCGGCCGCGGCGCGGCGTGCGAGGGGCCGGGCCAGGGGGCGGGCGGGTCGGCCTCCGGCTGGGCGTACCAGTCGTAGGGGGTCCCGTCGCCGGGGACCGTCCATGGCTGAGCCGCCCCGGGGGTCACCTCCGGCCACGCCGGAGGGCTGTGGGGCTGCTCGTCACCTGTGAGATCGGTCCGCAGCACGTGGGGCGAGGGCTGGCCGAAACTCGGCGGCGGCGTCGCCGGTGCTGCCGAACCCTCGGCTTCACGTTGGTGCTCGGACCCGGATTCCTGGCCACGCATACGACGCAGCCTAGCGACAGCCGGAGATCGTCATGCGGGTATGGCCGTATCGTCTGCCGGATTCATGCCGTAAAACGCCGTTATGACCCCATGGTCAAGGGCGTTTTCCGGTCAGTGATCGCGCCTCCAGGGCGGGGGTGACGGTCGCGTCCGCCGCGCCGAAGGCCGCCTGGTTCAGCTTCTTGACCTCGGTCTTCTTCGGCAGGTGGCCGTCCTTGTACTGGAACCAGACCATCACCGCGTAGTGCCCGTGGCGCCACTCGCCCACGAACGCCTCACCGGTGCCGAGAAGTTTGGTGACCTTATCCTTACCTGGCAGCGGTTTGAGGTATTCCTCCCGCTCCTTGCCGGAGCCGACCGAGACGACCTTGGACGCCCCCGCCGACGTCTTGAGGTTGGCGACTCCCACGGTGCCGATGATCTTCCCTGAGGCGTCGCGGAAGCTGGCCCGCAGGAGCTGGTTGCACTTGGCCGCGGTGAGGGCCTTCTGGAGCTTCTCCCCGACCACCGCCTTGTCGCACTTCTTGTCGGTCCTGCGCGTGGTCATCAGGTAGGTCTGCCCGCCGATCTTCACCTTCTTGCGCTTGAACACCTCGTTCAGGGTGAGAAGGTGCGGGTCGCCGGCGCGGGAGGTGGCGAAGCCGAACTTGCCCTCCGCGGTGTCGGCGGGCGGGATGAGGGGAGCCTCGGCGGTGGGGCTCGTCGCGCCGGGCACCGGGTCGGGGTCGGAGTTGGCCAGCACGGCCAGGCCGATGCCCGCGGCGACCAGCGCGGCGAACGCCCCGGCCGCGATGAAGATCGGGCGGCGTGAACGGGGACCCTCGTCGTACGGGCTCCACATCTCCCGGCGAGGCCGTTCCCCGGACGGTTCCGTGGGGCGTTCCCGCGGCCCGGTGGGCCGGGAGGCCTCCTGGGGGGGTTCGGCGGCGCGGTTGTTCGGCGAGGCGTCGAACCAGTGCTGGCCCTGTGCGGGCGGCGACGCGTCAGGCCGGTTGTAAGGCTGGCGGCGCGGCGGCTCCACGGGAAAACCCATGCGCCGAGCGTAGCCCGGTATCGGAGCCTGTCGGCTCAGGAGTATCCGAAGTCCTGGGTCCACCAGGGCCCGTCGGGACCCTGGAAGGCCCCGACTCCGGTGGCCGTGAGCTCGCAGTTGAGGATGTTGCGCCGGTGGCCGCTGGTCCCCATCCAGCTGCGCACCGCCTCGTCGGGAGAGGTGTAGCCGCGCCCGATGTTCTCCGCGCCGCCGTCGCGGTAGCCGGTGGCCTCCATCCGCTCCCAGGGGGACGTGCCGTCGGCGGAGTTGTGGGAGAGGCTTCCCGCGGCCGCCATGCCGGCCGAGTGCCTCCTGGCCGAGGCGGTCAGCCGCCTGTCGATCCTGAGCGGCGCGCACCCGGCCCGCCTGCGCTCGACGTTGACGAGCCGGACGACCTCGCGCTCCATCGCGCCGAGGACGGAGGTGGCGCCGTCGCCGCCGTCGCCGTTGAGCAGGTAGCGGGAGGGGCCGTCCTTGCCGGAGCCGCCGGTCGGCGCGTCGGCGCTCGGGGTGGGGCGCGGGCGCCGGTCCTGGGGGGCGGTGGGGGCGGCGGAGGCGCGGGCGACCCGGGCGAGCGGGGCGCGCTCGACCTGTCCGGCCAGGGCGCCGCTGGGCGCGGGCCTCGTCGGCCCGGTGTCGTTGAGGTAGATCTGGTCCGCGACGTTCCCGTCGCGGCTGCCCCGGCCGATGATGAAGCCGACCAGCAGAACCGCCAGCAGGCACGCGAACACCCCCATGCGACGCAGGCGCGCTCGCTGGGTATGCCCGGGGTGAGGAAGCTGCCACATACCGCTATCAAAGATAGGGATGTTTGCGGTGAGGAAGAAGGGAATGCTGAGAACATGTTGGAACCGTTCCGTGAAGGTTTTGGAGCGGCGGTCCCGAGATCGCCGTCCGGCGGTCCTTCCCCGGAGACGTAGGCGTCCTTCCCCGGAGATGCCGACGCCCTTCCCCGGGGATACGGGGAGAGGCCGCGCCGCCGGGTTCCCGCCCTGGTGACGGCGCCTTGCGCGGCCGTCGGATCCCGTCGTCCCGAGTGGCGGTTCCCGGGCACCGCCCCCGGGCGGGTAGACTGCAGGGGGTACCGGCGGAGAGTCATGTCGTTTTGCAAGCACTCTCCCGTGCCGGTATCCTGCTAGTTCGTTGTGTGCGAATTGGTCTCCTCTTGCAGACCGATACGCGGCGCGTCCGGCGTCATCTCCTCTTTTCCTGGAGACGGAAGGTCCGGGCTGTCGTGTGCCCGCACCTACCGACCATGTTGCTGTCCTCTCCGACAGCGCCGAAGACGCGACCAAAGAAGGCATACGACCGTGCGCACGTACACACCCAAGCCTGCCGAAGTCGAGCGTCAGTGGCACATCATCGACGCCACCGACATCGTGCTTGGCCGGCTGGCCAGCCACGTCGCGATCCTGCTTCGCGGTAAGCACAAGCCGACCTTCGCCAACCACGTCGACACCGGTGACTTCGTCATCGTCATCAACGCCGACAAGGTCGCGCTGACCGGTAACAAGCTTGAGCAGAAGAAGGCCTACCGCCACTCGGGCTACCCGGGCGGTCTGCGCTCCATGACCTACGGCGAGCTCATGGACAAGCGTCCCGACCGCGCCGTCGAGAAGGCCGTGAAGGGCATGCTGCCCAAGAACGCCCTCGGCCGGAAGATGATCAAGAAGCTCAAGGTCTACGCCGGTTCCGAGCACCCGCACCAGGCGCAGCAGCCGGTGTCTTTCGAGCTCACTCAGATCGCCCAGTAGTCACTAGCTGCTTGTCGCCAGCAGCGTTGGCCGATGGCCGACGCCGAGTAGGAAAGTTAGAGGAGAACCGTGGCTGAGTCCACCGGTGTCGAGACGCCCGTCGAGGCCGAGCAGGAGTCGTACTCCGCGGAGGAGTTCCCCTCCGAGTACACCTCCGAGTCCACCGCCAGCGGCGACGTCGCCGTCCGCAAGCCCATCACCACCGGCAACTCGTACGGCACGGGCCGCCGCAAGGAGTCCGTGGCCCGCGTCCGCATCGTGCCGGGCACCGGCAAGTGGACGATCAACGGTCGTACGCTTGAGAACTACTTCCCGAACAAGGTCCACCAGCAGATCGTCAACGAGCCCTTCGTGGTGCTCGGTGCCGAGGAGCAGTTCGACGTCATCGCCCGCATCAACGGCGGCGGCGTGACCGGCCAGGCCGGTGCCCTGCGCATGGGTCTCTCCCGCGCGCTGACCGCGCTGGACGTCGAGGTCAACCGCCCGCCGCTGAAGAAGGCCGGCTTCCTGACCCGTGACGCCCGCGCCACCGAGCGCAAGAAGTACGGCCTCAAGAAGGCCCGCAAGGCTCCGCAGTACAGCAAGCGTTAAGCGTTGGGGCGCCTTTTCGGCACCGACGGGGTACGTGGGGTCGCCGGACGCGACCTCACGGCCGAGCTCGCCATGGACCTGTCCGTGGCCGCGGCTCATGTCCTCGGCGATGCCGGGGCGTTCAGTACCAGCGTCGGGCGGCGGGGCCGTCCCGTCGCCGTCGTGGGCCGGGACCCTCGGGCTTCAGGAGAATTCCTGGAGGCCGCGGTGGTCGCCGGCCTCGCGTCGTCTGGTGTGGACGTTCTCCGGCTCGGCGTGCTGCCCACCCCGGCGGTCGCTTACCTGACGACGGCTCTCAGAGCCGACATGGGCGTGATGATCTCCGCCTCCCACAATCCCGCCCCCGACAACGGGATCAAGTTCCTCACCCGAGGCGGCTACAAGCTGCCCGACGCGGTGGAGAACGAGATCGAGCAGCGGCTCGGCGAGAAGTGGGAGCGTCCTGTCGGTGCCTCGGTCGGCCGCGTACGCGAGGCGTACGGTGAGGCCGACCGCTACGTGTCCCACGTGCTGTCCACCGTGAACGGCCGTCTCGACGGCCTGAACGTGGTCCTCGACTGCGCCCACGGCGCCGCCCACATGGTGGCTCCCGAGGCGTTGCTGCGGGCCGGAGCCACCGTGGAGACGATCGGGGCGCGCCCCGACGGTCTCAACATCAACGCGGGGGTCGGCTCCACCCACCTGGACAAGCTCCAGCAGATCGTGGTCTCCCGCAACGCGGACGTGGGCATCGCCTACGACGGCGACGCGGACCGCTGCCTGGCCGTCTCGCACACCGGTGAGATCATCGACGGCGACCAGATCATGGCGGTGCTGGCCATGGCCATGCGCGCCGAGGGGACGCTGGTCGGCGACACCGTGGTGGCCACGGTCATGTCCAACCTGGGCTTCAAGATCGCGCTCAAGAACGCCGGTGTCGACGTCGTCGAGACCGCCGTGGGCGACCGCTACGTCCTGGAGGCCATGAGGGCCGGCGGTTACAACCTCGGCGGCGAGCAGTCCGGCCACGTCCTGATGCTCGACCACGCCACCACCGGGGACGGCCTGCTGACCTCGCTGCACCTGCTGGCGGTCGTGGCGCGGGAGAAGAAGTCGCTGGCCGAGCTGGCCTCGGTGATGACCCGCCTGCCGCAGGTCCTGGTCAACGTGAAGGACGTCGACCGGTCCAAGGCCTCGGCTCCGGAGCTGGCCGCCGCGGTCAGCGCCGCGGAGTCGGAGCTGGGAGAGACCGGGCGCGTGCTGATCCGGCCCAGCGGCACCGAGCCGATGATCCGCGTCATGGTCGAGGCCGCCTCGGCGGAACAGGCCGAGCAGCTGGCCGGCAGGCTGGCCGACGTCGTCCGCACGGCCTGCGTCTGAACGATCGAAGCACGGCCCGCACTTTTGGTGCGGGCCGTGCTTTGTCATGTGCGCGGCCCGCGTAGCACCCGTTTTGCCGCGCTTGATGCGTCTCGTGCTCACGGCCCGTTGTGTCCAGCTTGTCCGACGCCACGCCACACTTCGCATTGATTGACACTCTGAGTCGTTGATCAGACACTTTTAGTGGTTGAGGAGGGGTTCCCTCCAGGAAACCGCTCATCGTGCCGAATGGCGACAAGCCCCGGCGGCCATCCGGCCGCTCCGGTCGTCACGATGCCCACGCGGCGCGAGGCCGCCGACATCGTGATCGATCGAAGGGGTGCCGCGCCGTGCTTTCGCTTCTCGCTGTTCTCGGCGGCATTCCCGATCAGGCGGGGACGGCCGGCCCGTGTGCGTCCGGTGGTCGTGATGAGTGACGTGCCACGCCCGGCGGGGGCGCCCGGCCGGTTCACAGGCCTGATCGGGGGCCCGCTGCCGAGGTACAGGCGGGCACTCGCCCAGCTGCTCGTCCTGAGCGCGGCCGCCGGCGCGCTGAACGCGCCGGCTCCCATGGCCGCGTCGGCGGCCGGCACGATCGTGTTCGACCAGCCCTTCCACAACAACACGCCCAACGGGCTCGGCGCCGTGGTGCTGCCCGCGCTGCCGAGCGGCGGCACGAACATGGCGTGCCTGACCGCCTCCGGCAACAACAGCACTGGCGCCCTGCACACCTGTGACGCCAACCGGGACCAACAGGGCTCGGGCAAGCTGCGCCTGACGGACGCGGCCACCACCAAGGTCGGCGGGCTCCTCGGCGCCGCCAGCGTGCCGACCTCGCAGGGGCTGGACGTGACGTTCAACACCTACCAGTACGGCGGGTCGGCGGCCGACGGGATGACCTTCGTCCTGGCCGCGGTGAACCCCGCCACATCCACGCCTCCGGCCAACATCGGCCAGTCGGGCGGTGCGCTCGGCTACACCTCGTTCTCCTCCCTCCCCGGCCTGGCGTACGGCTATCTCGGCATCGGCTTCGACGTGTACGGAAACTTCAGCAACAGCGCCTACCAGGGAAGTGGCTGCACGAACCCCGCCTACATCGGGTCGGGCGGCGTCCGGGTGCCCGGCCAGGTCGTCGTCCGCGGGCCGGGCAACGGCACCGTCGGATACTGCGCGATCAACAGCACGGCCACCTCGACGAGCGCCCCCGTTCTCGGACTGAGATCGACCGCCCGCACGCCCGTCCCGGTCCAGGTCGGCATCAACCCCACCAACACGATTCTCACCACCGCCGCCGGCATGGCCATCCCGGCCAACAGCTACCGAGTGATAACCACCCTGGTGAACGGTACGTCCAGGACGTTGACCGGCACCCTCCCCGCGGTCTCCACGAGCCTGTTCCCGGCGAGCTGGCTGACCTCGGCCGGGATCCCCCGGCAGCTGGCGTTCGGCTGGGTGGCCTCCACCGGCGGCATCACCGACTTCCACGAGGTCGACAACGCCAGGGTGGCCACGATCAGCGCGGTTCCCGAGCTGACCGTCTCCCAGACCAGCTACAACGCCGCGACGCTGCAGCCGGGCGACCCCGTCACCTACAGCGTGGTCGCGGGTGTCGCGGCGGGTCTCGATGAGACCGCGCCGATCACGATCACCCAGACCCTGCCCGCCGGGACGGTGCCGGTGGGGGCGTACGGCACCGGGTGGGTCTGCTCGGCTCCGTCGTCGCGCTCCATAACCTGCACGAACTTCGCCACCCCGTTCGCGGACGGGACGACGTTACCGCCGCTCACCGTGGTGGGCATCGTCACCGGGACCGGCGTCACGCCGGCGCAGATCCAGAGCGGGACCGTGGTCACCGCGTCGTCCAACGACGCCAATCCGGCCTACCTGGCGACGACGACCGTCGGCACGCTGCCGGCGACGCCCGGCGGCATCTCCCTGAGCTCGAACTCGGGCACGATCTCCGGCGGTAACACGGTGACCGTGAGCGGTACGAACATCTCCAACGCCACCGCCATCGAGATCGGCACCACCGCCCAGCAACAGGCGGGCACCCCGGTCGTCCTGCTGCCGTGCCCCTCGGGGGTCACCGTCGGCTGCTTCGTCAACAACGGCAACGGCACCCTGACCATCCCCTCCATGCCCGCCAGGACCTCGGCCGGCGCGGTGAACGTCAACGTCGTCACCGAAGGGCTGGACGCGCAGGCCGCCTACACCTACACCTCCGTCCCCGGGACGCCCGCCGCGCCCACCGCGGTGGCCGGGACGACCAGCGCGACGGTGAGCTGGACGGCGCCGGCGGCCAACGGCAGCGCCATCACCGGCTACATCGTGACCCCGATCCGCAACGGCGTGGTCCAGACCCCGGTGTCCTTCGACGCCTCGGCCACCAGCAGGACGCTGACCGGGCTGACCGCCGGTGCGACCTACACCTTCACCGTCACCGCGGTGAACGCGGTCGGCACCGGCTCGGCCAGCCCCGCCTCCAACGCGGTCGTCCCCTACGACGTCCCCGGCCGGCCCACCATCACCGCGGCCACCGCGGGCACCTCCTCGGCGAACCTCACCTGGACGGCGCCGGCGACCAACGGCAGCGCCATCACGAGCTACGTCGTCACGCCCTACATCGGCGGCGTCGCGCAGCCCACCCAGACGTTCGCCGGCACCGCGACCACCCAGCGTGTCGTCGGCCTGACCCCCGGCACCTCGTACACGTTCACCGTCACCGCCGTGAACGCGGCGGGCCCGGGTCCGGCGTCCCTGCCCTCCGCCGCGGTCGTCCCCAACGCCTCGCCCGCCTTCACCTTCGCGCCGCCGCCGGCCGGTGAGGTGAACGTCGCCTACAGCGTCCCGCTGACGGTCACCGGCGGTACGACGCCCTACACGTGGTCGGTCAGCGCGGGCAGCCTGCCGCCGGGCCTGGCCCTGAACGCCTCGACCGGCGTGCTGTCGGGCACCCCGACGCTGGGTGGCACCTATTCCTTCACCGCGATGGTGACGGACGCGAGCAACGTGAGCACCACCCGGGCGGTCACCCTGGTCATCGCGCCGCCGCCGGTGCTGACGTTCCCGGCGCCGCCCAACGGCGAGGTGAGCATCCCCTACAGCATCCCGCTGACCGTCACCGGAGGCACCGCGCCGTACGTGTGGTCGATCACGGCGGGCAGTCTGCCCCCCGGTCTGACGCTGAACACCTCCACCGGCGTGCTGTCGGGCACCCCGACGGCGGGAGGCGTCTTCTCCTTCTCCGTCAGGGTGGTCGACGCCTTCGGCCAGAGCGACACCAGGACGGTGAGCGTGACGATCGCGGCGCTGCCGACGTTCACGTTCGCCGCGCCGCCGCCCGGACAGGTCGGGGTCGCCTACAGCGTCCCGCTGACCGTCAGCGGCGGTACGACGCCGTACGTGTGGTCGGTCAGCGCGGGCAGCCTGCCGCCGGGTCTGACCCTGAACGCCTCGACCGGCGTCCTGTCGGGCACCCCGACCACGACGGGCAGCTTCACGGTCACCTTCCGGGTGGTCGACGCGAACGGCGTCGCGGACACCAGGTCCGCGACGCTGGTGATCGCGGCCGGGGCCCTGGTCATGGTCAAGACGGCCAGCGCCTCCTCGGCGGTCCCGGGCGGCACGGTCAACTACACGATCACCGTGAACAACACCGGTACCGCCGCCTTCACCGGCGCGACGCTGGACGACCCGCTGGCGGGCGTCCTCGACGACGCGACCTACAACGGCGACGCGACCGCGAGCGGCGGCTCGGTGTCCCTGAACGGCCAGACCCTGACCTGGACCGGCAACGTGGCGGCCGGAGCCACCGTGACCATCACCTACTCGGTCACGGTGAACAACCCCGACACCGGCAACAAGGTGCTGGCCAACGCGGTGACCTCCTCGACGGTCGGCAGCACCTGCCCGGCCGGCGGCGCCGACACCCGCTGCTCGGCCACCGTGACCGTGTCCGGGCTGTCCATCGTCAAGGTCGCCAACGTCTCGACGGCGACCCCCGGAGGGACCATCGGATACACGGTCACGGTGACGAACAACGGCCAGACCCCGTACACCGGTGCGACGTTCACCGACGCGCTGGCCGGCCTGCTCGACGACGCCGTCTACAACGCCGACGCCGTCGCGACGACCGGCAACCTGTCGTACACCGCCCCCAACCTGACCTGGACCGGCAACCTCGCGCCCGGCGCGAGCGCGAGCATCACCTACTCGGCCACGGTGCGCAACCCCGACACCGGCAACAGGATCGTCTCCAACACGGTCTCCTCGGCCACTCCCGGCAGCACCTGCCCGCCGGGAAACCCCGGCCCGCAGTGCGTCGCCACCGTCACCGTCCTGATCCCGGGACTGACGATCAGCAGCGTCACGGACGTGGCCACCACCACACCCGGCTCGGTCGTGAACTACACGTTCACCGCCTCCAACACCGGCCAGACCCCCTATGTCGGTACGAGTATCACCGTCTCCCCGCTGGACATGCTGGACGACGCGACGCCCAACGACGACCTCGCCGTGACGACGGGAACCATCGTCGTCAATCCGGACGGCACCGCCACCTGGACCGGTGACCTGGCCGTCGGCGAGACGCTCACCGTCACCTGGTCGGTCACCGTCAACGATCCCGACACCGGCAACAGGGTCCTGAGAACCTCCGCGGTCTCCACCGCGCCCGGCAGCAACTGCCCGGCGGGCAACCAGGGCCCCGGGTGCTTCACCGTCGTCACGGTCCTGGTCCCCGGCCTGACGATCGTCAAGACGGCCGACACGCTGACCACGACCCCCGGCTCGGTCGTGAACTACACGGTCGCGGTCACCAACTCGGGGCAGACGCCGTACACCGGCGCGACGTTCGCCGACGCGCTGGCCGGGGTACTGGACGACGCGGTCTACAACGCGAACGCCGCCGCGACCAGCGGCTCGGTCGGCTTCGCGGGCTCCACGCTGACCTGGACCGGCGACCTGGCCGTCGGCGCGAGCGCCACGATCACCTACTCGGTCACCGTCGCCGACCCCGGCACCGGGAACAAGACGCTGACCAACGCCCTCACCTCGGCCACCGTCGGCAGCAACTGCCCGTCGGGCGGCGGCGACGCCCGGTGCTCCAGCAGCGTGACGGTCCTCGTCCCGCAGCTGACGATGACCGTCACGACCCCGTCGAGCACCACGACCCCGGGTGGAGTCGTGCCGTACACGCTCACGATGGTCAACACCGGGCAGACCCCCTACGTGGGCATCAGCGCCGTGTTCACCGTCGCAGACGTGTTCGACGACGCGACCTACAACGGTGACATCGTGACGAGCTCGGGCAGCATCGACGTGACCCCGGAAGGTTCGCTCCTGTGGACCGGGGACATCGCGATCGGCGCGACGGTCACCATCACGGGTTCGGTGACCGTCAACGACCCCGACACCGGCGACAAGGTCATGAGCAGCTCCTTCACGTCCGCCGCGCCCGGCAGCACCTGCCCGGCCGTCGGCGCGACGGCGCCCGGCTGCTTCAGCGTGGTCACCGTCCTGATCCCGGAGCTGACGATCACGAACACCGCCGACACCCAGACGACCGTCCCCGGCGGCACGGTCACCTACACGACGACGGTCACCAACACCGGGCAGACCGCCTACACCGGGGCGCAGGTCGTCAACCAGCTGGCCCAGGTGCTCAACGACGCCGCCTACAACGGCGACGCGACCGCGACGAGCGGCACGGTCGGCCTCACCGGGTCCGACCTGACCTGGACCGGTGACCTGGCGGTCGGCGCGACCGCCACGGTCACCTACTCGGTCACCGTGAACGACCCCTACCTCAGCGACAGGGTGATGCGCAACGTCGCGGTGTCGTCCACGCCGGGCAGCACCTGCCCGGCGGGCGGCACCGACCCGGCGTGCACCTCGACGGTGATCGTCCTGGTGCCGGAGCTGACCATCGCCGCGAGCGCGAACACCGCCACGACGGCACCCGGGGCCACCGTCAACTACACGGTGACCGTCACCAACTCCGGGCAGACGCCGTACGTCGGTGCCGCCGTCACCAACCTGCTGGCCGGGGTGCTGGACGACGCGGACTACAACGGGGACGCGACCGCGACGAGCGGTACGGTCGGCCTCACCGGGTCCGATCTGAACTGGACGGGCGACCTGGCGGTGGGCGCGAGCGCCACGATCACCTACTCCGTCACGGTCGACAACCCCGTCACCGGGAACGCCCTGCTCTCCAGCACCGCCGTCTCGTCCACCACGGGGAGCAACTGCCCGTCGGGGGGCACCGACCCGCGCTGCACCGTCCAGGTGGCGGTGGCGCGTCTCGTGCTGGAGCAGAGCTACACCCAGGCCGGGGCGACCCCCGGCTCGACGATCACCCTCAACGCCACGTTCACCAACACGGGACAGGTTCCCTACACGGGGATCTCCGTCTCCGTCCTCACCGCCGGCACCCTCGACGACGCCGTCCCCAACGGGGACCAGACCGCGAGCTCGGGGACGCTTGTGCTCAACGCCACGAGCCTCACCTGGACCGGGAGCATCCCCGTCGGGGGAGTCGTCACCGTCACCGGAACCCTCACGCTCAAGAACCCGCCCACCGGCGACCTGATCGTCACCGGCACCCTCGTCTCCGCCGCCCCGGGCAACAACTGCCCGTCCGGCGGCTCCGACCCCCGCTGCACCGCCACGCTCAACGTGCTCGTCCCCGGTCTGACGATCACCAAGACCGCCGACAGGGCCGCCACCGTCCAGGGAGGCACCGTCGGATACACGATCACCGTCGTCAACTCGGGGCAGGCGCCCTACACCGGCGCGACGTTCACCGACCCGCTGGCCGGGGTGCTGGACGACGCCGTCTACAACGCGGACGCCACCGCCACGACCGGCACGGTGAGCTACGCCGGATCCACGTTGACCTGGACCGGGAACCTCGCGGTCGGTGCGAGCGCCACCATCGCCTACACGGTCACCGTGCGCAACCCCGACCCCGGGGACAAGGCGATGATCAACACGATCTCCTCGCCCACCACCGGCGTCAACTGCACACCGGCGAGCGGCGACACCCGGTGCACCAGCACCGTGGCCGTGCTCGTCCCCTCGCTGAGGATCACCAAGACCTCGAATCCCACGACGGCGGTGCCGGGGACCACGATCACCTACACGATCGTCGCCACCAACACCGGACCGCTCCCCTACACGGGGGCGACGTTCACCGACGCGCTGGCCGGGGTGCTGGACGACGCCGCGTACAACGCGGACGCCACCGCCACGAGTGGAACGGTCGGCCTCACCGGGTCCGACCTGATCTGGACGGGAAATCTCGCGCCCGGTGCGACCGCGACCGTCTCCTACACGGCCACCGTCGACAACCCGGCGACCGGCGACCTGAACCTGGTGAACGCCGTCACCTCCGCCACTCCGGGCAACAACTGCCCGGCCGGCGGGACCGACCTGCGCTGCGTCGACAGCGTCCCGATCACCGACGCCACCACGCTGACGTTCGACAAGGCCGCGAGCGCCCCCTCGGCCGCGCAGGGCGAGACGGTCACCTACACCGTCACGATCAGCAACAGCGGGCTGACGCCCTACGTCGACGCGACGTTCACCGACTCGCTGGCCGGGGTGCTGGACGACGCGACCTACAACAACGACGCCGTGGCCGGCACCGGTGACGTCACCTACGATGCACCCGACCTGACCTGGACCGGGACCGTTCCGGCCGAGGGGTCGACCACGGTCACCTACTCGGTGACGACGAACACGCCGGCCTCGGGCGACGGGATCCTCACCAACACCCTGGTCTCGGACTCGGTGGGCGGCAACTGCGACGTGGCAAGCACCGACCCCCGTTGCACGGAGACGGTGACCGTGGCGAGCCTGGCCATCGTGACCTCGTCCAACAAGCCGGCCTACCTGCCGGGCGAAGTGATCTACTACACCACGGTGATCACCAACACCGGGCAGACACCCTACTCCGGGATCGGCGTCCTGTTCGCCGGGCCCGGAAGCGTCGACGACGCCGTCCCCAACGGCGACCAGACCGCCAGCTCCGGGACGCTGACGCTGGGCACGGGAGGGGTGACGGGGCTGATCTGGACCGGGGACGTCCCCGTGGGCGGCAGCGTCACGCTGACGGGCAGCCTCACGGTGAACAACCCCGACCTGGGGGACAAGGTGATCACTCTCACGACGCTCTCCACGGCGCAGGGCAGCAGCTGCCCCGCGGTGACCGATCCCGGCTGCACCAACACGGTCACCGTGCTGACCCCGGGGCTGACGATCACCAAGGTCGCGGACCGGAGCGCGGTGATCCCGGGCGGCTCCGTGGCGTACACGATCACGATCGCCAACACCGGAGACAGCGTGTACACCGGAGCCGTCGTCACCGACGCGATGGCGAGCGTGCTGGACAAGGCGACCTACAACGGTGACGCGGCGGCCACCTCCGGCGTGGTCGGCCTCGCCGGGACCACGCTGACCTGGACCGGAGACCTGGCGGTCGGGGCGTCCGCGACCGTCACCTACTCGGTCACCACCACCGATCCCGCTACGGGTGACAAGCTCCTGGCCAACCAGGTCGCGTCCAGCGAGGCGGGCAGCACCTGCCCGCCCTCCAGCACGAACACGGCGTGCGGGGCGAGCGTCCTCGTCCTCACCCCCATCCTGACGCTCGTGAAGACGCCCGGCGCCACGTCGGCCGTCCCCGGGGCGACGGTCACCTACACGATCACCGCCACCAACACCGGGCAGGTGCCCTTCGCCGCGGCGACGTTCACCGACGCGCTGGGCGGGGTGCTGGACGACGCCGCCTACGACGGGAACGCGAGCGCCACGACGGGTGGCGTCACCTTCACCAGCCCCAACCTGACCTGGACCGGAGCTCTCAACCCCGGCCAGGCGGTCACGGTCACCTACAGCGTCACGGTCGACGATCCGGGCACCGGCGACGAGCGGCTGGTCAACGCCGTCACCTCGGCCACCTCCGGCAGCACCTGCCCGGCCGGCGGCACCGACCCCCGCTGCCTCAGCGACGTCCCGATCTCCAGGGTCACGATCACGAACGTGGCGAACGTCACCACGGCCGTCCCGAACCAGGTGGTGAGCTACACGGTCACGGCCACGAACACCGGGCAGACACCTTACGTCGACCTCGTCGTGGACGGCCTGCTCATCGGAGCCGTGGACGACGCGGTCTACAACGGTGACGGGGCGGTCTCGGCGGGCAGCTTCGTCCTCGTGCCGCAGAACCGCGCGGTGAAGTGGACGCTCCCGCTCGCGGTCGGCGCCACCGCGACCGCCACCTTCTCGCTCACCGTGCTGAACCCGGACCCGGGGGACAAGGTCATGACCTCCCTCGCCACCTCGGCCACCCCGGGTACCAACTGTCCCGTCGGCGGTACCGACCCGGCCTGCACCTCGACGGTGACCGTGCTGATCCCCGCCCTGGACGTCTCCAAGAGCGCGGACCGGACGACGATCACGCCCGGCGGGACGATCACCTACACGATCACGGTCGCCAACACCGGCCAGACCCCGTACACGGGGGCGACGGCGACCGACAGCCTCGCGGAGGTGCTCACGGACGCCACTTACAACGGCGACGCGAGCGCCACGAGCGGCACCGTCACCCTCACCGGCTCCAACCTGGTCTGGACCGGTGACCTCGCGATCGGCGCGACCTCGACGATCACCTACTCGGTCACCGTGCTCGATCCCGATCCCGGCGACAAGCTGATCAACAACCGGGTCTCCTCCGACGCGCCGGGCAGCACCTGCCCGTCCACCGGAACCGTCCCGGCGTGCACGACGCTCGTCACCGTGCTCGTCCCGGCGCTGACCATCGTCAAGACGGCCGACGCGGTGACCACGACCCCCGGCGGCACGGTCGGCTACACGATCGTCGCCACCAACAGCGGGCAGACGGCCTACACCGGTGTGAGCGTCACCGACCCGCTGGCGGCGGTGCTGGACGACGCCGCCTATAACGGCGACGCGACCGCCTCGACCGGCACGGTCGGCCTCGCCGGGCAGACCCTGACCTGGACCGGCGACCTGGCGATCGGGGCGACGGTGACCATCGGCTACTCGGTCACCGTCAACAACCCGGACGCCGGCGACCGGGTGCTCGCCAACACCACCGCCTCGTCCGCGCCCGGCAGCACCTGCCCGGCGGGTGGCGGCGCCCCGGCCTGCACCTCGACGGTGACCGTCCTCATCCCCGGGCTGACCACCTCCATCGTCGCCGACCGGGCGACCACGACCCCGGGCGGCGTCACCCGGTTCACGATCACGATCGCCAACACCGGCCAGACCCCGTACTCCGGCGCGAGCGTCGTGAACTCCCTGGCCGAGGTGCTGGACGCCGCCACCTACAACGACGACGCGACCGCCACCACCGGCGCGCTCGGCCTCGCAGGAACCACACTGACCTGGACCGGCGACCTGGCGGTCGGGGCGACCGCGACCGTCACCTACACGGTGAGGGCCGCCGACCCCAACACCGGTGACACGAGCATGACCAGCGTCATCTCCTCGTCCGTGCCCGGCAGCACCTGCCCGGCAGGCGGCACGGACCCGGCCTGCGGCGCGACCGTCACCGTCCTGATCCCCGCGCTGAGCATCGTGATGACCGCCGACACGGCGACCACGACCCCCGGCGGCACGATCGGCTACACGATCACGCTCACCAACACCGGGCAGACGGACTACGCCGGCGCCTCGGTCGTCGCCGCGCTGGACGGCCTGTTCCCCGACACGGTCTACAACAACGACGCGAGCGCCTCCACCGGCGTCTTCGACTACACCGAGCCGAAACTGACCTGGGTCGGGTCCCTCGCGACCGGCGCGAGCACCACGATCACCTACTCCGTCACGGTGAAGGACCCCGACCCCGGTGACAAGGCGCTGACCAGCAGCGTGTCCTCCACCGCACCGGGCAGCACCTGCCCGGTGGGCGGCAGCGCCCCGGCGTGCACGACCTTCGTACGCGTCCTGGTACCGCAGCTCACGATCACGCAGACCGCCGACACCGCCACCGTCGTCGCCGGGCAGGCCGTCCAGTACACGGTGACCCTGGTCAACACCGGCGAGACCGACTATCTCGGTGCCGCGTTCACCGAGCCGCTGACCGGGGTGCTCGACGACGCCGTCTACGCGGGCGACGCGACCGCCACCGTCGGCACCGTCACCTACGCCGCCGGCGTCCTCAGCTGGGGAGGCGCCCTGCCCATCGGGGACACCGCGACGATCACCTACTCGGTCACCACCCTCTACCCTCCGCCGGGCGACAAGACCATGACCAGCACCGTCAGCTCCGTCACGGCCGGGGCGACCTGTCCCGAGGGGGGAGACGACCCCCTCTGCACCACGACCGTCACCGTCCTGACTCCCGGCCTCACCATCACCAAGACCGCGGACAACAGCGGTGACGTGGTGTCGGCCGTCACCGTCCAGTACACGATCACGGCCACGAACACCGGTGAGTCCCCGTACGCCGAGGCCGCGTTCACCGACGCGCTGGCCGGGCTGCTCGACGACGCCGACTACAACAACGACGCGACGGCCAGCGTCGGCACCGTCACCTACGCCGCCGGCGTCCTCAGCTGGACCGGAGAGCTACCGGTGGGGGCGAGCGCGGTCGTCACCTTCAGCGTGGTCGTCACCCACGAGACCACCGGCGACGCGGTCCTCGACAACCAGGTCACCTCGGCGACCGTCGGCAGCACCTGCCCCGCCGGCGGCACCGACCCCGGCTGTTCCGTCCAGATCGCCGTGACCCCCACCAGCATCACCCTCATCGACCTGACCAGCGCCTTCACCCTGACCGGCAAACCGGACTCGACGGTCCGCGACAACCAGGCCGTGACCATGACGGTCATCACGAACAGCTTCGACGGCTACACCGTCACCGTGCGGGCGGCGTCCCCCGAGCTCACCTCCGACCAGCCCGGCAACGACTCCACCATCCCGATCGGGAACCTGCGCGTGCGCGAGAGCGGCGCGTCGGCCTTCCAGCCCCTCTCGACCACCGTCCCGGTGCTCGTCCACGACCAGCCGGTTGCGTCCGCCCCCAACGGGGACGCCATCGGCACCGACTTCGAGGCTTACATCCCCTTCGTCCAGGTCGGCACCTATTCGGGGACGCTCACCTATGTCGCGACGGCCAAATGACGCCACATGACGCCACGCCGTTCCCGGGGGACGTCCCATCGCACACCACTCATCCCGTACGCGAGCAACGTGAAGGAGAAAGCCATGACATCGATGATCCGTCCTTCCACCGGTACGCTGCGCGCCGCGGTCCGCTGCGGGCTCGGCGTGGCCCTGGTCGTCGCCCTCGCCACACCGTCATCGGCGGTGGCCGCCCTCGAACCGCACCCCGAGGACCCCGGGAACGCCGGGGGCGCCGGGGGTGCCGGGGGCAGGGCGGGTAAGGCGGGTAAGGCGGTGACCGGGGGCGTCCCCAGCCTGAGCATCAGCATCGACAACGGCCGGACCGCCGCCGAGGAGGGAGACCGGCTCACCTACGCCGTCACCGTGCGCAACACCGGGGCGACCCGCGTGCGCGACCTCGAACTCACCCAGACCCTGCCGACCGGCCTCAGGTTCGTCTCGGCGGACGGCGGGGGCTCGGCCTCGAAGGGGCAGGTCCGCTGGAGCGCCGACGTGCCGCCCGGCAAGGACGCCACCTTCCACACCGTCGCGGAGGTGGGGGCCACCCCGGAGGACCTCCTGCGCCTGGCCAGCATCGCCTGCGCGAACACCGAGGGAAGCGACAGGCCGATCGTCTGCGCCACCCACTCCGACCAGTTGCCGGCCGGCGCGGCGGCGGCCGAGGCCGCGCACGCGAGGGCCCACCCCGTGTCGAGCCGCCTCGGGTACGTGGGCCTGGGCGCGGGTGCCGGTCTGCTGGTCCTGGCGCTGGCCGGGCTGCTGTTCGTCCGCCGTTCCAGGCGCGGCCGCCACCTGCGGCAGCCGCCCTCGTGACGACTCGGGCGTGCACTCCTCGAAACGGGGTGCACGCCCTCCGGACGGGCTACTCGTCGCCGGTGAGGGAGAAGCTCCGCAGGCGTATGCCCGCCCAGACGACCGCGCCGACGGTGACGACGGCGAGGGCGGGGACGGCGAAGCCGAGGGTGATCTCGGTGGAGAAGAACGCGGAGGACGACAGCTGGTCGGCGATCGTCTGGGCCCACTGCTGGATGGAGAACCTGCGGGCGCCGGGGACGAAGTTGCCGACCACACCCTCCCAGACGAGCGCGTAGACGATACCGATCGTGACCGCGTGCCGGGTCAGCACGCCCAGCAGCATGAACACCGCCGCGTACGCGATCCCGCCGATGAGGGAGCCGAGCGCGAAGCCGTACGCGATGCCGGATTCGAGGTTGACCAGCAGGTAGGCCGCGACGAAGGTCGGCACGGCGGCGAACAGCGCGAGCATCGAGGCGGCGACCACGAACTTGGTCCGGGCGATCACCGGGCGGGAGATCGGCTTGGACAGCAGGTGGATGATCGTGCCGTCGTCGATCTCGGGGGCGATCACCCCGGTCCCCGCGATCAGGCCGAGCAGCGGCAGCATGGTGCCGATGGCGAAGGTCTGCATGAGCGTGACCGCGGTCCGCTCGTCGGCGGCGCCGATGAACCTCAGCAGGGCGGCCATGGCGACCAGCACCACGGGCAGCATGATCAGCAGCCAGATCCGGCGGCGGCCGAGGAGCGCCCGGTAGGAGATTCCGGCGATGACACCGTTCATGGTCAGCTGCTCCTGTTGATCAGGTAGGAGAAGACGCTCTCCAGGTCTTCGTCGGCGGGGGAGACCTGCAGGATCCGGATGTCCGCGTCCTTGGCGACCCTGGGCAGCAGCCGGGTGAAGCGCCGGAAGTCGACGGCGTGCACCTCCAGGCCCGCCTCGGTCAGCGAGACCGAGCCCGAGGAGGCGTCGGCGATCAGCGCGGACGCCAGGCGGCGGTCGTCGCTGGAGCGGACCCTGAACAGGTGCGGGCGGTCGGTCATCCGGCGGCGGATCTCGCGGAAGTCCCCGGAGGCGGCGTGGCGCCCGGCCACCAGCACCTCGATGTGCTGGGCGACCCGCTCCACCTCCTCCAGGATGTGCGAGCTGAACAGGATGGTCTTGCCCGCGGTGCCCATGGCGCGGACCAGGTCCATCAGGTGCAGGCGCTGGCGCGGGTCCATGCCGTTGAACGGCTCGTCGAGCAGCAGGACCTGCGGATCGTGGACGAGGGCCGCGGCCACCTTGACGCGCTGGCGCATGCCCTTGGAGTACGTCTCGATCCTGCGGTCCTTGGCGCTCTCCATCTCCACCAGGGCGAGCGCCTTGCGCGCGGCGTCGTCGGGGTTGGGCAGGCGGTGCAGCCTCGCGCTGGACAGCACGAACTGCCAGCCGGTGAGGAAGCCGTAGACGGCCTCGCGCTCGGGGACCAGGCCGATGGAGCGGTAGATCTCGTGGTTGCGCCAGATGCGGTCGCCGTCGAGGGTGACGGTGCCGCCCGAGGGGGCGAGGAACCCGGCCATCATGTGCAGCAGCGTGGACTTCCCCGCGCCGTTCGGGCCGAGCAGCCCGGTGACGCCGGGGCCGACGGTCATGGTGATGTCGTTGACGGCGACCACGTTGCCGTACCAGCGGGACACCTGGGCCAGTTCGATCTTCATCGGGAGGCCGCCTTACGGTAGCGCGCGATCAGGGCCGTGACGGACAGGGCGATCAGCGCGATCATGATCACTCCCGCGACCAGGGATCCGCCGTCCGGCGGGTAGATGACGCCCGCGGTGGGCGTCGCCCCGAAGATCCCGACGTGCACGGCGGCGTCCACCAGGAAGAACGGGTTGATCAGCCACGCCCACGCGGCGGTGGTGTCGTCGCCCATCGACTCCAGCGTCGCGAACAGCACGGTCGAGGTGGCGGAGGCGAGCAGGTAGAAGGCGATGACCGCGGCCACGCCCAGGCCGCGCCTGGGGGTGAACGAGGCGATGGCCACGCCGAGGCAGGCCAGCAGCAGCGCGTAGCAGACCGCGCCGGCCATGGAGGTGAGGTATTCGGCAGTGTGCGTGTCGCCGGGCAGGTCGATGACCACCTCGCCGATGTAGAGCACGGTGAGGGGTGCCGCCAGCAGCAGGAACATGGCGGTCGTCATCGCCGCGAGCTTCGCCCCGACGTAGTCCCGGATCGTCACCGGGCGCGACAGGTAGAGCGGTAGCACCCGGAAGCGCAGGTCGGGCGCGACGGCGTACGGCGACTGCGAGGCCAGGAAGATCGCGAGCACGGCCTGCATGACGACGGCGTACTCGGTGTAGCGCATCCCCTCCTGCTTGGCCAGCGCCATGATCGCGATGGAGACGACCGCGGGCAGGAGCATGACGCCCAGGAGCGCGAAGGGGATGATCTTCGAGCGGGCGGTGCGGCCGAGCCCGAAGATCCCGCGCAGGCTGTGCACGGTCAGCGCGGCGGTGGCGTGGCCGCGGCCGAGCCGCGGCCCCTCGTAGTGGCGGTATCCGATGTCGTGGATGACACCCGTGGGTTCAGACATTGACCGGCTCCCTGAAGACGTCCTCGATGCGCTGGCGGCCCTGCTCCACGCGCACGAGGCAGAGGTCGAGCTCGCAGACGGCGTCGCGGAGCGCGTCGAAGGTCTCCGGCGCGCGGACGTGGACGAGCAGCAGCCTGCCGTGCGGGGTGACGGTCTCGCCCAGCTCGGTCAGCCGGGCCGCCAGCGCGTCCTGCCCCTCCTCGACCTCGACGGTCACGGTCTGGGTGATCTGGGTGAACTCCCCGATGGACGAGGAGCGCAGCAGCTTGCCGCCGTCGATCACGATGACGTGGTCGCAGACCCGCTCCAGCTCGCCCAGCAGGTGGGAGGTGACCAGCACGCTGATGCCGAACTCGGAGCCGATCCTGCGGATCAGCGCGAGCATCTCGTCGCGGCCCCGCGGGTCGAGGCCGTTGGTGGGCTCGTCCAGCAGGATCAGGCGCGGGTCGTGCACCAGGGCCTGGGCCAGCTTGACGCGCTGCTTCATGCCGGTGGAGTAGCCGCCCATCGCCCGGTAGCGCTCCTCGTACAGCCCGACGTGGCGCAGGACGTCGGCGGCGCGCTCGCGGGCCGCGGTGCGCGGCAGGCCCGACATCTGGGCCATGTGCACGGTGAACTCGGTGGCGGACAGGTCGGGCGGCAGGCAGTCGTGCTCCGGCATGTAACCCACGACCCGGCGGATCTCCGCCCCCCTGGTCGTCGCGTCCATGCCCAGCACCTGGGCGCTTCCCGCGCTGGGTTCGAGCAGACCGAGCAGGATCTTGATCAGCGTGGATTTGCCCGCGCCGTTGGCGCCGACCAGACCGGTCACACCGGGGCCGACGGTGACGGTGAGCTGGTCGAGCGCCGTCACCCGGGGGAAACGTCTGGTTAGTCCCTCGGTGGCGAGGATAGTCATGCTCGGACACTATCCGTCGCCACAGGCGCGCACCTCCGTCACGGGAAGGAGTCCCGCCTCGTCCGAATGGGCAATTCTCAGCCGCTAACTCCCACTCGGGCGGGCCGGCAGCCTCATCCCGAACCGGGACCAGTAGGCCTTCTGCACGAGGAGCGTCACCACGCCGGAGATGACCATGCCCGCGACGTTCACCCCGAGCTGGACGGCCGAGGCGGTCATGTCGCCCCAGCGGGCCAGCGCGGCGGCGACCGCGAAGTATCCGGCGGCCGGGACCGTGGTGACCGAGATGAAGACGCCGACCAGGGCCGAGGACTTGCCCGCGGTGACCGAGAGCACCCCGGCGGCGCCGGCGAGCAGCGCGACGATGAACGACCACCTGTCGGGCTTGACGATGAACTCGATCTCCTCGTGCCCGGTCAGCGAGCCCACCCCGATCCAGCCGAGCCCCCGCGCGGTCAGCGCGCAGACGAAGGTGATCACGACGGCGACGGTGAAACCCAGGACCAGGGTCCTGGCCGCGCGGCCGATGAGGTCCCTGTCGGTACGGAGCAGGCCGAAGCAGACTGCCGCGATCGCGCCGAACTCCGGCCCCATCACCATCGCGCCGACGATGAGGATCGGCGAGTTGACGATCACGCCGATCGCCGCGAGCAGTGTGGCGATCGTCAGGAACGCCAGGAAGGCCCAGGTGAGCCGGGTGTCCTCGTCGACCCGCTGGGCGAACTCCGCCCAGACCACCGCGTCGTCGCTGTCGCCCGGCGCCTCCTCCTTGGCGCGCTCGGCCACCTCCGAGATCGCCAGGTCGACCTCCTCGGCCGCGATCGAGCCCTTCGTGTGCAGGCCAAGCTCCTGGAAGCGCTCGATCACCTCGTTGGCGGCCTCGCGGGCGATGTCGAACTGGAGGAGGTCACCGGCGGGGGAGCGCGCGGCACCGGGGAACACCACGATGTTGACGACGCCGACGCACTCGTCGAGCACCTCCAGCACCTTGTCCGACAGCTCCGGCGGACTGATCACGCGTAGATGCAGCACGGGCCAACCCTAGGACCTGTGTCCCGGCCCGCTGAAGCCCGAAAGCGGAGGACTGTCTCCCGGAGGTCGCCTTGTCCTGGTCGTACCCGGGGCGTTCACCGGATGTCGTCTCGCCGGGGCCGTCCTGCCGGAACGGGAACGGACTTCTCCCGGGGACCTCTCAGGGCACCCTGACGGCGGGGTCGGCACTCAGGCGCCGGAGCAGGTCGGCCGTCCGGGAGGCCCGCTCGGCGTCCTGCCCGGTCCGGCGGCCCGACTCGATGGCGTCCGCGAGGGCCGCCAGCTCGTGCGGCGGCAGGAAGGCGCGCGCCGCGCGCAGCCGCAGCAGGACTTTGCGGCCTCCCGGCTCCTGGGCGTACATGTACAGGTACGGGAGCCTGCGGCCGGTCAGGTCGCGGGCCCTTGAGCACTCGGGGAAGGAGTCCAGCCAGACGCGGGCCCGCGCGAGGTCCACCCTGCGCGTCGTGAACGCGCCGTGGACCTCCACGACGCCTCCCTCCAGCTCCGCCCGGAAGCGGAAGATGCCGAGGAGGACGACGAGGAAGACCACCAGGGCCACGACGAAGGGCACCATCAGGAGCTGGAAGCCGAGAGCGGAGCCTCCGGTGGACAGCTGAACGGCCCGTTCGAGCTCCGAGATCGCGGACAGCGGGAGGCCGACGAAAGGGACGGTCAGGAGGATGGCGCCGATCTTCATGCCGGTGCTCGCGCCAACGCTCAACTTCAGCGGCCCACGGGATGGGATGCTCACATATTGGATACTAACCCCCTTGACTAGCGGGTCTTTGGCACTATTTCGCGATATATGAACGCACGCGGATGAAAGCTTTACCTTCGGCGGGTGTTGGTTTCGCGGCGGCCGGAACGGCGCCTTCCTCCGTGGAGCCGTCCGGCGGGGAAGGACGTCCCGTCGTCGGCGCGGGCGATCAGGTGAGCGAGTCGATCCAGCGTTCCAGGCGGCGGCCCTCCCCGGCCATGAGCTCGGGGTCCCGGAAGGTGTTCGTGAGGAGCGCGACGCCCTGGTAGGCGGCGACCAGGGCGACCGCGAGCTCGCGGGAGTCGGGTCGGCCCATCTCCCGGAACTGCCGCTCGGCATAGTCGATCAGCAACCGCATGACCTCGGCCGCGGCGCGGTCGAGGCCGTCGGTGCGCTTGTCGAGTTCCGAGCACAGGCTCCCGGTGGGACAGCCGTATCGCGCGGTGAGTTCGCGTTGGTCGATCCAGCCGCGCAGGAGCGCCTTCAGGCGGTCCCGGGGACCGGTGTGCAGGTCGAGCGAGGCGGTCATCGCCCGGAAGCCGAGCGCGTGGGCCTCGATCGCCGCCTCGACGAGCTGGTCCTTGGTCTTGAAGTAGTAGTAGACGTTGCCCAGGGGGACCTCGGCCTCGCGGGCGATGTCGGCCAGCGTCGTCTTCTCGACACCCTGCTCGTGCAGGACCTGGGACGCGGCGGCCACGAGCCGTTCCCGCTTGCCCCGCTTCGTGGCGCGGTCGTTTCTCACTGAGTCAGTCATCTCACTAACGAGTGTAGACAACCGGGGCGGCTGCTGGCTATGGTCCTTTTAGTCAGTCAACTAACTCGCTTACGACGGGCGGGACTTTCATGATCGTGGTTACGGGATCGACCGGGAACGTCGGACGGGTGCTGGTACGGGCGCTCGCCGAGGCCGGGGAGCGGGTGGCGGCGGTTTCGCGACGGCCTTCCGGCATGCCGGAGGGCGTGACGCACCACCGGGCCGACCTGGCCGACCCGCAGAGCCTCCGGCCGGTCCTCGACGGGGCCGACGCGCTGTTCCTCCTCGTCGCCGGTGCCGGAGAGCACCTGAACCCGCAGGGCATCCTCGACGTCGCGAGGGCGGCCGGGGTCCGGCGGGTCGTCCTGCAGTCCTCCCAGGCCGCGGGGACGCGGCCGGAGTCCGGCTCCCACGCTCCCCTGCGGGTGCTGGAGGACGCCGTCCGGGGGTCGGGTCTGGAGTGGACCGTCCTGCGGCCGGGAGGCTTCGCCTCCAACGCGTTCGCGTGGGCGGAGACGATCCGCTCGCGGCGGACGGTCGCCGCGCCGTTCGGCGACGTCGGGCTGCCGGTCGTCGACCCGGCCGACATCGCCGAGGTCGCGGCGGTGGTCCTGCGCAAAGGGGAGCACGCCGGTCACACGTACGAGCTCACCGGCCCGGCGCCGATCACCCCGCGCCGGCGGGCCCGGGCGATCGGGGAGGCGCTGGGCACGCCGGTGCGGTTCGTCGAGCAGAGCCGCGAGGAGGCCAGGGAGCAGATGCTGCGGTTCATGCCCGAGCCGGTCGTGGACGGCACCCTCGCCATCCTGGGCGAGCCGTCGGCCGCCGAGCGGCGGGTGAGCCCCGACGTGGAACGGATCCTCGGCCGCGCCCCCCGCGCCTTCGCCGAGTGGGCGCGACGCAACGCCGACGCCTTCAGGTGAACCGCCCGCGGCGTCGGCGACGGGGGAGGCCCATCCGCGTTCCTCGGGCGGAGGCGCCGGGTTCCTGACGTGCCGCTGCTCCGGCGGCCCCGCTGTCACCGTCCGCTACCGCGGACCCGCGAAGAACGCGGTCAAAACGGGGGTTTCGCGGGGCCGGATGACGCGACCGCCGGCCACCGGCGTGATCCGTGACCAAAACCGGCGATCTGGTCGCCGGTTTTTGAATCGGCCGTCACTTGGCGTAACCAATGCCGTAGCGTTTGGAAAACAACAACCGCCTCGGGGGAGTGACGCCCGGAAGGGGCGAGCGATGCCACCCAGACCCCGCAGCCTCAAGCGGCAGATGGACGTTCTCACGACCCAGATGCGCGAGCACGGGGCCACGTGGAGCCAGATCGCCGCGGACTACCAGCTCCGTTTCAAGCTCAATCCGCTGCGCGGCTTCCGCGAGGCACACCGATACACGCAGTCCGAGGTGGTCCGACTATGGAACCTGCGCTGGCCAGACGACGTGCTCAGCGAACGCCGGCTCGGGGCGTGGGAGGCCTGGCCTTCGGCGACCGGCAACGAGCCTCCCATCTCCGGACTGGAACGCCTGGCCCGCATCTACCGGTGCCGGGCCGGGGACCTGGTCCATGGGGAGGACCACAGCCGTGACGACGACCGCGCCGGCAGGCACCCGGCGGCCAAGGACCGGCCCGTTCCCCGGCCCGTACTCACCGTTACCGATATCGCCTCATTTCTGGACGGGTTGCCGACACGGCCGCCCGGCCACGAGGCCGATCGGGTTCTCACGGTCGCGGCTCTGCGGGAGCAGGAGTTCGGCTATCTGGTCGCCGCTCTCACCCAGTGGGCGGACGGGATGAAACGCCGCGACCTACTGGCCGTGGTCGCCTCCGCGGCCGCCGCGGCGCACGCCTCCCCCCTTCTCGCCCACCTGGACCGCGACGCCCTCGAACGCCTGACGTCGGCCTCCCAGGCGCCCTCCCGGGTCGACGGCGAGGTGGTCGGGCACGTGGAGACGATCCTTCGTCACGCCATCAGGCAGGAGGACATCCTGGGTCCCCAGGCCGTGCTGGAGACGGCTCTGGCCCAGCACGGGCTGGTCCGCCGGCTCCTGGCGGGCGCCGCCGACGAGGACCTGCGCCGGCGACTGATGTCGCTGCTCGCCGACATATCCCGTTTCATCGGGTGGCTGCTGTTCAACTCCGGTGACTTCGCCGGAGCCGAGCACTATTACGGCCAGGCCCGGCGTGCCGCTCATGAAGCCGATGACGACCTCATGTCCAGTTACGTGCTCGCCCAGTGGAGTCACCTGGCCACCTGGTCCGGCGACCCACGTCTCGGAGTCGAGCACGCCCTCGGGGCACTCGCCTGGGCGCAGCGGGGCGGCAGTCCCATACTGATCGCCTATGCCAACGACGTCGGCGCCCGCGCCTACGCGGGAATCGCGCGTCGCGAGAACGGCAAGAACCGGGCCAGGGACCACGCGCGGTGCCGTACCGCGCTGTCGGCCGCCCGCTCGGGGCTGGACGACTCCACGCAGGACGACCCCGGCCGGAGACTGACGTACTTCTTCGGTCCGGCCATGCTCACGCTGACCCGCGCCCTGTGCCACCTCGACATGCGTGAACCCGACGACGCGATCGCCTGCGCGCGCGAGGCGATGACCTCGATAGGGACGGCCTTCTCCCGCAACCTGGCGTTCGGTCACCTGTATCTCAGCCGCGCGTTCGCCCAGAAACGTGAGATCGGCCAGGCCTGCACGGAGCTGGCCCTGGCCGCCGAGTTCACCAGCCGCAACCGGTCCCCGCGACTGGTCGCGGCCACCGCCGAAGCCCGCCAGGCCCTGTCACCCTGGAACCGCACCGACCCCGTGGTGCGCCTGGACGAGCGGCTGCGCTCCTACGGTCTGCCCGCGGGAAGGTCTTCCAGGACGTAGATGTCGTAGACGTCGTTGACGGACGACGCCGGGGCGTCCACGCTCCCGACCTGCCGCCAGCCCCATGATCGGTAGAGTCGCTGGTTGCCCTTCAACCGCGGCTCCACGGCCAGCACCGCCCGCTGCGCCCCGCACCCCGCCAGCACCGCCTCGGTCAGCCGTCCGGCGATGCCGCGCCCGCGGTGGCCCGGCAGTACGCCCAGATCCACCAGGTGCCAGGTGCGGGAACCGGACTCGTCGGTGAACCCGGCCGGGAGCGGATCGCGTACGCCGTTCCACCAGCGGCCCCCCTCCCGCAGGAACGCCCCGTAGGCGAAGCCGACCAGCAGCCCGTCCTGCCGGGCGACCGACAGCCGGAACCCCCGCCGCCTGAGGAGGTCGGCGTAGGAGGCTCGCTGGTGTTCGAACTCGGCGGGCCCCTCGCCGTTGGGCGGGGCACCGAACGCCTCCCGGTAGGCCGCGCCGACCTCCTCGGTGATCGTCTCGCCCTCCTCCGGGCCCAAAACCTCCACGATCACGCGACCGCTCGCTGTCCTGCCCACGGCACCCGCCTTCCTCACCCGCTCTCGTCTCGAAAACTATCCGCGGGGCCTTGCCCGAAACAGCAGGGAAGGCCGCTGTCACGAGGGCCGGGATCGGATCGCCGTGGTCATCCGATCTGCCGGGAGTGCTCCAGGTAGAGGACCAGGTCGCGCATCCGGTCCGCGGGCCAGGGGAGGCTCCGGCCGATCTCCTCGTTTCCCGGCCGCTCGACGAGCGCGATACGCCGAACCTCGGGGCCGTCGTTTTTCGGATCTACAGGTCGATGTGGTCCACCCGGACCGCACGATCCCCGGGGATGACGATCGGGTCCGCGACCTCGACCACGCGTCCACGGGAGCGCATCAGCCGGGTGATCGAGAAAACGGGCACCCCGGAGCCGATCCCGAGGCGTTCGGACTCGTCCGGGGCCGGCATGCGGACCGCCGTCTCCTCCGTGATCTCGTCGATCTCGATGCCGAGCGTGCGCAACTGGCCGATGGTGCCACCGGGCCACGGCTCGTTCCTCGGGTCCGCGACCGGTGTGCCCTCCACATCGGAGGCGAGCAGGCACGGCCGGGACATCTGCGAGGGGACGCCCTTGGCGTAGAAGACGAACCGGCGTTCCAGCACCCGGGCGCCGGGCTCGACACCGAACAGACCGGCCAGGCGCTCATCGGCCTCGATCCACCGGAACGCCTTGTCCAGCCGGTACTCCGCCCAAGTGATCCCGGCATCCGTGGTGAACGAGGTCTGCGGTGTCTCCTGAGGGCCCGCGTCGGCCCGGTAGCGGTCCATGGAAATGCGCCTGGTGACGGGCCGCTCGCGGACCCAGGTCCCGCCGCGCCCCTTGGTGTCGACCAGGCCCGAGGTCTTGAGTCCGTCGATCGCCTGCCTGATCACGATGTCGGAGACGCCGTACCGGGCGGCGAGGTCGGCGTGCCGGGGAAGCTTGGTACCTGGCGGGTGGTCGCCACGGAGGATCGCGTCCCGCAGTTCGGCAGTGACGTGCTCGTAGGCGTGGCCGGTCATGCGCTTCCTCCACGCATCATGCTTGCCAGTGTCGTATACGACAAGTAACCGGCGTACTCGCCTTGAGGGAACAGTGGCGCTTCCGCCGGAAGGAGGCCAACGGCCGGGATTACCCTGGAGGCAGGCCGACTCCGGATTGAGGTGTTCTGGATCATGGCGGTGGAACCAGCCCTCGGTGACAACCTGGCGCGCATCCGGGTGAGCAAGGGGCTCACGCAAGAAGACCTGGAAGAGCGCTCGGGCGTCAGTGTGTCCACCATCCGAAAGCTCGAACAGAGCGACCGCAAGAGTGCCCGCGTCTCGACACTGCGCAAGCTGGCCCAGGCGCTGGACGTGCGAACCTCCGACCTGTTCCAGCCCTCTCCCGAACCGGTGTCGCCACTGGACGAGACCGTGCACGCCGATCTCTTCGCGCTGCGCCGGACCCTCAAGCCGGTGCGCGGGCTGACCGGAGTCCAGCTGCCCGACCTTGACGGCCAGGTCACGTACGAGTCGGTGCGCGCCTCGTTCCTGGCGGCGAATCGGCTCTACCGGGAGGACGACTACCGTGCGGTCGTGCAGACGATTCCCTCGCTGCTTCTGGAGGCCCGCTCGCTGCTGGCCGACGCGCACGGCAGGGGCGAGGAACGCGCCGCGCTGACGCTCCTCTCGCAGACTTTCCAGTTCTCCGCGCAGGCACTGATCCAGCTTCAGCAGTACGACCTCGCCTACCAGGCGATCTCCGAGGGGATCGCGGCGGCCGAGCGAGCGGATGATCCGCTGCTGGGCGCGTGGAACGTCTTCAACGAGTGCTGGCTGTTCCTCCGTGAGGGACGCCTGGACGACTCCCGCCGGGCCGCCATGACGACCGCCGAGGCCATCGAGCCGCGATTCTCGACCGGTACCCCGGCGCAGTTCGCCACCTGGGGGTGGCTGTTGCTGTGGGGGTCGGCGGCGGCCGTACGGAACAACGAGGGCGGCGATGCCGACGAGATGCTGGCCCTCGCCAGGGCCGGGGCTCATCGCATCGAGGGACGGGAGTTGGAGGCTCCTCCGCTGTGGGCGGCTCGGGGTTCGGCGACCTTCGCGGGTTTCTCCCCGGAGCTGATCCAGATCAAGGCCGTCGAGTACGCAGTGGTCCAGGGGAGGAATGCCAGGGCTCTGGAGATCCACGAGGGAGTGCGGCCGTCGGGCAGGCTGGCGAGCAGCACCCGGCATCGCCACATGCTCGACGTGGCGAGCGCTCACGCCTCCGAGAGCAACGCGGCCGAATCGTGGGCGATCCTCCATGACCTCAGGACGCGGGTGCCGCACTGGCTCAGGTACCAGTCGTTCGCCCGGCGCGTGGTCGATCAGCTCATCGAGGACCGATCGCGGGCGCTCCGGCCCGAGCGCGCGGAGATCGCGAGCTTCCTGGGAGTCGAGTCCTGACACGAACTGCCACCTCGCGTGGCAGATCCCATGATCGTGATCTTCAACTGCCACATCACGTATCTGGAGTCGACCGTAACTCTCCGTGATGCTTGCGGGCATGGTCACCATCTCTTCGGAAGCGGTGAGCTTCGATACTTCCCGCGACTCCTGCGCCGTCGCGGAGAAACTGCGAATCGAGCTCGCGGCTCTTGGTGTTCATGCCGACGTCCACCACGGGTTCGGCGTCGCCGTGGTATCGGTCTGGCGTGAGCTCCTCGTCTGGACGGACGGCACGGTCTACCGGTGGTGGACAGGCCACCTGTCGTGGAAGACAGGACGGCGGCTCTACACCGCGTACGGCGTGGACGATCCGATCACGGCGGCACGGTGCGTCGCCCATCGCCGCGAAGAACTCCAGCGGGCATATCCGCTGTCCGAGGTGACCCCGGAGCGGGTGCCGTGATCCGGCTGGATGAAACGTGCCTGAGCCCTCACCTGGGGCTGGCGCAGCGTGATCACACGCGGCTCGACTGGCGCACGTCGTACGGCATGCCGGAACGGGTGCGGCCGGTGGCGTGGACGTGCGCGTGCCGGGCCACGGTGTACGAGCTGTGCGAGGGCGGCGGGCAGGGCTTCATCCGGCGCACCACGCAACTCGACGGCGATCACCGGGTGCACGAGAGCCATCGTTGGTCGATCACCGAGACCCGGGCGATCTGGACGGCCCTGCTGTCCGGGAGAGCCCGATAGGCCGGCGTGGCGGCGCGGGATCTGGAGGGACCCGCGCCGCCACGCCTCGAAGCCGGGGAACCGGTTGGTGACCGGGGAGTGTGAGGGGCCGGCAGGTCCCTCGCCCGGGGTGTGGGGCGGAGCCCCACAGAACACAGCGCGGAGCGCCGAAGAAGGTCAGATTCGGCGGAGGCGGACGCGCTGGATGGAGTGGTTGGCGCCCTTGTGCAGCACCAGGTCGGCCCGGCCCCGGGTGGGGGCGATGTTCTCGACGAGGTTGCGCTCGTTGATGTCGCGCCAGACGTTCTTGGCGAAGTCGGTCGCCTCCTCCTCCGACAGGTCGGCGAGATACCTGAAGTAGGACTTCGGGTCCTCGAAGGCCGTGCGGCGGAGCTTGTGGAAGCGGTCGACGTACCAGTCGCGGATGTGCTCGACCTTGGCGTCCACGTAGATGGAGAAGTCGAAGTAGTCGTTGATCGCGAGGGCGGTGGGCGGGGCCGGCTGCAGGACGTTGAGGCCCTCGACGATGAGGATGTCGGGGCGGCGCACGGTCTGGGTCGCGCCGGGCACGATGTCGTACTCCAGGTGGCTGTAGACCGGGGCCGTCACCTCCGGCAGGCCCGCCTTGACGTCGGCGACGAACCTGACCAGGGCCCGCCGGTCGTAGCTCTCGGGAAAGCCCTTCCTGTGCATGATGTCCCTGGCGGTGAGGACCTCGTTGGGAAGGAGGAAGCTGTCGGTGGTGATCAGGTCCACCCGGGGGTGCTCGGGCCAGCGGGCCAGCAGGGTGTGCAGCAGCCTGGCCGTGGTCGACTTGCCGACCGCGACGCTTCCGGCGATGCCCAGCACGTACGGGGCCTCCCGGCGCCCGCCGCCGAGGAAGGTGTTGAGTGCCGCGCTGCGCTGCCTGACCCCGGTGAAGTGGAGGTTGAGCAGCCGGGTGAGCGGCAGGTAGATGTCGGTGACCTCGGCCAGGTCGATCGGATCGTCGACGCCGCGCAGCTCCTCCAGTTCGTCCACGGTGAGCGTGAGGGGGGTGTTCTTCCGGAGTTCGCTCCACTGTGCCCGGCTCAGCTGCACGTACGGTGTCGCGGTGTCCAAACCGTTGGCCATGCTCAGAGAGCCTACTGATCCGCCGGGAGCGGGCTCCTGCCGGGTGTTGATCCGCCGGGAGCGGGTTTCCGCCGGGTGTCGATCCGCCGGGAGTGGGTTCCCGCCGGGTACCGGTCGGGATTCTTGGGCTGTCCGGGGGGTTCTCGATAGACGCGGCGGCCGATCTCTCAGGGAGGGGGTATGACAATGTGCGGAATAGTGGGATATACGGGACAGCGGTCGGCGGTCGAGGTCGCGGTCGAGGGTCTGGGCCGGCTGGAGTACCGGGGGTACGACTCGGCGGGGATCGCCCTGGTGGGGGCGGACGGCCTCGCCGTGGAGAAGCGGGCGGGGAAGCTGGCCAACCTCCGCTCGGCGCTGGTCTCGCGGCCCGTGCCGCCGTCCGGCGCGACGACGGGGATCGGGCACACCCGGTGGGCCACCCACGGGGCCCCGACCGACCGCAACGCCCACCCGCACACCGACTGCGACGGGCGGATCGCGGTCATCCACAACGGGATCATCGAGAACTTCGCCGCGCTCAGGACCGAGCTGGAGGGCACGGGGCACCGGATCGTCTCCGAGACCGACACGGAGGTGGTGGCGCACCTGCTGGAGGAGTTCGCCGCCGGGGGGCTCATGGAGGCGATGCGCCGGGTATGCCTGCGGCTGGAGGGGGCGTTCACCCTGCTCGCGGTCTCGGCCGACGAGCCCGACGTGGTGGTGGGGGCGCGGCGCAACTCGCCGCTGGTGGTCGGCAGGGGGGACGGGGAGAACTTCCTCGGCTCGGACGTGGCGGCGTTCATCGCGTACACGCGCGAGGCGGTGGAGCTGGGCCAGGACCAGGTGGTGGAGCTGCGTCCCTCGAAGATCACGGTCATCGACTTCCAGGGCCTGCCGGCCGTGACGCGTGACTACCACGTCGACTGGGACGCCTCCGCCGCCGAGAAGGACGGCTACGACCACTTCATGCTCAAGGAGATCGCCGAGCAGCCCCGGGCCGTCGCCGACACGCTGCTCGGCAGGATCGGCCAGGACGGGCGGCTGGCACTGGACGAGATGCGGCTGTCCGACCAGGAGATGCGCGACATCAGCAAGATCATTCTGGTCGCCTGCGGGACCTCGTACCACGCCGGGCTCATCGCCAAGTACGCCATCGAGCACTGGGCCCAGCTGCCCTGCGAGGTCGAGCTGGCCAGCGAGTTCCGCTACCGCGACCCGATCCTCAACCGCGACACGCTGGTGATCGTGATCAGCCAGTCGGGCGAGACCATGGACACCCTCATGGCGGTACGGCACGCGCGCGGGCAGCGGTCCCGGGTGCTGGCGGTCTGCAACGTCAACGGTTCCACGATCTCCCGCGAGTCCGACGCCGTCCTCTACACGCACGCGGGCCCCGAGGTCGCGGTGGCCTCCACCAAGGCGTTCCTCACCCAGCTGGTGGCGTGCTATCTGGTGGCGCTCTATCTCGCCCAGGTCAGGGGGGTGAAGTTCGGCGACGAGATCACCCAGATCGTCGAGCGGCTGGCGCAGATGCCGTCCAAGGTGAGCGAGGTCCTCGCGACCGTCGAGCCGGTCCGCGCGCTGGCCAGGTCGCTGGCCGGCGAGCGGTGCGTGCTCTTCCTGGGGCGGCACGTGGGCTTCCCCGTCGCGCTCGAAGGGGCGCTGAAGCTCAAGGAGCTGGCGTACATGCACGCCGAGGGCTTCGCGGCGGGGGAGTTGAAGCACGGCCCGATCGCGCTGATCGACAAGGGGCTTCCGGTGGTGGTCGTCGTCCCCTCGCCGTCCGGCCAGCGGGTGATCCACGACAAGATCGTGTCCAACATCCAGGAGATCCGGGCCAGGGGCGCGAGGACCCTCGTCATCGCCGAGGAGGGGGACGTCGCGGTCGCGCGGTACGCCGACACGTTGATCCACATCCCGGCCGTGCCGACCCTGCTGCAGCCGCTGGTCGCCACGGTGCCGCTCCAGGTCTTCGCCTGCGAGCTGGCCACGGCCAAGGGCCACGACGTCGACCAGCCCCGCAACCTCGCCAAGTCGGTCACGGTGGAGTAAGCCCGGCCAGGGGGTTCTCCACAGCCTGTGGACAAAGTCTATGGATTATCCACGGCCGGAAGTGGGTATGGGGGCTGCCCGCCTCCTTGCCAGATTAATTGTCGATATATGCCATATAGCGGTTTACTGGGACGGATTAACGTGGCGTGAATCCACCGGACAATCCACCGGACCCAAGGGAGCCGCAAGATGGATCGTCGTCGTTTCCTCGCCCGAGGTGGTGCGCTGGCCGCCCTGGGGGTGGCCGGGCCGTTCGCCGGTGTCGCACGGGCGGGAGCGAACGGGGAGATCCTCCCGGGCGCCGGGTACGGGCCGCTGAAGCCGGTCAAGGACGAGCGGGACGGCGTGGTGCGGCTCCACCTGCCCGCAGGATTCCACTACCGGTCCTTCAACGCCGCCGGCGACAAGTTCAGCGACGGGTCCGTCGTCCCCTCCCGGCACGACGGCATGGCCGCGTTCCGGGGACCGGCCGGCAGCGCGATCCTCATCCGCAACCACGAGGTCAACGGCCCGGTCGGCGCGTTCGGCGACCCGGACAGGGCCTACGACCCGGCGGCGGGCGGCGGCACCTCGACCCTCCGGGTCACCCGCTACGGCAAGGTGCTCAAGTCCGCCCCCAGCCTGACCGGCACCCAGATGAACTGCTCCGGCGGCCCGATGCCCTGGGGCGCCTGGGTGACCTGCGAGGAGACCGTGAACGGGCCGGACGTGGGCAACGACTTCACCGGCCAGGACAACGGCAAGCTCACGCAGAAGCACGGCTACATCTTCGAGGTCCCGCTCGACGGCAAGGCCGGAGGGCCGATCAGGAACGCCGGGCGGTTCGCCCACGAGTCGGCCGCGTTCGACGGCTTCACCGGCGCGATCTACCTCACCGAGGACAACTTCGGTTTCGCCTCCGGCTTCTACCGCTACCTGCCCCCGAAGAACCCGCTGGAGGCCCGCCGCATCCTCGACGGCGGCAGGCTCCAGATGCTGGCCGTGCGCGGCGCCCCGGGCAAGGACCTCTCGCTCGGCCAGCCCAGGGGAGCCTCGTACGCGACCACCTGGGTGGACATCGACGACCCCGACCCCGCCTTCATCGGCACCCCCGCCAACGACGTCGCCGTCCAGGCCGTCGGCAACCAGGGCAGGGCCAAGGGGGCGGCGCTCTTCTCCCGGCTGGAGGGGGCGATCAACCACCACGGCACGATCTACTTCGTCTCCACCCAGGGCGGCGCGACCGCGTCCGGCGACACCCCGCCCAGCGGCTTCGGCAAGGGGCGCGGCCAGGTGTGGGCGTACGAGACGTGGAGCGGGCGGCTCAGGCTCGTCTACGAGTCGCCGGGCGCGGTCACCCTCGACCTGCCCGACAACGTCACCGCCAGCCCCCGGGGCACCCTGGTCCTCTGCGAGGACGGCTCGGGCGACAACTACCTGCGCGGCCTCACCCGTCGGGGCGAGATCTTCGACTTCTCCCGGCTGGTCCCCGTCGACGGCGACTCCGGCGCCGAGTTCGCCGGCTCGACGTTCGGCCCCGGCGGCCACACCCTCTACGTCAACGTCCAGTCGGCCAAGGGGATGAGCTTCGCCATCTGGGGCCCCTGGCAGCGCGGCGGCTTCTGACCCGCGGGATCGCGGGCCGGTGGTGTGACGCCGCTAGCCTGGGAAAGTGATCGTTGGTATCGGCGTCGACGTCGTGGACACGGCCAGGTTCGAGGCGACGCTGGCGCGGACGCCCGCGCTGCGGGGCCGGCTGTTCACCGAGGGGGAGAGCGCGCTGGGCACGGCCTCCCTGGCCGCCAGGTTCGCGGCCAAGGAGGCCGTCGCCAAGGCCCTGGGCGCGCCTCCCGGGCTGCGGCACCTGGACGCCGAGGTGATCGGCGGGGAGCACGGGCGGCCCGAACTGCGGGTGACCGGGCGGGCGGCGGAGGTCGCCGGGGCGCTGGGCGTGACCCGGTGGCACATCTCCCTGAGCCATGACGGGGGCGTCGCCATCGCCTATGTGATCGCCGAGGGATAGATTCGGTGGAATGCGGATCGCGTACACCTCCGACCAGATCAGGGCGGCCGAGGCGGCGCTGATGGCGACGCTGCCCGAGGGCGCCCTGATGGAGCGGGCCGCCACCGGGCTCGCGGTGGTCTGCGCCAGGATGCTCGGCGGTGTGTACGGCTCCCGCGTCGTGCTGCTCGTCGGCGGCGGCGACAACGGCGGCGACGCCCTGTACGCCGGGGCCCGCCTGGCGGCCAGGGGGGCCAGGGTCGACGCGATCCTCGCAGGGACGCGCGTCCACGCCGCGGGCCTGGCGGCCCTGCGCCGCGCGGGCGGCCGGGTGACCGGCCCGCACCCCGATCACGGCCCCGCGGAAGACCCGGCGGGAGCGCGCGTCCGCGATCTGCTCGGCGCGGCGGACCTGATCGTGGACGGGATGCTCGGGATCGGCGGGACCGGGGCGCTCAGGGAGCCGTACGCGACCCTGGCCGGGCTCGCGAACGACGCGCCCGGCGAGGTCCTCGCGGTGGACGTGCCGAGCGGCGTGGACGCGAGCAGCGGCCGGGTGGAGGGCCCCGCGGTCCTCGCGGACGCCACCGTCACGTTCGGGGCGTGGAAGATCGGGCTGCTCGTCGATCCCGGCTCCGGGCACGCGGGCCGGACGGAACTCGTCGACATCGGCCTCGGCCCCCACCTGCCCGACCCCGACGCGGCCGTGCCGACGGACGCCGACGTGGCCGCGCTGCTGCCCAGGCCCGGCGCGTCGTCCGACAAGTACCGCAGGGGCGTCGTCGGGATCGCGGCCGGCAGCGAGCGCTACACCGGCGCCGCGGTGCTGGCCGTGGGCGGGGCGCTGCGGGCCGGGGTGGGCATGGTCCGCTACGCGGGGGTGGCGGAGCCGGTGGCCCAGGTGCGGGCCCGCTGGCCCGAGGCCGTGATCACCACGCTCGCGCCGGGCGAGGGGGTCGGGGAGGTGGGCCGCGTACAGGCGTGGGTGCTCGGCCCCGGCCTCGGCACCGGCGACGAGGCGCGCGCCATCGCCCGCTCGGTGCTGTCGAGCGAGGTACCCGTGCTCGTCGACGCCGACGCGCTGACCCTGGCGGCCCAGGACAGGTCCCTGCTCCGCCGGGGCGCGCCGGTGCTGATCACCCCGCACGCGGGCGAGCTCTCCCGCCTGATCGGCGTGCCGAGGGAGCGGATCGAGGCGCGGCGCCTGGAGAACGTGCGCAGGGCGGCGGCGGAGCTGGGCGTGACGGTGCTGCTCAAGGGCTCGACCACGCTGGTCGCCGAGGACGGGCGGCCGGTCAGGATCAACCCCACCGGCAGCCCCTGGCTCGCGACCGGCGGCACCGGCGACGTGCTGGCCGGCCTGGCGGGCGCGCTGCTGGCCGCCGGGCTGAGCGGGTACGACGCGGCCTCCTGCGCCGCCTACCTGCACGGGATCGCCGGTCGGGAAGGCCCTCTCACCGCCTGGGACGTCGCCGAGGCACTGCCGGAGACGGTTCGTTCCCTGGTCAACGGCCCCCGGCACATCGGCTCACCTGCCAAACTGGGGTCATGAGTTTCCCGATGACTCCCGCCGAGGCACGGGTGGACCTCTCGGCGATCCGTGAGAACCTGGCGCTGCTCGCGAGCCACGCGCCCGGCGCCGAGATGATGGTCGCGGTCAAGGCCGACGCCTACGGGCACGGGCTGGTCCCCGTCGCGCGCGCCTGCCTGGAGGCCGGGGCGGGACGGCTGGGCACCGCCTACGTCCGCGAGGCCCTGGAGCTGCGGGCCGCCGGGATCACCGCGCCGATCCTGGCGTGGATCATCCCGCCGGGCGAGCCGCTGGAGCAGGCCGTCGGGCACGGCGTCGAGCTGTCGGCGGGCTCCGTCGCGACGGTCGACGCGATCGCCGGCGCCGCCGCCGGGGCCGGCCGCACGGCCGGGGTGCACCTGAAGGCCGACACCGGCATGTCGCGCGGCGGCGCGGCGGCGGCGGACTGGTCGGCCCTGGTCGAGCGGGCGCTGCGGCACCGGGCCGAGGGCACGATCGAGATCGTCGGGCTCTGGTCCCACTTCGCCTGCGCCGACATCCCGGGAGACCCGTCCATCGCCGCCCAGCTGGCCGCCTTCGAGGAGGCGCTGCTCATCGCGGAGAAGGCGGGCGCGGGCGGCTCCCACGTCATCAGGCACATCGCCAACTCGGCGGCCATCCTGACGCTGCCGCAGGCGCGCTACGACCTGGTCCGCCCGGGGATCGCGGCCTTCGGGCTGAGCCCGGTGCCCGGGCTCGGAGACTTCGGGCTGCGCCCGGCGATGACGCTCACCGCGCGGATCGCGCTGGTCAAGCGGGTTCCCGCCGGAACGGGCGTGTCCTACGGGCACCTGTACGTCACGGATCGGGAAACGACGCTTGGCCTCGTCCCGCTCGGGTATGCGGACGGGGTTCTGCGGCACGCCACCAACCTGGCGGAGGTGCTGGCCGGTGGCCGCAGGCGGCGGATCGCGGGCAGGGTCTGCATGGACCAGTTCATGATCGACGTAGGGGACGACCCGTTGGCGGAAGGTGACGAGGTGATCCTGTTCGGTGACGGCTCGCGAGGTGAGCCCACCGCTCAGGAGTGGGCGGATTCCCTCGGCACGATCACGCATGAGATCGTGACCAGGATCGGTTCGCGGGTCCCGCGCGTTTACCGGTGAAAGGCAGCTCAGGGGGTCGCATGAGTAGTACCAGACGGCGCAGGGTCGGTATCGCGGGCGCGATCGTCGGTGTCGCGTCGGCGGGAGTGGCCGCCGGCGCCCTCGCCAAGCGGTACGCCGTCGGACGCATCAGGCTCCGCCCGGACCTGGAGGCGAGCGAGCCGCTCGGAGAGCTGCGCGGCCGCCCCACCACGGTCACCACCTCCGACGGTGTTCCCCTGTACGCCGAGGTCGACGGGCAGGAGGAGGCCCCGCTGACCGTGGTGTTCTGCCACGGCTACACGCTCAACCTCGACTCCTGGCACTACCAGCGGCGCGACCTGGGCGGCACGCACCGCCTGGTCCTGTGGGACCAGCGCTCCCACGGCCGCTCGCCGCGCATCCCGATGAAGGACTGCTCGATCGACCGGCTCGGCGACGACCTGGCCGAGGTCATCGAG
The DNA here is from genome assembly GCF_040639135.1 of Streptosporangium sp. NPDC023963. Lineage (NCBI taxonomy): Bacteria > Bacillati > Actinomycetota > Actinomycetes > Streptosporangiales > Streptosporangiaceae > Streptosporangium > Streptosporangium sp. NPDC023963. Next base: position 305,985 of record NZ_JBEZZK010000002.1, read on the forward strand.
GCGCTGGTGCCCGGCCCGTGCGTGCTCGTCGGCCACTCCATGGGCGGCATGACGGTCATGGCGCTGGCCGACCGGCATCCGGAGCTGTTCGGCGACAAGATCAGGGGCGTCGCGCTGATCTCCACCTCCACCGGCAAGCTCGGCGAGATCTCCCTGGGCCTGCCCGCGCTGCTGTCGAAGGCGGTGCACAGGGTCACGCCGGGCACGGTGTCGATCCTGAGGCGCGGCGGCTCGCTGGTCGACAAGAGCCGCCAGGTCGGCAACGACGTGGCCTTCCTCGCCCTGCGCCACCTGGGTTTCGGCGACTCCAGGAACGTCAGCCCCACGGTCGTCGACTTCGCCGAGTCGATGATCCGATCCACCCCCTTCGAGGTGATCGCCGAGTTCTACCCGGCGCTGATGTCGCACGACAAGCTGAGCGCGCTGCGCGTGCTGGACCAGGTCCCGACCTCCATCATGGTCGGTGACAAGGACTGGCTGACGCCCGTCGAGCACAGCAGGGCGATGGCGGCGGCACTGCCGAGCGCCCGGTTCACCGAGATCGCGGAAAGTTCGCACCTGGTCCAGCTGGAGCGGCCTACCGTGGTCAACGAAGCCCTGCACGAGCTGCTCAAGCGGGTGGACGCGGGCGACGACGCCGACGCCGCCGACGCCGGTGACATGGGCCGGTGAGCCGGGGGCACGCGCACGGCGTACGGTGAGCCCGAGGTCCGGCCGAACCGGGCCCCGGGGTTCGAGAGGGCGCCGCACGGCGCCACGGGGGTCGACGGACCCCGAGAAGCGCGGTGGGACACCCGAAAAACGCGGTGGGACACCGAGAGGCATCGACAGGAGTGACGAAGCGGTGAGAATCGTGGCGACCGCCGAGGAGATGCGGGAGCTGGGCGAGGAGCTGGCGGCGCTGCTGCGCCCCGGAGACCTGGCGGTGCTGTCGGGCCCGCTCGGCGCGGGCAAGACGACCCTGGTGCAGGGGATGGCCGAGGGGCTCAAGGTGCGCGGCCCGATCACCTCGCCGACCTTCGTCATCGCCCGGGTGCATCCCTCGCTCGCGGGAGGCCCGCCCCTGGTCCACGTCGACGCCTACCGCCTCGGGGGCGACCTGGAGGTCGACGACCTGGACCTGGACGCCTCGCTGGAGGAGTCGGTGACGGTCGTGGAGTGGGGCGAGGGCCTGGTGGAAGGGCTCGCCGACGACCGGCTGGAGATCCTCATCGGCAGGGGCGCGTCCGGCGAGCCGGGCGAGGAACGGACCGTGACCCTCCGGGGGGTCGGGCCGCGTTGGCACGGCGTCATCTGAACGGTGTCCACTGATGTGCCTACGAAGCCGGGGAAATCCTGGCACGCTGGCACTACGCACCATTGGTCTAGATCGTCAGGCCTGATGATCGACTCTGGCGGGTTTGCCCATGTTTAATGGGGAACAGGTGGGAAATCGTGCCGGGCGAGGGTCGTCGGCCGGAGGGCGAAGTGGAGTTCGACGGTGCCAAGCGTCAAGCGTGTCGCGGTTCTGGGAGCCATCGTCCTTTTCGGACTGGTCGGGTGCTCGGCGGGCGCCGAATCGGCCAGCCCCACGGGCACTCCCACTCCAACCCTGCCTGATTCCGGCATCAGCCGGCAGGACATCGAGGTCCAGCTCCAGCCGGCCCGCGCCAAGGCCGGGCAGAAGGTGTGGGTCCTCGCGAACTGCCCGATCCCGCAGGGCGGTCCCGAGCATCGCGGTACCGCGTCCTCCCGGATCTTCCGCACCCCGGTGACCCTCGACCCGATCCTCGCGACGCCCACGCCCGACCCCGCCTCGACCGCGACCCCGACGCCGCGCCCGTGGGTCCGTGGCCAGGCCACCGTCGCCGTGGGCACCGCCGCCGGGGTCCACGAGGTCAACGCCAGGTGCGAGGGGACCAACGACACCGGCAGCGCCAACCTCAGGATCGTGCCCGACACCGAGCCGAGCCCCACCCCCACCGACCCCACCTCCAGGCCGACCCGGACGATCATCAGCACCGAGGCGCCGGGTACGGGCGGTGGCGGCACCGCGGCCGGAGGTCCCGGCGACTCGGGTGCCCCGATCGGCACGACCGGTGTCCTGCTCGCCCTCGCCCTGGCGGGCGGCATCGGCATCGCGGTCGTGCGTCGCCGCCGTTCGTAGTCCCCGATGGCCGATTCCACCCGCTGGTCCAGGATCGTCCTGGCCGGAGTGATCACCGGTGTCGTCATGGTCGCGTTCGGCAACAGGGGCGGCGACGTCGAGGAGGAGAAGGCGCCCGCCCGCACCTCGATCGTGCCCAGCCGCATCGACATCCCGTCCCTGGGGATCAAGGCGCCCCTGATGAAGCTCGGCGTGACGGACGGCCGGGTCGATCTGCCGCCGTACGAGAAGCCGAACGTCGCGGGGTGGGTCAAGGACAGCGCGGTCCCCGGCGACGAGGGTTCCGCGGTGATCCTCGGGCACGTGGACACCAAGACCGCGCCCGCGGTCTTCTACAAGCTCAAGGACATGCGGGAGGGGCAGGTCATCAAGGTCGTGCGCAGCGACGGCAAGGTGGCCCAGTACCGGGTGGACACGATCGAGCAGATCAGCAAGCACCGGTTCCCCGCCGACAAGGTCTATCTCGAGGACGGCCTGCGGCTGATCACCTGCGGCGGGGACTTCGACTGGGACAGCAACGAGTACGAGGACAACCTCATCGTCTACGCCACCCTGGTCAAGACCTGAGTCGTTACGCCTGTCCGCGCGGCTCACTCGGGGGGAGTGCCCCTGAGCCCTCGCGGGACGGGATAGGCTAACTGTTCGTGCTGGTCCTGGCCTTTGACACCGCCACCCCCGCCGTCACCGCAGCTCTGCACGACGGTGAGAGGGTCCTCGCCGAGTCGACGACGGTCGACGCGCGCCGTCACGGCGAGCTGCTCGTCCCCACGATCGAGACGGTCCTCCGGGAGGCCGGAGCCTCGCTCGGCGACGTCACCGCCGTCGTCGCGGGCTCGGGCCCTGGCCCCTACACCGGGCTCAGGGTCGGTCTGGTGACCGCCCAGGCCCTCGCCACGACGCTGGGCGTCCCGGCGTACGGCGTGTGCACCCTCGACGCGCTCGCGTACGGCAGTGAGCTGGCCGAGCCGTTCCTGGTGGCCACCGACGCCCGGCGCAAGGAGGTGTTCTGGGGCCACTACCGGGACGCGCGCACCCGGCTGTCGGGCCCCGCCGTGGACCGGCCCCAGGATCTGCCCGGGGAGCTCCCGCTGGCCGGCGCGGGCGCGCGGATGTACGCCGAGGTCGTCGGCGCCTCCCGGCTCCTCGACGTGCCGGAGTACCCCCACGCGGGCGCGATGGCGGCGCTCGCCGCCGGACTGCTCGGCGAGCCGGGCGTCCGCGAGGCCGTGGAGAGCGGCACCCACCCCGTGCTCGGCCCGCCCCGCCCGATCTACCTGCGCCGCCCCGACGCCAAGGAACCCTCGGCGCCCAAGAGGGTCACGGCATGACCGCCGTGCTGCGCCGGATGACCGTCGACGACCTGCCCTCGGTCATGGAGGTGGAGCGGAAGACCTTTCCCGCCGACGCCTGGAGCGAGGGCATGCTCCGCGGCGAGCTCGACGACCAGCCGAGGACGAGGCACTACGTGGTGGCCCTGGTCGACGGTGTGATCGTCGGCTACGCGGGCCTCGCCGCGGCGGGGGACCAGGCCGACGTGCAGACCATCGCCGTGCTGGCCGAGTGGCGCAGGACCGGCGTCGGCGGCGCCATGCTGACCGAGCTGCTGGCCGAGGCCGCCCGCCGGGGCGCCGTGTCGGTCTTCCTCGAGGTGCGCGCCGACAACCCGGACGCGCAGGCCGTCTACGACAGGTTCGGGTTCGAGCGGATCGGCCTGCGCCGCCGCTACTACGAGGACGGCACTGACGCGATCATGATGAGGAAGGATCTCCATGCGTGACGAACCGGTGGTCCTGGGAATCGAGACCTCCTGCGACGAGACGGGGATCGGCATCGTCAGGGGGCACACCATGCTGGCCAACGCCATCGCCTCCAGCGTCGAGCAGCACGCCCGCTTCGGCGGGGTGGTGCCCGAGGTCGCCTCCAGGGCGCACCTGGAGGCGATGACCCCGACCGTCGAGCTGGCACTGGGGCGGGCGGGGCTGCGCCTCGCCGACGTCGACGCGATCGCGGTCACGGCCGGGCCCGGCCTGTCCGGGGCGCTGCTGGTCGGCGTCGCCGCGGCCAAGGCGTACTCGCTGGGCCTGGGCGTGCCGCTGTACGGCGTCAACCACCTGGCCGCCCACGTCGCGGTCGACCAGCTGGAGCACGGGGCCCTGCCCAAGCCCTGCATCGCCCTGCTGGTCTCCGGCGGGCACTCGTCCCTGCTGCTGGTGCCCGACGTCGCCAGGGACGTCGTCTCGCTGGGGTCCACGGTGGACGACGCCGCGGGCGAGGCGTTCGACAAGGTGGCCAGGGTGCTCGGCCTGCCGTTCCCCGGCGGGCCGCACATCGACAGGGCGGCCCGTGAGGGTTCCGGCGCGGCCATCGCGTTCCCGCGCGGCAAGTACGACGACGGGACGCTCGACTTCTCCTTCTCCGGTCTGAAGACGGCCGTGGCCCGGTGGGTGGAGGCCAGGGAGAAGGAGGGCGGGCGGGTCCACGTGCCCGACGTGGCGGCCTCGTTCCAGGAGGCCGTCGTCGACGTGCTGACCCGCAAGGCGCTGCGCGCGTGCGCCAAGTACGACGTCCAGGACCTGCTGATCGGCGGCGGGGTGGCGGCCAACTCCCGGCTGCGCGCGATGGCCCAGGAGCGCTGTGACGCGGCCGGGGTCCGGCTGCGGGTTCCCAGCCCCGGGCTGTGCACGGACAACGGCGCCATGGTGGCGGCCCTGGGGTCCGACCTGGTGGCGGCCGGCATCGCGCCGTCGCGGCTGGACATCCCCGCCGACTCCTCGATGCCCATCACGACCGTCCACGTCTGACGGGCCCGGCCCGCGCCCGCGGGTGTCGCCGTCGCGCGTGGAGCCGATGACTTCCACGGTCCACGCCCGCGGGTGTCGCCGGGCCGGGGGGGGTGCGCCGTTCGCGCGTGCCCGCCCGGCCGTCGGGCGGCGGCTGTGCGGCCCTTCCCCGCGGGGTGCCCCAGGCGGAGTGCCCCAGGCGGAGTGCCTGTGCGGGTCCTTCCCTGCGGGTGTCCTAGGCGGAGTGCAGGGCCAGCACCGGGTAGTCGGTGTAGCCGCGGTGGTCGCCCCCGAAGGCCGAGCTGAGGTCGGCCTGGTTGAGCTCGGCGCCGAGGCGCAGGCGGAGCGGCAGGTCGGGGTTGGCGAGGAACGACTGGCCCAGCGAGACCAGGTGGGCGCCGCGCTCCAGCCAGTGCGCGGTCCGGGCCGACGGGTCGCCGATCGACGGGTCGTTGACGATCAGGGCGTTCGGCCAGGACTTGAGGATCTCCTGGTTGACGTCGTCGGAGGGACCGGCCACCAGGTGCAGGTAGGCGAGGTCGAGCCCGGCGAGCTCGGAGACCAGCGCCGGGTAGACCTCGTGCAGGTCGTCCTCGACCAGGTCCCCCGCGCCGTTGCCGGGCGAGAGCCGGATGCCGACCCGGGAGGCGCCGATCCGGTCGGCGGCCGCCCGCGCGACCTCCACGCCGAAGCGGATCCTGTTGGCCACCGAACCGCCGAAGTGGTCCTCGCGCAGGTTGGCGTTCCGCGACAGGAACTGGTGGATGAGATAGCCGTTGGCGCCGTGCAGCTCGATCCCGTCGAAGCCCGCGTCCACGGCGCGCTCGGCGGCGTCGGCGAAGTCCTGGACGGTCGCCTCCACCTGGGCGGTCGTCAGCTCGATCGGGATCTGGTAGTCCTGCAGGCCCGACGGCGTGAAGATCTGGCCCGCCGGTCGCACGGCGGACGGCCCGACGGGCAGCGCGCCGGTGTTGTCGGGGTGGCCGATCCGGCCGGAGTGCATGATCTGGGCGAAGATCCTGCCGCCCGCCGCGTGGACGGAGTCGGTGACCTCGCGCCACCCGGCCACCTGCTCGTCGCTGTGCAGCCCGGGGGTGTTCATGTAGCCCTTCCCCGCCTGGCTGGGTTGCACCCCCTCGGTGATGATCAAGCCCGCGGAGGCCCGCTGCGCGTAGTAGAGGGCGGTCAGCGACGAGGGGATCCCGTCGACGTAGGACCGTGACCGGGTCATGGGCGCCATCACCAGCCGGTTGGGCAGCTGGAGACCGGCGAGCGAGAACGGTGAGAAAGGCATGACGACTCCTTTGTTGGCTGGCCAACTTGGCTAGCCAATAAGCAGTTCTACAACTTGGTCGGCCAACATGCAAGCGGTAGTGTCGGGGGGAACGGAAGGACCTGACATGGCGGAGCCGCTGATCGACGAAGAGCGCGACGCGACCGGCGAGCGCGCCGCGGCCCGTGAGAGCGCCGCGGACGGGGACCCGGCCGGGGCGCGCGGCGCCGCCCCGGGCTGCGGTGAGTACGACAGCGATCTCAACTGCCTGATGGCCAACGCGACTCGCGGCCACCGCGTGCTGCTGGCCAGCCTCCTCGGGGAGATCGACCTCTACCCGGGCCAGGAGCGTGTGATGGGCGCCCTGTGGGACAACGGCCCCCAGTCGCAGAACGGCCTGGCGAGAATCGTCGGCATCGACGTCTCCACCATGACCAAGACCCTGCAGCGTCTGGAGCGCAGCGGGTTCGTCAGCCGCAGGCCCGATCCCGCCAACCGGCGGATCAGCATCGTCGACGTCACGCCCAGGGGGCACGCGCTCCGCCCCGAGGTGGACCGGGTCCTCGCCGAGATGCACCGCCGGATGACCCAGGGGCTGACGGCCGAGCAGACCGACGAGCTGTTGACCCTGCTCTCCGTGGTCAGGAACAACCTGTGCCCCGAGGCGAGGGTCGTGGAGGGCCTGGAGGGTCACCCGGCCGATGTCGCGCGCGACGGCTGACGGCGTCCGTACGGGACCCGGGCCGGCCGGTGGGGGCGGGGCGCGACCGAGGCGAGGCCCGCCCGCAGGTCAGTCCTGGTCGGCCCTGGTGGGGCGGAGCAGCGCCTCGGCGAGGGCCAGCATGGTCTCCTCCAGGGCGCCCAGGCGGCGGGTGAGGTCGGTGTGCGCGGGCTCCACGGTCTCGCTCAGCGCCTCGGAGAGCTGGTCGCGGTCGGGCAGGGCGCGAAGCGTCTCGGCCAGCGGGGCCAGCGCGGCCTCGGCCCGGATGACGCGCTCGTCCAGGGAGTCGAAGCGCTCGCGCTGCTCGTCGGTCTGAACGCCGATGAGCGCGCCGACGCCGAGGACGGCGGGCAGGACCTCCAGGCGCTCGTCCAGGCTCTCCAGGCGCTCGGCGGACTTCTCCGCGTGCCCGTCCAGCGTGGACAGCCGGGAGTCGATGACGTCCATCCGGCCGGTGAGGCGGCCCTCGATGTCGTCGAGGCGCTCGTCGAGGGTGTCGAAGCGGCCACCGGCCGCCATGCGATGGCCGTCCAGCCGGTCGATGCGGCTGTCGATGCGGTTCTCGACGGCGGCGGCGCGCTCGTCGATCCTGGGCACGACCAGGTCGACCCTGGCACCCACCTGCTCGACCCTGCCGCTCACCAGGTCCACCTTGCCGTTGACCTGCTCGACGGCGGCCAGCATCCGGTCGGCGGCGGTGCCGACGGCCTGCTGGAGGCTCGCCGACAGGTCGAGCATCCCCGCCTCGATACGCCCGGTGCGCTGGGAGAGGTCGGCCAGGGCCCTGTCCAGGCGGCCGAACCGGTGCGCCGCGATGCCCATGTCGGCCTGGAGCCTGCCGAGGTGCTCGGCCAGCTGCCGCACCTGCTCGTCGAGGCCCAGGGTGCCCTCCGAGATCGCCCGCAGGCGGGTGAGCGCCTCGTCCACGCTCTCGCCCACGGTGCCGAGGTCGGTCCACAGGCTCGGCAGCTCGCCGAGGGGGGTGACCCGGTCGCGGACGGTCTCGACCCGGCGGCCGAGGGAGTCGACCCGCTCGCCGACGGCGTCGACGTGGTCACGCACCGCCTCGACGTGCTGGGCCAGGCCCTCGGCCCAGGAGGGCGGTTTGGCGGCGATGTCGTCCAGGCGCCCGTGGACGGACTCCAGCGTGCCGTTCAGCCCGCCGATCTCGCGCTCCCTGACCTCGCGCAGCAGCCACTCCATGCCCTCCAGGCGCTGCCGGATCTCGTCGAGCACCGCGCCCTGGGTCCGCTGCTCGTAGACGTGGTCCTGCGCCGCGCGGGCGAGGAGCTCGCGCATCCGGTCGGAGATGGCGGTCTGGCTGCCTGCCTGGAGCAGGGTGTGGTCGGAGTGATCCACCGAGAGCTCCTTCACTCGCCGACGCTCAGCCGCGCGGTTGGATTTGATGGGATTTGCCGATGAACGATATGAAACCGCAGGCGAGAGAGAACTCCCGCCTGGCAACCTTAGCCTCTGGATCAAGGTTTTCCGGCAGCGAGATTAAAAGAGAGGAATTGCCGGTTGGCTGGAAGAATTGACTATTTTGGCTGGTCAAACAGTGCTTACTGCGGCTGGTCGAACGGGTTCGATCCGGCCGGTCAGCCGGGGCCGCACACGAAGGCGAATGGCCGGTCGCCGATTCGGGTGAGAATGACGACCGCGGATTCCTCACCGGAAAGCCGGAGCTCTTTCCTGAGGCGGTCGACGTCCACCGCGGAGCCGCGCTTCTTGATCGTCACATTGCCCGCGCCGCGCTCGCGGAGCGCCGCCCGCAGCCGCTTGAGCGAGAACGGCAGCGTCTCGTGGACCTCGTACCGGGACGCCCACGGCGTCGGCGTCGCGGCGTCGCCGGTGATGTAGGCGATCTGCGGGTCGAGCAGGCGCCCGCCGACCGACGCGGCGATCTCCGCCACCAGGTGGGCGCGGATCGCCGCGCCGTCCGGCTCGTAGATGTAGCGGCCGGCGGGGCCGGTGGCGGGATCGCCGAGGGCGGGATCGGGCGTCATCGTGTCGCCCGACGGCAGGATCGTCGCCCTGCGCGCCGTCCCGCCCGCCAGCGCGCCGCACCAGATCACGGCCTCCTTGACGTCGCCCTTGTACGAGACCCACTCGGCCTCCGCGCCCTCGGGGACGAACTCGTACGGGATCCCGGGGGCGACCTTCAGGCAGGCGGCCCCGGCCCGGGCCACCATCTCCAGCACGGCGGGCCAGGGCGGCGAGTAGCCCATCGGGTCGAAGGTCCTGCCCCGCGCCGTACGGCGCGCCGGGTCGGCGAACAGGACGTCGAAGGCGGCCGGGTCCAGGGTGGAGGCGTCGGCGGCGCGGACCGAGACCCGGTCGCCGAAGCCCAGGGCGTCCGCGTTGGCCTGGGCGATCGCCGCGGTGAGCGGGTCGGCGTCGACGGCCTCGACCGAGCACCCGGCCCTGGCCAGGGCGAGGAGGTCGCCGCCGATGCCGCAGCAGACGTCGGCGACCCGCGAGCCCGCGGGGACGCGCCGCGCCCGATGGTCGGCGACCTCCCGGCGGGTGGCCTGCTCCAGGCCCGTCCGGGTGAAGTACATGAGATCGGCGTCGGCCCCGAACTTCTCCCTGGCGCGCAGCCGGAGCGTGGCCTGCGTGAACGCCGCCGAGGTCAGGTCCGCGTCGTAGGTCTTCCTCAGCCTGGTCACCGCCGCCACCGGGTCGTCGCCGGCGATCCCGGCCGCCGCGCCCAGGGCCTCCTGGCCGCGCGGGGTCAGGAGTTCCCGGAATGCGTCGAGATTCACACCAGCCGACGCTACCGCCTCGGCCGTAGGGCTTCGCGAGGGGCTTCCACCTGGCTTGACGTTCGCGTGAAGCGCAGAAGAGGTGCTTCGTGTTGACTGTCAAGGCCACCTTGCATACTGTTCCGTATTGGCACTCTCCCGGTGAGAGTGCCAAATACATGCGACGAGGCAGGTCTGACACCCGCGACGGCAGACCGCTGGTCGCCTCTTCTAGATCATTCAAATCTGAAGGGGAGGTCCGACGTGACGACCGCCACCAAGGTTCCCGTTAAGCCGCTCGGCGACCGCATTGTGGTCCAGCCGCTTGAGGCCGAGCAGACCACCGCTTCCGGTCTGGTCATCCCGGACACCGCCAAGGAGAAGCCGCAAGAGGGCAAGGTCCTCGCGGTGGGCCCCGGCAACTGGGATGAGGACGGCGAGAAGCGGATTCCGCTCGACGTCAAGGAGGGCGACGTGGTCCTCTACAGCAAGTACGGCGGCACCGAGGTGAAGTACAACGGCGAGGAGTATCTCGTGCTCTCCGCTCGTGACGTGCTCGCCATCATCGAGAAGTAGTTCTCGCTTCACAAAGATGACGTATCGAGCCCCGGGTCGCGAGAGCGCCCGGGGCTTTGATGCGCCGACGTACTTATAGAGAGGATTGTCATGCCGAAGATCCTGTCGTTCGAGGAGGACGCGCGCCGAGCTCTCGAGCGCGGCGTGAACGCTCTCGCGGACGCGGTCAAGGTGACGCTGGGCCCGCGTGGCCGCAATGTCGTCATCGACAAGAAGTTCGGTGCGCCCACCATCACCAACGACGGTGTCACCATCGCCCGCGAGGTCGAGCTGGAGACGCCGTACGAGAACCTGGGCGCCCAGCTGGCCAAGGAAGTGGCGACCAAGACCAACGACGTCGCCGGTGACGGCACCACCACCGCGACCGTCCTGGCCCAGGCCATGGTCCGCGAGGGCCTGCGCAACGTGGCCGCCGGAGCGCAGCCGCTCTCCCTCAAGCGCGGCATCGACATCGCGGCCAAGGCCGTCAGCGACCGGCTGATCGAGTCGGCCCGCCCGGTCGAGGACAAGAAGGAGATCGCGAACGTCGCGACGATCTCCGCGCAGGACGCCAGGATCGGCGAGCTGATCGCCGAGGCGTTCGACAAGGTGGGCAAGGACGGTGTCATCACCGTCGAAGAGTCCAACAGCATGGGCCTGGAGCTCGAGTTCACCGAGGGCCTCCAGTTCGACAAGGGTTACCTGTCGCCCTACATGGTGACCGACCAGGAGCGCATGGAGGCGATCCTGGAGGACCCCTACATCCTGATCACCCAGGGCAAGATCGGCTCGGTCTCGGACTTCCTGCCGCTGCTCGAGAAGATCGCGCAGACGAAGAAGGCCCTGCTGGTCATCGCCGAGGACGTCGAGGGCGAGGCTCTCGCGGTCCTCGTCACGAACAAGATCCGTGGCACCTTCACCTCCGTCGCCGTCAAGGCTCCGGGCTTCGGCGACCGCCGCAAGGCCATGCTGCAGGACATCGCCATCCTCACCGGTGGCCAGGTCGTCAGCGAGGAGATCGGCCTCAAGCTGGAGCACGTCGGCCTGGAGGTGCTGGGCACCGCCCGGCGCGTCGTCATCACCAAGGACTCCACCACCGTCGTCGACGGTGCCGGTGAGGCCGCGGCGATCGCCGACCGCGTCAAGGAGATCAAGCTCGCCATCGAGCAGTCCGACTCCGACTGGGACCGCGAGAAGCTCCAGGAGCGCCTCGCCAAGCTCTCCGGCGGCGTCTGCGTGCTCAAGGTCGGCGCGGCCACCGAGGTGGAGCTCAAGGAGAAGAAGCACCGCCTGGAGGACGCCATCTCGGCGACGCGCGCGGCGATCGAGGAGGGCATCGTCTCCGGCGGTGGCTCCGCGCTCATCCACGTCTCCAAGGTCCTCGACGACCTGGGCCTGACCGGCGACGAGGCGACCGGTGTCTCCATCGTCCGCAAGGCGCTCGTCGAGCCGGCCCGCTGGATCGCGGAGAACGCCGGTCTCGAGGGCTACGTCGTGACGGCGAAGGTCACCGAGCTGCCCGTCGGCCAGGGCTTCAACGCCGCCACCGGCGAGTACGGCGACCTGATCGCCCAGGGCGTCATCGACCCGGTCAAGGTCACCCGCTCGGCCGTCCAGAACGCCGCCTCCATCGCCGGCATGCTGCTGACGACCGAGGCCCTCGTGGTGGACAAGCCCGAGGAGGAGGCCCCGGCCGCCGCCGGCCAGGGTCACGGCCACGGTCACGGCCACTGATCGGTCACTGATCGGTCACTGGACGACCCCCGGTCGGCCCTCGGCCGATCATCGGTTCCGAACGGCTCGCGTCTCCCCGGAGGCGCGAGCCGTTCGCGTTTCGCGGTAAACCGAAAAACGATCTCAAGCGTCGTGCCGGACAGAAGACCAAACGCGGTTCTAGCGAATAGCCGACGTATTTGGCAATCGAATGGAATATTTGCACATTCTGTAGTCGTTGCGGTCGCCGTTCGATTACGCGCCGTTATCTCCGCCTCAATGTGACCAATCCGTAGCCGTTTGCGATGACGACAGTCACTACCAGGGCGGGCATCATGCCTAACGTGACCGAGGGATGCGTCGCCGACGCCAAAAATGGGGTGAGGCTTGCGACGAGGTCTGATGGGGTCGCCCACAGGGATGATCTCAAGGATCTGACGAGCCTCGCCGTTCAGGGGGATCGCACCGCGATCGAATCTCTGATCGCGCAACTGCGGCCGATGGTCGTCCGATATTGCCGTGGTCGTCTGGGCCGGGTTTCCGGTCAGTATCACATCGCGGACGACGTGGCCCAGGAAGTATGCATAGCGGTGCTGTCCGCACTGCCCCGCTACCGCGACATGGGACGCCCGTTCGCGTCCTTCGTCTTCGGCATCGCGTCTCACAAGGTGGCCGACGCGCTGCGCAGCTCCGTACGATCCGCCGTGCCCACCCAGGACCTTCCTGACGGGCCCGACGAGGGTCCGGGGCCGGAGGAGACCGTGGTGCGTTACATCGAGGCCGAACACGCCCGCCGGCTGCTGTCGAGGCTGCCGGACAACCAGCGCGAGCTGCTCATGCTTCGAGTGGTGTCGGGCCTTTCCGCCGAGGAGACCGGTAATGTACTTGGCATGTCACCAGGTGCGGTTCGTGTGGCCCAGCACAGGGCGCTGGCCCGGCTACGAGCGATGGCGGAGCTGGAGTCGATAGCTTGATCGCGGAGCCGTCGAGCAGGGGGCGCGAGCGAAGGCCCGAACCGCGGGGCGGGGCTCGCGACGACCCGGAGCGAGAACGATCATGACAACGGTTCATCCGCGACGTCCGGCTCGGAGATACGGGCCGGACGAGGACCCGGCGGTCGCCGAGACCGACGAACTCCTGGAGGCGCTCTCCGGCAGGAGGCCCGTCTCCGGCTCAGACGCCGCGGTCGCCCTGCTGGCGGCCCTGATCGACGACGTGGATCAGCGGTGTTCCTCGGTGTCGATCACGCCGTCCACGTAACCACGGGCGTATTCCCAGCTCACGTAGTCGGTGGGGTTGGGCTGGTAGGCGGGCTCGTGCACCTGGGGCTGGCCGTTCTCGATCATCTGGCGCAGGTTGCCGCGCAGCAGCTCCCAGTCGAAGTAGTGCTGCTCCCCGCATTCGGGGCAGTCGAGCACCAGGCCGAGCACGCCCTGGGGCTCCAGCAACGAGCGGAAGACCTCCACGTCGGCGAGGTCGGTCATGGCCTCGTCGCGCTCGTCCGTCGTCAGCGGCTCGGGATCGTCGGGATCGCCCAGCGCCGCCGCCGGGTCGTCGGGGTCATCCGCGAACGGATCGCGAGGGACATCGTCGAGCACGATCCCACCTTATGGCCTGGATGTGACAGACAGGTTCCGAACTGCACGAGTAGGACGCTCCGGGGCGGTACGGGCAGGTCAGAGGCTCGGGCCCTCGGCACCCCGGGGCGAGAGGGCCTAGACGAGCCAGCCGCGCCGGGAGGCCTCCACCCCCGCCTGGAACCGGGACTGCGCCCCCAGTTCGGCCATGGCGTCGGCGAACCTGGCGCGCACCGTGCGGACCGAGACGCCCAGCTGCCGGGCGATCATCTCGTCGGGGACACCCTGACCGGCCAGCCGCAGCACCCGGACCACCCCGTCGTCGCGGTGGGTCCCGGGCAGGCGGGCCCCGCGGGCCCACAGCTCCTCGAAGAGCGAGCGCAGCGCGGCCACCACGACCGGAGCCCTGACCAGGTGGAAGTTGTAGGCGTTCTCGGCGAGCGCGCCGCCCCACTGGGCGGGCATGCCCGCGGCGTCGCCCCCCGCGACGAGGAACCAGCTGGGCACCGTGTCGAGGGTGCGCACCTCGGCCCCCGCCCGCTCGAACTGGTCCAGCTTGTCGCGCAGGCCGGGGATCTCCAGGGTGTGCACCGGGATGGTGACCCGGCAGGCGAGCAGGCCGGCGCGCTGGGCGCCGATCCACTGGTCGGCGTAGCGGTGCGCGAAGTCGCTCATCGTCCGCCGGTCGGGGATGCTCGACAGCAGCCTCAGCGGCGGGGCCTGGACCGCCATGCCGATCACGCTCTCGTAGAGCTCGTCGGCGCCTCCGACCAGGTCCACCGGGAACTGGCCGGTCTGGTAGTCGCGGCCGGCGTCGTACTGGTGGATGAAGCCGCGGATCGAGCCGAGCACGGTGTCGATCCGGCGGCTCTCGGCGGCCAGCCGGTCCAGCCGCTCCGCGATCAGATGGCCGAGGGCCGCGGCCGGGTGGCGGGCCAGGTATTCGCCCCCCTGCTCGTCGACCACGCCCAGCCGCACCAGGGTGGCCAGCTCGTGGCCGAGAGGCTCGGGCGAGCGGTTGGTGGCCTGGGCGAGCTCGGCGCAGGTGGCGCGGTGCAGGCGCAGGACCGCGTTGTACAGGGCCGTCTGGGCCGGAGTGAGCCCCAGGCTCTCCAGCGGGTCGGGCAGTGTGGGTGTGTCGGTACTCATCGGCGAGGGACTCCTGCAAGTGACACGAGGGTCTGGCGAGAATAACCCGGCGAATCGTCCCTGTCCGGGCGTTGCTCCTACCGGTATGCCGCCGTGTGCAGCTTCGTGCAATTGCACGTTTGGACATTGCGAGACGAACGCATCGTGACGCACTCTTGACGCAGCGTCGGCGAAGGCGCGGATCACGCCGCCAGCCGGATGCGGAGGGGGGTCCGGTTGGCGTCAAGGCATCTCCGCGCCGATGCCGGTGATCCGGGGGACCGAGCGGGTCACCGACCGCTCGGTCCCCCGCTTTTCCCGGGTCCTCCGGGGGCCCGTCCTTCCTCCGGGCCCCCCGGGGCCCGCCTCTCCCCGGGTTCTGCGCCCCGCCTTTTCCCCCGGGTCCACCGGCTTCGGCGCCAGACTCTAAACTGTGACCCGGGGGTCGGCGCCTTTCCCCGTCATGAGAGCGCCGCGGCAGGAGGATCGCAGATGGCCAAGTTCACCGAGCCGGGGCTCACGTTCGACGACGTGTTGCTGGTTCCCGCGTATTCGGACCTGCAGCCGGGGCAGGCCGACACCACCACGCGGCTGTCGCGGGGCATCACCCTGCGGATCCCGCTGGTCTCCGCGGCGATGGACACGGTGACCGAGGCCCGCATGGCGGTGGCGATGGCCCGCCAGGGCGGCATCGGCGTCCTGCACCGCAACCTGTCGATCGAGGACCAGGCCCAGCAGGCCGACCTCGTCAAGCGCTCCGAGGCCGGGATGGTCACCAACCCGGTCACCTGCTCCCCGGACGAGACGCTGGCCGACGTCGAGCGCCTCTGCGCGACGTACCGGATCTCCGGCGTCCCGGTGACCGACGAGACCGGCGTGCTCGTCGGCATCGTCACCAACCGCGACATGCGCTTCGAGACCGACGAGAACCGTCCGGTGCGCGAGGTCATGACCCCGATGCCGCTGGTCACCGCGCCGGTCGGGGTCTCCACCGACGACGCGTTCGCCCTGCTCAAGCAGAACAAGATCGAGAAGCTTCCGCTGGTCGACGCCGGGGGGCGGCTGCGCGGGCTCATCACCGTCAAGGACTTCACCAAGAGCGAGCAGTATCCCCTCGCCACCAAGGACGCCGACGGCCGGCTCGTCGTGGGGGCGGCCGTCGGCGTCGGCGGCGACGCGGAGAAGCGGGCGATCGCGCTGATCGAGGCCGGGGTCGACGTGATCGTGGTGGACGTCGCGCACGGCCACTCCAAGGGCCTCGCCGACATGATCGCCAAGATCAAGTCCAACAGCCGGGTCGACGTGATCGGCGGCAACATCGCCACCCGCGCGGGCGCCCAGATGCTGGTCGACGCCGGGGTCGACGCGGTCAAGGTCGGTGTCGGGCCCGGCTCCATCTGCACCACCCGCGTGGTCGCCGGTGTCGGCGCCCCGCAGGTGACGGCGATCCACGAGGCCTCGCTGGCCGCCGGCCCCGCCGGGGTCCCGGTGATCGGCGACGGCGGCCTGCAGTATTCGGGCGACATCGTCAAGGCCATCGCGGCCGGGGCCGACACGGTCATGCTCGGTTCCCTCCTGGCGGGCTGCGAGGAGTCCCCGGGTGAGCTGATCTTCATCAACGGCAAGCAGTTCAAGTCGTACCGGGGCATGGGCTCGCTCGGCGCGGTCCGCAACCGCGAGCGCGGCGGCGCCTCCTTCAGCAAGGACCGCTACGCCCAGGGCGACGTCGGCAACGAGGACAAGTTCATCCCCGAGGGCATCGAGGGGCAGGTCCCCTACCGCGGCCCGGTCGCCGCGGTGGCCCACCAGCTCATCGGCGGCCTGCGCCAGGGCATGTGGTACGCCGGGTGCCGCACGGTCGCCGACATGCACGTGCGGTGCGAGCTGATGCCGATCACGGCGGCGGGCCTCAAGGAGAGCCACCCGCACGACATCCAGATGACGGTCGAGGCTCCCAACTACCACGGTCGCTAGGGCGGCCCGCGCCGGGCGCGCGGGCGAACGTGGCGTGCACCGTGCACGCGCGAGACGCCGCGCGCACGGCCGTGCCGCATGGAACGCGGCGTGCATGGCGCACGCATGGAACGCGGCGTGCGCTGTGCACGCACGGAACGGGAAAGACAGACATATGACTCAGGTGGAGATCGGCCGCGGCAAGAACGGCCGTCGTGCCTACGCGCTCGACGAGATCGGCATCGTTCCCTCCCGTCGCACCCGCGACCCGGAGGAGGTCTCGATCGCCTGGCAGATCGACGCCTACCGCTTCGAGCTGCCCGTCGTGGTGAGCCCGATGGACAGCGTGGTCTCGCCGAAGACCGCCATCGAGGTCGGCAGGCTCGGCGGTCTCGCCGTGCTCGACCTCGAAGGACTGTGGACCCGGTACGACGACCCGATGCCGCTGCTGGAGGAGGTGGCCGAGCTCAAGGGCGAGCCCGCCACGAGGCGGCTGCAGGAGATCTACGACGCGCCGATCAAGGAGGAGCTGATCGGCCGCCGCATCGAGGAGATCCGCGCCGCCGGGGTGGCGACGGCCGTGCGGCTGTCCCCCCAGCGCACGGTCCAGTACCACAAGGCCGTCATCGACGCGGGCGTGGACATCTTCGTGATCCGCGGCACCACGGTCTCCGCCGAGCACGTCTCCGGCAGGGCCGAGCCGCTCAACCTCAAGCAGTTCATCTACGAGCTCGACGTCCCCGTGGTCGTCGGGGGGTGCGCCACCTACACCGCGGCGCTGCACCTGATGCGGACCGGCGCGGCCGGGGTGCTCGTCGGCTTCGGCGGCGGCGCCTCGCACACTACCCGCACGGTGCTGGGCGTGGTGGTGCCGATGGCCACCGCGATCTCCGACGTGGCCGCCGCCCGCCGCGACTACATGGACGAGTCCGGCGGCCGTTACGTCCACGTCATCGCCGACGGCGGCATGGGCACCTCCGGCGACATCGCCAAGGCGATCGCCGTGGGCGCGGACGCGGTCATGGTCGGCTCGCCGCTGGCGCGGGCCGTCGAGGCTCCCGGCCAGGGCTTCCACTGGGGCTCCGAGGCGCAGCACCCCGAGCTGCCCAGGGGCAAGCGGGTCGAGTTCGGCACGGTCGGCACGCTGGAGCAGATCCTGCACGGCCCCTCCTCGGTCGCCGACGGCTCGATGAACCTGATGGGCGCGCTCAGGCGCACGATGGCCACCGCCGGATACTCCGACCTCAAGGAGTTCCAGCGGGTCGAGGTCGTCGTCGCTCCGCAGATCGGCTGACATCTCGCGGGGCGGGGCGGAACCTCGACCCGGGCCGCCCCCCCGTGAGGCCGTTAACTGAAATGACGTGCTTGAAGAAATCTGTGAGCATTCGTACGTGCCAACTGATCGGGAGCTCCGGGTCGCCCTCAAGAAAGGGCCCTTCCACGTCGCGCTGCGTGCCGCGGTGGAGACTCGCGGGCTGACCCTGAACGGGCTTCACCGGCATCTCGGGGAACGCGGTCTCCGGGTCGGGATGACGAGCCTGAGCTACTGGCAACAGGGGCTGCGCCGCCCTGAGCGCCCCGAGTCGCTGCGCGCCGTGCGCGCCCTGGAGGAGATCCTCGTCCTGCCGCCGCGCTCCCTCATGGCCCTTCTCGGCCCGCCCCGGCCGCGCGGGCGGGACGCGGGGAAGCTGCCGGTGGGTGCCCTGCCCTACTCCGCGATCATGGAGTCCTCGCAGACGCTGTCGGCGATGATCCACGACCTGAACGGGGTGGCCGACGATCGGCGCCTGCACATCGCCGGGATGTACGAGACGCTGCAGATCGGTCCCGACCGCAGCACCGTGCGGCGCGAGACGCTCCAGGTGGTGCAGGCGCACGAGGAGGCCACCGACCGCTACATCATGGTCTACCGGGGCGACCTGGGATGCGACGTGGAGCGCGTGCGCGTCCGGGCACTGGAGGACTGCCGGGTCGGCCGGGTCCGCCGCGACGGGCCGACCGCCCTGGTCGTGGCGGAACTGCTGTTCGACCAGGTGCTGCGGCCCGGCGAGACGCAGATCATCCGCTACGAGCTGGCCGACCCGAGCGGCGTGGAGGCCGTCGAGTACGAGCGGGGCTTCCGGCACCCGGCCGGGCAGTACGTGCTCCGGGTGAACTTCGCGCCGGAAGCCCTCCCCGCGCGCGTCCGGCGGTTCGCCCGGCAGGGCTCCGGCACCGGCGAGCAGGACCTCGGCGAGCTCTCCCTCAACGCCCACAACGCCGTGCACCTGGTGGCCGGGTCGCTGGAACCCGGCCTGGTCGGCATCCGCTGGGACTGGTTCTGAGCCGCCCGCGTCCGTTTCCGCGTCAGCGCGGTTCGGTGATCCAGGTGCCGCCGCGCATGACGCCGGAGACCTCCAGGTCGTCGGTGAGCACCACCAGGTCGGCCCGCTTGCCGACCGAGACGGACCCCAGGCGGTCGGCGAGACCGAGCACCCGCGCGGGGGTCAGGGAGGCGATCTCGGACGCCTCGGCCAGCGACAGGCCCACCTCGCGCACGGCGCGCCGGAACGCGACGTCCATGGTCAGGGTGCTGCCCGCGATGCTGCCGCCCTCGGCCAGCCTGGCCACCCCGTCCACGACGTTCACCGACATCGCGCCGAGCCCGTAGACGCCGTCGCCCATGCCCGCGGCCGCCATGGCGTCGGTGATCAGCGCGGTCCTGCCGGGACCCGCGACCTCGAAGGCCAGGCGCGTCATGGCCGGGTGCAGGTGCACGCCGTCGTTGATCAGCTCGACCGTGACGCGCTCGTCCTGGAGCAGCGCGGCGATCGGCCCGGGGTCGCGGTGGTGCAGCGGCGGCATCGCGTTGTAGAGGTGAGTCGCGACGCTGCCGCCCGCCTCGATGCCGGAGATCGTCTGCTCGTAGGTGGCGTCGCTGTGGCCGAGGGCGGCGATCACGCCGTTGGCCGTCGCCTCCCGTACGGTGTCCAGCGCGCCGGGCAGCTCGGCGGCGATGGTGATCATCCGTACGTGGCCGCGTCCGGCCTTGAGCAGCCCGGAGAACTCCCCCGGTGAGGGGTCGCGCAGCAGTGCCGGGTTGTGCGCGCCGCACCGGGCGGCGGAGATGTAGGGGCCCTCGAAGTGGATCCCGGCCAGCAGGCCGTCCTCGCACAGGTCGGCGAGGGCGGAGGCGGCCCTGGCCAGGTCGTCCGGGGACGCGGTGACCAGGCTGGCCATGAGCGTGGTGGTGCCGTGGCGGGCGTGCAGGTCGACGGCCCGCCTCGCCTGGTCCGGGTCGCCGGTGGGGAAGGAACCGCCCGCCCCGCCGTGGTTGTGGATGTCGACGAAGCCCGGCACGACGTACCGGCCGCCGAGACCGAGCCCGGCGCCGGGGGCCGAGCCCTGGCCCACGTGGGTGATGCGGCCGTCTTCGATGGTGAGCCAGCCTTCGTGGACACCTTCGGGGGTCACGACGCGGGCGTCGGCGAGTGTGATGCTCATGCTCCCCATCCTCGCGGGTCCCCGGGAGAACCGGTTCCCGGCACTCCCGTGATCGGGTTCTCACGACGAGAACGCGACGGGAACGACGTCGCGAACCGGGACGGGCCGTTCCTCGTCCTGTTGATCCTCCCGGAGAGTGGCCCGGCCGGACGCCGGCCTCGAAACTCACCCGGTTCCGGGGCATTCCCGGGTGTTGCCCTCCCTTTGGCCTCTCGTTGTCTTCACGCTGTTCACCGGGGTATGGCGTGAATCACCGCCGCCGTTTCCTACTGGTCGGTAATGGTGCCTAGGGTAGATGGGTAGATACCTCACGTAAGGCGACAAGCCGCACCCCAGGGGGTTGCACATGACGGCGCGAATGGGCACCGGACGGCTCGGTCCTGCCGAGCGGTCCGCCGCACTGGCGCAGATGAGCGCCGAGGAACTCGACGTGGTGGTGATCGGAGGCGGGGTCGTCGGAGCGGGAGTCGCGCTGGACGCGGTGACCCGAGGCCTGTCCGTCGGGCTGCTGGAGGCGCGCGACTTCGCCTCGGGCACCTCGTCCAGGTCGTCCAAGCTGATCCACGGCGGCCTGCGCTATCTGGAACAGCTCAACTTCGAGCTGGTCAGGGAGGCGCTCCAGGAACGGGCCCTGCTGCTGCAGCGGATCGCCCCGCACCTGGTCAGGCCGGTGCCGTTCCTGTTCCCGCTGACGCACGTCGGCTGGGAGCGGCCCTACGTCGGCGCGGGTCTGGTGCTGTACGACACGATGGGCTTCTCCACCGGGCTCGCCCGGGGCGTGCCGGGCCACAGGCACCTGTCGCGCACGAGGGCGCTGCGGCTCGCCCCCGCGCTGCGCAAGACGGCGTTCTCCGGCGCGGTGCAGTACTGGGACGCCCAGGTCGACGACGCCCGCCACGTGATGACCACGCTGCGGACGGCGGCCATGTACGGGGCCAACGTCGCCTCGCGGGCGCAGGTGGTGGGTTTCCTGCGCGAGGGGGAGCGGGTCACCGGCGTCCGGGTGCGCGACCTGGAGGGCGGCAGGGAGCTGGAGGTGCGGGCCCGCCAGGTGGTGAACGCCACCGGGGTGTGGACGGACGACATCCAGGAGATGGTCGGCGGGCGCGGGCAGATCCACGTGCGCGCCTCCAAGGGGATCCACCTGGTGGTGCCGCGCGACAGGATCCACTCGCTCACCGGGATCATCCTGCGCACCGAGAAGTCGGTGCTGTTCGTCATCCCCTGGGGCCGTCACTGGATCATCGGCACCACCGACACCGCGTGGAAGCTGGACCGGGCCCACCCGGCGGCGTCACGGTCGGACATCGACTACGTCCTCGACCACGTGAACGAGGTGCTCTCGGTCCCGCTCACCCGCGAGGACGTCGAGGGCGTCTACGCCGGGCTCCGCCCGCTGCTGTCGGGGGAGTCGGAGGAGACGTCCAAGCTCTCCCGCGAGCACGTGGTGGCCCACCCGGTCCCGGGTCTGGTCATGGTGGCCGGGGGAAAGTACACGACATATCGCGTTATGGCGAAGGATGCGGTCGACGCCGTGGCGCACGGCCTGGACCAGCGGGTCCCGCCCTCCTGCACCGACCGGGTCCCGCTGGTCGGAGCCGAGGGCTACCAGGCGATGTGGAACTCCCGGCAGCGGCTGGCTCAGTCCTCCGGGCTGCACGTGGCCAGGATCGAGCACCTGCTCCAGCGGTACGGGTCGATGATCGACGAGGTTCTGGCGCTGATCGAGCGGGATCCGTCGCTGGCCAAGCCGCTGACGGGGGCCGACGACTACCTCCGGGCGGAGGTGGTCTACGCGGCGACCCACGAGGGCGCCCGGCACGTGAACGACGTGCTGACCCGGCGTACGCACATCTCGATCGAGACCTTCCACCGAGGTGTGGGCGTGGTCGAGGAGACGGCCCGGCTGCTCGCCGAGCCGCTGGGCTGGGACGCCGAGCAGATCAAGCGCGAGGTGGAGTACTACACCAAGCGCGTCGAGTCCGAGCGCCTCTCCCAGGAGCAGGACACCGACCAGGAGGCCGACGCCATCCGCCTCGGCGCCCCGGAGATCGTGCCGGTGGCCAGTCCCGAGACCAACCCGGTGTAGCCCGCCCGCCGGCGGAGCCGGTGCGGGTCGTGTCCTCACGCCGCGCGGACGTTCCACGCCGTACGGGGCCGGATGCGGAGTACGGGGCCGGACGCGGAAGGTCCCCGGGCCCCGAGAGACTCGGGACCCGGGGACTCCTCCGGAGGGACTGACGGGACTCCGGAGGGACTAGCGGGTGAAGGCCTGGAACTCGGCCGCGCGCAGGTGGTCCCTGGCGGGGCTGGCGGTGGCGCAGTCGGTGGCGGAGTTGGGGTCGGCGTCCTGCTCACCGGCGTAGACCGGGTTGCCGGTGCACTGGGTGGAGACGGCCCGCAGGGTCAGGTGGGTCGCGGTGGTCGTGGGGATCTTGAAGGACTCGATGACCAGGTCGGCGCCGCGAGGACGCGGCCGGCGCGTCTCGAAGGCGTTGGACGGGCTGGTGTAGACGACCGAGAAGGACGCGGGCGAGGAGCAGTCCTTCCTGGTCGCGTCGCAGGCCAGGACCTCGAAGGCGCGCAGGGCGCTGAAGCGGTTCTGGGTGCCGGGGTCGGCCGGGTCGGTGGCGGCGGGGGGCCTGAGCATGGCGCTGACCTGCACGCGGCGGATCTTCTCCGGCTTGGTCCCGGCCAGGTCCACGGTGACGGCCTTGCCCTTGACCGGCCCGGTGAGCGAGGCCCAGTTCGTGGCCTCCGTCTCGTCGATCAGCTTGGCGTGGTTGACGCCGTCGCCGGTCGCGGTGGCGCCCAGGGCCGCCGAGGCGAGGTTCTTCGGGATCGCGAGCGGCAGCGGCAGCTTCAGGCCGGGCAGCACCGCGAACTTCACCCGGGTGTGCCCGAACCCGTTGCCCGCGACCACGAAGTCGTAGATCCCCGGGGTCATCTCGACGGTGTCGCCGAGCTCGGTCGCCGGGTCGGTGTCGGCCACCGGCACGACGCGGCCCTCGTAGTCGCCGACGTACAGCCGCAGCGCGGCGTCCTTGGCCTCGAGCAGCGGCTTGAGCTGGATCTTCCCGTTCTTGCCGGCCGGGTCGACGAAGCTCGGCGTCGGGTCGGGGTCGCCTGCCCCGACGCTCGCCGCGCCCTGGCCGAGGCCGTGCTCGGCGAACGCGCGCCACATGATGGCCTGGTTCGCGCCGCCGAAGCGGATGGCGTCGGCCGCGAGCAGCGCGTCGCGGTGGTCGACGTAGCTGACCGCGCCGGAGGCCATCAGCAGCAGCGCGTCGAAGGAGACCTGCGCCCAGCGGCGGTTGCCGGGGCACTCCCCGAGCGGGGTCTTGCCGTCGGCGCACGCCTTCTGCTTCGCGGGGGTGCCCTGGCCGTACTTCTGCACGAAGGCCTTGCGCACGTCGTACTGGGTCGCCGACCAGATCTCACCGTCGGCGTGCACCTGCTGGCCGACGATGTCGTACGCGATGTCGCTGTAGTTCAGCGGGGAGTTGGACATGTCGTAGTTGCGGATGCCCGCCTTCTTGTCGCCGGTGACGTAGCCGCCGGTGACGGACGGGGTGTCGCCCGCGGGGCGGAAGCCGTACTCGGCGAGGTACTCCATCGCGAACAGGTCGGAGGTGCTCTCGTTCATCGCCCCGGCCTGGGCGCCGCTCCACCCGGCGTTCGGGCCGCCGATCATGCGGCCGGAGATCGCGTGGGTGTACTCGTGCCCGATCACCGACATGTCGTAGTCGCCGTCCACGCAGGGCGAGTAGAACGAGCCCGCGATCGGCTGCCACATGTACATGTTGGTGATGGGCGCGACCCCGTCGGGGCCGGTGATCTGGTTGGCGTTGTCGCGCACGCTGAGCACCCGGGCGCCCGCCTGGGCGTTGCCCTGCTCGGGGTCGCCGCCGAGGCCGCCGCGCTCGCCGTTGTCGTTCTGCATGTTCCAGGCGGTCTCAGTGAAGCCGAGCCGGTAGGACCAGTCGTGCATGCGGTTGTGCATGACGTGCAGGTTGGAGATGGCGGCCTCGAGGTCGGCCTCACCGGGCTGGTCGAGGACGGCCGGGTCGCACTTGGCCGTGTACCACTTGTTGGTCCACGGGTAGACGTACTCGCGGTTCGGCGTGGCCACGTTGCTGCGGGTGCCGACGGAGAACGCGTCGCCGCTGGCGCGGTTCTCCACGGTCTTGGCGGCGTTGCCGACGCTCGTGTTCGTCGGGGTGTCCGTGGCGTGGTCGACGTCCCACGCCTTGCCGGTGGCCGGGTCGGCCCCGACCAGGTCGCAGCCGGGCCCGGCCGTGGCGCACCACGTCGCGCGGGTGTCGGTGGAGGAGTAGTCGGCCGGGGGATTGGCCGGGAACGCCTCCCAGCGCGGGTCGTCCGGCGCGCTGTGGTGGTCCACCAGGTTCTCGCGGGTCAGGATCTCGCCGCTGACCGCGTCCACGTGCGTCGTGTACGCGGCGGGCTCGCCCTCGCCGCCGCCGATCAGGGTGATCTGGAACGCGTTGTGCGTCCCGTCGGGCGCGGGCACCGCTGTGGCGGTGGCCTTCTTGACGGTGGCCGTGGCCAGGTCGATCCCGCCGTCCCTGGCCGCGATCTCCAGCGCCTGCCGCTCGGTGAGCCTGGCGGCGGGAGGCGCCTCGGAGGAGCGCGAGAGGGTCGAGGTGACGTGGAGGACCTTGCCGCCCTTCACGCCGACCACGACCTGGCCGTCCACGCCCGCGGGCAGGTCGCCGAATTTCTGCCGCAGGAGCACGGCGTACCCGTCGCCGATGGGGTTGGCGGCGATCTTCTCCAGCGCGTCCACGGCCTCGCCGGAGAGGCCGAAGAGGCTCTCGTTCGCCTTGAGGTAGGCCCGCGCGGCCCGCTCGGGGTCGGCGTCCAGGCCCTCGGCGAGGGGGGCGGAGCCGGTGACGACGGCCGGGGTGCCGAGGGCGTTCCACCGGATCGTCGCGGCGCTCGCCGCCGTCGACCTGGAGAGCGAGGTGGGGGGTGCGACGATGCCGCGCCGGTTGTCCAGGTCGGGCTTGGCGCCGTGTTCGGCCTGGAAGTCGTGGACCTTGGGGGGCTGCCCGCCGGGTTCGCCCTGGGCGACCCCCGGCAGGGGAATGACGAGCGCCGCGGTGGCGGCGGCGATGACGGTAACGCGTGACCAGGGTTTGGTCGACACCGATCCTCCTGCGAAAGATGGCCGTCGCCGGCCATGCACACGCGGATCACGTGTGTTGCGCAAGAGGTAACACCGATTCAAGTGTCATGACAAGATCTTGTAAAGGTGTATATGTCAGTGTTATAGGGCGGTTTGGACCGTGCAAACGGGTGCGCCCCCGGTGGTCGGGCCGGGGGCGCGGGCTCTGGGGTTCGCCAGGTCGCGAGGGGGTCAGGAGAAGGGGATCCAGGCCTGGTCGGCCAGGTCCTTCATGTCGCTGACCTTGAGGCCGAGGTCGGAGACCGTCCACAGGCTGTCGCCGACGACGACCGAGCGGCGGATGCCCGGGTCGTACGAGGCCAGCCGGGCGTGCTTCATCGGCTTGGGCCTGGGGTGGACGATCGTGCCGGTCCTGGTGACCGCGGAATCATCGATCTTGAGGACCAGGGCGGTCCCGTTGCTCTGCTCGGTCCCCGTCCACGAGCTCACCGGGATGACCGCCATCCCCGTCCTGGCCCAGTACAGGAAGGCGTGCGGGTCCCACTCGGCCTCCGACCCCGAGTCCTTCTGGAACATCTGGGACAGGCGGCGGGGGTTGGCCGGGTCGCCGACGTCGAACAGGGAGACCTGGGTGCCGAGCGTGCGGCCCTTCTCGCTGGCCTCCTGGCCCACGCCGATCAGCCGCCCGTCGCCCGCCGGGTGCAGGTACGCCGAGTAGCCGGTGATCTTCAGCTCGCCCGTCTTCCTGGGCGCCGCCGGGTCGCGCAGGTCGAGGGTGTAGAGCGGGTCCACCTGCCTGAACGTCACCACGTAGCCGACGGGGCCGATGAAGCGGACCGAGTAGATCCGCTCGCCCCGTCCGAGCCCGCCGACCTCGCCGGTCTTGGCCAGGGTGCCGGCGTCGAGCACGTAGACGGCGCTGGAGGTGTCCGGGGCGGCGGTCGGGGGGAGGGTCGAGGGGGCGTTCTGCGCGGCGGTCGAGGTGGTGGCGACCCGCAGGTGCCCCTCGTGCTCCGACAGGGAGTACTGGTTGAGCAGCCTGCCGGAGACCTTGCCCGAGGCGACGTAGCGGGGTGCCCCGGCCGCGGTGATGTCGAACCGGTGGATCTCGGTCTCCTCCGGCGGCGGCTCCGAGGCGGCCGTCGGCGGGACGGTCGTCGGGGCCGGTGAGGTCGTGTCGCTCGGCGAGACGGTCTCCATCGGGAGGGGGGTGTCGGTCGGGGAGGTCGGGGCGGGGGTGCCGGTCGTCGTGGGGTCCGGGACCGGCGAGGCGGGCGGCTCCGGGAGCAGGCTCGGTGCCGGGTCCGCCCCCGAGGCGGACGCCGGGGTGACCGCGGGGGTGGGCGTCAAGGTCCCGGGGGCGGGCGTGACGGTCGCGGGCCCGGACGGCGAGGGCGCCGCCGGAGTGGGAGTGGTGGTGGCGGTGAGGGTGGGAGCCGGGGCGTCCTCGACGATCACCCGGTCGATCGGCCGGGGCCACCACCAGCTCGGGTTGCTGGTCACGTACAGGCTGGTGCCCGTCCCGTAGACGGTGTCGCCGTCGGCCGCGACGGCGATCGGTGCCGTCTCGGCGAGCGCCTGCGACAGGTCGAGGCTGTGCACGGTCAGCATCGACGTCCCGCTGTACTGCGCGGGGTGGCTGACCTGCCCGCAGTCGACCGTGCGGTCCGAGGTCGCGCCGTCCGCGGTCGTGAGCTCGTACTTCGGCAGCCACGCCCCGATCGGCGCCCTGGCGACGACCTCCGCGTTGCGCCGGGTGCGCTCGTCGTCCGACAGTCCTTGGGTCCCGGTGTCGGGGAACTCGATCCGCGGCTGGCTGCGGACCACGATCCGCACGGTCGAGCCGACCATCCTGGCGTCCACGTGGGCGCCTTCGGGGGTGAGCGCGCCGATCACCTCCGGCTTCCCCGACAGGTCGACGAGGACGTAGCGCGGTCCCGGGCTCGCCGCGCGCTTGGCCGTCGCGCCGTACGGGATGATCCCGCCGCCGGAGAACAGCACCAGCGCCCGGTCGCCGCTGACCAGCAGGTCGGCCGGGGCCCACGCCTGCTCGGCGTCCACGAGCCTGAGCGTGCCGGTGACCTTCCTGGTCGCGGTGTCCACCACCCGCAGCACGCCGCGGTTCACGGTGATCACCCGGTTGCCGTCGGTCTTGACCAGGTCGGGCTCGTCGACCCCGGCCTCGTGCGTGTTCGTGGTGGAGTGCTCGGGCGCGCCGGACGCGCGCTTGGCGGAGCCGGCGTCCGCCGTCGTCTCCGCGTACATGACGACCGGGCCGCCGATGCCCCAGGGGCCGACGTTCCTCGCCGTCGCCGCGCGCAGGCCGGCCAGCATGTCGTCGCAGCCGCCGTAGGAGACGAGCTTGACGTTCCCCAGATCGACCGGCGCCGTCGTACGGCCCGCGGCGGTCCTCGTCTCCGTCGAAGTGCCCGTCGAAGTGCACGCCGTGGCGAGCAGCGCGGCGGCGAGGGTGACCGCGCCGGCCGTACGAATCGATGTCCTCATGCCCCTACGACGGATCGGGAGGACGAGCGGTTCAACACCTCGCTACCCGCCGGTAGCCACGGCACGCCTCCCACGATTACGCTGCGAACATGGCCGTTCCCCCTGAAATGACACGGGCCGAGATGACACGGGTCCTCGCTCCCCGCATGATCGAACGCGTCGTGCGGCACGTGACCTCCGACGGCAAGACGCGGGAGATCACGGCGCCGTTCACCGGCGAGGTCCTCGCCGAGATGCCCGTCTCCACCGCCGACGACGTCCGCTCCGCCCACGCCGTGGCGCGGGAGGCACAGCGGGCGTGGGCGGCCCGGCCCGCGAGGGAGCGTGCCGAGCCCTTCCTGCGCCTGCACGACGCCATCCTCGACCGCCGCGAGGAGATCCTCGACGTGGTCCAGTGGGAGACCGGCAAGGCCCGCAGGCACGCCTTCGAGGAGGTCCTCGACGTCGCCGGCTGCACCCTCTACCACGCGCGGCGGGCCCCCGGCCTGCTGGAGCCGAGGAGGCGCGCCGGGATCCTGCCCGTCGCCACCAGGACGGTCGAGACGCGCCAGCCCCGGGGGACGGTGGCCCTGATCTCGCCGTGGAACTACCCGCTCTCGCTCGGCGTCACCGACGCCGTTCCCGCGCTGCTCGCCGGGAACGCCGTGGTCCACAAGCCCGACACCCAGACCGCGCTGTCCACGCTGTGGACGATCGACCTGCTGGTCTCCCTCGGCATGCCCAGGGAGATCTGGCAGGTGGTCCTCGGCGACCCCGCGGAGGTGGGCGAACCGCTGCTCGACGGCGCCGACTACGTGGCGTTCACCGGCTCCACCCGGGCCGGCCGGAAGATCGCCGAGGAGGCGGCCCGGCGGCTGATCGGCTGCTCGCTGGAGCTCGGCGGCAAGAACCCGATGCTCGTGCTCGACGACGCCGACCTGGACGCGGCGACCCAGGGCGCGCTGCGCGCCTGCTTCACCAACGCCGGGCAGCTGTGCCTGTCCGTCGAGCGCCTCTACGTCCACGACTCCGTGCACGACGCCTTCCTGGAGCGGTTCGTCCGGCAGGTCGGGAACATGAGGCTCGGCGCCGGGCTCGACTGGAACGTGCAGATGGGCTCGCTCTCCTCCCAGAGGCAGCTGGAGGCGGTCGCCGCCCACGTGGATGACGCCGTCGCGAAGGGCGCCCGGGTCCTCGCCGGGGGGCGGGCCCGCCCCGACCTCGGCCCGCTGTTCTACGAGCCCACCGTCCTGGCCGACGTCGACGAGAGCATGGACATGTGCCGGGCCGAGACCTTCGGCCCCGTCGTCGCGATCTACCGCTTCGGCGACGACGACGAGGCGGTCGAGCGGGCCAACGACACCGCGTACGGCCTCAACGCCTCCGTGTGGACCCGCGACGTGCCGCGCGGGCGGGCGCTGGCCTCCCGGATCAGGGCGGGCTCGGTCAACATCAACGAGGGGTACGGCTCGGCCTACGCCTCCTACGACGCGCCCATGGGCGGCATGAAGGCCTCGGGCCTGGGCCGGCGTCACGGGGCCGAGGGGCTGCTGAGGTACACCGAGGGGCAGACCGTCTCCAGCCAGGCGTCCTGGCTGGGCTTCGAGCCGATCCTCGGCATGGCGTACGAGAAGTACGCCGACACCCTCGCGGCCGCCTTCAAGGCCATGAAGACGCTCCACCTGAAGTGAGGGCTCCGGGCCGCCGGGGTCGCACGAGGGGCGTACGAGAGGCGTTCGAAGGTCTTTCGAGGGTTTTTCGAAGGTCGACTGAGGGTCTTTCGAAGGTCGTGTGAGGGGAGCAGGGGAGCGCGGTGTTCGACCACGACGTGCTGGTGATCGGATCGGGGTTCGGCGGGAGCGTCTCGGCGCTGCGGCTGACGGAGAAGGGCTACCGGGTCGCCGTGCTGGAGGCCGGGCGCCGCTTCGACGAGACCACGTTCCCCAGGACCTCCTGGCGGGTCCGTGACTTCCTGTGGGCCCCGGCGCTGGGCCTGAAGGGCATCCAGCGCATCCACGTGCTCCGGGGCGAGAAGGGCACCGGCGTGATGGTCATGGCGGGCGCCGGGGTCGGCGGGGGCTCCCTGGTCTACGCCAACACCCTCTACGAGCCGCCGGACGCGTTCTTCAGGGACGCCCAGTGGTCGTCCATCACCGACTGGAAGGCCGAGCTGGCCCCGTACTACGACCAGGCCTCGCGCATGCTGGGCGTGACACTCAACCCGACGGTCACCCCGGCCGACGAGGTGGTGCGCGCGGTCGCCGAGCGGATGGGCGTGGGCGACACCTTCCACCTGGCGCCGGTCGGCGTCTTCTTCGGCACCCCGGGCGTGGAGGTGGACGACCCCTACTTCGGCGGCGCGGGGCCGCGCCGCAGCGGCTGCACCGAGTGCGGCGAGTGCATGACGGGCTGCCGCCACGGGGCCAAGAACACGCTGGTCAAGAACTACCTGCACCTGGCGGAGCGGGCCGGGGCGAAGGTCTTTCCCGAGACCACGGTCACCTCGGTCGTCCCGGTGGACGGCGGCTACCGGGTCGAGACGCGCCGGACGGGAACGCCCTGGCGCCGCCGCGCGCTCACCGCCGAGCACGTGGTCTTCGCGGCGGGGACGTACGGCACCCAGCGCCTGCTGCACCGGCTCAAGGCCGCCGGCACGCTGCCCCGGCTCTCCGACCGCCTGGGCACCCTCACCAGGACCAACTCCGAGGCGCTGCTCGGGTTCGAGCGCCTCTCGGTGGAGGGGGAGAAGCTCAACCGGGGGGTGGCGATCACCTCCTCGATCCACCCCGACGCCCACACGCACATCGAGCCGGTCCGCTACGGGGACGGTTCCAACGCGATGGGCATGCTCCGCACCCTGCTCGTCGACGGCGGCGGCGCCCCGCGCTGGCTGAGGTTCCTCGGCGAGGCCCTGCGCGCGCCCCAGCGGGTGGTGAGGCTGTTCAACCACCGCCGGTGGTCCGAGCGCGGCATCATCGCGCTGGTCATGCAGGCGAAGGACAACTCGATCACCCTGTCCGCGCGCAGGGGACCGTTCGGCCTGAGACTGCGCTCGGGACGGGGTCACGGCGAGCCCAATCCCACCTGGTTGCCCGCCGGTCACGAGTTCGTCCGGCACGCGGCCGAGGAGGTCGGCGGCATCCCCGCGGGCTCCTGGCTGGACCTGTTCGACATCCCGGCCACCGCCCACTTCCTGGGCGGCTGCGCCATCGGCACCGGGCGCGACACCGGGGTGATCGACCCCTACCACCGCGTCCACGGCCACGAGGGACTGCACGTCGTCGACGGCTCCGCGGTCTCCGCCAACCCGGGCGTCAACCCCTCCCTCACCATCACCGCCCAGGCCGAGCGGGCGATGGCGCTGTGGCCCAACCGGGGCGAGCCGGACCCGCGCCCCGCCCCGGGCTCCCCGTACGCCCGCCTCGCGCCCGTCGCCCCCCGGAACCCCGCCGTCCCGGCCGCCGCCCCCGGGGCCCTGCGGCTGCCCATCGTGGAGATCACCTGACGGGAGGCGCCGGGTTCCGCCGATCTCCTCGTGGCGGCCGCCGGTGAGCGGGTACGTCCGCCGGTCGCGGGGTGCTCACCAGCGGGTCCGGTCCGTCGCGGAAGAGGTCACTGTCCCCATTTCTCCGGCTCTCGTCGCCCGTACTCGACGAGGAGTTCCAGAGCCCGCCGCTGGCCGGGGCTCATATCGGTCAGCATCATCTGCCCGAACCGTGCCGTGCCGGCGACGGCGGCCGTCTGGTCCGCGGTGAGCTCGGCGGGCATGTCCGTGGGCAGCAGGTCCGGCAGCATCGCGTAGAGCTCACCCGCGATCTCCTCGACGAGGGGGTCGTTCGCGCCGGCGTCCGCCAGCGCGGCCATTCTCAGGTCCCACGCCCGCCACGGCGAGTCCTGCCCGATCTCGGCGAGGTAGGAGTCCACGAGTTCGGGCAGCGCCGCCTCCGCCGCCCGGAGGATGCCGATGTCGTCCTGGGGCAGATCGAGGCCGCGGACGGCCGCGGCGAGCTCGGGGGATAGCGTCGGATCGTCCCCGTGTTCGAGGAGGCGTGCTATCACGGCACGGCGGCGCTGGATCTCCGACTCCCTGCCGGCCAGCTCCGTGTCCAGCTCGGTCAGTATCTCCCTCACGTCCACCCCGCCCGTGTCCGCCAGGACGTCGGCGACCTCGCCGAGTCCCATGCCGAGCGCGGTGAGCTTGCGGATCTGGAGCAGGCGGCTCAACGCGCTCATGCCGTAACTTCGGTAACCGCCGGCGGTACGCTCCGGCTCGGCGAGCAGCCCGATCCGGTGATAGTGACGTACGGTCCGCGGAGTCACGCCCGCGAGCTTGGCGATCTCGCTTATCAGCAACATGGCGAACAGTAGAACCCCTCTCCTTGCGACAAGGTCAAGCCCGCTGGGGCCGCCGTACGAGCCGACATCGGTCATAGGGCCTCGGAAACGACGAGATCCCGTCCGACGGGCGCGTACGAGTGGACGGCGGTTTCTTGTCTCACGCGACGAGCTCCCAGCCGGCGACCGGGAGCTCTCGCGCCTTCCGGCAGGGCTAGAAGTCGAACTCGCCCTTCTTGGCCCCGTCGACGAACGCGTCCCAGACCCCGGCACTCACCACGAACGGCGCCTTCTCCGGGGCCTCGGTGTCATGACCCCGCTCCTCGACCACCCCGGCAAAACCGTCTGGGCCCGCTGGTGGATTCCCCTCGGAACGACTTCCCGGCCGTCGTCCTGAGCCCGGGAGCCGGGCGGTGAACGGTCACAGCGGTCGTGTCCCGGTTGGCCGGGTTCGTGAATTCGACCGGCGGCTTCCCGTCGTCGGCATCACGTGGAAGTACTTCGCCTGACACGGTACGCGAAGGCGGGTGGCGAGCCGACGATCAAGGGCCGATGTCAGGCCACCGCATGGTGGAGGCGCTCGCGATCCTTCTCCGGAAGTCGTTGCTGTAGGCGTCGGGCGCGGATGAGTGAATCCGCGATCTCGCACACCTCGGCGAGCTCTACCTCCATGGGCGAGACCTCGGCGAGGCGATTCCTGTGAAGCCAGGTCGCCACCTCCGCCCACGACCACAGGCTCACGCGGGGACGCCGCACCTTCGGTTCGGGAAAGCCTCCCGGCCCGCGGCGTCCGACGGCCCAGTGATCGGCTGTGGCGAAGGTCCGGCCGGTACGGTCGGCGATCTCGGCGAGCGTCACGAGATCCTCGCTCACCCCGGTCACCTCGATTCCCGCCGAGCGCCCCTGGACGATCGCGGACGCGATCGCCTCCACCGCCCCGCCGGCCTCGCGATCGAACGCCGCGACGCCAGGTCCTCCCGCGACGGGGTCGAACGACACCGTGGCGTCGTCCCATCCGGCCTCGTACAAGGTGTCGATCACCGTTTCACCGCTCGGAGCCGTGAAGTGAAGCTCGAAACTGTAGACGGTCACGGGGCTCACGCTCCCTCTGATAGGTCGTTCTCGAACCCATGTGGGCACTGGTCGACGAGACGCCGCAGCCGCTTGGCATGCCCCTCCGGTGAGCGCGGTGTCGACCAGATGGACGTGGGAGGCCTGCACCCCCGATGCCCCCCGGGACATGACGCGCGTCCCCACGCGTGGCCTTCTGACTTCTCGATGATCCAGCCCGCGGCGATCATGTGATCGATCGCCGCTCGTAATCTCCTTGTTGGGGTGCCGATCCATGCGGAGATGATGATACCTGACGTAGAGTTAATTCTACAGAACGCGTAAGTCGGCCAGGCGGAAGAGGTTCTCTTTCCAGGGGGTCAGCCGGTGGGCCGCTGGATGGGCTGGGTCTCGGTCCGGTAGATGAGGGTCGTCTCGACGTGCACGATCTCGGGCCTGATCAGGAACTTCTCCAGCAGCAGGCGGTGCAGGCGGTCGGCGTCGGCGACCGCCACGTGGACCAGGAAGTCCTGCGGCCCGGCCACGTGGAACAGGGCGATCGTCTCGGGCAGGCCCAGGACGAAGGCCCGCAGCGGGTCGACGAGCTGGCTGGTGTGCGGCCGGACCCGCAGGGCGAGCAGCGCCTGCAGGGGACGGCCCAGCGTCGCCGGGTCGACCTCGGCGCGGAAGGCGCCGATCACCCCGCGCCTCCGCAGGGAGCGCACCCGCTCCAGCGCCGTGGAGGGTGCGACGCCCACCCGTTCGGCCAGGTCCTTGTTGGGGAGCCGCGCATCCTTCTGCAGCTCGGCCAGAATTCGCCGGTCCACCGAATCCAGTTCGACGCTCACCGGGTTCACCTCCGTCGAATTCGGCTCACATGGCGAGCCGCCGTGAATTCCACCAGTATCCCCGTGTGACATGGAACGTTGAGGAATTCGTGAACGCGGCGGGCGTGACCGTCGATGAGCTGGCCGCCTACGTCGACGAGAGCCAGCGGGGCGTGCCGCGCGTCGTCGGCCGCCGACCCCCCGGTGAGCTGGCCGAGCGGCTCGGGCTCGTCCGGTGGATCCGCGAGGGCGGGATGACCCCGGAGGGGTACCGGGAGTTCCTGCGCACCTACCTCGCCGAGGGCACGCGGCTGCACCATCCCGCCTACCTCGGGCATCAGGTCGCCACCCCCGACTTCCCCACGGCCCTCGCCGACTTCGTGCACGGCGCGCACAACAACCCGATGGCGATCTACGAGATGGGCGCCTCGGCGGCGACGGTCGAGTTCGAGGTCCTGCGCTGGATGCTCGGCAAGGTCGGCTTCGGC
Source organism: Streptosporangium sp. NPDC023963 (assembly GCF_040639135.1). Taxonomy (NCBI): domain Bacteria; kingdom Bacillati; phylum Actinomycetota; class Actinomycetes; order Streptosporangiales; family Streptosporangiaceae; genus Streptosporangium; species Streptosporangium sp. NPDC023963. The sequence goes on from NZ_JBEZZK010000002.1 coordinate 340,391, forward strand.
GAGGCGGGCGGCGGGGTGCTGACCCACGGGGGATCGCTGGCCAACCTCACCGCGCTGCTCGCCGCGCGGGCCGTGGCCGCTCCCGACGCGTGGACCGAGGGCGTTCCCGGCGACCTCGCGCTGCTCGCTCCGGCGTCGTCGCACTACTCGCTCACCCGCGCCGCCGCGATCCTCGGCCTGGGGGAGCGCGCGGTCATGCCGCTGGACGTGGACGGGCTCGGCAGGATCGACGTCGCCCGCCTGCCCGACGCCCTGGAACGGGTGCGCCGGGCGAGGCGGCGGCCGATGGCGCTGGTGGCGAACGCCTGCGCGACCGGGACCGGCCTCTACGACGACCTGCGCGGGATCGGGGAGTTCTGCGCCGCCAACGGCGTCTGGTTCCACGTGGACGGCGCCCACGGCGCCTCCGCGCTGCTGTCCGACGGGCACCGCCACCTGCTCGACGGGATCGAGCTCGCCGACTCGCTGATCTGGGACGCGCACAAGATGCTGCGCACCTCCAGCCTGGCCGCGGCGGTGCTGACCCGGCGCGAGGGCGACCTGGACGCGGCCTTCCGGCAGCGGGCCAGCTACCTGTTCTACGGGGAGCAGGGCTTCGACCTCATCGGCAGGACCGTGGAGTGCAGCAAGGCCGAGCTGGGCCTGAAGATATTCCTCAACCTGGCCTGGCGGGGCGAGCGGGGCCTGGGCGAGTACGTCGCGAGTCGCTACGCCACCGCGCACCGCTTCTGGGAACTGGCCCGCGAGCGGCCGGGCTTCGAGTGCCCGTACGAGCCGGAGAGCAACATCGTCTGCTTCCGGTACGGCACCGGCGACCAGGCGGACATCCGCGAGCGCCTGATGGAGGACGGGGCCTTCCAGCTGACCTCGGTCGAGGTCGGCGGGGTCCGCCACCTGCGGGCCACCGTGATGGCCCCCGCCACGGACGACAAGACGCTGGAGGCGCTGCTCGACCGCATCGCCGGACCGGAGGTCGTGGCCGGTCCCCGCTGAGCCCCCACCGGGCCTCAGCGGATCCCGGAGTCCGGGTGGGCGGCGTCCCAGCGGCGGCGCGACTCGGCGATGCCGTCGCGGTGCTCGGCCGACCAGTCGACGAGGGTCCGCAACAGGTGGGTGAGGCTGTGCCCGGACGGGGTCAGCTCGTAGTCGACCTGCGGCGGGACGACGGGGTGGACGGTCCTGGAGATCAGGCCGTCGCGCTCCAGGCGGCGCACGGTCAGGGTGAGCATCCGCTGCGAGATGCCGGGCAAGGCCCGCTGGAGCTCGCGGAACCGGCGCACCCCCTGGGCCAGTTCCACGACCACCAGCACCGACCACTTGTCGCCGATCCGGTCGAGGACCTCACGGATGCCGCAGTCCTCGCCTCCGCAGGAGACGACCGGCTCCGTGGTTACCGCGGTGTGCCCCACTGACATCGAAGTGCCTCCTTATGCCACGTGTCCTGACTGTCGATGATGGACCCGGTTACCGAAGAGAACCACTCACACGGGGGAGATTCCATGATTCTCATGACGGGGGCGACGGGCGCACTGGGGCGGCTCGTCGCCGTTCGGCTGGCCGGGCGGGACGACGTGGTGATCGGCAGCCGCACCCCGGAGGCGGTCCCCGCCGGTACACCGGCCCGCCTGGTCGACTTCGACGACCCCGCCTCGCTGGCGGAGGGCCTCGCCGGGGTGGACACGCTGCTGCTGATCTCCGCGGGCTACGGCGAGGACGACGTGGTGATCGCCAGGCACGGCGCGGCGATCGAGGCGGCGGAGAAGGCCGGGGTCTCGCACATCGTCTACACCGGCCTCAGCGCCGCCGGGGACCACCTGGCCTACGCGCTCGCCCACCGCTGGACCGAGCACAGGCTCCGCGAGGGGGCCGCGAACTGGACGGTCCTGCGCAACGGCCTCTACGCCGAGCTGCTGGCGACGCTCGCGCCCGCCGTGGACGGCAGGATCACCGCGCCGCTGGGAGCGGGACGGCTGGCCGCGGTGGCCCGCGAGGACCTGGCCGACGTGGCCGCCCTGGTGGTGACCGACGCCTCCGCGCACGCGGGCCGGACCTACGAGCTGGTCGGGGAGGAGGCGGTCGGCGGCGCGGAGCTGGCCGCGGCCCTCACCGGGGCCACGGGAGGCACCGTCTCGTACGAGCCCGGCACCCTCGCCGGGGCCCGCGAGGCGTTCACCTCCCTCGGCCTGGCGTCCTTCCAGGTCCCGATGCTGGTGAGCACCTACTCCTCGATCGCGAACGGGTTCATGGACGCGACGGGCGGCGACCTGCGGGCTCTGCTCGGCAGGGCTCCCCGGTCCGCCCTGGAGGTCATCGCCGCAGGACTTCGCGAACAGGGGTGAACAGGGGTGAACAAGGGGCAGAGCGCTCGGCGGCCGCGCCGGCCGCGCCGGCCGAGGGGCCCCCTGCCCGGCCGCGGAGAGGGCAGGGGGCCCGTGTGATCAGTTGTCGGTGCAGAACATGTGGATACGGCAGTTCGTGACGCGGCCCGCCTCGACGGCGGTCGGCTCGCGCTCCTGAAGACCCTGAAGGTCCTGAACGTCGAACGACATCGATTTCACCTCCTCGCCGATCTCGTGGCCGCGCCGGGCGCGGACCGCTTCTCCTTCCGCCGCCCCGGAGCGGGCGGCGAGCCTGGGACGGGAGGACGCCAGGCGTCCCCCACGACGTCGTCGAGCATCCACGGGCGCGCGTGCCGGTGGCGCAGCCGGACGAGGAAGGCGACGATCCCGGCCGTGCCGCCGAGGAACGTCGGGACGACCTTCGAGAAGGGGTCCGGCACGAGCAGCCTGCCGGAGCGGGTCACGGCTCTGGCCTCCAGGCACCCGGCCAGGTCCCCGGCCCAGCGCAGGTACCGGTCGTCGCCCGTGAACCCGGCCATGTCGAGGAGGAACTCGCCGTCGCCGGGCAGGCCGTGGCACGGCACCGCCCCCGACTGCCAGCGGGTCCTGTGCACCGCGACCGCCGCCTGACCGGCGAGCCGCAGGGCGTCCGGGTCGCCGGTGGCGCGCCAGTACCGGACGAGGAAGGAGCCGACCCCCGACGAGCCGCTGCACCAGTGCGGCCGGCGCGGCAGGACCGTCCGCGGATCCCCCGCGAGGGCCGGCCACCAGGCGGTGTCGCCGTCGACGTCGGCGTGCTCGTACAGGGCGCGGGCGACCTCGCGCACGGTCGCCATCCACTCCGGGCGGCCGAGGGTGACGGCGGCGTAGAGCAGCGCCGTGCCGACCCCGGCGATCCCGTGCGCGAAGCCGAGATGGTCGGCGCCCGCGAGACCGGAGTCGAACGACTCCGGCGTCGGCCACCGCGGGTGCCCCGTCCGGTAGGACCGCGCGCCGTGCAGGTTCTCGAACGTCTCCACGGCCCGCCTGCGGAGCACGGGGTCGCCCGAGCGCAGGGCGAGGCGCAGCACCGTCATGCCGGACCCGGCCAGCCCGTGCGTCACGTCGGGACTCGGGTGGTCCACCGGGAGCCGGGCCGCCGCCCGCAGCGCGAACTCCCGCATTTTGTCGTCGCCCGCGGCCTCCGCCGCGTCGTGAAGGGCCCAGACGGCTCCTGCGCGCCCGAAGTACAGGCCGGGGGGCCAGACGTCCTCGTCGGAGAGACGGCGGCGGAGCCACCCGGCCGCGGCGACCGCCGCGCCTCTTGCGCCGGCCGTGTCGTCTGTGACGGCGTTGTCTGTGACGGCGTTGTCTGTGACGGCGTTGTCCGTGACGGCGTTGTCCGTGATGGCGTTGTCGGTGACGGCCGCGCGGGAGGCGAGCGTCAGGACGGCCAGGATGCCCGGTACGCCCCCGTTCACCGAGCACGGGTCCGCCTCGGCCCCGCCGGCCCCGGCGACCGCGTTGGGCCACGGCGACGGGCTGTCCCGCCGGGGGTCCATGGTCTCCACCAGCCGCGCCAGCCCGTCCGCCACCAGGAGGTCCGCCCGTCGCGCCCCGCCCGCCCTCGCGCCCGCGAGGACGGGGCCGGTCTTCCCCGTCTCCCGCGCCGTCGCGAGGTCGGCGGCGGGAGCCGCGGCGAGGGAGCCGGGGAGGCCGGTGGAGGAGGCCGCCGGGGCGAGCGCGTCCAGATACCTCGCGCAGCGGTTCAGCGACCAGCGCTCCTCCGGCTCGGTGACCAGTCCCTCCACCAGCGGGCGGAGGAGGGCGAGGGTGGGGTTGGCCGCGGACACCGCGGCGACGTGGTCGAGGAGGCGCCGGCCGCGGGCCGGGCCCGTCGTGCCGTCCTCGGGGAGTTCCAGCCCGGCGCCGGTCGCGAGGAAGTACGCCAGCCCGCCGAGGCCGAACAGGTCGGCCGTCTCTCCCGGCGCCGGCCGGAGCTCACCGGTGTGCGGCACCAGTTCCGGAGCGAGGTAGCCGGGGGTTCCACCGATCATGACGATGTCGCCAGGCACCGTCGCGTACTCCAGGTCGACGAGCCGGAGGTCACCGCCGGGCAGGAGCATCACGTTGTCCGGCGAGAGGTCACGGAAGACGTGGCCGAGGTCGTGGACGGCCCGCAGCGCGTCGACGAGGCGCCGCAGGATCGGCCGGACCTCGGCGGCGCCGTTCCCGAAGCCGTCGTGCCCGAGGGGCCCGGCGTTCCCCTCGGACCAGCGCCGCAGCGTCGTCCCCGGCACGCGTTCCTCGACGAGGAACGCGTGCCCGCCCTGTTCGAAGAAGTCGACCACGGCCGGGACGACCCCGCTGGACGCCAGGGCCTCCATCCGGGACCTCTCCGTCGCCAGCCGGTCGCGCGCGTCCCGGCCCCCGAGATCGGACGAGGCGTGCGGCCGGCCCTCCTTGATCACGACTTCGGCGCCGCTCTCGGTGTCCTCCGCGATGTACACGCCGCCCCTGTTGGCGTGTCGCACCGCCTCGCGGACCACGAAACGGCCGTTCAGCATCACGGCGCGCCGTTCCGGCCTCTCGGGGGCGCTGGACGTGGTGAAGGGTGAGACGGCGAAGGAGGGCGGCGAGAACCGCGGCAGCCGCTCGTCATGGATCGTCGTCCCCTCCGGCGTGCGGAGCCGGACCTCGTAGAAACCGTCGTTGCCGAGCACCCGGTGCCCGCCGAAGGCGCCGTAGCGGTAGTGGACGATCCCGCCGGGCCGGTAGGGGCGGTCCGACAGGATCGCCGGGCCGGGAAGCCCCCGGGTGGCCTCGTCGAGCAGCGGCGCCAGCCGGGCCGCCTCGGCGCCGCCCGCAGGGTAGGCGGTGACGAACTTCCCCGCCTGGGCGCGGGCGCAGTGGGGGGCGAGCAGCTCCCAGTAGTCGCCCAGCCGCGCGGGGAACTTGAAGGCGCATCCCTCGGCGGCCAGCACTCGCACAACCCGGGAAAGCACGATCGGAGCGGAGAGCATCGTCGCGGAGACGTGGAGTTTCCAGCCCTGCGCGGGCATCGCGTATCCGCCGGGAACGACCAGGCACCAGAATTCCCCCTCGGTGACCGACCAGTCGCGGGCCGGGACCCGTCCGATCTCGGCGATCGCGATGTCACGCAGGAGGGCGCTGTCGCCCGGTGGGCTTTTCACGGGAGCTCATCCTTCGGCTGTCGCGGTTCGACGTCATGCGGGAATCGGTCCGACGTCGAACGGGAAACGCGTCACATGGGAAATGCGTCACACGGGTGGGAGGGACGCGGGGAGCGCGTGAGGTGTTCACGCCCGGGAGCCGCGCCGATGGCGTGGATCCCGCCGGGGCGCGGCCGCCGCCGTCGCTCCCGTCACCGGGACCGCGTCGTGGTGATCGCGCATATGTGAGATCGGCGGAGCCGCCGCATTCTTTTCCGCCTGCCGGCGCTGGCAATACGAAAACACGGTGGATACGGGTGTGCCATGTAAAAGTACGCACTTCTCGTCCGGCACGTGGATCCGCCGAGTATTCAATGCGCTTATTTCATATTCCCATATATTGATTCCGGTCCGCCGTGGAGTGCTTCACCTGGACGTCCGGGGGGAATCGAGCGAGGCCCGCCCCCGGATGCGCGGGTGTCGTTCCCGGGCTCGGGAGACTCCTCCTGATATAGCGTCGCGTCCATGACCGAACTCGACGGCCGCCTGCGCGCGGTGTGCGACCTCGCCGTCTCCGGCGTCCGGGAAATGGCCGGGCGGCACGAGTACGACGGCCTGATCCAGGACCTGTCGCCCGAGGGGGTGCGCGCCGGGCTGGCCGCGCTGGGCCGGGGACCGCTGCCCGCCGACCCGTACGACGCGGCGCACCTGCAGATCTTCGAGGAGGCCGCCCGGGTGCAGCTCGGCGAGCTGGAGCTGCACCGCCGCAGCCCGCTGGAGCACCTGGGCAGCCTCGACCTGGCCACCTACGACCGCGAGTACGCCCCCGAGGCCGAGCGGCACGCCGCCAAGCTCGCGCACCTGGCCCGCTGGCCCGAGGCGGTGGACAACGCGGTCGCCTCGCTCGACCTGCTCAGCGCCCCCGTCGCGACCGCCCTGCTCGGCGCGGTGCGCGGCCTGGCCTCCGGGGTGCCCGGGGACGCCGAGGAGAGCGTGCGCGAGGCCGCGTTCAGGGCGCACGCCCGGCTGGTGGAGCACGTCGAGAAGGCCGCGCACACCGGCGACCCGGACGCCTCTCTCGGCGCCGGGGGGCTCGCCAGGCTGATGGGCGCGGGCGACGGCCTCCCGGTCGACCTGGGACGGCTCGCCGAGCGCGCCGACGCAGAGCGTGACCGCCTGATGGCCCGGCTGGCGGAGTCGTGCGCCGCGCTGGGGTTCGCCGGACGGCCGCCGCTGGAGGTCGCGCGCGAACTCGTCAGGCAGCACCCCGGCCCCGACGGCGTGATCGAGGCGGCCAGGATCGGCACCGAGAGGGCGATCGCCTTCACCAGGGAGAAGGACCTGGTGCCCTACCACGACGGGGAGTGCCGGGTCGGCATCGCGCCCGAGTCGCGCCGGTGGGCGATGGCCATGATGAGCTGGTCGGCGCCCGGCGAGCCCGACGGCCCCTCCTGGTACCACGTCACCCCGCCCGACCCCTCGTGGCCCGAGCGCGACGCCGAGGAGTGGCTGGAGGTCTTCAGCGAGACCACGCTTCCCGCGATCAACGTGCACGAGGTCGCCCCCGGGCACTTCTCCCACGGCCGCGCCCTGCGCCACGTCCGCTCCGACGTGCGGCGGACGCTGATGTCGCTGGCCTTCGCGGAGGGCTGGGCCCACTACGCGGAGGAGCTCTGCGTCGAGGAGGGCTTCGCCCCCGACGACCCGCGTTTCGAGATCGGCGTGTGGCTGGAGGCGCTCATCAGGGTGACCCGGCTGGCCTGCGCGATCGGCGTGCACTCCGGCGCGATGACCGTCGAGGAGGGCGCCCGCCGCTTCGCCGCCGACACCCACCTCGCCGGCCCCGCCGCGCTCTCGGAGGCCGCGCGGGCCACCTTCGACCCCACCTACGGCCGCTACACCTGGGGCAAGCTGGAGATCCTCGACCTCCGCGACCGCGCCAGGGCCGAATGGGGCCCCGGCTTCGGCCTCAACCGCTTCCACACCGCCATGCTCGGCCTCGGTTCCCCGCCCCTCGGCCTGCTCGGCCACGCCCTTCAGGCCCGTCCCGACGCCCGATAGCCCCATCCGACCTCATCGAGCGTGGCCGGTCGGTTCGAGCAGGGTCTCGCTCAGGATCCGGGCCAGCCAGTCTTGGCACTCGCGCACGGTCCGGACCGCGATGGCGACGCTGGCCTTTTTCGCTCTCCTGGTCGCCCAGGTGGCCGACAGGGGAGCCGGCGAGACCGCCGGCGCGCACCCGGCCGCACAGCCTGTCCAGATCTCCGGTTGATACGGCGGTACGGCGATCACGGTCCGGGACGGGCTCAGCGGTCGACGGCCGTGGCGCCGCCGTCGACGACCAGGTGGGTGCCGGTGATGAAGGACGCCTCGTCGCTCAGCAGGAACCGTACGGCCGCCGCGATCTCGGCGGGCCGGCCCAGGCGGCCGAAGAGCGACCTGCGGGAGAAGGACTCCAGATAGCCCGCGTCACCGCCCGTGGCGGCGGTGAGCAGCGGGGTGTCGACGTAGCCGGGGCAGACGGCGTTGACCCGGATCGGGGCCAGCTCGTGGGCCATCGAGCGGGTCAGGCCGAGCATGCCCGCCTTGGACGAGCAGTAGGCCGGGATGAAGGCCTGCCCGACCAGGCCCTCGATCGAGGAGATGCCGACGATCGCGGAACCCTCCTGGCCGCGCAGGTCCTCCAGCAGCGCCTTGACCAGCAGGGCGTGGGCGCGCAGGTTGACGTTGAGCACCGCGTTCCACGAGGCCTCGGTCAGGTCGCCGAGGGCCATGGGGGCCGCGATCCCGGCCGCGTGCACGAGGCCGCCGATCGAGGTGAGGGCGTCGCGGCCGGTGGCGATCGCCGCGGGGAAGGCCGAGGAGTCGGTGACGTCGACGGGGACGGCGATCGCGGCGACGCCGTGCACGGCGGCGAGCGAGGCGGTCTCCTTGGCGCCCGCCTCGTCCAGGTCCCAGACCGCCACCGGGCGCCCGGCCTCGGCGAGCGCCAGCGCGCAGGCCCGGCCGATCCCCGACGCCCCTCCGGTGACGACGACTCCGGTGCCGGTCATCGGTTACCTCCTCGACTGGTGGAGGGCCTCACGTTAGCCTCAAGCCCGATCGGTCGCCAGGTACGGCGGTTTCGCGGCCGACCGGTCGCCGGGCAGGGCGGTTTCAGAGCGGTTTCGCGGCCGACCGGTCGCCGGGCAGGGCGGTTTCAGAGCGGTTTCGCGGCCGACCGGTCGCCGGGCAGGATGGCTCTGTGGCCGGGCGGGCGGCGGGTACGGCGCGAACCGGAGGCGGCGCGAGGTGTGAACCGCCGGTCCGGAGGTAACACGATGCGTGAACCACGATGCTGGAGGAAGCGCCATGCGTGAACTGTCGGGCAAGATCGCGGTCGTCACGGGGGCGGGCAGCGGGATCGGGAGGGCACTCGCGCTGGGACTGGCCGCGGAGGGGATGTCCCTCATGCTCGCCGACGTCGATCCGGGAGACCTCGCGGAGACCGCCTCGCTGGTCGAGGGGAGCGCGGCGAGGGGAAGCGCGGCGGAGGGCAGGATCCTCGGGGGCAAGGTGCTCACCGAGATCACCGACGTCTCCGACCCGGTGGCCGTGGATCACCTCGCCGACCGTACGTTCGGCGAGCTGGGCGCGGTCCACGTCCTGTGCAACAACGCGGGGGTCTTCCAGGGCGGCCGGATGTGGACGCGGGAGCCGGAGGACTTCGCCTGGATGCTCGGGGTGAACCTGTGGGGCGTGCTCCACGGGATCCGGGCCTTCGTGCCCCGCATGATCGACCAGGACACCGAGGGCCACATCCTCAACACCGTCTCCGCCGCGGGACTGTTCGCCGTCCCCTACCTCGGCCCCTACACGGTCTCGAAGTACGCCGCGCTCGCCGCCTCGCAGTCCCTCGCCCAGGACCTCGCGACGGCCGGTTCCAAGCTCCGGGTGAGCGCGCTGTGCCCCGGCGGGGTGCGCACCGGCCTCAACCGCTCCAGCCGCCACCGGCCGGAGAACCACGTGGCCGCCGAGCGCACCGAGGACGAGGCGGTCTCCTCCGCGATCATCGACGGCCTGGTGGAGGGGGGCATCGACCCGGCCGAGGTGGCGCTCGCCGCGGTGGCCGCCATCCGCGAGGAGCGTTTCCTGGTCCTCACCCACCCCGGCCACGCGGACGCCCTGCGCGAGCAGACCGAGGCCCTGATCTCGGGCGCGCTGCCCTCGTTTCCCGGCTACGACCAGGCGCGCTGACGGGCGCCGATAGACTGGGGCCACCGCTCTGTTCCTTTTGGGGGTCTTGGTGTCTGAGTTCGACACGGTCCTGGTCGTCGACTTCGGCGCGCAGTACGCGCAGCTGATCGCGCGAAGGGTGCGTGAATGCCACGTCTACTCCGAGATCGTCCCCTCGACGATGCCGGTCGAGGAGATGATGGCCAAGAAGCCCAAGGCGATCATCCTGTCCGGCGGCCCCTCGTCGGTGTACGCCGAGGGCGCCCCCGCCGCCCCCGCGGGCCTGTTCCAGACCGGTGTGCCGACCTTCGGCATCTGCTACGGCTTCCAGATCATGGCCCAGGAGCTCGGCGGGGAGGTGGCCAGGACCGGCACCGCCGAGTACGGCGGCACCCACCTCGACGTCGGGCAGCAGGGCGTGCTCTTCGCGGGGCTGCCCGCCACGCAGTCGGTCTGGATGTCCCACGGCGACAGCGTCTCCGCCGCCCCCGAGGGCTTCACCGTCACCGCCGCGACCGCCGAGACGCCCGTCGCCGCCTTCGAGCACCCCGATCGGGGCCTGTACGGCGTCCAGTTCCACCCCGAGGTCCTGCACTCCGAGCACGGCCAGGCCGTACTGAAGCACTTCCTCGACGCCGCGGGCTGCCGCCCCTCCTGGACGATGCTCAACATCGTCGAGGACGCGGTCGAGGCGATCCGCGCCCAGATCGGCCCCGAGGGCCGCGCCATCTGCGGCCTGTCCGGGGGAGTCGACTCCGCGGTGGCCGCCGCCATGGTCCAGCGGGCCATCGGTGACCGGCTGACCTGCGTCTTCGTCGACCACGGGCTGCTGCGCAAGGGCGAGGCCGAGCAGGTCGAGCGCGACTTCGTGGCCGTCACCGGCGTCAAGCTCCGCGTGGTCGACGCCCAGGAGCGCTTCCTGAAGGCGCTCGACGGGGTCACCGACCCCGAGGAGAAGCGCAAGATCATCGGCCGTGAGTTCATCAGGGTCTTCGAGGACGAGCAGCGCGCCATCATCGCCGACGGCCCCGTCGACTTCCTCGTCCAGGGCACCCTTTACCCGGACGTGGTCGAGTCGGGCGGCGGCACCGGCACCGCCAACATCAAGTCCCACCACAACGTCGGCGGCCTCCCCGACGATCTCCAGTTCTCGCTGGTGGAGCCGCTCCGCGCGCTGTTCAAGGACGAGGTGCGCCGGGCCGGTGAGGAGCTGGGCCTGCCCGCCGCCATGGTCTGGCGCCAGCCGTTCCCCGGCCCCGGGCTGGGCATCCGCATCGTCGGCGCGGTCAGCCGCGAGCGCCTGGAGATCCTCCGCGAGGCCGACGCCATCGCCCGCGAGGAGCTCTCCCGCGCCGGTCTCGACCGGGAGATCTGGCAGTGCCCGGTCGTCCTGCTCGCCGACGTCCGTTCGGTGGGCGTCCAGGGCGACGGCCGCACCTACGGCCACCCGGTCGTGCTGCGCCCGGTCTCCAGCGAGGACGCCATGACCGCCGACTGGTCGCGCGTCCCGTACGACGTGCTCGCCCGCATCTCCACCCGCATCACCAACGAGGTCCGCGAGGTCAACAGGGTGGTGCTCGACGTGACCAGCAAGCCCCCGGGCACCATCGAGTGGGAGTAGGCGCCCCGGGAGGCGGGGGCGGGGGCGTCCCGGGATCCCGCGGGAGGTCGCGACCGGAGAGCGAGCCGCCCGAGGATGAGCCACGGGGGTGAGCCGCGAGGGCCGAACCGCGGAAGCGATCCGCGAGAAGTGATCCGCGGGGGCGGGTCGCTCAGGCCGGTTGGCGCCGACAGCGCGGTTTCGCGAGGTGCCGGGCGGTAAGTTGGGGCGGGTGTCCTCCACCACCCCCATCGGCATCCCCGGCGGCGCAGACTCCCCCCCGACCTCCGGCGCCCGCCTGGCGTGGCTCGACGCGCTGCGCGGCATCGGCGCGGTCGCCGTGTTGCTGGAGCACCTGCTGCCCTGGTTCATGCCCGCGCTGAGACCGTACTGGTTCAACCTCGGGATGTACGGCGTCCTGGTGTTCTTCCTGGTCAGCGGCTACATCATCCCGGTCTCGCTGGAGAGGCGCGGTGACGTCAGGGCCTTCTGGATCAGCCGCGTGTTCCGGCTCTACCCGATCTACCTGCTGGTCGCGGCGGCCGTCCTGGTCATGGCGATCTGGATGCCCGTCCGCGAGCAGGTGCCCAGGGATCTGTCGTCGGTGTCCGCGCACGCCACGATGCTGCTGGACGTGGTGCACCTGGGCGGCCTGGCCGACACCATGTGGACGCTCTCCTACGAGATGGTCTTCTACCTGGTCGTCACCGCGCTGTTCGTCGGCGGGGCGCACCGCGCGAGCGGGACCTACGCGGTGGGCTTCGGCGCCGTCGCGGTCGTGGCGGGGCTGCTGCTGACGGGACCGCTGCTGCAGGGGCCCTGGCCCGCGTACGTGTCCGGCGTGGTGTTCTTCGCGGGCCTGGCGTGCCTGATCGGCGGCCGGTTCCGGAAGGCCGCCGCGTACGTCCTCGGCGCGATGGCGCTGGTGCTGCTGATCTTCTCGGGCTTCGTGCCGTGGCTGGGGGCGGCGATCCTCGCGGTGATGTTCGCCGGGACCGCGATCCGCCGCTGGGAGCAGGGCACGGGCGGGCTCTGGCCGGTGGCGGCGGCGACCGTGCTGGTGGCACTGGCCCCGGTCTGGTCGGAGCAGGCGGGCTGGTGGTGGGTGCGACCGGGGCCGTGGTTCGCGACCATGGCGCTGGCCGGGGTGACGTTCGCGGTCGCGATGGCCCTGCGCGAGCGCCGGCTGCCCCGGTTCCTCGTCTGGCTGGGCCTGGTCAGCTACTCGATCTACCTGCTGCACCACCCGCTGCTGCGGCTCATGCACGCCGTCGTCGGCGACGTACGGGACGCGGGGCAGGTGGTGCAGCTGTCACTGTCGGCAGCGTTCGTGCTGGTGGTGCTCGGCCTGAGCCTGCTCACCCACCGCTACGTCGAGCTTCCCATGCAGCGGCTGGGCAGGCGGCTGGCCCGCGGGCCGGGCGCCTCCCCAGCCGCTTCCTCCCGTGAGGCTGCGGCTCAGAGGCCGTCCTCGGGGGACTGGGCGTAGGTGTCCGGGTCGCCGGTCGGCGAATCGGAGGACAGGTCCTCGTCCTTCTCGGAGCCGACCGGGTAGACGTCCCCGGCCTTGGCGGTCTTGGCGCCGCGCAGCGAGGAGACCGCCACCACGTGGTATCCCTGCTTCTGCAGGGCGGCCAGCAGCTTCGGCATCACCGTGACGGTCTGCAGCACCCAGTCGTGCATGAGGATGACCCCGTCACGCTTGGCGTTCTTGAGCACCTCGTCGTAGATGGCCTTCTCGTTCTTGGTCGCCCAGTCCCGCGAGCCGCCGTTCCACAGGACGATCGGCATGCCCATCTCGGCGGCGATCGCCGCGACCCGCCCGTCGAACTCGCCGTAGGGCGGGCGAATCGTCGTCGGGTACTTCCCGGTGGACTTCTTGACGATGTCCTGGGTCTTGGTCAGCTCCTCGCGGATCTTGTCTTCCGACAGTTCCCGCAGGTGAGGGTGGCTGTAGCTGTGGTTACCGATGTCATGGCCCTCGGTGACCATCCGCTTGGCGAACGCGGGGCGGGACTTCACGTACTGGCCCTCGAGGAAGAACGTCGCCTTGGACTTGTACTTCTTGAAGGTGTCGAGCAGCTTGTCCGCGTACTTGCCGGGGCCGTCGTCGAAGGTGAGCGCGATGCACTTCACCTTCGCGCAGTCCACGGGCACGGGCTTCGGCGTGGGCGTGGCCTTGGGAGCGGGCTTGGCCTTGCCCGCCGTCGTGGCCGTCGTTTTGGGCTGGTCCGCACTCCACGCGGTGGTCGGGATGGCAATCATGGCCAGCGCGCAGGATGCGGCCAGCAACATTCGGACAGGAGACTTCATGAGGGGAGCTCCGGGTCAAATCGACGTCGGTCGAGTGGGCATCCTATCGAGGTGTCTGATGCCTTCCGGGACTGAAGTGTCACAATGTGCTGTGAGAGATCCGCTCTCCCGTGATCGGGCCACGGTGTCGCGCGTGCTGCCGTGCTCCGCGCAAACTTGACGTTTCCCCAGGTCATGGGTGCGTATAACGGGCCGGGCCGACCTCGTGCGTGCCCGATGATGGGCATCGGCCCCCTGCCGGAGCACGCTGGGAAAACCATGATGATCAGTACGGTGAGCCCGAAACCGGTCAAGGAGGAGCGGGGGGAGACCGGCGGGGCGCCGGCCCGCGACCGGTGGTTCACCCTCGCCTGTTACGCGACCGCCCAGCTCGCGCTGCTCGGCTGGTGGCTCGCCTTCCATCCGGGACTGATGAGTCCCGACTCCGTCACCTACGTCGCGCACGTCACGACGGGTCCCTGGGTGGCCGGGCAGTCGGTCGCCTACGACGCCCTGCTCGGGCTCTCCCTGAGGGTGACCGGCGACCTGTCCCCGGTCACCCTCCTGCAGACGGCGGCGATGGCCGCCGCGCTGGCCCACCTCGCGGGCGCGATCCGGTCGCTGGGGGTACGGGGGCGCCCGCTGCTCGTGGCGGTGGGGTGCGCGGCGCTGTCGCCGCCGCTCGGCGCCTTCACGGTGTCGATGTGGAAGGACGTGCCGTTCACCGTGTGCGCCGTACTGGCCGCGGGCACCGCCGTGCGGCTCGCGGCCCGGGGCGGGCGCGGGGGCGGCGGGTGGGCCTGGGACCCGCGCTTCGCCGCCCTCGGGGCGGAACTGCTCGGGCTGGGGCTCTTCCGCAACAACGGCTTCCTCGTGGCGTCGATCGCCGCCGCCCTGCTGGTCGCGCTCCTGCCCGGCCGCCCGGGGGCGCGCCGGTGGGTCGCGGCGCTGGCGGCCGGAGCGGTGGCGGCGCCCCTGCTCCTGCTGGGCGTCGGCTACCCGGCGATGGGCATCGCGCCGCCGTCCCGCTCGTTCGCCTACCAGACGGTGTTCGGCGACCTCGCCGTGGCGTACGGCCGGAGACCCCGGCTCTTCGACCACGAGCAGCGGGCGCTCTTGGCGGGGATCGCCCCGCTCGACGCCTGGCGTCGGGGGGCGACCTGCCAGACCATGGCGGGCGTCTTCTTCGACCCCGGGTTCGGCCACGCGCGGGCCGAGCGGCGGATCTCCGACGTCCTGGAGCTCTGGCGGGACCTGCTGGTCCGCGCCCCCGGCATGATGCTGAGCACCCGGGTCTGCCGCGCCGCGCTCGCCTGGCAGGTCGCTTCCACGTCGGACGAACCCGGCGGTGAGCTCTACCGCTTCTCGCTGAGGGATCCCCGGCTCCCCGAAGGCTGGCAGGGCACCCCGGCGGCCTCGGTGATGCGGCAGCGGCCGATCTCCGCCGGACTGCTGGCCGCCGGGCTGTTCGCGCTGGACGCGAGCACGGTCAGGCAGCTCGAATGGCTGCTCTGGCGGGCGCCCTTCTGGTGTTACCTCGCCTACGCCGCCGCCGCGCTCGTGTGGTGGCGGACGGGGAGCCGGGCGGCGCTCGCCGGGGCGGCCGTGGTCGCGGGGCAGCAGATCGGGGTGATCCTCACCAACACCGCGCCGGACTTCCGGTTCATGGTGTCACCGATCTTCGTCGGGGTCCTGTTCGTCCCGCTGCTCCTGCGGGAGGCGGGGGCCCTGGCACCCCGTCGATGAGCGGGGTCGATGAGCGGGCCCCGGAGCCCGCCCGTCAGCGGTCGAGCTCGTCGAACAGCGCCTCCCACCGGTCCAGGACGCGGGGCAGCCGGTACTCCCTCATCCGTTCCCTGCCCCTGGCCCCCATCCTCCGGCGCAGCTCGGCGTCGGACATGAGGCGCTCCAGCGCGGCGGCGAAGCTCCCGGTGTTGCCCGGCTCGGTGAGCATGCCGTTGTCCCCGTCCTCGACCAGGGTCCTCACCCCCGCCGAGGCGTCGCAGGCCACGGCGGGCAGGCCGCAGGCCGCGCCCTCGGCGAGGACCAGCCCCCACCCCTCGAAGTCGCTGCTCAGGGTGACGATGGAGGCGTCCAGGTACTCGGCCTCGACGTTCTCGACCTGCCCGCGGAAGACGATCCGGTCGCCGAGCCCCGTCTGCGCGGCCTGCGCCTCCAGGACCGCCCGGAGCGGCCCGTCGCCGATGATGTGCAGCTCCCACGGCTCGGCGACGGCCGGGGCCGCGGCGGCGAAGGCGTCGATCAGCAGGTCGATCCGCTTCACCCTGACCAGCCGGCCCGCCGAGACGATCCGCGGGTTGCGCAGCGGGGCAGCCTGCTCGGGGAAGACGCTGACCGGGTTCAGCATGGTCCCGCAGTTGGCGAGCCGGTGTCCGGTGAAGGACGCGGCGTAGTCGTCGCAGAGGAACAGCGCCTTGTCGAGGTGCGCGTAGTGCTTCTTGATCAGCCTGAGGTTCGGGGAGTCCACCGCCTCGGCGTACGACTGGTGGTACTGGCCGACCTTGGCGATGTGCGGCATGGGCAGGTCGGCGATCCAGTGGGCGGCCCAGGGCGAGGCGATGACCATGTAGCCGTCGCCGGTCCGGTCCGTCAGCCGCAGCAGCTTCCGCCGGGCGGCGGCGACCTCCTCCGGGGTCCTTCTCTGCCTGGCCCTGCGCCACGGGAGCGAACGGGTGGTGGACTCGGGGGCGGGCGTGTCGTACAGCGTGGTGTGCCGGTAGACGGGGTCGGCGACGTAGGTCTGCGGCTGCCGGGAGGGGTTGATGCTGATCAGGGTGACCTTGTGCCCGCGCGAGCCGAGGCCCTGGGCGAGGGTGTGGATGACCCGCTGGGACCCGCCCATCGAGTCGCCGTCGGTGCTGAGGAAGAAGACATTGCGCGATCTCACCGCGTGACCTCCGGGAAGAAGCGATCTCACTGTGCGGCCTTCGGGAAGAAGCGATCTCACCGCGTGACCTCCGGGAAGAACGCGTCCACGACCCTGCCGCTCGCCTGCCCGTCGTCGAGGCCGCACCAGCGGTCGCGGAACTCCGCGTAGCGCCGCCCGTACCGCTCGGTGATCTCGGCGAGCCCGTCCAGTGCCCCGGCCAGCTCTCCGGGGTCGCGCAGCAGCGGCCCGGGGGCGACCTCGGCCAGGTCGAAGCAGACGCCCCGCTGGGTGGAGGCGTAGCGCTCGTAGTCGTCGACGTAGTAGAGGATCGGCCTGCCGAGGCAGGCGTAGTCGAACATGATCGAGGAGTAGTCCGTCACGAGCACGTCCGAGGCGAGCATCAGGTCGTTGACCTCGGGGAACGCCGAGGCGTCCCGGACGAGCCAGCCGAGCGGGTCGGGCACCGCGAAACGGTCGTACTGGTGGGCGCGGACGAGGATCACCCAGTCCGGGGGCAGCACGCCGGCGAGGGCCGGCAGGTCGAGCCGGATCGAGTCGCCGCTGAAGCGCCTGCTGTCGCGGTAGGTGGGCGCGTAGAGGATCACCCGCTTTCCCGCGGGGATCTCGAAGAACTCCCTGACCCGCCGCGCCCGCTCGCGCTGCGCCGGTTCCATGTGCCGTACCAGCACGTCGGTACGCGGGTAGCCGGCGTGCAGCAGCTCGCCCCTGAACCCGCTGGCCTCCGCGAAGTCGCGGCGGAAGTCGGGGCCCGGCGTGAGCAGCACGTCCCAGCGCGCCACCGCCTCGGCGTACTTCCTGGCCAGGGACGGCTGCGCCCGGTGCCGGGGCTCGTCCAGCCCCATCTTCTTGAGCACCTGACCGTGCCAGGTCTGCAGGTAGCGGGTGCTCTTACGCTTGCGGTAGCAGTAGGGGAGGTTGTGGCTGTCCACCCAGTGCCCGGCGCGCGCCAGGGTCCAGGCGTAGCGGAAGGTGTCGCGGCGGACGAGGTCGACGTCCTCGGGGAAGCGTTCGGGGACGTCCGCGTGGGACCAGACCGCCCGCAGGCCCGTGGCGCGCCGCTGCAGCTCCTCGTGGACGTAGCGCGGGTTGCCGGTGTAGCCGGTGCCCTCGGCCGACTCGAACAGCACCAGGCGGCGGTTCACCGGCACCGTCGCGCTGACCAGCCGGTAGAAGCGGCCCAGGTTGCGGGGGGTGGCGAGGCCGGCAAGCAGGTCCCGCCAGAGGTCCGCCACCTTCGGGAGACGCCGCCCGGACGCGGGGCCGAGCCTGCGCGCCGTGAGGCGGAACGGGATGTCGGCCGAGGCCTCGAGGACCAGGCGGCCCGAGCCCGCCGGACCCACCGGACCCACAGTGCCCACGGAGGTGAACGACAGCCCCGGGATCGCGAGGAGGGGCCTGAGGTTCCGCCGCTCGCCCTCGTGGAGCGAGATCGTGACCGCCTGCGGCCTGACGGCGTTGTCCGGCCAGTCCAGGTCGGGCAGGGAGATCGTCACCGTCCCCTCCAGGATGCCCGTCCCCTCGGGGGCGGCTCCCGGCATCGGCGGGATTCTCGGTCTCTCCGGCTCCTCCGGGTCCCACTGTCCTTCGAGGCCCCTCGGGGCCCGTTCCTCCGGTTCGCCCGGCGCCTCGATCACGACGGGTGCCATCTGGACGGGGATCGAGGTGATCGCCCTCTTCCTTCCGCCGATGCGGAGCCACGCGGTCAGCGTGCGGCCGTCGAGCACCCGGCCCGGGTCGTAGGTCCGCAGGCGCAACCGGATCTGGTCCCTCGACGCCTGCAGGTCGACGAGCTCGTGCCGGAGCAGCGCGCCGGACAGCGGCTGCTCCGCCAGGTGCAGCTCGGTGACGTCCAGCTCGCTCCGTCCCTGCTCGCCTCCGGGGAGCGTCGCCCCCCAGAACACCCGCTCGCCGTCCGCGGTGACCGCCCGGGGCGGGACCGAGTGCCTGCCCCCCAGCTCGACGGCGGCGAGGGCCGCCTCCGCTCCGCGCCGCTCGCGGACGAGCTGGACGCACACCCGCTCCGCCCGGGTCAGCCGCCCGATCGCGGCGGGGTCGAGCGTGTCCACGTACGGGATGACGATGTCGGCGAACTCGGAGATCCACGCCGGGTCGCGCTGGGGCAGGTCGCCCAGGTAGAGGCGGAGGTCGTGGGAGAGGAAGCGGAAGTCCTTGTCCTCCTTGAGGTCGAGGGAGTGGGTGTTCGCGAGGACGCGGTCGCTCAGGACGGCGGCGGCGACGCGCTGGCGCACGTTCTCCAGCTCGTGCCGCCGGGACGAGATCGACCTGGTGGCGGGTGTGGCGGCGAGCAGCCAGCGGTAGACCGGCCACGGCACGATGGCGAACAGCTTGCTGCGGCAGAACAGCTCCGTCGACCAGACGATGTCCTCGTGGTGGATGTCCTCGGGGAAGCGGATGCCGGTGACGTCGAGGAAGGTCCGCCGGTACAGCTTGTTGGTCGCCAGGCAGTTGAAGAGCAGTTCGGGCTCCGCGCGGATGCCGTCCACGACCCGCCGTTCCGCGAACAGCTGGGGGTACCAGAGGGTGACGGCGCCGGTCGCCTCGTCGACGCGCTCCACGGTGCCCATGACGAAGTCGGCACCGGTCGCCTCCGCCTCCAGCAGGAGGCTCTTGCAGGCGTGCCTGGGCAGCTCGTCGTCGCTGTCGAGGAACATCAGGAAGGGTGCGCGCGAGGCGTCCATGCCCGCGTTGCGCGGCGCGCCGCAGCCGCCGCTGTTGGCGGGCAGCCGTACGTAGCGGACCCGGCCGTCCTCCTCGGTGAGCGCCTTGGCCACCGCGGGGGTGTCGTCGCCGGAACAGTCGTCCACGATGATCACTTCGAGGTTCTTGAGCGTCTGGCTGAGCACGGAGCGCACGGCCCGGGGTAACCGGGCCGCGTCGTTGTAGGTGATGACGACGACGCTGACGTCCGGGGCCGTGTATCGCTGTGTTGTCATGCGCGCAACTCCAAGGCGGCTGGGAGGAGAGCCTTGACCTGCGGTGGCTCAGGCCCGGTGGGCGCGAGCCAGGCAAGGCGTCATGGGATCGCTGGTGTTGGTCGGGGTGGGAGAGGGGGCGTCAGGCCGAGGCGGGCGCGTCCGGGAGGAGGACGGGGGCGTCACGGCCGGTGGCGCTCGCGGCCCGCTTCCGGTCCGCGCGCTCCTCGTGGTACTCCGCGTCGACGTTGACGTCCCAGACGTCGTGCCGGGCTCCGTCGACGATGTTCTCCACGGTCAGCATCGCGGTGAGCATGGAGTGGTCCTGGTTGTTGTACCGGTGCATGCCGTTGCGGCCGACCGGGTGGATCTCCGGCCACTCCACGTCGAGATACTTCCTGAGCACCTCGACGTTGCCGGCGTAACCGGCGTCGTAGACCGGGTAGGCCTTCGGCATCCGCACCACGTATCCCCGCTGGACCGAGCCGGGGGTCACCAGGCCCAGCTGCTCCAGCTCCCGGGTGCCGAACGCGACGAGGTCGTCGTCCGGGGCGCGCCACAGGTCGTCGCCCTCGTTGACGAAGTACTCCAGGCCGAGACAGGTCCGCCCGGCCTGCACCAGGTACGGCGACCAGGAACCGTAGTTCTGCACCCGGCCGAGGCGGACCTCGGGGGAGTGGATGTAGACCCAGTTGTCGGGGAAGGAGAACCGCTCGGGGACGACCAGCGCGACGGTGAGGAAGTCGCGGTGTCTCAGTCCCGCGGCGGCCTCGGCGACGGCGTCGGGCACGTCCGGCCCGAACGCGCGGATCAGGGCGTCGAGCGGCATCGAGGAGATGAGGTCGTCGCAGTACACCTCGCGGGTGGCGCTCCCGCCGTCCGGGTGAGTCGCACCGCCCTCGTCCTGGCGGACGGTGACGGCCAGGCGGCCCCGGTGGCGGCGGATGCGCTCGACCCGGGTGCCGAGGTGCACGGTGGAACCCCGCTCGCGGACCCGGTCGGCGCAGGCCTCCCACATCATGCCCGGTCCCAGCTTGGGATAGCGGAACTCCTCGATGAGGCTCGTGACCTCCTTGCGGTTCCTCCCGGGGGTCAGCGCGTCGGCGATGGCCCTGCCCAGGGAGAGGTTCCTGATCCGCTGCGCGGCCCAGTCGGCCTGGATGCTCGCGGCGGGAACGCCCCACACCTTCTCGGTGTAGGTCTTGAAGAAGATCCCGTAGAGTCGCCGGCCGAACCTGGCCGCGACCCAGCCCTCGAAGGTCGACTGGTCGGCGGGCGGCCTGATCCGGGCCCAGGCGTACGAGCCGACGCACCGCAGGGATTCGAGGACACCGAGATTGAGCAGGGCGTTGGACGCCTTGAGCGGGTAGTCGTAGAAACGGCCCTTGTAGTGGATGCGGCTCATTCTCGGTCGGAGCAGGAAGTCGTCCTCGCCGAGGATCTCGTTCCAGAAGTCCTCCACCCGCGACACCTTCGTGAAGAAGCGGTGCCCGCCGATGTCGAAGCGCCAGCCGTCGCGTTCCTCCGTCCGGCTGATCCCGCCGACCACGCGGTCGGCCTCGAAGACCTCGCAGGGGTGTCCTCGCCGGGCCAGCTCGTAGGCCGCGGTGAGCCCGGCGGGCCCCGCTCCCACGACCACTGTTGAATCCATGCGCTTCCCCCCGCGAATGCCGTTTCCCGCGATCTCGCCCGTCTCGGTCACACGATCGTGTCGGACGGCCAGGGGGGACCGAGGGGTCATCACGTCTTACTAGGACGTGTGCATTCCCAGCCTTGACCTGGGCTTGGGGAAGGCGTTGCCGCGTCACGGGCGGGCCGCCCGCGGGAGATGCACGGGAGATGGTCAAGTCTCGGTCAGCTCACTCCATCGCGGTCATGTTTCGGGTTCGCCCGGCCTGTCGCGAAGACCATGCTGCTGACGTGACGTCTACGTCGCGCTCATGGCCGCCAGGTTGTGTCGACGGGCACACGGGCTCCTTCCGCCGCTTTCCGGCGACCGCTGGGCCCTCCGCCGCGCGCCCGTGACGTCTTCCACGATGAGTGGATCTTCACCTGTGTGCCGTGTCCGGCGTTCACGCCGATGGACCGGACTGTGAGCTTTCGACTACCGGAGGACCGATCGTGGCCCCAGTGAGCATCATCGTGCCCATCTACGACGTGGAACCGTACCTTGAGGCGTGTCTGGAGTCGTTGGTCGCGCAGACCTGGAGTGACATCGAGGTCGTCATGGTGGACGACGGCTCTCCCGACTCCAGCGCGGAGATCGCCGGGGCCTTCGCCGAGCGTGACGACCGGTTCCGGTTGATCCGGCAGGAGAACGGGGGCATCGGCACCGCGCGCAACACCGGGATAAGGCACGCCACCGGTGATTTCCTCGCCTTCTTGGACAGTGACGACATGCTCCCGCTGACGGCCGTCGAGACGATGGTGTGCAGCCTGCGGGAGAGCGGGTCCGATTTCGTCACGGGCAACGTCCTCCGCTTCAGCGGGCAGGGGGTGCGCCAGTCGGCGATGCACAAGGTGATCTTCGCCCGCTCCGCCAGGCGGACCCACGTGACCGGTGACGAGATCCTGCTCAAGGACCGGCTGGTCACGAACAAGCTGTGGCGCCGCTCCTTCTGGGACGAGCAGGGACTGAGCTTTCCCGAGGGGGTCCTGTGGGAGGACATCGCCGTCTCCCTGCCCGCCCACTTCATGGCCGGGGCGGTGGACGTGCTGTCCACCCCGGTCTACCTGTGGCGGGAACGTGAGGGGGAGAGCGTCTCGATCACGCAGAACCGGGGGCACGTCAAGGGGATCGAGGACCGGTTCGCCGCCGTCAACTCGGTGCGGAGCTTCCTCACCGGCACCGGGCGGGCCCAGCACCTGAAGGCATGGGACCGGATGGTCCTCGACAGCGACCTGCCGAACTTCCTGCAGGTGCTGGACCAGGCGGGGGAGGAGTTCCGCGACCGTTTCCTCGACCTGGCGTGCGCCTATCTCGACCAGGCGGGGCCGAAGGTCCTCTCGCTCATCCCCGCGCAGCGCCGGGCGAAGTGGGCTCTCGTACGGGAACGCCGGATCGACGACCTCCTCCAGCTGCTGGAGTGGGACAGGACGGTCAAGCCGACCGCCCGCGTCGTCGGCGGCGGCCTGCGCGGGTACCACCTCAACAGCCCCGTGCAGGTCGAGCGGCCGATCACGCGGATGCGCGAGGAACTGGACCTGCGGCAGCGGGTGGACAGCCTGGACTGGAAGGACGACAAGCTGGTCGTCGAGGGCCGGGTCTCGCTGCGCTACCTGCGCCCCCGCAGGCGGATCCAGCAGCACGTCCTCGCCTGGCTGGTCCCCGAGGGTCCCGAGGGTCCCGAGGGTCACAGCCGCAGGGTCCGGCTCCCGGTCACGATCCGGCGCGGCCTGTCGCTGGTCGACACCGGACCGCGCAGGCGCAAGGACTGGTGCGGGTTCCGGCTGGCCGTCGACCCGGCCGCGCTTCCGGCCGGATCGACCTGGCGGATCGACCTGTGCGTGCTGTCCCGGGGCCTGCTGCGCAGGGGCAGGCTGTCCCAGCCGAGCCCGGCCGCGCGGCGGCTGGAGTTCACCGAGCGCGAGTCGGGGACCGTGGCGTGGACGGAGTGGACGCCCGCCGAGGAGTTCAGGCTCCGGGTGGAGCGACCGGGCGGGCGGGTCACCGGCCACCGGGTGGCCGAGGGCAGGCTGCGGATCAGCGGTCGCTGTGACGGCGACTTCGGCGAACTCGGCGCCGCGCCGACGCTGCGGCTGACCCGGCCGCAGGGCGGCCGCGACCGGCGCTACCCGATGACCGTGACGGACGGCGCCTTCGAGACGGTGATCGACCTCGACGAGGTGCTGTCCGAGCGCTGGCCGGGCCTCGACCCGGCCGGCCTGGAGATGAGCGCGCTCAACCCGGGCGCCGAATGGCACTTCGAGGTCCTCCCGGGGAACCCGGAGCGTCCGGGACCCTCGGAGAACCCGGAACGCTCGGAGAACCGGGGTCAGGCCCGGCCGCTGCTCGTCGGCCGCGACGTGGAGCGCGGCCTCTACCGGCTCCGCGGCCGCGACGTGGTGCTGGACCGGTCGCAGGCGGGCGGGCTCGTGCTGCGCGAGCAGCGGCCGACGTTCTACGTCGAGCGGGTGGAGTGGACCGACCTGGGCCACCTCAAGGTGACCGGGGCCCCGATGCGCCCGATCGACGGCCCGGCGTGGCTGGTCGTCACCTCGCGCAACCGGCTCAGCGAACGGCTCTTCCCGCTCGACGGCGGCAGCGCCACGGTGACGCCCGAGGGGAGCGACACGCTCGGCGGCCGGCTGCCGCTGCCGGCGGGCACCCACGGCTTCGCGATCCGTACCGGCACCGGCGACATGCGGGTGGAGTTCCGGCTGTCCGCGCCGCTGGAGCACATCTCCGCCACCCGCACCTTCACCTTCGACACCGACCTGATGGACGAGGCCGTCTTCACCGTGAGCGACGACCTGCGCGCCTCGGGCAGGCCGAAGCAGCAGCGGCTGCTGCGCGAGGACTTCTACCCCGCGAGGTGCCGGGAGCCGCTGCGGCCCGCCGTCCTCTTCGACAGCTACGGCGGCAGGCAGTTCTCCGACAGCCCGAAGGCGATCTACGAGGAGCTCGTGCGGCGGGGGACCGACCTGGAGTTCATGTGGATCGTCAGGGACGGGCAGGTGGAGCTGCCCGAGGGGGTGACGCCGGTCCGGCGGTACGGACGGGAGTTCTTCGACGCCCTGGCCCGCTGCCAGTACATCGTGACCAACAGTCACCTGCCCTCCTGGTTCGAGCGCAGGGAGGGCCAGACGGTGCTGCAGACCTGGCGCGGCACCCCGCTGAAGCGCATCGGCTTCGACGTCGAGAAGGTGCCGTTCACCCGGTCCGACCACCACGAGCGGCTGGCCAGGGCCGTCGCCAGATGGAGTCACCTGATCTCGCCGAGTCCCTGGTGCACCTCGGTCCTGGACAGCGCCCTGCGGTTCGAGGGGGAGGTCCTGGAGATCGGCTCTCCCCGCGACGACCTGCTGCGCCGCGCCGGAGCCGCCACGCGGACCCGGGAGATCCGGGAGCGGCTCGGCCTGCCCGAGGGCAGGAAGGTCGTCCTGTACGCCCCGACCTGGCGCGACGACAAGTTCTACAGCAAGGGGCGCTACCGGCTCGACCTGCGGCTGGACCTGCGGCACCTGGACGAGGAGCTGGGTGAGGACCACGTGCTCATGATCCGCAAGCATCCGAGCGTCACCGACAGGCTGCCCAGGGTCGGCACGGACTTCGTCCTCGACGTCTCGGCGTATCCGGACATCCAGGAGCTGTACCTGGTGGCGGACATGCTGATCACGGACTACTCGTCGGCGATGTTCGACTTCGCGGTGACCGGTAAGCCGATGCTGTTCTACACCTACGACCTGGAGCGCTACCGCGACGAGGTGCGCGGCTTCTACTTCGACTTCGAGGCCGAGGCCCCCGGGCCGCTGCTGCGCACGACCGAGGAGGTCGCGGCGGCCGTACGGGACGCCGACGAGGTGCACGCCAAGTACCGGAAGCTGTACGACGCCTTCACCGCCAGGTTCTGCCCGCTGGAGGACGGCGGCGCGTCGGCCAGGGTCGTGGACCGGATCTTCCGGTGACCGCCCGCCTCGCCAGGGCGAGGTGACCGTCCGCCTCGCCAGGGCGAGGTGACCGCCCACCCCGCGAGGGCGAGGTGACCGCCCACCCCGTCAGGCCGAAAGGCCGGGGAAGCCCTCCGCGGCCTTTCGCGTCATCAAAGCCCCCGATCGCTGTGGCGCGGGTCGGTCAAGAAGTGGCATGGAGATCTTCTAGTAGTTACAGAGCGTAGATGAGAGGAGACTCCTCGTGGCCATGCTGGAACGCATGAGGGCCTATTCGTTGGACGACGTTCACGCGACCCGGAAACGAAAAGACTCCTGGTGGACCGTTTTCCTGGTCGACCCGGTGGCGTGCAGGCTCACCCTGCTCGTCGCCAACCACACGTCCATCACCCCCAACGGGCTCACCCGCTTCTCCCTGATCCTCGGGATGTGCTCGGCGATCTGCTTCGCGTCCGGACGGCTGGTCGCGGGGGCCCTGCTGTTCTACGTGAGCTTCATGGTCGACTGCATGGACGGGAAGATCGCCCGGCTCAAGGGGACGGGGACCGCGTTCGGGCTCTGGCTCGACTACGTGGGAGACCGGATCAGGGTGGTGTGCTGCGCCGCCGGCCTGGCGTCCGGACAGTACGTGGCGACGGGGGACGTCTCCTACATCCTGCTCGGCGCCGGGGTGGCCGTGCTCGACCTGTTCCGCTACGTGAACGCGCCGCAGATGAAGCGCGTGCGCGAGGTGGTCAAGGAGAACCGGCTCGGGCGCCTGACGCCCGTCGAGTCCGTGGTGACCGTGGGACACCCCAGGCCCGGGGAGGCGACGGTGGCCGCCGGGCACACCGTCCACGCGGGACATGCGGGACACGCGGGACACGCAGGACATGCGGGGCACGTCAGGCCCGTCGAGGTCATCACGCCGCGCGAGCCGATGCGCGTCGCCGGGTTCGAGGACCGGGACGGGAACCCGGACGAGGGCCGGGACGGGAAACGGGCCGGGCGGCCGGGGGGCCGGGGGGGCAGGCGTCCGAAACTGCCCCGCAGGTTCGGCCGCCTGCTGGCCCGTCACCGGGTGCGGACCCACCTGATCAGCGGTATCGAGTTCCACGCCGCGGTGTTCGTGGTCGCCCCGCTGATCGGGCCGGTCGCCCTGGTGCCCCTCTCGGTCGCGGCGGGTGTGCTGCTTCTGCTGAACGAGGTCGTCCTGATCTATCGAATGTGGCTCTTCGCCCGGGTGGTGCCCGTCATGCCGCTCGTGCAGAAGGCGCCACGCGTATCTGTTTGACCAAGCTTTACGGGGGTTCGTTGTCATGCAGTCCGACCGTCCGATCTTCGTGATCGGTTGTCCGCGTTCCGGCACCACGATGTTGCAGCTGATGCTGCACTCGCACCCGCGCATCGCGGTGCCTCCGGAGACACGGTTCGTGGTGCCCGGCTACTACCGCAGGTTCTCCTTCGGGGACCTGCGCGAGGAGCGCAACCGGCGCAGGGTCGGCCGGTGGATCGTGAGCGACAAGGACACCAAGTTCAAGGAGCTCAAGCTCGACGGGGACAGGCTGATCGACGACATCGTCGCGGGGCCGCCCACGCTGGGGTCGGCGATGGGCATCACCTTCCGCTCGTACGCCGAGCAGTACGGCAAGAGCCGCTGGGGCGACAAGCGGCCCAGTTACTACCACCACGTGGACCTGCTGATGAGGCTGTTCCCCGATGCCCAGTTCGTGCACCTGATCAGGGACGGCCGCGACTGCGTGGCGTCGCTGAAGGAGATGCCCTGGTACACCAAGGACGTCTTCCACGCGGCGGTCAACTGGAGCGAGGCGATCGACTACGGCCGCCGGCACGCCAAGAGGCTCCCCGCCGACAGCTACTACGAGCTGCGCTACGAGGACCTGACGGCCTACCCGGAGACCGAGCTGAGCAAGCTCTGCGACTTCCTCGGCGAGGACTACGACCCGGCGATGACCGAGCCGTACCACGTCGCCAGGGTGGCGATCCCGCAGCACAAGGTCTGGCACAGCAACACCCACGGCGACGTCACGACCGCGCGGGCGGGCTCGTGGAAGGCCAGGCTGGAGCCCTGGGAGATCTCGGTGTGCGAGACCGTGCTGGCCGACCGGCTCACCGCCAACGGCTACGAGCTGAGCGGCGCGCCCAAGGCGAGCAAGGCCCACGTCCAGGCGTGCGAGAAGGCGGCGTCCAAGCGGCGCTGGGCGCGCAGGCGCAAGGAGTTCCGCGACCGCGTCAACCGGTTCCGCGAGCCGAGCCCGGTGGCCGCGAGGCTCACCAGCCGGCAGCTCGGCGAGCTTGCGAAGGTCTGACATGACGTCCGATCGCCCGATCTTCATCCTGGGCTGTCCCCGTTCGGGGACGACGATGCTGCAGCTGATGCTGCACGCCCACCCGCGCGTCGCCATCCCGCCGGAGACCCGGTTCATGGTCTCCACCTACCAGAGGCGACTGCAGTTCGGTGATCTCAACGACGCCGCGCACCGCCGCGAGCTGGGCGAATGGGTGGTCGACCGGCGCCAGACGCGCTTTCACGAGCTGGACCTGGACCGCGACGAGGTGCTGGAGCAGATCGTCGACGGGCCGCCGACGCTCGGCTCCGCGCTGGGCATCGTGCTGCGCGCGTACGCGGCCAGGCACGGCAAGCCGCGCTGGGGCGACAAGCGGCCCTCGTACTTCCAGTACACCGACGTGCTCCTGCGGCTGTTCCCCGACGCGCAGTTCGTGCACCTGATCAGGGACGGCCGCGACTGCGTGGCGTCGCTGAAGGAGATGCCCTGGTACAACGGGAGCGTCTACAGCGCGGTGTCCGCCTGGGCCGAGGCGATCGACTTCGCCCGGCACGGCGCGCCGAAGCTCCCCGAGGGCAGCTACCACGAGCTGCGCTACGAGGACCTGACCGCGGAGCCCGAGGCCCACCTGCGCAGGCTGTGCGAGTTCCTCGGCGAGGACTTCGACCCCGCCATGTGCGACCCGGGCGCGATGGCCGACATCGCCGTACCCGCGCGCAAGACCTGGCACGCGCGCACCTTCGGCGAGGTGACCACCGTGCGGACCGGCTCGTGGCGCGACCGGCTCGACCCCGGCGAGGTCTCGCTGTGCGAGAGCGTGCTCGGGGACCGGCTGGAGACGTACGGGTACGAGCTCACCGGCGCGCCGAAGGTCGAGACCTCGCGGATGGTCTCCTACGAGCGGACAGCGGCCAAGCGGAAGCTGGCCCGCGTCAAGCGGGTCGCGTTCGACCGGCTGATCCGGCTCCGCGAGCCGAACCCGATGGGGGCACGGCTCACCTCCGCCCAGATCGTGATGGCGGGAGTGCCGCTGCCGCGCAACGAGCCCGTCGCGGTCAGCGGGTGACCTGCTCGAACAACGCCTCCCACCGGTCCAGGACGCGGTCCGGGCGGAACGCCTCGACGTGCGCGCGGGCGGCGGCTCCCAGCCGCCGCCGCTCCTCGGCCGAGGCCATCAGCCCGGCGAGCGCGGCGGCGAGCGCGGCCACGTCGGCCGGGGGCACCAGCACCCCGGTCCGCCCGTCCAGGACGAGTGACCTGAGGCCGCCCGACACGTCGAACGCCACCGAGGGCACCCCGTAGGACGCCGCCTCGCCGACCACCAGGGGCAGCCCCTCGTGCTCGCTGGACAGCGCCAGCACCGACCCGCCCAGGTACTCGTCCCCCATCAGGGCGGCGGGCACCGCGCCGCGGAACACCACCCGGTCGCTCACCTCGCACGCCGCCGCGTGCGACAGGAGCCGCCCCCGCTCGACCCCCTCGCCGATCAGGTGCAGCTCCCAGTCCTCACCCGCCGCGCGACGGGTCTCCACGAGCTCCGGGTGGACTCCGGAACCCCCGGGAGCCGGCCGGCCGCACGCCTCCGCGAAGGCCGAGATCAGCCGGTCGAACCGCTTCACGCCCTCCAGCCTGCCGACCCCGAGCACCCGGCGGGCGGTCAGGTCCGCGGTCCGCGCCGGCCAGGCGGGCAGCGGGTTCGGGATGGACCAGGTGTTGGGCAGCAGCGCGTGCTCGGAGAACAGCCACGCGTCCTCCTCGCTGAGGAACACCGCCTTCTCCAGGGCGGCGTAGTGGCCGCGGACCGAGCCGAGGTGCCAGGATCCCCGCGCGTGCTCGTACGAGCCGTGGTACTGCCCGATCGGCAGCAGCCCCTCGGGCAGCAGGTTCCCGATCCGGGCGACCACGCCGGGCGAGGCGAGCACCGCGAACCCCGGCCCCACCTCCCGCAGCAGCCTGCCCAGCGCCCGCCGCTCGCGGCGCCTGCCCAGCCGCGAGAGCCTTCCCACCGGAGCGCGGTGGATCACATGGCTGGTGTAGCGCGGCCTTTCCACGTAGCGGAACGGATTCTCCGCCCGGTGCAGCCCGATCACGTGCACCTCGCGGCCCCGCTCGGCCAGGCCCTGCGCCATGGTGTGGGTGACCCGCTGGACGCCGCCCAGGGTGTCGGCGTCCATGCACGCGAACACCACCGCCCCGGTGCGCCCGCCCCCCGTACGCCCGCCGCTCACCGCGGCCGTCCCGGCAGCGGCAGGCGGCTCGGCTGCCGCGCCCTGGCCGGGGCGCGTTCCCGCACGCCGGCGGGGCGGGGGGCCTGGGCGTGGGCGGGAGGGAAGAAGGCGTCCACGATCCTCGCCGAGGCATGGCCCTTCTCGTCGGCGCACCACGTCCTGCGGAACGCGATGTACCTGGAGGCGAACGCCGCCGTCATCCCTTCGAGGTCGCGCAGCGCCTCGATCAGCTCCTCGGTCGTGGTCAGGCAGGGGCCGGGGGCGATCGAGGGCAGGTCGTGGTAGACCCCGCGTTCCACCCTGCGGTACTCGTCCCAGTCGTCGATCAGGAACAGCATCGGCCGTCCGGTGACCGCGTAGTCGCACATCAGCGACGAGTAGTCGGTCAGCAGCGCGTCCGAGAGCAGGATCAGGTCGTTGACCTCGGGGTACGATCCCGCGTGCCGGACGAAGTGGCGCAGGTGCTCGGGCACCTCGAACCGCTCGACCGGGTGGGTCCGCAGGACCACCGTCCAGTCGCCCGACAGGGCCTCGGCCATCGAGGCCAGGTCGGCCCTGACCGACTGCCCGGACCCCTTGGCCCGGTCGCGGTAGGTGGGGGCGTACAGCAGCACCCTGGACCAGTGCGGGATCTCCAGTGCCGCCCTCGCCCGCCCGGCCGCCTCCCGGTCGCCGTGCACGAGCACGTCGCAGCGGGGCGAGCCGTGCCGCAGCAGCCGCCCCCGGTAGCCGTTGGAGGGGACGAAGATCCGCTCGAACTCGGCGCTGGGCGAGACCAGCGCGTCCCAGCGCTCCACCGCGGCCCGCCAGGTCGCCCTCGGCCCGTCGAAGTCGGCGCGCAGGTCGGGCGCGTCGAAGCCGACCGACTTGATGCCCTGGCCGTGCCAGGTCTGCAGGTAGCGGGTGCCCGGCGGTTTCGGGTAGGCCAGCGGCATGCCGTGGCTGTCGACCCAGTAGCCCGCCCTGGCCATGGTCCAGATGTGGCGCCAGCTCATCCGCCGCACCGGCGTGACCTCGGGGGGAAGGTTCCCCTGGGGTTCGGCAACCGACCACACCACCTTCAGCGGCGTGTTGCGCCGCCTGAGCTCCTCGTAGATGTACCGCGGGTTCCCGGTGTAGCCGGTGCCGACGTCGGACTCGAACAGGGCCAGGTCCGCGCGCGGCGGCAGCACTGAGATCAGCCCCTTGTAGACGCGGAGCTTCACCTCGGGCCCGCCCACCTTCCGCAGCAGGCGGGTGGCGGCCCGCTTGAGCCTGGGCAGCTGCCGCAGCAGCCCTTGACGGCGCCAGAGCACCCGCAGGAACGCGGCGGACCCCTCCGCCTTGACGACGACCTCGTGCCACAGGACGGTCGTGCCGAACGACGCGGTGCACGGGTCGACGAGCAGGCGGTCGGAGGTGACCCGCCCGTCGGGGTTGACGATCTCGATCACCGGGTCGTAGCGGCCCTCGAAGCCCAGGCGGCCGTGGCGGATCGCGGCGAGGTCGATCGTCGCCTCACTCGTGTACCCGCCGTCGCCCTCCCGCGGGCGCGGGTCCAGCCGTACCCGATGGTTCCTGAACCGCAGGAACGCGGTCCAGCCCGGCGTGGCGGCGAGCACCCCGAACGGGTCGTACGTCGTGATCGCCAGCCTGATCAGCGGGCCCTCCCCGGTGACGACCGCCTCGTGGCGCAGCCGGGAGGCGCTGTAGGGGAGCTCGGCCATCCGGAGCGAGGTGATCTCCCGTCTCTCGTCGGCGACGGTGCCCCAGTAGGTGCGCCCGCCCTCCCGTACGGCGACGCGCGGCGGGGCCTTCGGCCCGTTCAGCGACCGGGCGGCCACCAGGAGCTCGTCGGGCCTGCCGTCGAGGATGAAGCTGCAGCAGACCCGCATGAGCGGGTCGATCGTCTCGAACACCGCAGGGTCGAGCTCCGCGAGGTAGGGGTGGATCACCGAGACGAACTCCTCGATCCACGCCGGGTCGCGCGAGGGCAACGGGTTGAGGTAGACCCGCAGGTCCTGGCGGATGAAGCGGCGCTGCCGCTCGTGCACCAGGTCGCCGAGGCCACCGAGGCCACTGAGGCCACCGAGGCCACCGAGGCCACTGTCCCGCAGGATGTCGTCGCTCAGCCGGGCCGCCCTGATCCTGGAGCGGACGTTGGCCATCTCCGTCAGGCACAGTGAGATCGACAGCCGCTCGTCGCTCTCCGCCGAGGCCCGGTGCCAGAGGTAGACCACCCAGGGGACCACGGCGAACCGCCGCGCCGCGCAGTACAGGGCGGTGCTGAAGACGTGGTCCTCGTAGTGCATGTCCTCGCGGAACGGCACCCTCCGCAGCAACTCGGCCCGGTAGAGCTTGTTGGTGCTGAAGGAGTCGAGGAACATCTCCGGTTCCCGGGCGATGCCCTCCACCGTCCTGCGCCTGGTGAACAGCGCGGGGTAGTAGCGCGCGGTCTTCCCCGTCTGCTCGTACAGCCTCGCGATCTGCCCGGTGACGAAGTCCGCTCCGGTCCGCTCGATCTCCAGCAGCATGCTCTTGCAGGCGTGTCTCGTCAGCTCGTCGTCGCTGTCCAGGAACATCACGTACGGCGCCCGCGCCGCCGCCACCCCCCTGTTGCGCGGCACCCCGCAGCCACCGCTGTTGACCTCCCCGCGCAGGTAGCGGACCCTCGCGTCCCTGCGCTGCAACTCCCTGGCCACCTTTCCCGTGCCGTCGGTGCTCGCGTCGTCCGCGATGATCACCTCGATGTTGCGCAGGGACTGCCGGAGCGCGGACCGCACGGCCCTGGCCAGCCGCCCGGCATCGTTGTAGGTGATGACCACAACGCTGCATTCCGGGATATTGATCACGATCCGAGGTATTCCCGAGAAAAAGTAGCCAGTTGTCCTACTTGTGCACTGATGACACTGTTTTTGGGGTTGTGTGAAAGTCAGGGAAACAGGCCGGTACGGCGCTCGGGAAGGCGGACGGCGGGGGAGCGCGGGCGGGTGAGAAAACACGGAAGGGTAGGGCGACCGGCGGGCAAGAAGGGATGTCTTGTCCTTCCGGCAAGGGGGCCCCTTGCATGATCACTGTTTCTGACGCGGCCTCGGTGGCCGACCGGGAGCGGTTCGCCACCGTTTTCGACGCCCACTACGAGGAGATCCGCCGTTACATCGGGCGAAGGCTCGATCTTGACATCGCCGAGGATCTGGCCGCGGAGACGTTCCTGATCGCCTTCCGCCGGCGCGACCGGTTCGACGCCGCCAGGGGTGGGGTGCGGCCGTGGCTGTACGGCATCGCCACCAATCTGATCGGCCGTCATCGCCGGGCCGAGATCCGCCGCTACCGGGCGCTGGCCAGGACCGGGCCACCCGCCGACGACGACGGTCATGACCAGCGGGTCGCCGAGCGGGTCACGGCGGGGGTGACGGTCGGGCGACTGTCGGGGGCACTGGCGCGGCTGTCCAAGGGCGAGCGCGACGTGGTGCTGCTGATCGCGTACGGAGGGCTGACCTACGAGGAGATCGCCGAGGCGCTGGGCGTCGCCTACGGCACCGTGGCCTCCCGGCTCAGCCGGGCCAGGACCAAGCTGCGCGACGCGCTGGGAGTTGAGGTCCGTTGAACGAGTTCCAGATCGTCGACCGGGTGATGCCGGACGTCCCGCCGTCCGAACCGGCGAGGGTCGCCGCGATCAGGGCAGGGATCCTGGAGAGCGGGCCCCGCGGGCGGCGGCCCGGGAGAACGTACGGGAGAGGCCTCGCGACGCGGTTCGAGAGGTCGCGGCGTCCCGGCCGGTTCGGATGGATGGTCGCGGCCGTCGCGACGGCCGCGGTCGTCGCCGCCGTCGTGGTCGTGCCCCGGCTGGGGGAGACCACCGAGCCTCCGGTGTCCCGGCTGGAATCCCCGCCGCCCGATCCCCGGCCGTCGGCGACCACCTCGCGGAAGCGCGCGTCGAGTGACCCCAAGGGGGTTCTGAAGGAGATCGCCGACCGGCTGGCGGCACGATCCGAGTCCCCGAGCGGTCGGTACTGGCGGGTGAGGTCCCAGACCACGAAGCGCAGGTGGGTCGAGGCGGCAGTCGACCGATCCATAGATTACAAGATCGTCGATCACACGGTGGAAACGCTGTGGCTGAGCTCGGGACGACCTGTGATCGAGGAGAGAAGGTATCTGGGCGCCGAACCGTCCACACCGGAGGACCTGGCTCGATGGAAGGAGAGGGGCTCACCCAGGCTGTGCGAGTACGGTGTGCCGTGCCCGCCCGGTGAACCCGCCCGGAGCCCGACGCGGTATCTGCTGGACGCGCACGGCGAGTCGAGCGTTCACCTGGTCGTCAAGGATCTCTACCGGGAGCCCGAGGACTCCATGCGGCTTCCGGCTGATCCCAAGAAGCTCAGGACCACGTTGCTCACGTCCGCGCCGGTCTTCAAGAAGAGGCGGGGACCCGGCTACGTCAGGGACGTCGAGACGTCGCCCGACTTGAAAACCAGGGATGAGTGGCTCTCGAGCGCGGCCCTGAACACCCTCCTGTGGACGCCGACCTCCCCGGCCACCCGCGCGGCCGTTTACCTCATGCTGGCGGACCTTCCCGGCAACCGCGTCTCCGCCTCGGAGAGCGAGGTGAAGTTGATCGTGTCGACAGGCAGAAGGGGGGCGGAAGAGCACCTCGTGATCGACAGGGGGAAGGGCGACCCGAGCGCGCTCCTCCTCGTGAGCTTGAGGACGGACAAGCGGGCTCCCGCCACCCTGAGCAAGGAGACGGGTCTGCTCCCGGCGAACGTGGAGACCGTCTTCGCGTTCGAGGAGATGGGCTGGACCGACGAGGCTCCGCTGCTGCCCGAGGGGTGTGTGCGGGGAGCGGGCCCGGAGAAGTGTGCCCGCTAGGGCGCGTATCCGTCAGCGCAGGGCGCGGCGGATCAGCCAGGCGAGCAGGACGAGGGCCGTCAGCGCGGCGACCAGCGGGGCGACGCGCTTGAGCAGCGGCATGCCCGCCACCTCCAGGAGGTTCAGAGCCTCCTCGTCGGGGCTGAGCGAGGTGCGCGAGGTGCCCGCCGGGTGGCTCTGACGGGACTCCTCCTCCTCGTCGATCACGAGGCCGGCCGGCGTCGGCACCGCGCTGAGGTGACGCTCCGGCCCGCCCGGGACGCCGGAGCCGTTCAGGTCCTCCGGGCCGCCGGGGCCGCCCAGCCCGGACGCCGCCGCGCCCTGGTCCGTGCCGCCGGACGCCGCCGTGCCCTCGTGGCCTCCCGCGCCGTGACGTGTCGAGCCCGCCGGGCCGGGGAACGCCGAGCCGGTGGTGCCGGGGCTCTCCTGGCCGGAGGCCGTCGAGCCCGCGGGACCGGTGGACGCGGCGGGTGCGGTCGTGGAGTCGACGGGCTCGCGTGAGTCGTCGGAATCGGCGGGGCGTGCCGGGCCGGGACCCCAGGTCTCCGAGACCGCCGGAACGTCGTCGTCCGAGGCCGATCCCGCGGACACCGGCTCCCGCTTCGCGGGTGCGTTCCAACCGCCCACGCCGGCCGTCCCCGCAGTCGTCTCGGCGGCCGTCTCCACGCCGGGGCCCTCGCCCAGCAGTCGGGAGAGGCCGGCCGCGAACCTGTCGACCAGTTTCTCGCCGACCTCGGTCATCACGCCCCGGCCGAACTGGGCCGGGCGGCCGGTCACGTCGAAGGAGGTGTCGACGGTGACCCGGGTGTGCCGGCCCTGCGGGTGCAGGCGCGCGACGACCGTGGCACCCGCCGTGCCCGGGCCCCTGGCCTCCTTGCCGGAGGCCCTGATGGTCATGGAGTGGGTGTCCTCGTCCACCTTCTCGAAGGCGGCGCGGCCCTGGTACGTCACCGTGATCGGCCCGATCCTCATCTTCATCCGGCCGGTGAAGGAGTCACCCTCGACCTTGTCCACGGCGGCTCCGGGCAGGCAGGGCGCGATCCGCTCGACGTCGAGCAGCACCGGCCACGCCTGGTCGACAGGTACGGGAACCGTGAACTCGTGCTCGAATCGCATCGCCATCGCTGCGCTCCTCACCGCTTGGCCGCTGTCGCGACATTACGACTACACGGGGGCGTACTGCCAGTATGCCGCCCTGAAGCCCGGCCGGACCTCCTGCGGCGGTCCGTGTCCGCACTCCAGTTCGGTGCCCGCTCCCTGGTACTGCCCCCGTTGGCGGGGACGATGCGCCCGCCGCGCCGCGCCCTCAGACCGGCGGGTTGTGACGGGAGTACTCCGCGCGTCCCCAGCGGAGCGGGCTGGCTCCCCGTACGCGGACGATCCGGTCCACCTCGAACCGGACCAGCCGCTGCGCGCCCGGGACGTCTCCCGGATCCCAGTCGACCTGGGCACGCCCGGTCAGGTGCAGGGCGTCGCCGCTCTCCCAGTCGAGGAAGAGCAAACCGCAGCCGTCGTCCAGTTCCAGGTTTCCCAGCGTCATGTACATGGAGTTGCCGACGTAGTCCGGCCAGACCAGCCGCCGGTCGTCCAGTACCCGGACGAACCCGGGGTCGCCGCCCCGGTGTGACAGGTCGGCGCCGAGGCCGGGCGCGGAGGTGGCGACGAAGAACGTGTCGGCGCCCTCGATCCACGCCCGGTCCTCGTCGCCGAACACCGTCCCCGAGGAGAAGCCGGGGGAGGCGGCGGAGGGCTCCCCCGGCTCGGCCGGTTCCGCGACGATCTCCCGCGCCTGGATGTACTTGGGACAGTTGGCGTACGCCTGCTCGGTACGGACGATCAGCCGCCCGCCCTCCCGCGAGACCGTGCCGTTGACCCGCATCCTGCGCCTGCTCGACGGCTCGATCGCGAGCATCCCGATCTGTCCCCCGTCCAGCCCCGCCAGCGGGTCGTGCTCGCCGGGAACCGCGTCGATCACGACCGTCCGCTCGTCCGGCGCCCGGGCGAAGCCCTCGGGCCCGGTCAGGGCGGACGCCCACAGGAGCCCGTCCCGCCCCCTCGCCCCGATCAGCAGCATCCGCTGCCGCCCCAGGAACTCGGCCGCCACCGCCGGGATCTCCGGCCGGGTCCTGGCCGAACCCAGCGCCACCGCGCGTACCCCGGCCCTCCGCTGAACCGCGAGCTCTCCTGCGTGCTCCACGATCGTTTAGAAGAAGCCGCAGGTGGGGGCGGCGGCGACCGGTACGGGGGAACCTTCGGCGCCGGTGGGCGCGTAGATCTCCAGCCGGATCCCGTCCGGGTCCTCGAAGAACACGCCGCCGGAGGACGCGCCCTCGCGGTGCGCCACCACGCCGTCGTGGTGGAGCGTGGCACCGGCCTCCCTGATCGCGCCCTCGGCCCGGCGGACCGTCTCGATGTCCGGAGCCTGGAAGGACAGGTGGTGCAGGCTGGGCAGGCCGGTGGCGAAGCGGCCCTCGCTCTGCTGCCAGAGGGTGAGCACCAGCGTGCCGTCGAGGCCGAGGAAGGCGTACCGGCGGCCCGCCTCGCCGGACTCGCCGAGGACCTCGAAGCCGAAGATCTTCACGTAGAAGTCCCTGGACCTGTCGAGGTCGGAGACGTTGAGGCCGACGTGGCCGGTCTGGAAGGTCATCTGGTCTCTCCCTTCAGCTTTCTAACGGTTGGTTCCGTTAGTTTGACTGAAGGCAAATCTAATGCAAAATTGTCAGTTTTCCCATTATAAATATATGACGTAAATCACACCTGCGAGAATCCAGGCATGAGATCCACCGGTCGGGGCGGTGAGATCCACCGGTCGGGGCGTGAAAAGGGAGAACCGGCCGGGCGGGGTCAGCCGTCGCGGTGCTGGTGGTAGTGGCGGGCCGCGCGGGCCCGGTTGCCGCAGCCGACCGAGCACCACTCCTGCCGGGAGTGCTCCTTGAGGAAGTAGAGCACGCAGCGCGGCGCGGGGCAGGTGCGGAGCCGCTCGCGCAGGGGCCCGGCCAGCAGCTCGATCGCCGACGTCGCCAGGGCCGCCCGGATCCGCGCCGACTCCGTGGCACCCCCGTCCGGGACGGTCCGCGCGCGGGGGACGTCGTCGGAGGGCCACTCCAGCCGCGCGGCCAGCGGCACGGCCAGCGCCGCGGCGTTGACCAGGTCGAGCGACTCGGCGAACCCCGGGAGCCGGTGCGCGTCCGCGCTGCTCGCGGGGCCCGGCCGCACAGCCCTGGCGAAGAGCGCCCGCACGGCCTGCCGCAGCTCCACCACCTCGGCACGCAGCTCCTCCGAGGCGAGGAAGCCCGGGTCGATCCCCAGCTCGGCGGCGTGCGCCCGGCCCCACGCGGTCATGCCCTCGACGTCGGCGAGCGTGTCCGTCAGACCGGCCCGCGTCGCGCGGACGGTGCTGACGAACTCCAGGGCCGGCATGCTCCGACTCTAATGCCTGGTCTGGCCTTTTGCCGTGAGGTCCTGCCGTCGCCGGCGATCGCCGGGACGGAACACCTAGCGCCGGATGGCCTTGGCCAGGATGGCGACCAGGCCCGCGAAGCCCAGACCGCTCACCAGGACCATGAGCATGACCAGTGGCTGGACGGACGGCTCGCTGATGAAGACGATGCCGGCCGCGATGAACACCACCCCGCTGAGCAGGGCCATCCAGTCGGTGCGGTGCACGCGGCGGCGCTCGGTCCTGTCGATGTCAGGCCGCACGGCGCACCTCCACGTCCCCGAGGCCGGCCTTGATGTTCAGCACGATGGTGGCCACATCCCCTTCGGGGAGCACCTCGGGCTCCAGGATCTTGTTGTGCTGGATGTCGGCCCCGCCCTCCACCGCATGGTCGATCTTGACGTCGCCGAACCTGGTGGAGCCGTTCACCTCGGCCCTGGCCGTCGGGGGCAGGATCACCCTTATCTCGCCGACCGAGACCGAGGCGTTCACGACGGTCCGCGAACCGGGGGGCAGGACCAGGTCTCCCAGGTCGAGGCTGCCCTCTCCCACGTCCACCGAGTAGGTGCGGGCCACTTCGGACAGGGCGGTGGGCCGCCAGGTGTAGTCGCCGAACTTCTTCGGCACGCCGCCCAGCGTGGACCCCGCGATCAGGGCGAGCGACAGGACGGTGCCGGTCGCGACCAGCCCCGCCCCCCGGCCGAACCAGGTGGCGACCAGCAGGCCGGCGCCGATGACGACGAGTACCGCGCCGCCGGCGACCGTCATGTTGACCGATCCCGAGGCGGACTGGATCGCCACGATGATCCCTCCAACGATGATGGCCAGGAAGATGGTGATGCTCCCGACGAGCGATCCGCGCCGTCGCGGCCTGGGCGGCGCCACCACCGTCCCCAGGTACGCGGACGGGTCGTAGGGGGAGTAGTGCTGCTGCCGTCTCCGGGGATCCAGAGGCTGGTAGGGGCCATAGGGCGAGAAGGGTTCGCCGGAGGAGTCGAACAACGGCCTCGCGGCGCCGTACGGGCCCGGCGGGGTGTCCCACGGCCCGTGTTCCGGCGGCCTGGCGGGACCCGGGGGCATGCCCGGCGCCTGTCCGGCACGGTCCTCGAAGGCGGGCGCGGGCCGGGTCCCGGGGGCGGGCGGCGGGGCCGTCGCGGATCCCGGGCCTGCCGCGCCCGCGTGCGGTTCCGCGACCGTCGCGGATCCCGGGCCTGCCGCGCCCGCGTGCGGTTCCGCGACCGTCGCGGACGCCGGGCCTGCCGCGGGCGCGTACGGCTCCGAGACCGTCTCGGCGCCCGGCCGGCCGGCCGGAGACGCGGCGGCCTGGGTGACCGGATCCCGCCCGCCGACGGGACGCTGCCCGGCGGGGGCGCCCGGCGCCTGGGCGGGCGAGCCGGGCCACCGGTCGGCCGGGGCCGGGGACGGGGCGCGGTGCCTGCGCAGCCGGTCGGGCAGCGACCTCGCCACGGCCAGCAGGTCGACCCCGCGGGAGTGGGCGGCGAGCAGGGCGATGGCGAGCACCGTGCCGACCACGATCGTGCCGGTGCCCACGCCGTCCGAGGAGACGTTGACGATCAGCCCGAGGGCGAACAGGCCGGCCAGCAGGGTCAGGACCGTCTCGCCGTCGAAGTCGCGCCGGATCCACTGCTCCAGGTAGCCGGGGCCGCCGTCGGTCTCGCGCATCAGCAGGAACGCCGCGATGTAGAGCATGATGCCGATTCCGGAGCCGAGCACCAGCACCGCGAAACCGACCCGGAGCACCACGGGATCGATGCGGGCGTATCTCCCCAGGCCGGCGCAGACGCCCGTGAGCATGCGCCCCTCGTTGCTACGCCTCAGATCGCGCTCTTCGAAGGGGGAGGAGGCGGACGGCGAGCTCGCCGGATCCTGGGCCCGCCCGGTGTCGTTCATGTTCCTCATCGTGGCCTTTCCCGGCCCATGACGCATCCGGGAGACCCCTGAGTCGTCCCGGAGAGGGCAGGTCTCTCTCAGGGTCGCTTCAGGGGAACGCCTGATGCACTGGCAGGCTGGTTCATGTGACGATGCTGACGATATGGCTGACCGACAGACAGTTCGCGACGCGGCGCCCGTGACCTCCGAGGACGCCCCCTTCCCCCGCCTGGTGAGACCGGTGGAGGGGCGGCTGGTCGCCGGGGTGGCCCAGGGTGCCGCCGCCCAGCTCCGGCTCGACCCGGTCGTGCTGCGGCTGGCCTTCGTGCTGCTCACCGTCCTGGACGGGTTCGGCGCCCTGGCGTACGCCGCCCTGTGGATGTTCACCCCGCGAGAGCCGTACGAGGGCAGGGAGCCGGGGAGGGACTGGAGCCAGCTCACCGCGTACGCCGCGATCTGGCTGGCGCTGATTGCCCTGGGCTGGCTCACCGGCGCCTCGGGCGCCGGGATCGGGGCCTGGCCGATCGCCGTGGGCGGTATCGGCTCGCTGATCCTGTGGCAGCAGGCCGACCCCGACCGGCGGCAGCGCTGGATGAGCAACACCGTCGGGCAGGTCCGCCAGAACCGGGTCCGCACCTTCCTCGGGCTCGTGCTCGTCGTGGTCGGCGCGATCGGCTTCCTGGTGGCCAACGACGAGCTGGGCAACGCGCGTCCGGGGATCATGTTCACCCTGGTGGTCGTGGGCGGTGTCGCGCTGATCGCGGCGCCCTGGCTGGCCGCCCTGTGGAAGGAGCTGCAGCGCGAACGCCGCGAGCGCATCCGGCAGGAGGAACGCGCCGAGGTGGCCGCGCACGTGCACGATTCGGTGCTGCACACCCTGACGCTCATCCAGCGCAACGCCCAGGACCCGCGCGAGGTGATGCGGCTGGCCCGCTCCCAGGAGCGGGAGCTGCGCAACTGGCTCTACCAGCCCCAGCAGGACGCCGACGCGTCGGTGGCCGCGGCCGTGCGGCGGGTCGCGGCCGAGGAGGAGGACGCGCACGGGGTGCCGATCGAGGTCGTCTGCGTCGGCGACGGCCCGCTCACCCCCGAGCTGTCCGCGATGATGCAGGCCGCGAGGCAGGCGATGGTCAACGCCGCGAAATACTCCGGGTCCGAGGTCGTCTCCGTGTACGCCGAGACGGAACCGGATGAGGTCACCGTCTTCGTCCGGGATCGGGGGATCGGGTTCGACATGGACGATGTGCCCGAGGATCGTATGGGTATCCGCCAGTCGATCATCGGCCGGATGGAACGCCACGGGGGCAGCGCCCGTGTGCGGACCGAGCCCGGCGAGGGCACGGAAGTGATGCTGACCATGAAGCTGGAGAAGACGTGAGCGGCGAGCGAGCCACGACGCGGCGAGCCGGGGCCCCACCCCCGGGATCGCGACGAGCCGGAGAGCGGATCCCGGGACGACCTCCGGGATCGCGGCGGGCCGGAGAGCGGATCCCGGGACGACTCCCGGGATCGCGACGAGCTGGAGAGCGGCCCTCGGGACCGCGAGGGGAAGAAGTCCGATGAGTGTGGTGAAGGTCCTGATCGTCGACGACCACCGCCTGTTCCGCTCCGGCGTGCGGGCCGAGCTGGGCGACTCCATCGAGGTGATCGGGGAGGCCGAGGACGTGGAGTCCGCGGTCAAGGCGATCGCCGCGCTGGCGCCCGACGTGGTCCTGCTCGACGTGCACATGCCCGGCGGCGGCGGCCAGGAGGTGCTGCGCCGGGTGCTCGGCTCCGGTTCCACGGTCCGCTTCCTCGCCCTGTCGGTCTCCGACGCGGCGGAGGACGTCATCGGCGTGATCCGGGGCGGTGCCAGGGGATACGTGACCAAGAACATCAGCGGGCGCGAGCTCACCGACGCCGTCCGCCGGGTGGCCGAGGGCGACGCGGTCTTCTCCCCGAGGCTGGCCGGGTTCGTGCTGGACGCGTTCGCCTCCAGCGAGGCCCCGCCGATCGACCCCGAGCTCGACTCGCTCACCCAGCGCGAGCGCGAGGTGCTGCGGCTGATCGCCCGCGGTTACGCGTACAAGGAGATCGCCAAGGAGCTGTTCATCTCGGTGAAGACCGTGGAGACCCACGTCTCGTCCGTG
This sequence comes from Streptosporangium sp. NPDC023963, assembly GCF_040639135.1. Taxonomy (NCBI): domain Bacteria; kingdom Bacillati; phylum Actinomycetota; class Actinomycetes; order Streptosporangiales; family Streptosporangiaceae; genus Streptosporangium; species Streptosporangium sp. NPDC023963. The sequence goes on from NZ_JBEZZK010000002.1 coordinate 382,265, forward strand.
CTGCGCAAGCTGCAGCTTTCCAACCGCCACGAGCTTTCCCGCTGGGCCACGGCGCGGCGCCTGGTCTGAGTCCCCGGCGTCCCCGGCGTCCCCGGCGTCCACGACATCCTCACCTCGCGGACTTCTGTACGAGCAGTTACTTCTGTGCGACTCTGCGAAGTATGGGACGCGATGTACCTGCGATGGTGTTCAGCCGCGAGGACCGGCGGCGCTACCGGGACAAGGTTCGCCGGTGCCTTGACGTCTTCGCGCAGATGCTGCGCGAGTCCAGGTTCGAGTTCGACGAGCCCAGGGCCGGGCTGGAGATCGAGCTCAACCTGGTGGACGATCGCGGCGAGGCCACCATGAAGAACGTCGAGGTGCTGGAGGCCATCGCCGAGCCCGACTGGGCGACCGAGCTGGGCCAGTTCAACGTGGAGATCAACGTCCTGCCCGAATCCCTGGAAGGGGGCGGCGCGGCCCGGCTGGAGAAGGTGATCAGGGACCGGCTCAACCACGCCGAGGAACGGGCCCGTACCGTCGGCGGGCACATGGTGATGGTCGGGATCCTGCCCACGCTGCGAGAGAGCGACGTGCACGAGGGCACGCTGTCGGCCAACCCCCGCTACAAGCTCCTCAACGAGCAGATCTTCGCGGCCAGGGGCGAGGACCTGCACCTGTCGATCGAGGGCGAGGAGTTCCTGGAGGCCTACGCCGACAGCATCACCCCCGAGGCCGCCTGCACGAGCCTCCAGCTCCACCTGCAGGTCAGTCCCGAGGCGTTCGCCGCCAACTGGAACGCCGCCCAGGCCGTCGCGGGCCCCCAGGTGGCGCTGGCGGCCAACTCCCCGTTCCTGTTCGGCCGCAGGCTCTGGCAGGAGACCAGGATCCCGCTGTTCGAGCAGGCCACCGACACCCGCCCGGTGGAGCTGAAGACCCAGGGGGTGCGGCCCAGGGTGTGGTTCGGCGAGCGGTGGATCACCTCGGTCTTCGATCTCTTCGAGGAGAACGCCCGCTACTTCCCCGCGCTGCTGCCCCTGTGCGACGACGAGGACCCGCGCGAGGAACTGGCGCGCGGCGTCACCCCGCAGCTCGGCGAGCTGACCCTGCACAACGGCACCGTCTACCGGTGGAACCGGCCGGTCTACGCGGTCGTGGACGGCACCCCGCACCTGCGGGTGGAGAACCGGGTGCTGCCCGCCGGGCCCTCGGTGGCGGACGTCGCCGCCAACGCCGCCTTCTACTACGGGCTCATGCGCGTCCTCCCGTACGCCGAACGCCCGGTCTGGACGCGCATGTCGTTCGCCGCGGCCCAGGACAACCTGCACGCCGCCGCCCGGTACGGCCTGGACGCCCGGCTGTTCTGGCCGGGGCTCGGCGAGGTGGTCGCGTCCGAGCTGATCCTGCGCCGCCTGCTGCCGCTCGCCCACGAGGGACTCGACCTGTGGGGGGTGGACCCCGGGGCCAGGGACCGGCTGCTGGGGATCGTCGAGCAGCGCTGCCTGACGGGCACGACCGGGGCGAGCTGGCAGATCGACGCGGTGAACGCGCTCGGCGACCTCGACAGGCACGAGGCGCTGCGCCGGATGACCCTGCGCTACATCGAGAACATGCACACCAACGAGCCCGTCCACACCTGGCCGTCCCCGTGAGACCGGGGCCGAGATCGTTTCCGGGACCGCGGCCCGAGCCGCCGGAGCAGCCAGGAACGCCGGTGGGATCGCCGCTGCGAGGGCCGGCGGGGCCCGCCGTGCCCCACCGGCCTCCGCGCCGGCCGGTCCCCGGTCGGACCGATCGCTCGCGCGGGGCCGCGGACTCCGTCACGATGGGCGTATGAGAGCGTTCTCCTTCGTCCTGGCCCTGGTCCTGGCGGCCGTCACCGCCTGCGGGAGCGTTGAGCAGGGTACGGAGCCGGAGGCCGGCCCCACCGGTGGACAGGCCACGCCCGGCGCGCGGGGGCAGACGTTCGAGTCGGACGTCGAGCTGGCCAGGGAGCTCACCGAGGCCTACTGGAAGCAGACCTTCGCAGCGGCCGGCCTGACCTACCGCCCGGTCACCGGGTTCATCGCCTACCAGGGAGAGAGCGGGCCCGACTGCGGCGGGCGGCCGTCGGTGCCGAACAACGCCTTCTACTGCTCGGCGGGACACTTCATCGCCTACGACGCGCAGTGGATGAACGAGCTCTACGAGCGGATGGGCGACGGCTCGGTCTACGTGATCATCCCGCACGAGTTCGGGCACGCGGTGCAGGCGCAGCTGAACACCGCGTTCCGCCTGAACATCGAGCAGGAGCTCCAGGCCGACTGCTACGCCGGGGGAACCCTGGGGGCGCTCGTCAAGGGCGGCTCGCTGCAGACCGAGCCCGGCGACGAGGACGAGCTCCTGATCAACCTCGCCGCGGCGGGCGACCCCACCGACGACTGGCTGCGCCCGGACGCCCACGGCACGGCGGGCCAGCGCCAGGAGCTGTTCGCCAAGGGATACAACCAGGGGACGACCGCCTGCTGAGGCCGCGACGCGGGACGCGGGCGCCGGGACGGGCCACGAGGTGGCGCCGGGGCGCCGCGGGGCGCCGCGGGGCGTCACGGGAGTGGCGCGCCGCCGGAGTACGCCGCGATGAGTACGGATGAATCCGCCAAGAGGCTGATGTCCCGTCGCTGAGGCCCGCCTAGTCTGGCTGGGGACGCCGGGCCACCAGCGGGCCACCAGGGGGCGATCAGGGGGCGATGTCATGCGGACGACGGTGCGGGATATCGGCTGGGCCGCGCGGGGTGCCTGCGGTACGAGCGACCCCGAGCTGTTCTTCCCGCTGACGCAGTCGGCCGAGCACGAGGCGCGGGCGAAGGCGGTCTGCGAGCGGTGCCCGGTGCTGAAGGAGTGCCGGGCCTACGCGCTCCGCGCGGCCGAGCCCGAGGGGATCTGGGGCGGCCTGACGGTGCGTGAACGCCGTCTCCTGCGCTTCCCCGCCGGCTGGCGCCAGGCCGCCGCGGGCTGAGCTCCGATCGCGTAGCCTCGAACCGGATTCGAGGGGATCCCGAAGATCATGATCCCCGGCGCGGCCCGGCACGCGGGGCGCGGGGCGGCGTCCGAGGGAGTCGTGGGCAGTCGTGGGCATGGAGCGCGAGCCGGGGGGAGCCGCCTGCGCCGGACCCGAGGCGGTGCCCGGTGTGTCCGCGGGCGTGCGTGCGGGCGTGCAGGCGGGCGCGGTGGCCGTGCTGGTGGCGGCCAACGTGCTCAACAACCGTGTGGCGCCGAGGCTGGCGCCGCTGACCTCGGCCGCGGCCACCGGCGCGCTGGTCGTCATGGCCCGCCGTTCCGGGCTCTCCTGGGCCGAGCTGGGATTCCACCGGCGCGCGCGGGGCCTGCGGATCGGCGGCGCGCTCGCCTCCGCCGTGGCCGCGGCCTACACCGTGGGCGTCGCCGTCCCGGCCACCCGCCGGTTCTTCCGCGACGAGCGCGCCCTGTCGCTGTCCCGCGCCCGCGCGCTGGAGGAGGCCCTGCTCCAGGTGCCGGTCGGCACGGTCCTGCTCGAGGAGGTCGGCTTCCGCGGGGTGCTGCACGCGCTCGTCGCCCGCTCCCACGGCCACGGCACGGCGACCGCGATCTCCTCGGTTCTCTTCGGCCTCTGGCACGTCCTGCCCGCCGTCGACATGATGGCCGCCAACCCCGCCCTGAGCCGCCTGGCCGCGGGGGAGGCCCTCGACACCACGGCCGCCCGCGACCCCGGCGCGGAGGGCACGGGGAGCGGCCCCGGGGGCGGGCCGGGGAACGAGCACACCCCCGGCGCCCCGGACACGCCCGCCGGGTCGGACGCGCAGGACGTGCGGGGCACGCCCGCCGGGTCGAACGCGCAGGACGGGCGGGGCACACCGGGCGTGTCCGGGGCCCCCGGGAGGGCGCCCGGGTGGCAGGTGGCACGCGTCGTGGCCGGGTCGGTGATCATGACGGGCCTCGCGGGGGTGCTCTTCACCGAGCTGCGCAGGAGGGGAGGCCTGGCCGCCCCCGCGATGTTCCACGTCGCGACCAACTCCCTGGGCTACCTGTTCGCCCGCCTGGCCCCGCCGGAGGGGCCCGCCCCCGGCCGCTGACCGCCGCCGAAGCGGCCGCGGGCGGCGAGCTCGATCGTGACGACCACGGCCACCGCCTCGGCGGCCAGCAGCGCGACCAGCACGACGAGCTGCACCACTCCGGCCTGGAGCGGGCCGGCCCCGCCCAGGAGCATCCCCACGAAGGCTCCGGGCAGCGTGACCAGGCCCACGGTTCCCGTCTGGTCCAGCGCGGGCACCAGCGCCTGCGCCGCGGGCGGGCGGCAGATCTCCAGTGCCGCGTCCCGCTCGGAGAAACCCAGCGAGAGCGCCGCCTCCACCTCGCCGCGCCGGTGGGCCAGCTCGTCCAGGGCCCGCCGTCCGGCGAGGGCCGTGGCCGTCAGGCATCCGCCCAGCAGGATGCCCGCGACCGGGATCAGCGTGATGCCCAGCGGAGGGACGACGCCGCTGCCGAACAGCAGCGCCAGGACCGGCAGGGTCCCGGCCGCGATGGGCACCGCGGCCCACCGGACGGCGGAACCCGAGGTGATCCTGCGCCCGGCGGTCACGCTCGCCACCCCGTACATGACCAGCACGAAGACCGTCACCGCGAGCGCGCGTTCGACGGCCCACACGATGATCAGGGACACCGCGCCGAGCTGGGCGGCGGCGCGCAGGCACGCCACGAGCACCGCGGGCGCGTGCCCGAGGCGGCCGAGCCGGGCGACGGCGGCGGCCCCGACGGCCAGCAGGAGGACGACGACGGCGGTGGTGAGAGACAGATCGATGCCGTTCAACGGCGCGGACCTCCCGTCGGGTGCCTTCCAGGTTCCCAGATCTCCGGCGGCGACCGCGAGGAGGACCCGTCTCCGGCTCCTCCCGCCGGGTGCCCTTCGGACTCGCGGCGGGAGCGCCGGCCCGGTCGTGGCCCGCCTCCGGCGGCGCTCTTCGAACCTCCGGGAGGGTCAGACGGTGGAGACCCGCTGGAAGGCCTCGACGTAGCGGCCCTCGCCGAAGCCCGCCTCGACGGCGATCTGCGAGAAGCGGCCCCGCAGGAAGCTCTCGAAGTCCTCCAGGTGGCCGATCTGGCTGGCGTGGGCGCGCAGGGCGGCGAGCTTGCGGTCGAAGGTGTCGGTGACGTCCACGTGGTGGTCGGGCGCCGGACCGCCGTTGAGCCACACCTCGCGGACGGTCCACGCCTCCAGTCCCTCGTCGAGCAGCAGCGACGGGAAGGTGTACGGGTTGCGCGCGTCGGGATAGACGGCGTCGAGGGCACAGCCGCCGACCGCGCGGTGGTCGGGGTGGCTGGGGGCGATGAACCGGTAGTTGCGCTCGGGGCTGTGGGTGATCACCAGGTCGGGCCTGACCTGGCGGATGACCCGGGTGATGTCACGCCGCAGCTCCAGGCTCTGCACCACGGTCCCGTCGTGGTGGCCGAGGTAGCGCACGTCGGTCACGCCGACGGCCTTGGCGGCGTTGGACTGCTCGGCCCGGCGCAGCTCGGCCATGCCGCCGTTGTCCAGCTCGCGGTCGAAGCCGCCCGCGTCACCGTCGGTGACCACGCAGTACGTCACCTCGACGCCTCGGTCGGTGAACAGCGCGATCGTGCCCGCGGCGGCGAAGTCGACGTCGTCGGGGTGTGCGGTGACCGCCAATACGCGGTTGATCTCGTTCTCGGACAGCATGAGGAGGCCTTTCCGTTTTTTCCGCGTACCGCTCCGTCATCACAACCGAGGGGGAGCCCGCCCGCATTCCTTTGCGGTGGCTGGACCCGGTTGTCGGTCGGTCGCTCTAACCTAGGGGACGTGTCGATCCCAGCCTCTTCCCTGACCCATCCGTTGCTCGACGGGCTCAACCCCCAGCAGCGCGAGGCCGTCGTGCACCACGGCAGCCCCCTGCTCATCGTCGCGGGCGCGGGTTCCGGCAAGACCCGGGTGCTGACCCACCGCATCGCCTACCTGCTGGGCGAGCGGGGCGTGCAGCCGCAGGAGATCCTGGCGATCACCTTCACCAACAAGGCCGCGAGGGAGATGAAGGACCGGGTCGACCGGCTCATCGGCCCGCGCTCGGCGGCGATGTGGGTGATGACCTTCCACAGCGCGTGCGTGCGGATCCTGCGCCGCGAGGCCAGGCGCCTGGGCTTCCCCACGAGCTTCTCCATCTACGACCAGGCCGACTCCCAGCGGCTGATGGCGATGGTCTGCCGCGAGATGGACCTCGACCCCAAGCGCTACCCGCCGAGGTCGTTCTCCGCCCAGGTCAGCAACTTCAAGAACGAGCTGATCGACTACGAGACGGCGTCGGCCCAGGCGTCCACCCACCTGGAGCGCAAGCTCGCCGAGGCGTACCGCAACTACCAGCGGAAGCTCACCGAGGCCGGAGCGATGGACTTCGACGACCTCATCATGCTGACGGTGACGCTGTTCCAGATCTTCCCCGACGTGGCCGAGCACTACCGGCTCCGCTGGCGCCACATCATGGTCGACGAGTACCAGGACACCAACCACGCCCAGTACACCCTGATCCGCGAGATCGCCGGCCGTCCCGAGCCGCGCACCGCCGACGGGGACGTGGTCAGGGAGGGCGGAGAGGGCGCGGTCGCCCCGGCCGAGCTGTGCGTGGTCGGTGACGCCGACCAGTCGATCTACGCCTTCCGCGGCGCGACGATCCGCAACATCCTGGAGTTCGAGCGCGACTACCCGGAGGCCAGGACGATCCTGCTGGAGCAGAACTACCGCTCCACCCAGACGATCCTGTCCGCCGCCAACGCGGTGATCTCGCGCAACGCGAGCCGCAAGCCCAAGAACCTCTGGTCCGACCAGGGCGCCGGGGCGAAGATCATCGGCTATGTCGCCGACAACGAGCACGACGAGGCCATGTTCGTCGCGCAGGAGGTCGACAGGCTCACCGACCACGAGGACGTCGTGCCCGGCCAGGTCGCGGTGTTCTACCGGACCAACGCCGCCTCCCGGGTGTTCGAGGAGATCTTCATCCGGACCGGCCTGCCGTACAAGGTGGTGGGCGGGGTGCGCTTCTACGAGCGCAAGGAGGTCCGCGACCTGCTCGCCTACCTGCGCTTCCTGTCCAACCCGAACGACGTGGTGTCGCTGCGCCGCATCCTCAACGTGCCCAAGCGCGGCATCGGCGAGCGGGCCGAGGCGATGGTCGAGGCGTTCGCGACCAGGGAGCGGATCCCCTACTGGGAGGGGCTCCGCCGGGCGGACGAGGCGCCGGGCATGGCCACCCGCTCGCTCAAGGCGATCAAGGAGTTCGTCGCGCTGATGGACGAGCTCATGGTGAAGGCCGACGACATGACGCCCTCGGAGCTGGCCCAGGAGGTGCTGGCGAGCACCGGTTACCGCCTGGAGCTCACGGCCTCCAACGACCCGCAGGACGAGAGCCGCCTGGAGAACCTGGACGAGATGGTCTCGGTCGCCTCCGAGTTCGAGGAGGCCAACCCCGAGGGCACGCTGGTGGAGTTCCTGGAGCAGGTCTCCCTGGTCGCCGACGCCGACCAGATCCCGGCGGCCGACGGCGGCCAGGGCGTGGTGACGCTGATGACGCTGCACACCGCGAAGGGGCTGGAGTTCCCGGTGGTGTTCCTCACCGGCATGGAAGACGGCGTCTTCCCGCACATGCGCTCGCTCGGCGAGCCCAAGGAGCTGGAGGAGGAGCGCCGCCTGGCCTACGTCGGCATCACCCGGGCCGAGCAGCGCCTCTACATCTCCAGGGCGGCCGTCCGCAGCTCCTGGGGCTCGCCCGCGTTCAACCCGGCCTCCCGGTTCGTCGCCGAGATCCCGTCCGATCTCGTCGACTGGCGCAGCGACCCGGAGAAGAGCGCCTGGAGCGCCGCCACCCGCCGCGACTCCCGCCCCGCCCCGGCCAGGAAGCCCGGCGGCAGGCAGATCCCCAACCTGACCCCCGGCGACCGGATCACCCACGACCAGTTCGGCCTGGGCACGGTCGTGTCCGTGGACGGCGTCGCGGAGAAGACCAAGGTCAAGATCGACTTCGGCGGCGGGGGAGAGAAGACCCTGCTGCTGGCGTACGCGCCCCTGGAGAAGCTCTAGCCTCCGCCGGACGGCGTCCGGGGAAGCCGGCAAGGGCCCGGGAAAGTTCGGGAAGGGCCCGGGAGCGGTTGCTCCCGGGCCCTTCCCGTGTCCGCGGTGCCCTCCCGAGCACCGTGGGCCGGTTCGGCCCACGAATCGGCGTGGCCGGTTCGTCCCCGATCACCTCGGGCCGGTTCAGCCCTGGAAGAGCTCCTGGATGGGGTCCTCGGGCTGGCTGACGTCGCCGAGGAGCTCGTCGAACTCGACCACCTGGCCGGCGGGCGGTGCCTTGATCGTGACCTTGGTGCCCCAGCCGGTGTAGCGGGTGTCGTTGACGTAGGTCAGCTCGGTGCTGTTGAGGCCCCGGGTGGACTCCGTGTACGACGACACGATCCGGCGGACCAGCTGGTCGGAGCCGAGATAGATCTTCCAGGTCACCGGGAGCGTCGCGGACCGGCCGGTGGGCTTCCTGCCCAGCATCGTGCGCACCGCGGGAGAGACCCTGAAGAGCTCGGCCAGCGTGATCGTGCCCGAGTGGACCGTGGTCCGGGTGCCGTCCCACGTCCCGCCGGGGCGCTTGGCGCGGGTGTGGGCGAGGGTCGCCCTGAGCGTGCCGGGCTCGACGGTGCTGATGATCTGCTGGACGGCGCTGACCAGGGAGACCTTGCCGCTGGGCGTGCGCAGCCACTTCTTGCCCTCGGGCATGGACTCGGCGAAGATGCCGCCCGAGGTGTAGCTGACGCCCTTCAGCGAGATCGTCCGTGACGGGGCGAACATGCCCTTGAGCTCGCTGTCCGGAACAGGCAGGTTGAACTTGGTGGTCAGGTCCGAGGCGACCATGCCGGTCCTGCCGAACTCCAGCACCCCGTTCCGCCGGGTGAAGATCGTCCGGTTCTTCTTGCCCTCACCGATGACCTTCGTGTTCTCGGTGAGCTTCACGCCCCGGTGGGTCCTGAACTGTCGCTTCAGCGCCGAGACCGGGTCGGTCGCGGCGGCCTGGGAGGTCCGGGTGGTCGTGGCGCCCGCCGGGGTGACGGTCACCAGCGTGGGAACGACAAGGGCTGCCATGGTGGCGCCTGTCAGGGCGGCGATGATTCGCCTCATCGAGGGGGTCCTCCCGTAGGTGTCCTCGCGTCGTCGCGGAGGGTGGACCAAGATTCTTACCTATATCCCGAAATGTCGGATCAAGAATCGCCGGAGGCGTCAGCACCCGTGCGAGCGGAGAACGCCATGGGTGCCATCGGGGGGAGCGGGGACTCCTCGACGGGCCGGGTCTCGTGCGGAGCGCGGAACGCCGCGAGCCGCGCCCGGCGGGTGAGGCCCGCCGGGCGCGGCTCTGGTGATCCGGGGTGCGATCAGCGCGGAGGGATCACTTGACGTCGAGCAGCGGAATGGGCGTGTCGGCCGCGAACCGCTCGTTCAGCTCCTTGATCGTGGAGATCTGGTCGGCGGGCGGGGCTTCGATCGTGACCTTCGAGCCCCAGCCGCTGTAGCGGGTGTCGATCGTGGTGGTGGGCCCGTCCGTGAAATCCAGGGACGAGGTCGTCAGCCGTACGGGGAGGCGGTCCGCGTTGAGGAACAGCCGCCAGTTGACCGTGAGCTTCGCCTGCTGCTTGGACAGGGGGATCTCCTGCCTGGCACGGAACCACGGTGAGACCTTGTGGAGCTCACCAAAAGTGATCTTCCCCGAGTAGGCGGTCGGACGCTTGACCGTGGCGCGCGCGAGGAGGGCCTTGAGGGTCGCGGGTTCGGCGGGGTTGACGAACTGGCCCAGCGAGCCGGTCAAGCCGAACGTGTCCTTCGGGTACGCGAGCCAGGGCCTGTCCGCCGGCAGGAACTGGCCGAGCGCCCCACCCCAGATATACGCCTTCTTCTTGACCCGCACGACTCGTTCCGGCTCGGCCATCCCGGCGAACAGCCTCTCGAGGTCCTTCTCCGCCTCGCTCTTTTCCTCGGCGTCGTCATCCTTCGGGCCGAAGGTATTCTCTTCCGTGCCGAACGCGAAGAGGTCCCCCTCGACCCGCAACTGGGTGGTGTGGTCCGACGCCTCGACTCCGGAGGGGCCGAGCTGCAATTCACCCTTGCGGTCGGCGAGAAGCGTGCTCTTCTTGCCGCTTCGAATCTTGACGGTGTCGACGAACGCGACGCCGTTGCCACTTTTGAGCTGGCTCCTCAGCGCGCTGACCGGATCGGCGGCCTGCGCGTGCGCGGTCGATGCCAGCGCCGGAACGCTCAGCGCGGCCGTAGCGGCGCACGCCAGCCCGGCGATGTATCGCTTCAAAGGGAAGTCCTCCTGATTGACCCCTCCGCCCTGATCGGGGAGGGGAGGAATAGTCTGGCGGGGAAAGATCACAAAACAGTAGCGCATTTGAAGGGCCGATCTGAATTAATTGTGCATGTTCGGTGCAGAGGCGTCCTCCCGGCCTTTGTGGCCGTCATCCGGCGGCGCCGGAACGGGAATTCGTTTCCGGGCAATCACGGACGGTCAGTTTCCCTTTTTCGCGGGGCCTCGGTTCCCTGCGCATTCCGGGCCGTTTAATCGGGGCGCGGCCGGCGGGGAGACGGGCCGTGGCGCCGTACGGAAAGGCGGTGGGATTCGCGCCGCTGTACCGTGGTTCGCGGTGACCCGCCGAGCCCGGCGCGGCGCGGCCGGTTACGCTGCGGACAGCTCCCACGTCGCGAGGGGAGCGCAGACAAGGAGGTCTGGATGGATGCCGTGTCAAGGATCCGCGTCGTCATCGCCAAGCCGGGGCTGGACGGTCACGACAGGGGCGTGAAGATCGTGGCGCGGGCGCTGCGGGACGCCGGGATGGAGGTCGTCTACACCGGCCTGCACCAGACGCCCGAGCAGATCGTGCGCACCGCGATCCAGGAGGACGCCGCGGCGGTCGGGCTGTCCATCCTGTCGGGCGCGCACATGACGCTCTTCGCCAAGGTGCTGGAGCTGCTGAAGGAGAACGACGCGAGCGACATCGTGGTGTTCGGTGGCGGGATCATCCCCGAGGCCGACATGCCCGCGCTCCAGGAGATGGGCGTCGCACGCGTCTTCACCCCGGGCGCCACCACCCAGGAGATCGTCGACTGGGTGCGGAGCGCGGTCCCCTCACCGGTCTGACGGTCCCCTCACCGGTCTGACGGTCCTCTCGCCCGTTCGACGACGCCTCATCCGTCTGGCGGTCCCCACCCGCCCGACGGGTCTCTCGCCGTGGCGCCCGAGCCGGTGTCCGGCGAACCTCTGACGGATCGCCGGCGGATCGCCCGCCGGCCCGGTGAACCGGCTCGCGGGACCGGCCGGTTCGGCGCGAACAGCATTCGGGGCGTACGATCTGGAACCCGGTTACCTGGTCATGCCACGAGGCGGGCTAGGCTTCATTGGCGCAAAACCGCCGGGCTCCCCCTTGGATCATGGAGTCGGCTCGCTCACATCTGTACACCAGCCGGACAAGCAAGGACGGACCCTCGTGGACCTGTTCGAACATCAGGCGAAGGAGCTCTTCGCGGAGTACGGCATCCCGGTGCCGCGCGGCGTGGTCGCGCACACCGTGGAGGAGGCACGGGCGGCAGCCGAGCAGCTGACCGGCCGTGTCGTTGTCAAGGCCCAGGTCAAGACCGGTGGTCGAGGCAAGGCCGGAGGCGTGAAGGTCGCCGACGACGCCGCCGACGCCGAGCGGAAGGCCACCGACATCCTCGGCATGGACATCAAGGGCCACACGGTCCACAAGGTCCTGATCGAGGAGGCCAGCGCGATCGCGGAGGAGTACTACTTCTCCTTCCTGCTCGACCGCGCCAACCGTACGTTCCTCGCCATCTGCTCCGCGGCGGGCGGCATGGACATCGAAGAGGTCGCGCACAGCGCCCCCGAGAAGGTCGCCAAGGTCCCGGTCTCCCCCCTGGACGGCGTCGACCGGGCCAAGGCCCGCGAGATCGCCCAGGCCGGAGGGCTGCCGGAGGCCGCGCTCGACGGCGCCGCCGAGCTCATCGAGAAGCTCTGGTGCGCCTTCGTCGACGAGGACGCCTCCCTCGTCGAGGTCAACCCGATGATCCTGTCCGCCGACGGCCAGGTGAAGGCCCTCGACGGCAAGGTCACCCTCGACGACAACGCGTCCTTCCGCCAGACGGACCACGCGGCCTTCGAGGACAAGGCCGCCGAGGACCCGCTGGAGGCCGCGGCCAAGGCCAAGGACCTCAACTACGTCAAGCTCGACGGTTCCGTCGGCATCATCGGCAACGGCGCCGGCCTGGTCATGTCGACCCTGGACGTCGTCGCCTACGCGGGTGAGGCGTTCCCGGGTCAGCCCAAGCCCGCCAACTTCCTCGACATCGGCGGCGGCGCCTCGGCCGAGGTGATGGCGGCCGGCCTGGAGATCATCATCTCCGACCCCGCGGTGAAGTCGATCTTCGTCAACGTCTTCGGCGGCATCACCGCCTGTGACGCGGTCGCCAACGGCATCGTCTCGGCCTTCCAGCTGCTGGACGCCCGCGGTGAGAGCGTGAGCCGCCCGCTGGTCGTCCGTCTGGACGGCAACAACGCCGAACTCGGGCGTCAGATTCTCTCCGACGCCAAGCTCTCCGGCGTCGAACTGGTGGACACCATGGACGATGCGGCCAAGCGCGCCGCCGAGCTCGCCGCGGTAGGTGCGTAATGGCCATCTGGCTGAACGAGAACAGCAAGATCATCGTCCAGGGCATGACCGGCGGTGAGGGCACCAAGCACACCCGCCGGATGCTCGCCTCCGGCGCCCGCGTCGTCGGCGGCGTCAACGCCCGCAAGGCCGGCACCGTCCACGAGGGCCTGCCCGTCTTCGGCACCGTCGCCGAGGCCATCAAGGACACCGGCGCCGACGTGTCGGTCGTCTTCGTGCCCCCGGCGTTCACCAAGGACGCCGTCAAGGAGGCCGTCGACGCCGAGATCCCGCTCTGCGTGGTCATCACCGAGGGCGTCCCGATCCACGACACCACCGAGTTCTGGGCGTACGCGGTCGCCAAGGGCGGCAAGACCCGGATCATCGGGCCCAACTGCCCCGGCATCGCCTCGCCCGGCGCCTCCAACGCGGGGATCATCCCGGCCGACATCACCAGCGCGGGCCGCATCGGCCTGGTCTCGAAGTCGGGCACGCTGACCTACCAGCTCATGTACGAGCTGCGCGACATCGGGTTCTCCACCGCGGTCGGCATCGGCGGCGACCCGGTGATCGGCACCACCCACATCGACGCGCTGCAGGCCTTCCAGGACGACCCGGGCACCGACGCGATCGTGATGATCGGTGAGATCGGCGGCGACGCCGAGGAGCGCGCGGCCGCCTACATCGAGCAGCACGTCACCAAGCCGGTCGTCGCCTACGTGGCGGGCTTCACCGCTCCGGAGGGCAAGACCATGGGCCACGCGGGCGCGATCGTGTCCGGCTCGGCCGGCACCGCCCAGGCCAAGAAGGACGCCCTGGAGAAGGTCGGCGTCCGCGTCGGCAGGACCCCGAGCGAGACCGCCCGCCTGATGCGCGAGGTCGTCGAGTCGCTCTAGCGCACGGCCCCGGGGTCACGGCCCCGGGAACGGGCGAACGCGGCGCGTCGCCCCGGACATGCTCCGGGGCGACGCGCCGTCGCGGTTTCCCACCGGTGGTCGTCCGACGGCCGTATGTCCTTCTCCGGGGAGGGGACGCGAGCGGTTCCCGTGCCGGCGCGGTCCGGACACCACTCCGGATACCACAGGGGACTCCTGTCACACGGTGCGCGACACGCGGGCGCGGGAGTCCCTTCCGCGCCGAAGATCCTGAGACCATCGACTACTGTGACGGCCCTTTTCGATCAGCTACGGACGGCTCCCCGCAACGTCCTCAGCCGTATCCCCCTGCCCGGCCTCACGGGTGACGACGATGACGTCCGCCGGCCGCTTCCCGTCTCCGGGATGCTCGCTGCCGCGTGGACCCTCGGCGTGGGGCTGGCGGTGCTCACCACGCTCACCCTGGTCGGCTGGATCGCCGCTCCCCGCGGTGCGCTCGGCGCGGGCCTGCCCGCGGTGTTCCGCACCGCGTCGCAGCTCTGGCTGGCCGCGCACCACGCGGGCTTCGCGATACCCGGTGGCTCGGTGGGCCTGCTCCCGCTCGGGCTGACGGTCCTGCCCGCCTTCCTGCTGTACCGCGCCGGGATGTGGATGGCCCGCGACGCGGACCTGCGGCTCCGGCTGCCCGCCCGGCTGCCCAAGAACACCCCGAAGGAGGTGTCCAACGCCCGCCGCAGGGCGCAGCTGGTCCTGATCGCGCAGGCGGGCATCTCGCTGGCGGCGCCGTACGCGCTGCTGGCCGGGCTGATCGCGCTGGTCACCAGGAACGAGATCACCCAGCCCTTCCTCGGCGACGTGCTGGTCAGCCACCTGGCGCTGGCCTTCATCGCGGGCTCCGTGGCCGTCGCCAGGACGATCGGGCCCTGGCGGTCGATGCTGCGCCTGCTGCCCGAGCGGCTGCGCTCGGTCGTGGTCGGGACGTCCGCCGCACTGGCGATCATGCTCATGGCGGGTGCCGTCATGGTGCTCGGGGCCGTCGTGGTCAACTTCGGGCAGGTCCAGGAGCTGTCCGGGATCCTGGCGCCGGGGTTCGTCGGCGGGATGCTGCTCCTGCTGGTCCAGGGGCTCTACCTGCTCAACGCCGTCATCTGGGGGCTGGCCTACATCGCGGGTCCCGGTTTCGCGGTCGGCACCGGCACGCTGGTCGCGCCGACGGGCGTGCAACTGGGTACGGTGCCGAGCCTGCCGATCCTGGGCGCGCTGCCCGAGGCGGGCCCGACCCCGGCCTGGGTGATGATGGTGATCGCGGTGCCGTTCGTGGCCGGGGCCGTGGCGGGCGTCCTGGTCGTCCGGATCTCGCCCTCCTCCTCGTACGAGGGGGCACCGCTGTGGGGGTTCGTCTGCGGGCTGGCGACCGGGGCGACGGCGGGTCTGCTCGCGGCGCTCTCCGGCGGCTCGCTGGGCGGCGCGCGGCTGTCCGCGCTGGGCCCGGCGGGGTGGGAGGTGATGCTCTCGGTGACCCTGGAGGTGGGCGTCGCGGCGGGGATCGCCGCCGGGCTGGCCAACTGGTGGCTGATCTTCCGTGGACACAACACGGCCGTCACCAAGGCGGCCGCCAAGGTCGGCACGGCCACCGCGCCGGTGCGCAAGGCGGGTGTCAAGATCGCCAAGGTGGCGGCCTCGGCGGCCGGCAAGGTCGGCTTCGCCGAGCCGGAGGAGCTCCAGAAGCTCCCCGGCTACTGGCTGGACGCCACGGAGTGCGACACCCAGCCGATCCCGGTCATCAGGGACGACTGGGAGGACGAGCACGCCTCGGCCGCGTCGGAGAGCTCGCAGAAGGCCCGCCGCCCCGACCCGCCGCGCCCGCCCCGGCGCGACATCGTCGACGAGAGCGACGACAAGGGCGGCCACGTCATCTACGTCGACCCCTACGCCTGGGACCGCGACTGAGAACCGGGCCTCTGTGTTCCGTCACACCTGAGGTCGTGGCGGCCGGGAAGCGTGGCCACTTGGGACAGGGCCACCTGGGACCGTGCCGCCCAGGACCGGTGACCGCCTGGGACCGTGACCGGAAATTCGGTGGCCGGAAATCCGGTCATGCCTGGAAACCCTTCGCACGGGGCCGGGCGTATGGACGGGTATGAGACCTAAGACGGTCGCGTGAGCGGTCACGAGGGGTTCACCGAATTCGTCGCGGCACGGGGAGCGAGCCTGTTCAGGATCGCCCACCTCACCTGCGGGTCCCGTGACGAGGCCGAGGACGTCCTGCAGAGCGCCCTGGAGAAGGCCTACCGCAGCTGGGGCCGCCTGCACGCGGGCAGCGACCCCGAACCCTACGTGCGCCGCATCATCGTCAACACCGCCATCAGCCGTGCCCGCCGTCGCGCGGTCCTGCGGATCTTCCTGACCGGCTCGCCCCCGGAGACTCCGGCACCCGACTCCCTGAGCGGCGTCGAGCTCCGTCAGGTCCTGATCGCCGGTCTCCGGAGCCTGCCGCCCCACCAGCGCGCCGTACTGGTCCTGCGCTTCTTCGAGGACCAGACCGAAGCCCAGACCGCCGAGATCCTCCGCTGCTCGATCGGGGCGGTCAAGAGCCAGTCGTCCAAGGGACTGGCCCGTCTGCGCGCCCTGATCGGCGCCGACCTTCACGAGGAGGCGTTTCCCCATGCCGAACGTTGAGCGAGAACTCCGGCTGGCCATGGTCGAGGAGACCGCCGCGCTCGGCGCGCCTCCCGGCCTCGCCCACCGGGTCGTACAGGGCGCGAGGCGGGGAAGGAGGGCTCGTGCGACGGCGGCGGCCCTGGTCGCCGCGGCCGTGCTGGCGGCGGCCGTACCCGGCTACCTGACCGTGACGGACCGGAGCGGCGTCGCCTCTCCCACCCAGGCGGTGGGCGTGGACGGGGTGAAGGTCGGTTACCTGCCCGCGGGTCTCGGCGCCCCCGTACTGGAGAGAGCCGACGCCGGAGGTCTGCGCGGCACCGCCGCGACCTGGGGGGCGGGGGACGACCTCGTCCGCGTCACGGTCTACCGGGACCCGGCCTTCGGGGGAGCCGAGCGCGTGCTCGGCGGGATCAGGGGCACGCCCGAGACGCTGCCGGGAGTCCTCGTCGCGAAGGTGCGCGGACGCGGGGCGTTCACCCGGGCCGAGGGGGACGACCTGGTCTGGGAGGAGCGGCCCGGCCTGGTCCTGCGCGTCACGGTGGGCGCCCTGCACCGGGACGCCCTGCGGAGGATCGCCGGTGGTCTCGTCCCCAAGGATCCGACCGGCGGAGTCTTCCAGGGACTGCGTGTCACCTACATTCCCCCCGGCCTGCACCTGGCGGACCTCTCCTCCGTGGTCGACCAGACCGGGTGGACCGAGATCCGATTGAGCGGGGACGACGGCGCCTCGGTCCGGATCCTGGCGGTGCGCGGGCTGAGCGCCGCGGACCCGGAGACGTTGCTCACCTGGGCCAGGGTCCGCCAGAACCTGTACACCGCCACCCCGGAGAAGGTCCGGGGCAAACCCGGGTACCGGGCGGACGGGGGCGGCAGAGGCGCCTCGTACTCGCGGCTACGCCTGTGGCTGGAGAAGCCCGGTCTCGGATACGTCGTGGAGGTGAACGAGGGCCTCGCGACCACACTGGACAGGATCGTGAAGGGCCTCGTCCCCGCCGAGCCGCCCTCCACCTCCGGCAAGCCTTCCGGCCCGGGTAACGCGGTCGACCACGTCGCCGTCGCCTACCTGCCCCCCGGCCTGCGACGGGTCGCCGGGGAGACGACGCGGCTCGGCAAAGGCTGGAGCGCGAAGGCCGGACGCTGGTCGGACGGCTCGCGCGACGTCGAGGTCACCGTGGTACGCGGCGCGGTCCTGCACAGCAGCCAGTGGGTGGACGAGATCCTGCGCGGGGAGAAGCGGGAGCCCGGACGCACGGAAATGCCGCTCATGGGCATACGGACCACCGATCCGGACGGTCGCCGGGGGATCTTCTTCGAGAGCACGGAGGTCGCCGTCCATGTCAAGGTCGATCCCGCCCTGGCCGGCGAACTGGACAGGATCGCCGCGAAGATCCGCGTCCCGCCCCCGTCCTACATGCCGTAGCTCCCGCCGGCCGCGGCTCTTACAAGGCCGCGGCTCTTACAAGGCCGTAGGTCTCACAGGCCACAAGCCTCACGGGCTGTAGACCCCACGGGCACCGATCAAGACCGATCAGGGAGGCAGGACCTGCCCGCACTCTTCCGGGAGTGCGGGCCGTGCCCGTCCGCCGACAACCGCGCAGAGGCCGCGCATAAGCCGCTCAGGAGCCACTCAGAGATCGCTCAGGGCGGGAAGGGGAACTGCACCTGGCCCGGCTGGAGGAAGGGCATCTTCTGCTCCATGGCCCGTTCGAGCTGCTCCACGCACTCGTTCTGCGACGCGATGGTGCCCGCGCCCCTGCCGCACTCGGTGTAGGCGGCCAGCTCGTCACCGAAGTAGAACTGCAGCGCCGTCACCGCGATCGAGATCAGCAACGCCCCGGCCGACAGCACGACGCCCACCACGGCGGTGCCGGCCGGCTTGGGGATGGCGCGGAGCGTCCTGATCGCGCGGATCGAGGTGATGAGGGCGAAGATCGCCATGACGATTCCCGCCAGGGGGAGCACCAGCGTCATCACCACCGCGGCGACCGCGAGCCACAGCGCCCTCCGACCGGCGCTCTCAGCAGGCCGGACCTCGACCGGTAGTGTCACCTGACCTCCTTGCGTTGTTCGTGCGGACAGGCCGATACCCTTGCAGCGGCGTGAGTCCCCGTCCGAATGGAGTGCGTCGGTGTCATCCCAGGCCGTTCGGCTTGTGGTTCTCGTGTCCGGTTCTGGAACCAACCTACAGGCCCTGCTGGACGCTGTGGCAGACGAAACCTACGGTGCCCGGATCGTGGCCGTGGGTGCCGATCGCGCCGGTGTCGAGGGCCTGGTGCGCGCGCAGCGCGCGGGGGTTCCGACCTTCGTGGAGAGGCTGGCCGACCACCCCACCCGCGAGGAGTGGGACGAGAGGCTCGCCGCCCGCATCGCCGCGTACCGGCCGGATCTCGTGGTCTGCGCGGGGTTCATGAAGATCCTCGGCGCGCCGACGCTGGAGGCCTTCCCGGTCCTCAACACCCACCCCGCCCTGCTGCCCTCCTTCCCCGGCGCGCACGGTGTCCGCGACGCTCTCTCGTACGGCGTGCGCGTCACCGGCTGCACCGTGATGCTCGCCGACGCGGGTGTCGACACCGGGCCGATCATCGCCCAGGAGGCCGTGCCCGTGCTGGACGGCGACGACGAGGCGGCCCTGCACGAGCGCATCAAGACCGTCGAGCGCCATCTGCTCGTCGACACCGTCGGCCGGATGGCCCGCGAGGGCTGGACCGTGACCGGCAGGACTGTCCGATTCGGACGACCCGGTGGATGAGCCGGGCGCCTCGGAGAAAACCGGAACCAACCAGGAGGAGCACGAAGTGACCCGCATCGCCATCCGGCGCGCGTTGATCGCGGTGTATGACAAGAGCGGGCTGGAGGAGCTGGCCCGCGGGCTCGACGCGGCGGGCGTGGAGATCGTCTCCACCGGGGGCACCGCCGCGAGGATCGCCTCCTTCGGCGTCCCCGTCACTCCTGTCGAGTCGCTGACCGGCTTCCCCGAGTGCCTCGACGGCCGGGTCAAGACGCTGCACCCGCGCGTGCACGCCGGGCTGCTGGCCGACGGCGGCAACCCGTCCCACGTCAAGCAGCTCGAAGAGCTGGAGATCGAACCGTTCGAGCTGGTGGTGGTCAACCTCTACCCGTTCCAGGAGACCGTGGCCTCCGGCGCCTCCGACGCCGAGTGCGTGGAGCAGATCGACATCGGCGGTCCTGCCATGATCCGGGCCGGTGCCAAGAACCACGGCACCGCCGCGGTCGTGGTCGACCCCGCCTCCTACGGCGACGTGCTCGCCGCGGTCGCCGCGGGCGGCTTCACCATCGACGAGCGCCGCCGCCTGGCCGCCGCCGCGTACGCCCACACCGCCGCGTACGACACCGCGGTGGCCTCCTGGTTCGCGAACGTCTACGCCGCCGAGGACGGCGCGTGGCCGCGTTACATGGGCGCGGCCTGGGAGCTGCGGTCGCCGCTGCGCTACGGCGAGAACCCGCACCAGGGCGCCGCCCTGTACTCGGGGCAGAAGGACGGCCTGGCCAACGCCGAGCAGCTGCACGGCAAGGAGATGTCCTACAACAACTATCTCGACGCCGACGCCGCCTGGCGGGCCGCCTGGGACTTCGACGGGCCCGCCGTGGCGATCATCAAGCACCAGAACCCGTGCGGCATCGCGGTCGGCGCCGACGTCGCGGAGGCGCACCGCAAGGCACACGCCTGCGACCCCGTCTCGGCGTACGGCGGGGTGATCGCGGTCAACGCGGAGGTGACCGGGGAGCTGGCCCGGCAGATCGCCGAGGTGTTCACCGAGGTCGTGGTGGCCCCCTCCTTCACGGAGGAGGCGCTGGAGGTGCTCACCGCCAAGAAGAACATCCGGCTGCTGTCCTGCCCCGCGGGGCCGTCCAACCCGGCGGAGTTCCGCCGGATCGACGGCGGCCTGCTGGTGCAGACCGCCGACCGGGTCGACGCCCCGGGCGACGACCCGTCCACCTGGGAGCTGAAGGCCGGGCCCGCCGCCTCCGCCGAGGTCCTCGCCGACCTCGCCTTCGCCTGGAAGGCGTGCCGCTCGGTGAAGTCCAACGCGATCCTGCTGGCCTCGGACGGCGCGAGCGTGGGTGTCGGCATGGGCCAGGTCAACCGGGTCGACTCGGCGCGGCTCGCGGTCTCCCGGGCGGGCGAGCGCGCTTCGGGGGCCGCGGCGGCCTCCGACGCGTTCTTCCCCTTCGCCGACGGCCCGCAGATCCTCATCGACGCGGGAGTGCGGGCGATCGTGGAGCCGGGCGGTTCGATCCGGGACGAGGAGGTCGTCGCGGCGGCCGAGGCGGCCGGGGTGACCCTCTACTTCACCGGTACCCGTCACTTCTTCCACTGACCCGTTCCCGGTGTGCGGCCGCCGCACGGCTGTGGCGGCCGCACACAGGAGATAAGAAAGTGGCGGATTAGACAGGACTCCCTGGATGAAAAAGGTTTGACCTGCGGTTAGTCTGAAGCATCCCTTTCGTCCCAGTCGTGGAGCTCCCCTATGCCCCTGCTCGACCACGCCCTGTACGCCTTCGTGATCATGCATGGTTTCTGGATCAGCCCCTGGATGATGATCATCATCGCGCTCGGCGCGGCCTACCTCAGCGGGCGGGCCATGGAGTGGATTCCCTTCACCCGCAGGATCATCGAGCGGAGGGAAGCGAGGGAGGCGGAGCGCGGCTGATCCCGGCTGCTTCCGGCGGACCCGTCGCTCCCGCCGATCCCGTGAGAGGGTTGTCCGCATGAGCGCGCGGATTCTCGACGGCAAGGCCACGGCGGCGAAGATCAAGGCAGACCTCACGGCGCGGGTGGCCGCGCTGAGGGAGCGGGGCGTCGTCCCCGGGCTCGGCACCGTCCTGGTGGGCGGTGATCCCGGCAGCCAGATCTACGTCGCGGGCAAGCACCGCGACTGCGCGGAGGTCGGCATCTCCTCCATCCGCAGGGACCTGCCGGAGGACGCCACCCAGGCCGAGGTCGAGGCGGTCGTCGACGAGCTCGACGCCTCCGCCGAGTGCACCGGCTACATCGTCCAGCTCCCGCTGCCCCGCCACCTCGACACGCAGGCGCTGATCGAGCGGATGGACCCGGCCAAGGACGCCGACGGTCTCCATCCGGTCAACCTGGGCCGCCTGGTCCACATGGTCGACGCGCCGCTGCCCTGCACGCCGTACGGCATCGTCACGCTCCTGCAGGCGTACGGGGTGCCGATCAAGGGGGCCGAGGTCGTCGTGGTCGGCCGCGGCATCACCGTGGGCCGCTCGCTCGGCCTGCTGCTGACCCGCCGCTCGGAGAACGCCACCGTCACCCTCTGCCACACCGGCACCCAGGACCTCGCGGCCCACACCCGGCGTGCCGACATCGTCGTCGCCGCGGCCGGGGTGCCGCACCTGATCACCGCGGACATGGTGAAGCCGGGCGCCGCCGTGCTCGACGTCGGCGTCTCCCGGGTCGAAGGGAAGATCGCCGGTGACGTGGCCCCGGGCGTCGAGGACGTCGCGGGCTTCCTCACCCCCAACCCCGGCGGCGTGGGCCCGATGACCCGGGCCATGCTGCTCACCAACGTGGTCGAGGCCGCCGAGAGGCGTGCCCGCGAGCGGGGCTGATCCCACTCGCGGGAGCCCGCGGCTCTTCCGCGAAACCGCTACGAAACCGTTGCTCTCCGCGAAACCGCTGTGGAGCCGCTACGAGGCCCTGCGGTTCGCGGTGGTGGACGACGCCGTCTGAGGCTCCGGGGAACCGGCCGCGCGCTGCGGCGGCACCACGGGAGTGGGCCTGACCAGCCCCAGGGCGACGACCTCGTTCGCCAGCCTGGTGCGCCGGTTGGTCCCCTCGGGGATGCGGAACTTCTGGTAGAGACGCAGGAGGTGCTGCTTGACAGCCGCCTCCGTCACCACCAGATCGTCGGCTATCTCCCTGGCCGTGGCCGGTGCGACGAACGCCTCGTCCGACAGCGCCGGACGGCACAGCGACGTCAGGACATCAACCTCCCGCCTGGTCAGCTCCGGTGCCGCGGCGCGGCGGAGCTCGACCTCCGGGGCGAAGTCCTCGCGCGGCACTCCGCCGATCCTGCCTCGTGCCGCGCCGAAGGACACCACGTCACCGTCGTCAAGCACCCTCCGGGCGATCGGCCGGCCGTTGACCCGAGTGCCGTTGCGGGACAGGCCCAGGTCAACGACGTACAGGTAGGGTCCGCGCCGGACGAATTCCGCATGCAGCCGGGAAACACTCGGATCGGTGAGCCGGATGTCCACTCCCCGGCCACGTCCGATCGTCGTGATCTCGGGGCGCAACGGGACCACCTCGCCAGTGTCCTCGATGCGTATGAACGGCCCCTCCACGGCAGTTCCTCCCCAGGTAGCCCGCCGTAACTATTCCTACAGCTCCGGCTTACCCAAACGAGGTGATGGGGAATCGCCTTTGCCAGAAGGAGAATCCTTCGTGAAATTGGTCTGTACCTCTCGGGAGGGTTTCCGCTGCTCACAGGTAGACTTCGGACACAGATAAGCGGAGGAAACACTCATGGCGGACAAGCCCACCAAAGGTCTCGCCGATGTCGTAGCCGCGTCCACAGCGCTCAGTGACATCGACGGTCAGGCCGGTCGCCTCTTCTATCGTGGCTACGACATCCACGATCTGGCCGGCCGCACCACCTTCGAAGAGACCGCCCACCTGCTCCAGTACGGCACCCTCCCCACGCGGGAGCAACTGTCGACGTACGGTGAGGAACTGGTCCGAGGGCGCACGCTCGGCACGCTCGCCGAGGCCAACATCCAGGAGATCGCGGAGAAGCAGGCTCCCATGGAGGCGCTGCGCACGCTGGTCTCGATGGCCGGAGGCGACGATCCGGACAAGGGCACCAACGCCCCCGAGGCGAACCTGCGCAAGGCCGCCAGGCTGACCGCGCAGCAGCCGATCCTCGTGGCCCGCTACCACGCGGCCAGGACCGGGGCCACCGTGCCCGATCCGGACCCCGAGCTGAGCGTGGCGGCGAACTTCCTGCTCCAGATCACCGGCCGTACCCCCGGTGAGCGCGAGGTCGAGATCTTCGACGCCTGCCTGGTCCTGCACGCCGACCACACGATGAACGCCTCCACGTTCGCCGCCCGCGTCTGCGCCGCGACCCTGTCCGACATGCACTCGGCGGTCGTGGCGGCGATCGGCACCCTCAAGGGCCCCCTGCACGGCGGTGCCAACGAGCAGGTCATGCGCACCCTGGAGTCGCTCGACGCGGGTTCGGTCGCCCGGTCCGTCCGGGACCGGCTCGCCGCCGGCGAGAAGATCATGGGCTTCGGGCACCGCGTCTACAAGACCGAGGACCCGCGCGCCACGCACCTGCGCAAGATGTCGCAGGAGCTCGGCGAGGCCTCCGGCGACGACACGTACTACCGGATGTCCAAGGAGATGGAGGAGGTCGTCTTCGAGACGAAGGGCCTCTACCCGAACGTCGACTTCTACGCGGCGACCGTCTACCACTATCTCGGCATCCCGACGGACCTGTTCACTCCCGTCTTCTCGGTCAGCCGCATGTCAGGATGGACCGCACACGTCATCGAGCAGCACGCCGACAACCGGCTGATCCGCCCGGACAGCGAGTACATCGGCGAGCGCGACCAGAAGTGGAAGCCGATCTCCGAGCGATGAGCCGACGTCAGGGGCGAGAGCGGGTGGTGGGCCGGTGAGCGCGCGAGCGGCCGAGGTGAACAGGGAACGCTGGGGGGCCTACCCCCTGGTGGTGGGCGGCGCGCTCGTCGCGCTGGTCCTCGCCGTGCTGCTGGGCATGCCCTACTGGGGCGGGATCGCCATGGGCGCCGTCATGACGCTGGGGGCGCTCGCCCGGCTGTTCGGAGGCGGGCGGCTCGCCGTCCGCCGCAAGGCCACCGACGTCGTCACGCTGGGCGGTCTCGGCGTCGTGCTGATGGTGGCCGGGATCATCCTTGAGTTCAAGGACCACATACCGATGTGACGGGTCGGATGGCCGGGTGCGCCACGAGGGGATCGACCACGTCCGATAGCCTCAACGGCCAGTGAGCCTCAAAAAGGACTGTCTGGCCAATTTAGTTCAGAAGGGGAACCACACGCATGCCCAAGATCAAGGTAGAGGGCCCCGTCGTCGAGCTTGACGGCGACGAGATGACCCGGATCATCTGGCAGTTCATCAAGGACCAGCTGATCCTTCCCTACCTCGACGTCGACCTGAAGTACTACGACCTCGGGATCGAGCACCGCGACGCCACCGACGACCAGGTGACGATCGACGCCGCGAACGCGATCAAGCAGTACGGAGTCGGCGTCAAGTGCGCCACGATCACCCCCGACGAGGCTCGGGTGGAGGAGTTCGGCCTCAAGAAGATGTGGAAGTCCCCGAACGGGACCATCCGTAACATCCTCGGCGGCGTCATCTTCCGCGAGCCGATCATCATGTCCAACGTGCCGAGGCTCGTCCCCGGCTGGACCAAGCCGATCATTATCGGCCGTCACGCGTTCGGCGACCAGTACCGCGCCACCGACCTGAAGATCCCCGGCGAGGGCAGCCTGACCCTCACCTACACCCCCAAGGACGGCTCGGAGCCGATCGAGCTCGACGTCTACGACTTCCCCGGCCCCGGCATCGCGCTGGCGATGTACAACCTGGACGAGTCGATCCGCGACTTCGCCCGCGCCTCCATGCGGTACGGCCTGTCGCGCGGCTACCCGGTCTACCTCTCCACGAAGAACACGATCCTGAAGGCCTACGACGGCCGCTTCAAGGACATCTTCGCGGAGGTCTTCGAGACCGAGTTCAAGGCCGACTTCGACGCCGCCGGGATCACCTACGAGCACCGTCTCATCGACGACATGGTCGCCGCGGCGCTCAAGTGGGAGGGCGGATACGTCTGGGCCGCCAAGAACTACGACGGCGACGTCCAGTCCGACACCGTCGCGCAGGGCTTCGGCTCGCTCGGCCTGATGACCTCGGTCCTGCTCACCCCCGACGGCCGGACCGTCGAGGCCGAGGCCGCCCACGGCACGGTGACCCGCCACTACCGCGAGCACCAGAAGGGCAACCCCACCTCCACGAACCCGATCGCCTCGATCTTCGCGTGGACCCGGGGCCTGCAGCACCGCGGCAAGCTCGACAACACCCCCGCGCTGATCGACTTCGCCGACAAGCTGGAGCAGGTCTGCGTCGAGACCGTCGAGGGCGGCCAGATGACCAAGGACCTCGCCCTGCTGGTCGGCGGCGACGCCAAGTGGCTGACCACCCAGGACTTCCTGGCGGCCCTGGACGAGAACCTGAAGAAGAAGATGAGCCTGTAGTCGAAACGGCCGCTACCCGCACTCACCGTGCCGGGTGGCGGCCTTTTCCTTTTTCCGGGCCGTCGCTTTCCGGCGAGCGTGGAACGGAGAAATGCGCGGTGGCCACGGGCTTTTGAATGTCACGGGCTTTTGAACGTTCGGCGTCATGCCCGTCGCAGATGAAGTTCGACGCAGTAGTGCGGATGCCAATCCGTGTTCACGTCGCCGAGCCGCCAGTCGCTGCCGGTCAGGAGTTCGTTCAGTTCGTCCAGGGAACACCTGAGGTAGTCGAACCAGGGAGTGGCCAGATCCTCGAATCTGATCCGGGCCCGAAGCTGGCCGGCCATGCGGCCAAGACGCCGGTTACGCTCGTTGTAGCTCGTCGCGAGCGGATTGGTCGATTCGTAGGGGTCGGTGCCTATCCCGATGATCCGGGCGCCGGGCGCTGACATCGCGCTGAGGGCGGAGAGGAACCCGGGGGCTTTTTCCGCGCTTTCCAGCAATCCCAGATTGCCGCCGAGCAGGAGAAACGTGTCGTAGCGGGGCGACTCGGCCGCGTGTTCGCGCACCGTTCCCTCGAAAAGCCTCCGTACGCCGCGCTTGCGGGCCGCTTCGACGGCGCCGGGAGAGATGTCGAGGCCGACGACGAACTCGCCGCGCTCCTGCAGGGGCACCGCCGCTCGGCCCGCACCGCAGCCGACGTCGAGAACACGCCCGCTCGCCCTTTCCAGCGCCCACTGCTCCACCTGGGGCCAGTCGCCGGGGGGCGCGACGTATTTGGCGACGTCGCTGACTATGAGATACCCGTCGTCCCGCTCGTAGATCTCCATGGCGCTCTCGCCCATGACGGACCTGAGATAGAGCTCGCCGAACGCGTCACCGATGCGAGGGCCCTCGGGATACGGGTGACCGGAGTTCGTCGCCGTCCAGAATTCGTCGACCAGCAAAAGAGTCCGTCGGACGCGCGGCGAGCTGACACCGTGGAGCGCCGGCTCGCCGCGGAGGTTCTCCTAAGTCCAGATGAGGTCGCGCATTTTTCCCCCTCCCCCAAGAGGCCAACACTTCACAACGGAAATGCGGTTTCACCTGAAATGTATTTTCAGGCGCGCCAAAAGAAAGTATTCCTATATCGTGATTCGAGTGTCAAGAGTGGTTAAGGGCATGTGATGAGATGTGTGCGGCGGATGCGCCGGGTGCGGAAAGGGCTCGTGACCTGGGCGGACAGGCGGACAGGCGGAATGGCGGCAGGGGCAAGCCGAAGACCTCGCGCCCGCAAAGGCTTTCTCCCGTGTCGTCGACACGGTGTGAACATGCGTGGCGACGGTACGCGATTCCGGACGTCGATTCGCCGACGATCCGCCATTGAATGTCTCGCGTGAAAGCCGCGGAAGGGAGGCGCCCCGCACATCCCGCCGATGATCAGAGCCGATGACCGGCCGATGACCACAGGTGGTGACCGGAGGCGGGGAGGCGCGGTGCGATATCGCTCGCGCGGAAGGCGGGCGGTTCCCCACCGCGCCGGTGGAGGCCCCTGACCGGACCGGCCGCGGCCAACCGCTTCGGGGCCGTCGTCACGGCGCCGGGCGGCCGGTCACGGTGCCGCCACGGCCCCCAGGACGAGCGGGGCGTTCGCCGGCAGGCCGGGCACGCGGTGCGACCGCCCGGTGACGGCGTCCACCCGGAAGGAGCCGAGGGGGCCTCCACCGGCCTTGGCGCTCATCCTCACGACCACCTCGCGGTTGTTCAGCCAGCTCACGACCTCGGCCGTGGCGGGCCGCCTCACCTCGGGGAGCGCGAGCCGCTTGAAGACCCGTCGCGACTCGGCGTCGATGATGTGGAGGCTGCCGAGGTTCTCGCCCTTCCCCGCGACGACCGCGGCGGAGTGTCTCCCGCCGGGAGAGTCCGACCAGGTCCCGTACCTCTTCTGGAGCCAGGGGGCGATCCGCTGCGCCGGAGGCGTCTGTCCTGCGGGTACAGACGTCAGGGCGCCGGTCGCGAAGTCGGTCCGCAGCCGCCGCTCGCCGAGGGTGACGGTGAAGTGGCGGCCGTTGGGGGAGACGCTCACCCGCGCGCCGTTCTCGGTGTCGGCGGG
Source organism: Streptosporangium sp. NPDC023963 (assembly GCF_040639135.1). NCBI lineage: Bacteria > Bacillati > Actinomycetota > Actinomycetes > Streptosporangiales > Streptosporangiaceae > Streptosporangium > Streptosporangium sp. NPDC023963. Next base: position 409,833 of record NZ_JBEZZK010000002.1, read on the forward strand.
GACGAGGACCGGTGACAGGTAGCGCTTCACGCCACTGCTGAGATCGTGGGCCACGTACCGGCGCTCCGCCGCGCTCAGGTAGGCGATGCGGCGCCCGTCAGGGCTGATGGCGGGGGAGAGTCTCGGGCTCTTCTCCTCGTCGCCGTGCGCGAGGCGCTGGGCGGCGTCGGGGAGGCGCAGCGTCGCCGTACAGGGTTTCCGGCCATCGCACCCGGCCAGGCCGGGAGCGGGGCTCTCGGGGCCGCCGGAGACCATTGTCAGCGTCCAGCCCGCGCAGGTGACGTCTCCGGCGCGCGCGGGAGGTGTCCCGACGGGGGCGTCGGGACACGGCCCGGGGACCGCGTAGCGGATCACCGAGGAGGTCCGCGGGGCCCGCCACGGTGCCGGGACGGCGCCGGGCTCCCCGCCGCCCGGCCCCGAGCCGTCCGGCTCCGGGCTGGAGACCGCTCCTACGGGCTCCTGCGCCTGTGCCGCGTGCGGCCGGCTGCGCTCGCCCAGCGCCGAGTTCCACACCTCGCCCTGCTGGGACACGACGAAGGCGGCGATCAGGCCGACCGGCACGAGCGCCGCCGCCACGCCCAGGAGGGCCCCCCTGGCGCGACGCCGCCTGAGCGTGCGCATGGACCGGACGGTGAGGTCGGGGACGGAGGCCTCGCCCGCGGCCGTGGCCATCCTGGTGATCAGACGGCTCTCGCTGCCCTTGGTGAGGGTGTCGACCGCCTCGGCGATCTCCGACTTCACGGTCTCCTCCGGGAGCCCGAGGAGGGAGGCCATCTCCGCGCGGGACCTGCCGTCGTGCAGGCAGGCGACCACGAGGAGCCGCTGCCGGGGCGGGATCCGTACCAGGGCCGTCGCGCCGGCGGCGCTCGGCCGCTGGAGGAAGCGGCGGTAGAGCGCGATCTGGGCGTGCGTGGTGGGGTTCTCCCACAGCGGCGGCGGCCAGGAGAGGGCGACGGTGTGGAAGGAGCGCAGGGTGAGGCGGATGGCCTGCTCGTGGCTGCCGGTGAGGAGAAGGGCGGTGCCGACGAGGGAACGCTGATCGCGCTGCACGAACTCGCGATAACCGATATATCGGCGCATGGAAGTTTTAGCTCCGGCTTGCCTGAGGGACGTACAACGGTAGCGATCTAAGCGGCTGGAGCGCCAGATTGGGGTGAATGTCGGAGATTGGGGGGTGAGGGCGTCTGCCGTTTTCCATCGTGACACGGGCGGGGGACAGGTCGTTGTCGTGAGAAATGTGAGGTCACGTCGGGATAACAGGGGGAGAGGGCGGGTCATGGCGCCGTAAAGTTTGCCACGTCGAAGATTACGAGACCGTGGGGACGATGATGCCGGAGATCGCGCCACTGGAAGCGGGAGAGCCGCGCCAGCTCGGGCCGTTCCGCGTCGTCGGGCGGGTCGGCGAGGGCGGGCAGGGCATCGTCTACCTGGGGATCAACGCCGCGGGGGAGCGGGCGGCGATCAAGCTGCTGCACGTGAAGTTCTCCGGCGACACCGTCGCCAGGTCCCGGTTCGCCAGGGAGGCGAGGGCGGCCCAGCGGGTCGCCTCGTTCTGCACGGCGGGCGTGATGGACGCCGACCTCGAAGGCGACACCCCCTACATCGCGAGCGAGTACATCGAGGGCAGGTCGCTGCGCGAGGTCGTGGAGACCGACGGCCCCCTCAAGGGCGCCCCGCTGCAGCGGCTGGCGATCGGCACGGCCACCGCGCTCACCGCGATCCACCACGCCTCGATCGTGCACCGCGACTTCAAGCCGGACAACGTGCTCATCGCGGCCGACGGCCCGAGGGTCGTCGACTTCGGCATCGCCCGCATCCTCGACTCCACCGGCACGATCACCAGCCGGGCCATCGGCACCCCCGCGTACATGGCGCCGGAGCAGATCTCCGGCGCCGACGTCGGGCCGCACACCGACGTCTTCGCCTGGGGGGCGACCATCGCGTTCGCCGCGACCGGTGAGACGATCTTCGCCGGAAGCTCGATCGCCGTGGTGCTCAACCGCATCCTCAACCACGAGGTCGACCTCGGCACGCTGCCGGAGCCGTTGCGCGGCGTGGTCGGTTCGGCGCTGGCCAAGTCGCCCGCCACGCGGCCCTCGGCCGACCAGCTCCTGCTGCGGCTGCTCGGCCACACGGAGACGGTGAACGCCTCGCCCGCGATCCTCACCCAGGGCGCCAAGGTCGCCGTCCCCGAGCCGCCCCGCGATGAATCCCGCTCCCGGGAGCAGGGCCGTGAGCAGGGCCGTGAGCAGGGCCGTGACCGGGGACCCGCCGACGACGGCGATCATGGCCGTGACCACGACGCCACCAGTCCCATGCGCACCCCGAAGCCCCGGACGGGCGGCGTCTCGGGCGACCTGCCCCTCCCGTCCACGGGATTCCAGGCCCGGCACCCCGTCCACGACCAGCACCCCCACCCCGTTCACGGCGATCAGACCGGGCTGGGCGGTCAGGGGGTTCGCCCGGGGCCGGGTGGTCAGACCGGGCCGGGCCAGGGCGAGCGTCGCGCACCCGCCGCCCACGGCGGGCCGTCACACCTCCCCGCCCCGCCTCCCGTGGAGCATCCGTCCTTCCCGGGCCAGCGCTTCCCGGACCAGCACTTCCCGGACCAGCGCTCTCCCGAGTCGCGCCCCGAGGGCCGCAGCCTCCCGCAGCAGAGCCCACCGGACCACCTCTCTCCGGATCGCCGCTCACCGGCGCGTCACGACCATCCGTCGCCGCCGGACTACTGGGACCACCCTCCGCCTCCCGCGTACGGTGACGGTACGGGTTACACGGATCACGGTGGCGAGGTGCCGCCGCCCAGCTGGCAGGCGTCCACGACCCTCGTCGGGGCCCCGGAAGCGCCGCCGCGCCCGCGCAGGGGGCGCTGGATCGCCGCCGCCGTGGCCGTGCTGCTGCTGATCGCCGGCGGGGCCGCCGCGGTCCGCTGGTGGCCGGGGGCCGCCTCGGAGGGCGGACCGGAGGAACCCGTCCCCACCGCGTTCACCTCCGTGGTGGACAAGGCCGCCAAGACGGGCAGGCTCGTCGTCGGCGTGCGCGACTTCCTGCCCGGCATCGCCCTGCAGAACCAGAGCAGGTGGAGCGGCTTCGAGATCGACCTGGCCCTGGAGATCGCCAAGGCGCTGGGAGTGCCGGCGAGCGGTGTCACCTTCCGGGGCACCGGCCGCCCCGAACGGCCGAAACTGCTGGCGGACGGAGACGTCGACTTCGTCCTGGCGACGTACTCGATCAACGACACCGACGACGTCACCTTCGCCGGGCCCTACTACCTCGCCCACGTCGACGTCCTCGTCAAGGACGGCTCGCCGATCACGAACCTGGCGGGCCTGGAGGGCGGAAGGATGTGCCAGCCGGCCTCCAGCGCGGCCGTGGCCGTCCTGCAGGGCGCGGTCGAGAGTCTCACGCTGGTCGCCGCCCAGACGTACTCCGAGTGCGTCAACATGCTGCAGGCCGGGCAGGTCGACGCGATCCCGGGCGACGACCTGCTGCTGGCCGGTTTCGCCAACCGGGAGAGCATCCGCTACAAGCTGCTCGGCCTGAAGCTCACCGACGAGCGCTACGCGGTGGCCCTCAAGAGGGGCGACGTGCGCACCTGCGAGGCCGTCAAGGGGGCCATCGCCGACCTCTACCGGAGCGGCACGATCCGCACGCTGCTCGACAAGCACTTCTCCAAGGTCGAGTTCCCGGCGCGGGAGAACGACGCCCCCACCATGGCCGCCTGCACCTGATCGCACCCTGATCGCACCCTGTTCGCGTCCGGCCTCGGCCCGCATCCGGCCCCGACCCCGGCCCGTGTCCGGCCTCGGCCCGCGTCCGGCCCGCCCGGGCCGGAGGACCCGCGCTAGGGCCGCGCCTCGCCCGCGGACTCCTCGATCGTCGCCGCCGTGTCCGCGGCCCAGTCGCACACCGTCTGTGTTTTCCGGATGCCCAGGTCAAGGGCATAGTCTCCGAAACCGGCCTCCTTGCGCTCCCTGTCATCCCTGAGCGCCTCCAGATGTGCCAGCTGGGCGTTGTGGGCCTCCACCTCCGTGCGGAGCAGTGCCGCGGCCTCATGCGGTTCCAGGGTGGGCAGGAAGAAGGCGCGGAGCAATCTCTCGTCACGGTATAGCCGGGACGGCTCCTTATCCAGCAGCCACCGCCGGAGCTCCAGCGCGCCCGCGTCGGTGACCGCGTAGCTCTTCCTGCCCCGGGGGCCCTCCTGCTCGACCGTCACCCAGCCCTCCGCGGCCATCTTGTTGAGCTCCGGGTAGATCTGGCTGTGCCCGGCCTGCCAGGCGTAGCCGATCGACCGCTCGAAGAGTTTCGTGAGGTCGTAACCGCTGGAGGGGCCCGTGACGGTGAGCAGGCCCAGGAGCGCGATCCGGAGTGACATGCCCTCATCATACTTATGGATTGACATGTCAAGACTGACAGGTCACTATCAACATGTGCCTACTGACGTATTGAATTCCCCTTCGAAGGCCCGCCCTGGCGGGGGCCTGCTCCTGCTCGCCGTGCTCGGCGGGATGTTCCTCGCGATGCTTGACCAGACGATCGTGGGGACCGCGCTGCCCCGGATCATCCAGGAGCTCGGCGGCGCCGACCTCTACGTCTGGGTCGTGGCGGCCTACCTGCTGACCTCCACCGTCACCGTTCCCCTGTACGGCAGGCTGTCCGACACCTACGGCCGCAAGCCGCTGCTGCTGACCGGCTTGGTGGTGTTCCTGCTCGGCTCGCTCCTGTGTGGCGTCGCCCAGGACATGAACCAGCTGATCGCCTTCCGCGCGCTGCAGGGGCTGGGCGCCGGAGCGCTGCTGCCGCTCTCCCTGGCCCTGGTGGCCGACCGGTTTCCGCCGACCGAGAACGGCCGGGTCCAGGGCGCGCTCGGCGGGGTGATGGCACTGAGCTACATCGCAGGCCCGTTCCTCGGCGGCGTCTTCACCGACCAGGCCAGCTGGCGCTGGGCCTTCCTGATCAACCTTCCCATCGGCCTGGTCCTCATCGCGATCATCGTCGCCCGCCTGCCGCACGTGGCCGGGCAGGGACGCGGAGCCCGGCCCGACCACCTGGGCATAGCCGTGTTCAGCGCGGCGATCGGCGCACTGCTCATCGGCCTGACCGAGAAGGGCCTGGACGACCACACCTGGACCAGCGGGCCGGTGCTCTGGCCCATCCTGGCCTCCGCCGTGCTCCTGGTGGCGTTCGTCCTGGTCGAGCGGAGGGCCGAGCAGCCGATCATCCCGCTGGAGCTGTTCCGCGACCGCACCTACACGCTGGTCAACGTGGCGTCGTTCTCCACCGCGTTCTGCCTGTACGCCGGGGTGGTGTTCCTGCCGCGCTACTTCCAGGAGGCCATGGGGTTGACCGCCACCGAGTCGGGCCTGCGCATCTACCCGCTCATGCTCGGGATGGTGGCCGGAAGCGTGATCACCGGTGCCCTCATCTCCAGAACCCAGCGCTACAAGCCCTGGCTCGTCGCGGGGCCGTTCCTCATCTCGGCCGGGGCGCTGCTGTGCACCGGGATCGCGGCCGACACCCCGGCGCCGGCCCTGGTGGGGTGGATGGCGCTGCTCGGCCTGGGCATGGGGCCGATGCTGTCCGGCCTGACCGTGGCCATCCAGTTCTCGGTCCCGCCCCGGTTCATCGGCACCGCCACCGCGAACCTGACCTTCTTCCGGCAGATCGGCGGCTCGGTCGCCCTGGCGCTCGCCGGGACCCTCTACACGACCGTGATGCGGGATGAGGCGCCCACCCGCGGGCCGGAAGCGGCGCACGCGGCCGCCACCGCGACGGTCGTCCCGTGGCTCGCCGTCGGCGGGGCGCTCGTCGCGCTCGCCGCGCTGGTCCTGCTGCCCGGAGGGCGGATCGGGGCACTCGCCGGACGGCCGTCCACCGTGGACGGGTAGCATCCGAGCGTCACAATTCATCCTTCGAGTGGGGGAAGGTCATGGCCCAGACTCCCGTAAAGGTCACCGTCACCGGCGCCGCCGGTCAGATCGGCTACGCGCTGCTTTTCCGCATCGCCTCGGGCCAGTTGCTGGGCGCCGACGTCCCGGTCACGCTGAGCCTCCTGGAGATCCCGCAGGCCGTGAAGGCCGCCGAGGGCACCGCGATGGAGCTCGACGACTGCGCGTTCCCGCTGCTGAGCGGCATCGAGATCACCGACGACCCGAACGTGGCGTTCAACGGCGCCAACGTCGCGCTGCTGGTCGGTGCCCGTCCCCGGAGCAAGGGCATGGAGCGCGGCGACCTCCTCCAGGCCAACGGCGGCATCTTCGGCCCGCAGGGCAAGGCGATCAACGACAACGCGGCCGACGACATCCGCGTGCTGGCGGTCGGCAACCCGGCCAACACCAACGCGCTCATCGCCCAGCAGCACGCCCCGGACGTCCCGGCCGAGCGCTTCACCGCGATGACCCGCCTCGACCACAACCGCGCGCTGTCCCAGCTCGCCGCCAAGCTGCAGGTCCCGGTCACCGAGATCAAGAAGATGACGATCTGGGGCAACCACTCCGCCACTCAGTACCCGGACCTCTTCCACGCCGAGGTCGGTGGCAAGATCGCCGCCGAGCTGGTCGACGAGGCATGGCTGCGCGACACCTTCATCCCCACCGTCGCCAAGCGCGGCGCCGCGATCATCGAGGCCCGGGGCGCGTCCTCGGCCGCCTCCGCCGCCAACGCCGCGGTCGACCACGTCTTCGACTGGGTCAACGGCACCGCCTGGACCTCGGCCGCGATTCCCTCCGACGGCTCGTACGGCGTGCCGGAGGGGCTCATCTCGTCCTTCCCGGTCACCTCGCGCGACGGCAGGTGGGAGATCATCCAGGGCCTGGAGATCGACGCCTTCTCCCGCGAGCGCATCGACGCCACGGTGCGCGAGCTGGAGGAGGAGCGTTCCGCGGTGCGCGAGCTCGGCCTGATCTGAGCCGTCCCGCATCCGGGCCGTTCTGACATGGGCCGTCCCGCATCCGGGCCGTCCCGCATCTGGGCCGTCCTGATCTGAGTCGCCACGCGAAAGGGGCCCCGGCGTGCCGGGGCCCCTTTCGCGTTCCCGGCCTTTCGTCCCTCCCCGGCCCTCCCGCCGCCCCTTCCCGGCCCTCCCGCCGCGCGGGTGGCGGAGGAAGGCGGAGGAAAAGGCGGCGTGTCGATCATCGCGGAGCGGCGCGACCCGGCGTTCAATGATCACTTGTGGTCGGGGGATCGGTGTTCATGGAGTACGCCGCGGTGCGGATCGTCGCCGGGGTGATCTGTCTCGCGCTCGTGGCGACCCCCCGGGGGGCGCCCGCCTCCCCCGACGACGACGGCTGGGGCGGCGCCGACCTGTCGGTGCGGCTGACGGTCTCCCCGAAGCGCGCGCAGCCCGGGCGGCCGCTGACCTACCGGGCCGAGGTGCGCAACGACGGTCCCGGCGACGCGGTGCTTCCGCTGCTCACCGTACGACTGCCCGAGAAGGTGGCGGTGGCCGGCGTCAACGTCGCCGAGTGCCTTCCCGGCCCCGTGGCCGGAGAGGTGATCTGCCCCTCGCCGACGGACGTCCTGGCCGGGCAGACCGGCGGGGTGACGATCACCGGGGTGGTGAAGCCCGACGCGCGGGACACGCTGAGGGCGAGCGCCACGCTCTCCTCCGAGGTCGTGGACGACGACGAGACGGACAACTTCTCCGAGGCGCTCACCGAGGTGGACGAGGGTGCGGACCTGGCCGTCAGGCTGTCGCGCGCGACTCGTGCGGGCCGCCTGGTCACCGTGGCCGCCGTGGTGCGCAACCGCGGGCCGCGGCGCGTCCACGACGCCGGGGTCCTCTTCGACACCGGCGGGGCGCGCCTCATGTCGGCGAGGGGCGCGCGGTGCGACTCCCACCCCGCCTACGTCGGGTGCAGGCTCCGCACGGTCGGCGTGGGCCGGCGGGTGAGCTTCATGCTCGCCTTCACGGCCCGCGCGCACGCGCCACGGGCCGAGGCGACCGTCTACTCCCTCCGGCTGGGCGACCGCCGCCCGGCCAACAACACGGCCCGCTTCAGCCTGAGGTAGGCACGGCCGACCGGCCGGTCCGCGCCCGGCCCCGGTCGTAGATCTCCGAGACCGGTGGCGCGGCCGGGGCGGCGGGGCGGGGTGGTGTCAGCCGAGCATGGCGGCCCAGGCGTCGGCGACGACGTCGCGGACCGACGGGTGCTCGGGCTTCCAGCCGAGCTCGCGCTGGATCTTCTCCGACGAGGCCACCAGCACGGCCGGGTCGCCGGCGCGGCGCTCGCGCACGACCGCGGGGATCTCGTGGCCGGTCACCTCGCGGCAGACCGACAGCACCTCCTGGACCGAGAAGCCCGTCCCGTTGCCCAGGTTGTAGATCTTGTGTTCGCCCGGCGAGCAGGCGTCCAGCGCCAGCAGGTGGGCCCTGGCGAGGTCGGCCACGTGGATGTAGTCGCGCACGCATGTGCCGTCGGGAGTGGGGTAGTCCGTGCCGAACACGCTGACCGACTCGCGACCGCCGAGTGCGACGGCGAGGATGTTAGGGATCAGGTGGGTCTCCACGGTGTGACGTTCGCGGTAGACCCTGCCGTCTCCGGCGGTGTAGGCGCCGCCCACGTTGAAGTAGCGCAGGCTCACCGCGGCCAGGCCGTACAGTCCGGCGAACGCGCTCAGCGCGGTGTCGACGGCGAGCTTGGACGCGCCGTAGGGGTTGGTCGGCCGGGTCGGGTCGGTCTCCTCGATCGGGGAGCGCTCCGGCTCGCCGTACGTCGCGGCGGTGGAGGAGAAGACGATCCGGCCCACCCCGGCGCCCCGCATGGCGTCGAGCAGGGCCAGGGTGCCGCCGAGGTTGTGCGTCCAGTAGAGGCCGGGCCGCTCCACGGACTCGCCGACCAGGGACTTCGCCGCGAAGTGGAGCACGGCGTCCGTGCCGGGCAGCAGGCCGGCGGCCTCGGTGATCGACCCCTCGACGAAGCGGGCGCCCGGCGGCACCGCGTCGGCGTGGCCGGTGGAGAGATCGTCCAGCACGGTGACCTCGTGGCCCGCCTCGACGAGTTGCGCCGCCACGACCCCGCCGATGTATCCGGCGCCTCCGGTGACGAGCAGCTTCACGGAGCCTCCTGTTTGATGATGTTTGTACTTGTTTACTTTTGTAAGTCTATCGCCAGCATATGCTGGCACATCAAATATCGGCCACCGCCGGAACAGGCGACCGCCACGACGGAGACGATCTCGTGAACAGCGTCCTGGCGAACATCGCCTTGGTCATGCTCTTCGTACTGATCGGGGGATTCTTCGCCGCGGCCGAGATGGCCATGGTCTCCCTCAGGGAGAGCCAGGTCAGACGGCTCGACACCCGGGGTCGCAGGGGGGCGCGAGCCGCCAAGCTCGCCCGCGACCCCAACCGCTTCCTGTCCGCGGTGCAGATCGGCGTCACCGTGGCGACCATGCTCTCGGCCGCCTTCGGCGCCGACACCCTCGCCCAGGACCTCATCCCCGTGGTGACCGGCTGGGGGGTGCCGGAGGCCGTGACGGCCCCGCTCTCCCTGGTGCTGGTGACGCTGGCGATCTCGTACGCCTCGCTGGTGCTCGGCGAGCTGGCCCCCAAACGGATCGCCAGGCAGCGCGCCGAGGGGATCTCCCTGCTGGTCGCGCCGTTCCTCGACCGGATGGCCGCGCTGTCGCGGCCGATCATCTGGGCGCTGTCCAAGTCCACCGACGGGGTCGTCAAGCTGCTCGGCGGCGACCCCGACGCCGACCGCGAGGAGATCTCCACCGAGGAACTGCGCGACATGGTGGTGGGCCACCAGGAGCTCACCGCCGACGAGCGCCACCTGATCGGGGAGGTGTTCGCGGCGGGCAAGCGGCAACTCCGCGAGGTGATGCTGCCGCGCACCGAGGTGGAGTTCATGTCCGCCGACACGCGGCTGGCCGAGGCGGCGGTCCTGGCCGCGGCCATGCCGCACTCCCGTTTCCCCGTCTACCGCGACTCCTACGACGACGTCGTGGGCTTCGTCCACATTCGTGACCTGCTCGACCCGGTGCTGACCGGGTCCATCGAGCCGATCAGCGAGCTGGTGCCGATCCGCCCGGTCAAGCTGGTCCCCACCAGCAAGCGGCTGATGGCCACGCTGTCGGAGATGCGCAGGGAGGGCCACCACCTGGCGATCGTGGTCGACGAGTACGGCGGCACGGCGGGCATCGTCACCCTGGAGGACCTCGTCGAGGAGCTGATCGGCGACATCCGCGACGAGCACGACGTGGCGGACGAGCACGTCGCGCTGCCCGCGGGGGAGGTCGAGCTCGACGGGCTGGCCAACCTCGACGAGGTGGCGACCGAGAGCGGGATCCGCCTGGCCGACGGCCCGTACGAGACCCTCGGCGGGTTCGTCATGTGGGCGCTCGGCCACCTTCCCGCGCTGGGGGAGCGGGTGGAGATCCCGGGATTCGACCTGACGGTCACCGAGATGGACGGGCGCAGGGTCGCCCGGGTGAGGATCAAGCGGAGTACGTCGCGGCCGGAGGCGCCGCCCGCGCCCGACAGCTGACGGGGAGCGCCCCGCGCGAGCGGGGTTCTCCGGCGAGGCCGTGAGCGGGGTCCGGGGGCGAGGCCGTGAGCGGGGTCCGTGAGGGGGGTTCGGGGCGAGGCCGTCAGGGGGTCCGGGGGCGGGATGCCGTGATCGGCGGGCCAACCACTCCCGGCAGCTGACAGAATTGGCTGCTATGGCCAGTCCTCGTGTCCTGTCGGGAATCCAGCCGACCGCAGACTCCTTCCACCTGGGAAACTACCTCGGTGCCATCAGGCAGTACGTCGCCATGCAGGAGGGGTACGACGCCTTCTACTGCGTCGTCGACCTGCACGCGATCACCGTGGACTACCAGCCGGACGTGCTGCGCAGGCGTTCCAGGGTCGCCGCGGCCCAGCTCTTCGCCGCCGGTCTCGACCCCGAGCGCTCCACGGTCTTCGTGCAGAGCCACGTCCGTGAGCACACCGAGCTGGCCTGGGTGCTGATCTGCCTCACCGGCATGGGCGAGGCCGGGCGGATGACCCAGTTCAAGGACAAGGCGGCCAAGGCCGGTGAGAGCTCGGCGAGTGTCGGGCTGTTCACCTACCCGATCCTGCAGGCGGCCGACATCCTGCTCTACCAGGCCAACCGGGTTCCGGTCGGCGCGGACCAGAAGCAGCACCTGGAGCTCACCCGCGACCTCGCGCAGCGCTTCAACCACCGCTTCGGCGAGACCTTCACGCTGCCGGAGCCGCACATCGTCAAGGGGGTCGAGAAGATCACCGACCTCCAGGAGCCCACGGCGAAGATGTCGAAGTCGTCCTCCTCGCCCACCGGGATCCTGGACCTGCTGGAGCAGCCGGGACCGCTCCGCAAGAAGATCATGCGCGCGGTCACCGACACCGGCTCCGAGGTCCTCGCCGACGACGAGAACAAGCCCGGCGTCACCAACCTGCTGCGCATCCAGTCCGCGCTGAGCGGCGTCCCGATCCCCGAACTGGAGGCCCGCTACGCCGGGCAGGGGTACGGCACGTTCAAGAAGGACGTGGCCGAGCTCGTGGTCGACACCTTCACCCCGATCCGCGAGCGCACCGAGAAGCTGCTCGCCGACGAGGCCGAGCTCGACCGGATGCTCGCCGTCGGGGCCACCCGGGCCCGCGCGGTGGCCGCCGAGACCATGGCCAGGGTGCGCGACCGGGTGGGGTTCCTGCCCACCTCGTGATCCTCCTGCGCGCGGCCCGGGCGGGATTCCCGCCCGGGCCGCGGCGTTTTTCCGCACGGCCCTGCGCGTGGCCTTCCCCGCGGTCGAAGGGGTCCTTCGTACGGGCCTGCGGTGGCCTCCCGCCCGTTCCGTGGTCCCCCGTGTACGCACAGCCGCTTTTCCGCCGCCGTCCACGATCGGGACGGCGGTGATTGGGTAGGGGGCGCACGTGACAAGCGTGCTGGAACGCATCCAAGCGGCCCGTGAGCGGTTCGGAAGGACACTCGGCACGGCCCGGGTCAGGTGGCACTGGCTCGACCACCTGGTCAGGACCTTCCAGCGCTACCAGATCCAGTCGGGAGACCGGCTCGCCGGAGCGGTCAGCTACTTCGCCTTCCTGTCCTTCTTCCCGATCGTCGCGCTGGCCTTCGCGGTCTTCGGCTACTTCCTCTCCACCAGGCCCGAAGCCACCCAGGCCCTGCAGACGGCGATCAACCAGTACCTGCCCGGCCTCGCCGACAAGCTGCCGATCAAGCAGATCGCCGACTCCCGGACCAGTGCCGGGATCATCGGCCTGCTCGGGCTCCTCTACGCCGGGCTCGGCGCGATCGACGCCCTGCGCGGCGCGCTGCGCGAGATCTCCATGACGACCGAGGCACCGCTCAACTTCGCCCTGGCCAAGCTGAGGGACCTGGCCGCACTCGTGATCGTCGGCACGACGATGGTGGCGTCGGTGCTGGTCGCCGGTTTCGCCACCCAGGCCAGCGGGGTCGTGGCCGGATGGCTCGGCCTGTCGGGGTCGGCGGTGGCCACCGCCACGATCTGGCTGGCCGGGCTGGCGGTCAGCGTGCTCACCGACGTCGTCGTCTTCCTGGTCATCCTGCGCGGGCTGGGCCGGTCCAGGCAGCCGTGGCGGGTGCTGCTGCGCGGAGCCCTGCTCGGCGCGGCCGGTTTCGCCCTGCTCAAGCAGCTCGCCGCACTGATCCTCTCCGGCACCCTGAACAACCCCGTCTACGGGGTGTTCGCCGTGGTGGTCGGCCTGCTGGTCTGGATCAACTTCTCGGCCCGGGTGATCATGTACGCCGCCGCCTGGACCGCGACCGCCTCCCTGGGCCCTCCGCCCGACCCCACCCCGGTCCCGGCGACCGCCATCCGCGCCTGAAAGCCCGGCGTCGCGTGAGATCTGCCCCTCGTCATATCCTGCTTGCCGATATATGCTGCGAAGCATGACTCCAAGGATGATGACGGAGCCCGCGTTCCTCGTTCTCACCGCGCTGGTCGACGAGCCGTGTCACGGCTACGGCATCGTGCGGGAGGTCGAGCGGCTGTCCGGCGGGCGGGTCCAGCTCAAGGTCGGCACGCTCTACGGCGTGCTCGACCGGCTGGCGGGTGACGGGCTGGTGGCCCTCGACCGCGAGGAGGTCCAGCAGGGGCGGTTGCGTCGCTACTACCGGCTCACCGACTCCGGTTCGCGGACGCTGGAGGCCGAGGCCGTCCGGCTCGCGGAGAACGCCAGGACCGCCGTCGACCGGCTCCGCGCCCGGCACGCTCAGCACGCTCAGCACGGCCGGCCGTCCGCCGCCGGAGGCCCCGCGTGAGGGCGGGCGTGAGTTCCCGCGTGAGGACGAGCGCGAAGTACCGAGTGAGGTCCTGTGTGAGAGCGAGTGGGAGAGGGGCGTGCCGATGAGCCTGCTGGAGGATCGCTACCGGAGCTGGTTGCGCCTGCTGCCCGCCTCCTACCGAGCCGAGCGCGAGGAGGAGATGATCTCCGTGTTCCTGGAGGGCTCGCCGGGCGTCTCCGACGCCGACGGGCCCCGGCCTCGCTGGTCGGAGATCGCCAGCGTCGCCGTGCTGGCGGTCCGGGTCCGTCTCGGGGGAGCGGGTCACACGGTGCCGAGGTTCCTCGCGTGGGGAGAGACGATCCGCCTCGTCGCCCTGCTGGGGGTGTGCTTCCAGGCGTTGCTCGGAGCCCTCGCCGCCACGGCCACGCTGCGCATGTACGGGGTGATCGGCGAGGCCCACCCCCTGCTCGCCCAGAGGGCCGGGCCCCCGGGCTCACTCGAGCGGCTCGTGGTCATCCTGGGAGGCTTCACGGGCGCGCTCTGGTTCGCCCCGCTCGTGGCGCTCATCGCCGGGCGTCCGCGCGCCGCCAGAGCGCTGGCGCTCCTCGCGTTCGCGCTGAAGCTGCCGTTCCTGCTCCAGGAGCGCGTGGACGTCTTCCTGTGGAGCGCGCTGATCGGCCTGCTGCCGTCCCTGGTCACGGTGCTGGCCCTGTGGGCCGGTTTCCACCGGGACGCGCGGCTCGTGCGCCGACCGGCGTGGCTCCTGCTGCCTCCCCTCGCCGCCGGTGTCGCCCTCGTCGCGCTGTACGACGCGATCGCGTCCCCCACGACCGCCGCCTGGGTATGGCCGTGGCTGGACGATCCCGGCCTGGCGAGCGCGCTCATCCTGGGCGCGGGTGTCGCGTACGCCTGCGTGCACGTGTACGCGCCCGCGCGGCGCACCCCGTCGTGGCCACTGGCCCTGGCGATCCTGGCGCTGCCGGTGCTGTGTGTCCGCCTGGCCACGATGGGGTACGGTGTCGACTTCGACGACGAGGTGAGCCGGACCATCACGCTCGGCATGGCCGGCCAGACGGCCCTGCTCCTGGCCTTCGCCGCCTGGAGCGCCGTCCTGGGGATCAGGACCCTCCCGGCCGCACCGGCCCCGGACCGCGGGGAACCGGCCGAGGGGTGACCGGGCCGCCGGGAACGGGCGGACCGCCGCGGTGGAGCCGTTCACCCGGCCCGGGGCGTCCACCCGGCCCGGGGCGAGCCGTGCCTGTATCGGAGCGGGTGCCCCGGGCACGATGAGGGTCCTCGGATCACCGCGGCCGGCGGGATCGCCCGCGCAGGCCGTACACCAGCCAGGCCAGGCCGCCGAGCAGGGCGGCGCCGAGGGCGTAGTAGCCGATCGGGACGCCCTCGTCGGCCGGTCTGGCGGCCGCGGCCGGGTCCTGCGCGGAGACGGGGGCCGGGGCGGCCGGGGTCGCCGAGGCGGCGGGCCCGGTGGGCAGCGGGGCGGGCTCGGGGACCGGGTCGACCAGCTTTCCGACCGGGAGGACCTTGCCGCGGTTGGCGAAGCCCCAGTCGAGCAGGTCGGCGACCTCCTCCCAGAAGTAGCCGTCGTGACGCATGATCGACACGATGACGGTGTGGCCGTCGCGCTTGGCCGCGCCGACGAAGCTGCCCAGGGCCTTGGACGTCCAGCCGTTCTTGACGCCGATCATGCCCTTGTAGCGCCAGAGCAGCTTGTTGTGGTTGCCGATCTCGTAGTAGCCCTTGGGTGCCGGGAATTTGTCGGTCTTTGTGCTGATATATCGCCGAAAATCGGCGTTGGCCAGGCCGGCGCGGGCGATCAGCGCCAGGTCGTAGGCCGAGCTGCTCTGGCCCGGCTTGTCCAGCCCGCTCGGGGTCTTGGCCACCGTGTCGAACGCCTGCAGGCGCTTGGCCTCGGCGTTCATGTCCGCCAGGGTCGTGGCCAGGCCGCCGTTGGCCTCGGCCAGCGCCATCGCGCAGTCGTTGCCCGAGACGAGCATCAGCGCCTTGAACAGGTCCTCGACGGTGTAGAGGGGCTTGGGGACCAGGCCGACCGCGCTGCCCTCCTCGTTCACGGCGCGCCTGCTCGGCGTGATCTTCCGGTCCTTGTCCAGTTTCGGGATCAGGGTGAGGGCGGTCAGCGCCTTCAGCGTGCTCGCGGGAAGGTAGCGCCCGTGGGCGTCCTTGGCGGCCAGCACCTCGCCGCTCTCGGCGTCGGCGATCACGTACGCCTTCGCGGCCGTCTTGGGAGGGGCCTTCACGCCCGCGGGGACGACGAGGCCCCGCCCCCCGAGCCGGATGCCGCCGACCGGTTCCCGCTCGCGGCGCGTGCGCGGGCCCGCCGCGGAACCGGTGCCCGTGCGCGCTTCCGCCGGACCGGCGCCGGTGCGCGAATCCAGTGGACCGGCGCCCGCGCGCAGGTCAGGCCCGCCGTTCGCGGGCACGTGCGCGACCCGGGCCTGTGCGGGCGCGCCGAGAAGGGCGGTCGCCGCGAGCAGCACCCCGACGGGTGCGACATGTTTGATCCCCATGATGATCTCAGGGTAGCTTCGTACCGGTTCGCATGGAGTTACCGGTGCCCTGACCAGGTACGAACCACTCGGCGGAATACTGACATCATGCAAATAACGCGAAAGACAGCCGTTTTTCTGATCGGTCTTGCCGCTTTCATGATCTTTGAATGGATCACCCTTGGCTTCAACCTCGCGGACGGTCATCCGACGGCCTTCTACGTGGTCCACGGAATCCTGATCGCCGTCAACCTCGTGCTGGCGGCCGTGCTCGGTGTGATCGGCCTACGCTGTCTGGCGCAGCGTGGCCAGCGTCCTCCGGTGTAGCTCGGCGGCCTCCTCCGCGGAGTCGCCGATGCTGGTGAACCCGAGCTTGCCGTACTTCGGGATCCCGCCCAGCATGTGCAGCACGTTCCCGGTGCGGCGCTCGCGGTCGAAGCCGAGGCCCTCGTCGTGGACCAGCTTGACCACCTCCCCGGGGGTGCGGCCCCGCAGGGCGGGCGCGGCGCAGTTGTCCGTCGCCACGTAGTGCTTGGGCCGGCCCGCGTGCACGAGCGTGCCGGTCCCCGGGTCGTACGACGCGCCGGTGGTCAGGAGCGCGGCGCCGAACGGGTGGGTGGTGCCGCCGATGCGCAGGTTGATCTCGCACATCAGCGTGCGGTAGCCGCCGTCGGTCTTGACGGCGAAGAAGTCGATGCCGAACAGCCCCACCACGCCGCGGCCCGCGAGGATCCTGGCGATCCGCTCCGCTTGCGCGCCCAGCTCGGCCCGGTACTCCTGCCGGGCGGGGAAGGTGCAGCCCTGGTAGACGTCGCCGTTGGGGCCGCCGAGGATCTGCTCGTGGGTGGCGACCACGTCGTACACGCCGCCGGGGGTGATCCGCGCCAGGGCGCTGGGGGAGTACAGGGGCCGGTCCTCGATGAACTCCTCGATCACCGCTCCCCGCTCGGCGACCTTCTCGGCGAACGTCGTCCAGTTCTCGTCCGACGCGGAGAAACTCGTGGGGCAGGAGACGAGCGGCCGGTCGTCCTTGGTCACGATGGCGTTGCCGAGCCCCGAGTAGCTGTTGTTGAGCTTGACCATCAGCTTGCGCGTGGGACTCATCGCGCGGGCGGCGTGCTCCACCTCGATCAGCGAGCGCAGGTCGCCGAAGCCCCTGACCAGCGGCACCTCGGCCTCGTCGCCGATCGTGCGTCCGCCGCTCTTGGACCCCAGGTGGGCCAGGGAGGTGGCGGGGCCGTACACCGGCAGGGAGAGGATCCCGGCGAGACGCTCCTCGTACTCGCTCACCACGAACGGCACCATCCAGGCGGCCCTGCCGCCGCCGTCGCCGCCGTCCCCGGCGTCGCCCTCCCGGTGGCCGCCGAGGGCGGCGCGGATGCGCGCGATCGCGTCCGGGCGGCGCAGCAGCGCCTCGGTGAGCGGATGCGTGTCGGGATCATCCAAACTGATCATCTGCAGGCGCGTGCGGGCCTCGTCGGGATCGTCGAGGAAGCCGAGGTAGTAGTCCACGACCGCACTGTCCACCGGCGTCGAGGTGAGGTAGACGACCTCGACTTTCGGCTTCCTCAGGGTGAGGAGGAGAAAAAGCAGCCGCTCCTCGTAGCAGAGGGGGCCGGTGATCCTGCGCAGCTCATCCTGGGGAAGCGACAGCGAGGGAAGGACCACCAGGGTGCCCTCGTCCGGTTCAAATATGCTCAAACGCGACTGCCTCTCCCCGAATGGGATGTTAGCGATCATGTGAGGAGTGAAACACGCATTCCTCCCGTTTGCATCACTCCGCCGGGTTCGATGACCGGCACCTGAGGTCACGTAAATTGCCAGGTCGGCGACGTTTGGAAATGGCCCGGGGGCTACCGCCTCCCGGATCGTCCGTCCTCCGACCTAACCATCGTCTCATAGTCAATTTGGGCTATCTTTCCTGGTCCTCCCGGGTCGGAAGGTGTACGAGTGGGGCATGGGGTGACAAAACATTTGGCCTGGATGTCGGCGAGCTGCTCGGGGGGAGGGATAAAGTCGTTGTCATCGCCAACGCGACGGCTTCTCCGGGTCACCGGCCTGCCGTTTTCGCGTCGGTGACCGACCAGCCCGCGCTGATGCGGCCCGTGAGACCCCACTCCGGCCCGTCGGTGCGGCGATCGCTTTTTTTCGAGACTGCCTCATGGGTTTCGCGATCCTGGGCAGTGGCACGGTGCGTCGAGGATCCAGGCCCGCCGGCGCGGATGGGACGGTGAGCAATGCGGGGGCGTAATTTGCGGGGAGAACTCGACACGTTCCTCGCCGGTCGCGAGCAGGAGTTGATCAACTTCCGCCGGGACCTGCACATGCATCCCGAGCTCGCGTTCGCCGAATACCGCACGACGCAGCGCGTCGCCGAGCGCCTCACCGCCGCAGGGCTGGTCCCCTCGGTGCTGCCGCGCGGCACCGGCCTGCTCTGCGACGTCGGCAGCGGCGACGGCCCGACCGTGGCGCTGCGGGCCGACATCGACGCGCTGCCCGTGCCGGACGAGAAGGACGTCTCCTACAGCTCGACGGTCCCCGGCGTGTGCCACGCCTGCGGCCACGACGTGCACACCGCGATCCTGCTCGGCACCTCGCTCTTCCTCGCCCAGCAGGCCGAGGCCGGCCTGCTGCCCGGCCGGGTCCGGCTGATCTTCCAGCCCGCCGAGGAGCTTCCCGGCGGCGCGCTGGAGGTGATGGCCTCGGGCGGCATCAGCGGTGTCGACCGTATCTTCGGCCTGCACTGCGACCCACGGCTGGACGTCGGCAAGGTCGGTCTCAAGGCCGGTCCCATCACCTCGGCCTGTGACAGGGTCACGATCAGGGTGAGCGGTCCCGGCGGGCACACCGCCCGGCCGCACCTCACCGCCGACCTCGTCTTCGCGCTCGCCAAGATCCTCACCGAGCTGCCCGCGGCGCTCTCGCGCCGGATCGACCCCCGCTCCTCGCTCAGCCTGGTCTGGGGCCGGGTCGAGGCGGGCTCGGTGGCCAACGCCATCCCGGACGACGGCGTCGCCGAGGGCACCGTGCGCTGCCTGGACGAGGCGGCCTGGCACGCGGCCCCCGACATGATCAAGTCGCTGCTGGAGTCGGTCGCCGGCGCGTACGGCGTCGAGGCCGAGATGGACTACGTGCGCGGCGTGCCGCCGGTGGTCAACGACAAGGTCAGCGTGCAGATGCTGGCCGAGGCCGCGGAGGGCGTGCTCGGCGAGGGCGCTCCGGTGCCGACGGAGCAGAGCCTGGGCGGCGAGGACTTCGGCTGGTACCTGGAGTCCATTCCCGGAGCGTTCGCCAGGCTCGGCACCCGCGAGCCGGGCTCGACGCATCTGGCCGACATCCACCAGGGCACCTTCGACGTGGACGAGACCGCCATCGGCGCCGGGGTGCGTTTCCTGGCGGCGACCGCGCTGACGGCCCTCTGGGAGGGGCAGCGTCCCATCGCGGGCGAGCCGCTCATGGCCCTGAACGCCGACAACTAGTCGGTCCTGACATCTAGTCAGCTGAAAAGTCCGGACATATCCTGAGGAACCGGTCGATGATCCCCGAAGATGATCGTCGACCGCCGGACAGGTGTGCCAACGCCAGGCTGCGACGGCCATCCAGGGCTACCGGCGGGTAGTTCCGCCCCGCTTCCCGGGTCACAAGGTGGCGTGAGCTGGATAACGGACCTGTTGCGGACTTGTGTGCTGGTTTGGTCAACCCTGATGGACCAACTATCTTCCGTGCAGGGTTGCCGTGCGTCTCTTCGCGCGTGCACTGAAACGCGAAGGGAGTCCATCTTGCTTCAGAACCGATTCGGCAAGCTGGCCGCGACCGCACTGGCGGGCAGCATGCTCATGGGAGCTGCCGCGTGTGGTGGAAGCGAGGAACCGCCCACGTCGGCTCAGCCGAGCGGGGCCGCCAGCAGTGCGGCGCCGGCCGCGACGGGACCGAAGGTCGGTCTCGCGTACGACATCGGCGGGCGTGGCGACCAGTCGTTCAACGACTCCGCGGCGGCGGGCATCGACAAGGCCAAGGCCGAGCTGGGCCTGGCCGAGGTCAGCGAGCTGGAGGCCGGTAACGGCGAGACCGAGGCGGCCAAGGAGGAGCGGCTCCGCCTGCTCGCCGACGGCGGCTTCAACCCGATCATCGCCGTGGGCTTCGCGTACTCCAACCCGGTCAAGAAGGTCGCGACCGAGTTCCCCGACGTCAAGTTCGCGATCGTCGACGACGCGGCGGCCGTCGCCCCCAACATCTCGAACCTGCTGTTCGCCGAGCACGAGGGTTCCTTCCTGGTCGGCGCCGCGGCGGCGCTGAAGAGCAAGAAGAACCACGTGGGCTTCGTCGGCGGCGTGCAGGTGCCGCTGATCAACAAGTTCGAGGCCGGGTTCGACGCGGGCGCCAAGGCGGTCAAGTCCGACGTGAAGATCGAGGTCAAGTACCTCACCCAGCCGCCGGACTTCACCGGCTTCAGCGACCCGGCCAAGGGCAAGACCGCGGCCGAGGGCATGTTCGACGCGGGTGCCGACGTGGTCTACCAGGCCGCGGGCGGCTCCGGTGGCGGCGTGTTCGAGGCGGCCAAGGCCGCCAAGGGCCTGGCCATCGGCGTCGACTCCGACCAGGCGAAGACCGCCGCCCCCGAGCTGCAGAGCGTCATCGCGACCTCGATGCTCAAGAAGGTCGACGTCGCCGTCTTCGACTTCCTGAAGAGCTTCACCACCAACTCCGTGAAGTCGGGCAGCACGATCTACGACCTCAAGGCCGGCGGCGTCGACTACTCCACCACCGGTGGCCAGGTCGACGACATCAAGGCCAAGCTCGACGAGTTCAAGCAGAAGATCATCTCCGGCGAGATCACCGTTCCGGACAAGACCTCCTGACCTGGTACTAATGAGGGGCCCGGCGGACATTTCCCCCGGGCCCTTTGTCCTCTCTGACCACCACGTTCCGTATCGGGGCATCCGTACGGAGGAGGCCGTCATCAGCACCTCGGCACCGGCCGTCGAGCTCGAGGGAATCACCAAACGATTCCCCGGCGTCGTCGCCAACCGCGACATCTCCCTATCCGTACGTCAGGGGCACGTGCACGCCGTCGTCGGCGAGAACGGCGCGGGCAAGTCCACCCTCATGAAGATCCTGTACGGCATGCAGCGCCCGGACGAGGGGCGGATCCGCGTCAACGGCCAGGACGTGAGCTTCCGCTCCCCCGGGGAGGCGATCGCCGTGGGCATCGGCATGGTCCACCAGCACTTCATGCTGGCCGACAACCTGACCGTGCTGGAGAACGTGATCCTCGGCAGCGAGCCCCGCAAGGGCGGGATCGCCCTCGACTTCGGCGCCGCGCGGAAGAGGATCCGGGAGATCTCCGACTCCTACGGCCTCGGCATCGATCCCGACGTCACCGTCGAGGACCTGGGCGTCGGGGCCCGCCAGCGGGTGGAGATCCTCAAGGTCCTCTACCGGGGCGCCCGGATCCTCATCCTGGACGAGCCGACCGCCGTGCTCGTGCCGCAGGAGGTCGACGAGCTCTTCGCCAACCTGCGCGAGCTGGTCCGCGAGGGGCTGACGATCATCTTCATCTCGCACAAGCTGGACGAGGTGCTCTCGGTCGCCGACGCCATCACCGTGATCCGGCGCGGCACGACCGTGGCCAGCGTGGATCCCAAGGACGTGACCGCCAGGCAGCTGGCCGAGCTGATGGTCGGCAGCGAGCTGCCCAGCCCGGAGACCCGCGAGTCCACCGTCACCGACGTGGTGGCGCTGTCGGTGCGCGGCCTGAACGTCCACTCGGCCGAGGACCGCTGCGTCGTGGACGGCGTCACCTTCGACATCCGCAAGGGCGAGGTGCTCGGCATCGCCGGGGTCGAGGGCAACGGCCAGGCCGAGCTGGTCGAGGCCATCATGGGCATGCGCGCGGCCGAGGGCGAGATCCGCCTCGGCGAGCACGACATCTCCGCCTGGACGACGCTGCGCCGCCGCGAGGCCGGCATCGGCTACATCCCCGAGGACCGTCACCGGCACGGCCTGCTGCTGGAGGCCCCGCTCTGGGAGAACCGGATCCTCGGCCACCAGACCCGCCGGCCCAACGTCAAGGGTCCCTGGATCGACCGCGCGGGAGCGCGCGAGGACACCCGGCGCATCGTCGAGGCGTACGACGTGCGGACCCCGGGCATCGACGTGGACGCCGCGGCCCTGTCCGGCGGCAACCAGCAGAAACTGATCGTCGGCCGGGAGATGAGCGGGGAGCCGGTCTTCCTGATCGCGTCCCACCCGACGCGCGGCGTCGACGTGGGCGCCCAGGCGGCCATCTGGGACCACCTGCGCGCGGCGCGCGCCGCGGGCCTGGCGGTCCTGCTGATCTCGGCCGACCTCGACGAGCTCATCGGCCTGTCGGACACCCTGAAGGTGATCCTGCGCGGCCGGATCGTCGCCGAGGTGGATCCCAAGGACGTGACACCCGAGCAGCTCGGTTCGGCCATGACGGGTGCTGGAGAGGCGGCATGAACACCCACGTAGCGCACACGCCCCCGGGGACGCGCGGCATGAACACCCAGGTAGCGCACACGCCCACCGGGACGCGCGGATGAGCCGGGAAAAGTCCACCTTCGCCGACCGGCTGCTCGGAAAGGTCTCGCCGGCGGGGCTGCTCTCGCTCGTCGCCCCGCTCGTCGCCATCGTGTTCGCGGCGCTGATCACCATGGTCATCCTGGCGATCACAGGCGCCCCGCCGCTCGACACGCTGGTCGTCATGGGCGAGTACGGCATCCGGCCGCGCTCGATCGTGCTGACCCTGAACTACGCGACGACCTACTACCTGTCCGCGCTCGCGGTGGCGATCGGGTTCAGGATGAACCTCTTCAACATCGGCGTCGACGGCCAGTACCGCCTGGCGGCGCTCACCGCCGCGGCCGTCGGCGGCGCGGTCACCCTGCCCGCCCCGCTGCACGTCGCGCTGATCATCTTCGTCGCCGTGCTGGTCGGCGCCGGGTGGGCGGCGATCGCCGGGCTGCTCAAGGTGCGGCGCGGGGTGAGCGAGGTCATCTCCACGATCATGCTGAACGCCATCGCCACCGCGCTCGGTGCCTGGCTGCTCAACAAGGAGCGCCTCGCGGTCGAGGTCGCGGGCAGCAACAACATCGGCACCAAGCCGATCGGCCCCTCCGGCCAGGTGCCGGGGCTGGAGATCATCTCCGGCACCCAGACGAAGGTGTTCGGCCTGATCATCCTGTCGGTCGTGATGGGCGTCCTCTACCACGTGGTGATCAACCGGACCCGCTTCGGCTTCGACCTGCGCGCCACCGGCCGCTCGGAGTCGGCCGCGGTGGCCAGCGGCGTCAACGTCAAGCGGATGATCCTCGTCTCGATGATCCTGTCCGGCGCGATGGCGGGCCTGGTCGGCATGCCGCAGCTGCTCGGCGCCTCCTACAGCTACAGCCTGGACTTCCCCACCGGGCTCGGCTTCACCGGCATCGCGATCGCGCTGCTCGGCCGCAACCACCCGGTCGGCATCGCGTTCGGCGCCCTGCTGTGGGCCTTCCTCGACACCTCCGCGGGCATCCTGCAGATCAAGAAGATCTCCCCGGACATCGTCACCATCATGCAGGGAACGATCGTGCTCTCGGTGATCATCGCCTACGAGCTGGTCCACCGCTACCAGATCTCCGCCGAGCAGCGCCGGGTGAGCCGCCAGCTGGCGGGCACCACCCCGACCAGGGAAGGAACGCCGGCATGAGCCAGGGCGCCCTCACCACGCCGGAGGCTCCCTTCACGGAGCCGAAGACCCCCGCCCGCAGGTTCAGGGTCACCTGGCGGGTCCTGCTGCTCGCCCTCGGCGCGCTCGTCCTGCTGCTCTCGTTCGCGCGGACCGTCACCGGCGCCGTCGACCTCACCTCCGCGGGTGCGATCAACGCCTCCGTCGCGCTGGCCATCCCCATCGGCCTGGCCGGTCTGGGCGGCCTGTGGGCCGAGCGGGCCGGGGTGGTCAACATCGGCCTCGAAGGCATGATGATCCTGGGCACCTGGTGCGGCGCCTGGGGCGCGCTCCAGTTCGGCAACCCGTGGGCGGGCGTCGTCGCGGGCGCGATCGGCGGGGCGCTGGGCGGCCTGCTGCACGCGATCGCCACCGTGACGTTCGGCGTCGACCACATCATCTCCGGTGTCGCGATCAACATCCTGGGCCTGGGCGTCACCCAGTTCCTGTCCAAGGTCACCTTCGCCGAGATGCCGGGCGGCGGCGACTCCCAGTCGCCCCCCGTGCCCAAGCCCGGCGTGGTGAGCGTGCCGTGGATCGGGGACCCGCTCAGGACGCTGGAGGCCAAGCAGTGGTTCCTGCTGTCGGACGTCGCGGGCATCCTGCGCGGCCTGACCACGAACGTCTCGCTGCTGACGATCCTGGCGATCCTGCTCGTCCCGCTCTCGTACTACCTGCTGTGGCGTACGGCGTTCGGCCTGCGCCTGCGCTCCTGCGGGGAGAGCCCGGTGGCCGCGGAGTCGCTGGGCGTCAACGTCTACACCTACAAGTACATCGCGGTGCTCGTCTCCGGGGCCCTGGCGGGCCTGGGCGGCGCGTTCCTGGCGCAGGTGGCCGCCAGCGCCTACCGCGAGGGACAGACCGGCGGGCGCGGCTTCATCGGCCTCGCCGCCATGATCTTCGGTAACTGGCGGCCGGGAGGGCTGGCCGGGGGCGCCGTGCTGTTCGGTTACACCGACGCGCTCCAGCTGCGCAGGGGTGGCGAGTCGGTGCACGCGCTGCTGCTCGTGGTGACGATCCTGCTCGCCGCGGTCGCCGTCTACCAGCTCGTACGGCAGAACCGGACGCGGGCCGCGCTGATCACCGGGGTCGCGGCGGTCGCCGTGTTCGTGGTGTTCGCGCTGACCGACTCCATCCCCTCGGAGTTCACCTCCGTCACCCCGCACATCACCACGCTGCTGGTGCTGTCGCTGGCGGCGCAGCGGCTCCGGCCACCGGCCGCCGACGGCGTGCCGTACCGCAGGGGGCAGGGTAAGTGACCATCACGCGGCACCTCACGAGCGGATCTGATTCGATGGGCACCGAGACGGGCGATGAGACGGGTACCGAGACGGGCGGTGAGATGAGCACCGGGACGGATATCGACTGGGCGGCGCTGAAGGCCGAGGCCGTGCGGGCCATGGGCCACGCCTACGCCCCCTACTCCAAGTTCCCGGTCGGCGCCGCCGCGCTGGTGGACGACGGGCGGATCGTGTCCGGCTGCAACGTCGAGAACGCCTCCTACGGCATCGGGCTGTGCGCCGAGTGCGGGCTGGTGTCCTCGCTGCAGGCCACCGGCGGCGGCCGTCTCGTCGCGTTCACCTGCGTCGACGGGCACGAGGAGCTCCTCATGCCGTGCGGCAGGTGCCGCCAGCTCCTGTACGAGTTCGGCGGCCCGGAGCTGCTGCTGGAGACCATCGACGGCCCGAAGCCGATGGCGGAGATCCTGCCCTACGCCTTCGGGCCCGACGACCTGAGCCGGGGGGCCTGAGCATGGACGCGATCGACGTCATCGTCACCAAGAGGGACGGCAGGGAGCTGTCGGCCGAGCAGATCGACTGGGTGATCGACGCCTACACCAGGGGTGTCGTCGCCGACGAGCAGATGTCCGCCCTCGCGATGGCGATCCTGCTCAACGGCATGAACCGGCGGGAGATCGCCGAGTGGACCCAGGCCATGATCCGCTCCGGATCCAGGATGGACTGGTCGTCGCTGCCGGGGGCCACCACCGACAAGCACTCCACCGGCGGCGTCGGTGACAAGATCACGCTGCCGCTGGCACCGCTGGTCGCCGCGTGCGGGGGGTACGTGCCCCAGCTGTCCGGCAGGGGACTCGGCCACACCGGCGGCACCCTGGACAAGCTGGAGTCCATCCCCGGCTGGCGGGCGTCCCTGTCCAGCGACGGGATGCTCGACGTGCTCGGCAAGGCCGGAGCGGTCATCTGCGCGGCCGGTGACGGCCTCGCCCCCGCCGACAAGAAGCTGTACGCGCTCCGCGACGTCACCGGCACCGTCGAGGCGATCCCGCTGATCGCCTCCTCGATCATGTCGAAGAAGATCGCGGAGGGCACCGGCGCGCTCGTCCTGGACGTCAAGGTCGGCTCCGGGGCCTTCATGAAGAACGTGGAGCAGGCCCGCGAGCTGGCCACGACCATGGTCGAGCTCGGCACCGACGCCGGGGTCAACACCGTCGCGCTGCTGACCGCGATGGACCGGCCGCTGGGCCGGGCCGTGGGCAACGCCCTGGAGGTCACCGAGTCGGTCGAGGTGCTCGCCGGAGGCGGGCCCGCCGACGTGGTCGAGCTGACCGTGCGGCTGGCACGGGAGATGCTCCAGGCGGCGGGCCTGTCCGGGGGCAAGGACCCCGAGCGCGCCCTGGCGGACGGCTCGGCGATGGACGCCTGGCGCCGGATGATCGCCGCCCAGGGCGGCGACCCCGACGCCCTGCTGCCCAGGGCCGCCGAGACGATGGAGATCACCGTGCCCTCCTCCGGCGTGCTGTCCAGGCTCGACGCGTACGGCGTGGGCCTGGCGGCCTGGCGGCTCGGCGCGGGCCGGGAGCGCAAGGAGGACCCGGTGTCGTTCGGGGCGGGCATCGTGCTGCACGCCAAGCCGGGGGACCTGGTCCGCGCGGGGCAGCCGCTGATGACGCTGCACGCCGACGAGACCGCGCGCTTCGAGCGGGCGCTCGCCGCCCTGGAAGGCGCCTACACCGTCGGCGAGGCCGCCGACCCGGACCTGCTGCCCCTGGTGATCGACCGCGTCACCGCCTGACGCAGGCGGCCGGGACGCCTTCCCGGTCCGTTTCGCGGGCCGGGACATCCTTCTTTCGCCTCGCGGGCCGGGACGTCTTCCCGGTTCTCCGCTCGGCGGGCCGGGACGTCTTCCCGGTTCTCCGCTCGGCGGGCCGGGACGTCTTCCCGGTTCTCCGCTCAGCGGGCCGGGACGTCTTCCCGGTTCTCCGCTCGGCGGGCCGGGACGCCTTCCCGGTCCGTCTCGCAGGCCGGGACGCCCTTCGGTTTCGCCTCGCGGGCCGGTGTGCCGAAGATCTCGCCGATCACGGCGCGATGGGTGGGCAGGGCGGTCGCGTGCCGCTCGCGGCCTTCCTCGGTGATGCCGACGAAGATGCCGCGCCGGTCGTCCTCGCAGATGCGGCGGGTCACCAGGCCCGCCTTCTCCAGGCGGGCGATCAGCCGGGAGCAGGCGCTCTGGCTCAGATGGACCGCGTCGGCGATCTCCTGGACCCGGTATTTGCCCTGCCCGCCCTCGACCATCCGCTCCAGGACCTCGAACTCGCTCATGCCGAGCCGGTGCCGTTCGGAGAGTTCGCGTTCCAGCGCGCAGGCGATCGTGGCGTGCCTGGCGAGCACCTCGCGCCACGCTCGGACCGGGTCCTCCTCGTTCATGCCGCGGATCGTACCATGCGTGAACATTAAATGCACAGGCATTAAATGCTTTTGCATTAGATGCGCTTGCATGTATTGTCGGGCGACATGACCTCTTCATCGACCTCGACGGCTCCACCCGATCCGTCGGTCGCACCCGTTCCAACCGCTTCACCTGCCGCTTCTGTTCCCCGGGTTCCGCCGGTTCCGCCGGTTTCGCCGCCCGACGAGCGCTGGGGCGCGGGCCTGTGGGCCGCGCTCACCGTGCTCTGCGCCGTGATCTTCCTTGACGCGCTCGACGTCTCGATGGTCGGAGTCGCCCTGCCGTCCATCCAGGCGGACCTGGGACTGTCCACGTCCTCCCTGCAGTGGGTGGTCAGCGGTTACGTGCTCGGCTACGGCGGGCTGCTCCTCCTCGGCGGCCGGACCGCCGACCTGCTCGGGCGTCGCAGGGTCTTCCTGGTCGCCCTCGCGGTCTTCGCCGTGGCCTCGCTCCTCGGGGGCCTCGTCAACGACGGCACGCTGCTGATCGCGGCCCGCTTCGTCAAGGGCGTCAGCGCCGCCTTCACCGCGCCCGCCGCGCTCTCCATCATCACCACGACCTTCGCCGAGGGACCTGCCCGCAACAGGGCTCTCAGCGTCTTCACCGCCTCCGGCGCCAGCGGGTTCTCCCTGGGCCTGGTCATCTCCGGATTCCTGACCGAGCTCGGCTGGCGCTGGACGTTCCTCATGCCCGTCCCCGTCGCGATCATCGCGCTGGTCGCGGCCCTGAAGTTCCTGCCCAAGCACCGGGAGGAGCGCGCCGAGGGCGGCCACGACCTCATCGGCGCCGTCACCATCACCGGCTCCATGTTGCTGCTCGTCTACGCCGTGGTGGAGGCGCCCGGCGCGGGCTGGGGCTCGCCGCGCACGATCGCCTCGCTGCTGGGAGCCGCCCTGCTGCTGGCCGTCTTCGTCCTCACCGAGCAGCGCGTCAAGCACCCGCTGGTACGCCTCGGCATCCTGCGCTCCGGCCCGATCGTCCGCGCCAACCTGGGACTCGTGATCCTGTTCGGCTCCTACGTCGGCTTCCAGTTCGTCGCCATGCAGTATTTCCAGAACTTCCTGCACTGGTCGGCCCTGGAGACCGCGCTGGCCTTCCTGCCCGCCGGACTCCTGGTGGCGGTGACCTCCACCAGGATGGGCAAGCTGGCCGACCGGTTCGGCACCGCCCGGCTGATCGTGATCGGCTCGGCCGCGCTGGCCGCCGGGTACGCGTTCTTCCTCCGGATCAACGGCGAGCCCAGCCTGGCCACGCTGATCATCCCCGGCATGGTCCTGCTGGGCATCGCGTTCGCCCTGTCCTTCCCCTCGCTGAACATCCAGGCCACCAACGGGGTGGCCGACGACGAGCAGGGCCTGGCCTCGGGGCTGCTCAACACCTCGGGACAGGTCGGCGGGGCGGTCGTGCTGGCCGTCGTGACGGCCGTCCTCACCTCGGGTACGGGCGCCGACCCGATCGGCACCTTCCGTGCCGCGATCACGGTCTCGGGGATCCTCGCCGTGGTCGGCCTGCTGATCGCCCTCACCGGCCTCCGCGCCCGCCGCGGCCGCCACGCGTCCGCCGCGGCCGAAGGGGAGAGGGAGAGGGCGCTGGAGACCGTCTAGGTCCGGCGCACCGCTCGCGTCCGCCGTCCCGCACGGGGACGGGGACGGGGACGCGAGCCCCGCGGGTCGCGGGGGAGGGGGCCGCCGCCGGATACCGGGGCCCGGCGGCGGCCCCCTCGCGACCCGCGGGGCTCCCCGCCACGACCGACCCGCGGGGCTCCCCGCCACGACCGACCCGCGGGGCTCCCCGCCACCGGGGCTCCCCGCCACGACCGGGGTGCTTGACTCCCCCCTCGACAAGGTGTCACGATCCGGCCAGGGCGCATGTGGACGGCCGGAGGGGTGAACCTCCCCGGAGACCTGAGCATCTAACGGGGCAGGAGGCTCATCATGAACCGCACCCTCGTTTCCCTCGCCCTCGTCCCCTCGTTCCTGCTGGTGGCCGGCTGCGGCTCGACCACGCAGACCGCGACCCCCTCCCCGGCGAGCCCGGTGACCACGGCCCCGGCGGGCCCGGTGACCACGGCCCCGGTGGATCCGGTGACCACGCCGCCCTCTACGCCCTCCGCCGTCGCGGCCGGGCTGCTTCCCCCGACGAGCACCAAGGAGATCGAGGTCGACCGCCCCATCGACACCCAGCCGACCGTCACCGGGGCCCGGTTCGGGGAGCACAAGGGGTTCGACCGGGTGGTGATCGACCTCAAGGGAGACCTGCCCGGCTACACCGCGCGGTGGGTGCCCAAGCTCATCCAGGACGGCTCGGGAGATCCGGTCGACGTCAAGGGCGGCGCCTACCTGCAGCTGACGATCACCCCGGCCGTCGCGCACACCGAGGCGGGCAAGTCCACCTGGACGGGTGGCCCGATCTTCCAGGCCAAGCTGGGCAACGTCCAGAACGTGGTCAAGATAGGCGACTTCGAGGGCGTGGTGAGCGTGGGCGTCGTCCTCGACCGCAAGGCGCCGTTCCGGGTGCTGGAGCAGAAGAGCCCGAACCGGCTGGTCGTCGACATCGCGCACTAGTCACGTACCGGATCACATGCCGGGCGGCGCACCGAGGGCGCTGAGGGCGCCGAGAGGCGCCATCTCCCCGAGACCGGTGACAGACTGGTCCGATGGTACGCAAAATCGACAGTGCGACGCGGATTCCCGTGCCGGGTGGCAAGACGATCGACGAATACGTCGGTCTGGCCAACACCGGTGACGCCGGGATCTCGATCGCGCACATGAAAGCCCCGGCAGGGTGGGACGAGCCCGCCCAGACACCGGAGTTCGCCGAGTACACGCTGGTGCTCAAGGGCACCGTCATCGTGGAGCACGACGGAGGTACGACCGAGGTCGGCGCCGGGCAGGTGTTCGTGTCCGAGCCGGGGGAGCGGATCCGCTACAGCTCGGGCCCCGACGGCGCCGAGTACGTCGCCGTCTGCCTGCCGGCCTTCTCCCCGGAGACCGTCAACCGCGACGGCGGGTGAAGGGACGGCGTCCGGTGACGGTTCGTCACGCGTCTGCCGCGTTTCCTCCCCGGACCTGAAGGCGGGGGTCTCCACACTGAAAGGAACACGATGAGTCAGCTACCCACTTTCGAGCAGATCCGCCTGGCTCCGAAGGTGTTGCTCCACGACCACCTCGACGGCGGCCTGCGGCCGGAGACCATCATCGACCTGGCCCGCGAGTCGAGCTACGACAGGTTGCCCGCCACCGAGACGGAGAGCCTGCGCGCCTGGTTCAGGGAGTCCGCCGACTCCGGTTCGCTGGAACGCTACCTGGAGACCTTCGATCACACGGTCGGCGTCATGCAGACGCGCGAGGCGCTGTTCAGGGTCGCCGCCGAGTGCGCGGAGGACCTCGCGGAGGACGGCGTCGTCTACGCCGAGGTGCGTTACGCGCCCGAGCAGCACACCTCTGCGGGCCTGAGCCTCGAAGAGGTCATCGAGGCCGTGCAGGAGGGGTTCGGCGCCGGTTCCGAGGGGCGGGGCATCCGGGTGGGCACCCTGCTCACCGCCATGCGCCACCAGGCCAGGTCCATGGAGATCGCCGAACTCGCGGTCCGCTACCGCGACGCCGGGGTGGTCGGGTTCGACATCGCCGGCGCGGAGGCGGGCTACCCGCCCACCCGCCACCTGGACGCCTTCGAATACCTCCAGCGGGAGAACGCCCACTTCACCATCCACGCGGGCGAGGCGTTCGGCCTGCCGTCGATCTGGCAGGCGATCCAGTGGTGCGGCGCCGACCGGCTCGGCCACGGCGTCCGGATCATCGACGACATCTCCGTCCAGAGCGACGGGGAGCCCAAGCTGGGCCGTCTGGCGGCCTACGTACGCGACAAGCGCATCCCCCTGGAGATGTGCCCGACGTCCAACCTGCAGACCGGCGCGGCGGCCTCCATCGCCGAGCACCCGATCGGCCTGCTGCGCCGCCTGAACTTCCGGGTCACGGTCAACACCGACAACCGGCTGATGAGTGGTACGTCCGTCTCCGAGGAGTTCGCCAAGCTGTCGGAGGCGTTCGGCTACGGCTGGGACGACATGCTGTGGTTCACCGTCAACGCCATGAAGTCCGCGTTCCTGCCGTTCGACGAGCGCCTGTCGCTCATCAACGGTGTCATCAAACCCGGTTTCGCCCGCCTCAAGTGGCAGGCGTGACCAGGCTCGTACGAGTGAAGTGAGCTTTCCGATGAAGCAGGTGTTCCGCTCCACCCTCGCGACGGTCGTCGGCTGGGTCTGGATGGCCTTCGCCGCGTTCAACGCGGTCGATCTGATCGTCCGCTACAGCGGGCAGGCGTCGATGGTCGCCGCGGCGGTGCTGGGGGTGCTGACCGCGCTGGTCTTCGTCACCTGCCTGCGCCCGGCGGTCATCCTGTCCGAGGAGGGCGTCGGGGTCCGCAACCCGCTGAGGAACGCCTTCGTGCCCTGGCGGGACGTGGACGAGGTCACGGTCTCCCACTCGATCACGATCGTCTCCGGCGGTGAGAGGGTTCGCTGCTGGGTGCCGCAGGCCTCGGCCCGCGAGCGGGCGGCGGCCGCGCGCAGGGGGCGGTCCGCGGCCGCGCCCGTGCCCGCGCGGGGCCGTTTCAGGACCGAGCCGGTCCGCTCGAAGGGCGAGCAGGCCGCCGCCGAGGCGCTGGCGGGAAAGACCCACGCCGACTGGGTGGCCGAGCAGATCACCGAACGCGCGGAAGCCGCCAGGCGCGCGGCCTCGATGGCCGAGGCCTCGAAGGCGACCGATGTTCCGACGGCACCCGGAACCCCTGCGGCGACCGGCGCTTCGACGGCGACCGGGACTCCGGCGGAGCCCGAGGCCGGGACCGCCGCCGGGACCGCTGACGGCACCGTGGCGAGGGCCGGCGCGCTCAAGGTGACCTGGGCGCCGAGCGCCCTGGCGGCCTTCGCGGCCGCGGCCCTGCTGGTGGTCGCCGCCTTCCTCGTCTGATCCTGGCCGGCCGCTGACGGTGCCCCCCGCCGGACCTTGCCGGTGGTCGTGGCCGGCTGCTGACGGCGCCCCCGACGGCGCCCCCGCCGCCGGCGCCTTCCCACGCCGGTCCCGGGGGGGTCAGAGGCCGAGTGCCCCGGTGAGGTCGGCCTTCAGCGCGTCGAGATCCCGTACGGCCAGCGCGCGGGCGGCGGAGACCTCGCCGGTCACCGGGACCACGACCTCCAGGTAGCACTTGAGCTTGGGCTCGGTGCCCGAGGGGCGGACGACGACCCGGGCGCCTCCGGCCAGGTGGTAGCGGACGCCGTCGGTGGGCGGCAGCCCGCCCGCGCCGAGGCTCAGGTCGTCGGCCGCCTCGACCTCGCGACCGCCGAGCCGCGCGGGCGGCGTCGCCCGCAGGCGGGCCATGGCCCCGGTGATCAGCGACAGGTCGGCCACCCGGAACGACAGCTGGGACGTGGCGTGCAGGCCGTGACGGCGTGCCAGGTCGTCCAGGAGGTCGAGCAGGCCGCGGCCCTCCAGCTTGGCCCGCGCGGCGATCCCGGCCACGGTCAGCGCCGCGCCGATGCCGTCCTTGTCGTGCACGGGCAGCCCGAGTTCGGAGCCGACGCTGTATCCCAGCGCCTCCTCGTACCCGAACAGCAGGCCCTCCCCGGCCTTCATGATCCACTTGAAGCCGGTCAGGGTCTCGGCGTAGTGCACCCCGTGCTCGGCGGCGATCTTGCCGAGCAGGGACGAGGACACGATGGTGGTCGCCACCAGGCGGCCGTCGCCCGAGGTCTGCCGGATCACGTGCTCGCCCAGCAGCGCGCCCACCTCGTCGCCGGTCAGCATCCGGTAGCCGCCGCCGGGCAGCGGCACGCCCACCGCGCAACGGTCCGCGTCGGGGTCGTTGGCCAGGATCAGATCGGCGCCGACCCGCTCCGCGAGCTCCAGCGCGAGGTCCATCGCGCCGGGCTCCTCCGGGTTGGGGAAGGCGACGGTGGGGAAGTCGGGGTCGGGTTCGGCCTGCGCCCCGACGGTCGCGGGCGCGTCGAACCCGGCGGCGACGAAGGCCCTGGCCAGGGTGTCGCCGCCCACGCCGTGCAGCGGGGTGTACGCCACCCGCAGCTCGCGCGCGCCGCCGATCGGGAGCGCGGTCACCGCCTCCAGGTAGGCGGCCACGACGCCGTCGTCCAGCTCGCTCCAGGCCGGGTCGCCGGGGGAGCCGAGGGGCAGCTCGGAGACCGGCCCCGTCGCGTCGATGGCGGCGGAGATCTCCGCGTCCACCGGCGGGACGATCTGGGAGCCGTCTCCCCAGTAGACCTTGTAGCCGTTGTCGCGGGGCGGGTTGTGGCTGGCGGTGACGGTCACGCCCGCGTCGGCGCCGAGGTGGCGGACGGCGAAGGCCAGCACCGGGGTGGGCAGCGGACCGGGGAGGATCGAGGCGCGCAGCCCGGCCCCGGTGAGCACGGCCGCGGTGTCGCGGGCGAAGGCGTCCGACTTGTGCCGGGCGTCGTAGCCGATCACGACGTGTCTGCCGGGACCGAGAACGCGGGCCAGCCCGGCGGCGGCGCGCATGACCGTCACCCGGTTCATCCGGTTGGGACCGGCTCCCAGCTCGCCCCGGAGCCCGGCGGTGCCGAACTCCAGCCTGGAGCCGAACCGCTCGCGCAGCGCGTCGTCGTCGCCGCTCTCCAGCAGCTTCTCCAGCTCCGCGCGCGTGTCGGGGTCGGGGTCCTGGGCCAGCCAGGAACGGGCGAGTCCTGCGAGATCGCTGCTCATCGTCACCTCTCGGGGCCTGGGCCCGTCCGCTCGCCGGGCCCGCCTCCTGTTGATCCTTGAAGTCGGTCCGCCGGCTTACAGCTTGCCGACGACGCCGGCCAGCAGGCCGCCCATGCGCGTGGCGGTGGTCCGGCCGACCTCCAGCACCTCCTCGTGGTTGAGCGGCTCGCCCACCAGCCCGGCACCCGGGTTCGTGACCAGGGAGATGCCCAGTACGTCGGCGCCGCCCTCGCGGGCCGCGATGGCCTCCAGCACGGTGGACATGCCCACCATGTCGCCGCCGAGGATGCGGCACATGCGGACCTCGGCCGGGGTCTCGTACGTCGGGCCGCGGAAGGCCACGTAGACGCCCTCGGCCAGCGACGGGTCGGCCTCGCGGGCCAGGTCGCGCAGGCGCGGGGTGTAGACGTCGGTGAGGTCGACGAAGGTGGCGCCGGTGATCGGGCTGGCGCCGGTCAGGTTGATGTGGTCACTGATCAGCACCGCCTCGCCGACCTCCTGGGTCTCGGGGCGCAGGCCCCCGGCGGCGTTGGTCAGCACGACCGTGCCCACCCCGGCCCTGATCGCGGTCCGTACGCCGTGCACGACCGGCTCCACGCCGCGGCCCTCGTAGAGGTGGGTGCGGCCGAGGAAGATCAGCACGTTCTTGCCCGACTCGGTCCTGACGGCGCGGATCCGGCCCGCGTGGCCCTGCACGGCGGGCGGCGCGAAGCCGGGCAGGTCGGTCACCGGGATCTCGGCGACCGTCTCGCCGATCGCGTCGGCGGCCGGGACCCAGCCGGACCCCATCACCAGCGCGACGTCGAAGGAATCCACGCCGACGGCGCTTCTCAGCGCGTCCGCGGCGTCGGTGGCGAGTGCATATGGGTCATTGGTCACGTCACTGAGCGTACCGGTCATCCGTCTTCGCGCCGCGCCGTGTCACCTGCGAGCGGAGCGCCCGACCAGGCCCCCGACCTGATCCGGCCGGTGATCCCGGTGATCCCGGCGAGCCGCCCGGCGGACTTCCGCGCGTGCTCGCGCGCGGCCGGTGACGGGTGGCGCCCCCGGCTTCCCGGCGGTTCCCGGAGCCGCCGGCTCCCCGGGAGTTCCCGGGGAAGGTCGCCCTCAGCTCCCCAGGGAGGTGCAGGGACGGCCGCGCAGCTCCCTGACGTAGTCGTCGGGGGCACCCGCGCGCTCGGCGGCCTCGGCCAGGATGCCGAGGTAGCGAGCCGAGGGCAGCCCGCCCTCGTACCCGTCGAGCACGTAGAACCACGCCACGATCTCGCCCTCCATGGTCTGCACCCGGAGCTTGACCTTGTGATAGAGGCCGCGGGCCGCGCCCTCCCACTGGTCGAGGGAGCTCTCGTCCCACTCGGGCACGTCGTAGAGGACGACGAAAACCTGGTCGGCGGCGTCTTCGACGATGGAGGCGAGCGCGCCCTCCCAGCCGAGATCGTTCCCGCCGAAGGTCAGGCGCCAGCCCTGGAGCCAGCCCGTCCCCCTGATCGGGGAGTGAGGGGCCCGCTGGGCCATCTGCTTCGGGTCCATGTTGCTGCCGTAAGCGGCGTAGACAGGCACGGAGACAAACACTAATCCAAGATCCGCGAGACGCTCACCCGGCTTCGAAGCCACGCCGATGTCTCGCGGAATCCCGGTGGTTTTGTGGGGGTTCCGTGGTTTAGGAGGGATGCCGAGCGATGTCCGGTCCCACCATGCGGGAGAATGGGCTATGTGACGAGGATAGTGATCATCGGTGGCGGTCCCGGCGGATACGAGGCGGCGCTGGTCGCCGCCCAACTGGGAGCGCAGGTCACCGTGGTCGAACAGGACGGCCCCGGCGGGGCCTGCGTCCTCACCGACTGCGTACCGTCCAAGACGCTGATCGCCACCTCGGTGCGCAAGCAGGCGCTCCTCGACGCCAGCATGCTGGGGGTCCACTACACCGGCGGCCCCGACGGCGACGTCGGCGGCGTCACCGCCGACATGCCGCTGGTGAACAGGCGCGTCAAGGATCTCGCCCGCGCGCAGTCCGCCGACATCGCCGCCCGGCTGGCGGCGGAGGGCGTCGAGGTGATCAAGGCTCCGGGGCGGCTGGTCGACCCGCAGGTGGTCAGGGCCGGAGACCGGACGATCCGCGCGGACGTCGTCATCGTGGCGACCGGCGCGACCCCGCGCATCCTGACCGGCGCCGAGCCCGACGGCGAGCGCATCCTCACCTGGCGCCAGCTGTACGACCTGGAGGAGCTGCCCGAGCACCTCATCGTGGTCGGCTCCGGCGTCACCGGCGCGGAGTTCGCGGGCGCCTACCGCTCGCTGGGCTCCGAGGTCACGCTCGTCTCCTCCCGTGACCGCATGATGCCCAACGAGGACGCCGACGCCGCCGAGGTCCTCGAAGAGGTCTACCGGCGCCGCGGCATGAACGTCATGGGCCGTTCCCGCGCCGAGTCCGTCAAGCGCACCCCGGACGGCGTGGTCGTCACCCTGGAGGACGGCCGGACCGCCGAGGGCAGCCACTGCCTCATGACGGTCGGCATGGTCCCCAACACCGCGGGGATCGGTCTCGAGGAGGCCGGGATCACCCTCGACAAGGGCGGGTTCATCCAGGTCGACAAGGTCTCCCGCACCTCCGCGCCCGGCGTCTACGCGGCCGGGGACTGCACCGGGGTCCTGATGCTCGCCTCGGTCGCCGCCATGCAGGGCCGGATCGCCGTCTGGCACGCCCTCGGCGAGGCCGTGCACCCGCTCCGCCTGGCCACCGTCGCCTCCGCCATCTTCACCGACCCCGAGATCGCCGCCGTGGGCATCGCCGAGCGGGCGATCGAGAACGGGGAGATCGAGGCCAACATCGTCAAGCTGCCGCTGGCCACCAACGCCCGCGCCAAGATGCAGGGGTTCAACGACGGCTTCGTGAAGCTGTTCTGCCGCCCGAACACCGGCATCATCCTGGGCGGCGTGGTGGTCGCCCCCCGCGCGTCGGAGCTGATCCTGGCGGTCTCGGTCGCCGTCCAGCAGCGGCTGACGGTCGACCAGATCGCCCACACCTTCGCGGTCTACCCCTCCCTGTCCGGCTCCGTCACCGAGGCCGCCCGCCGCCTCATGCAGCCGATGACCCCCAGCGGCATCTGACCCGTCCGCTCGATCCCGCCGTCCCGGGTCCCCGAGGCGGTGGGCGGTCGAGGTCAGGGACGGATGCGCAGGACGCGGATGCGCCCGTCGCCGCCGTACTCGAACCCGCCGGTCGCCACGCACCCGCCCGGGCGCGATGGCCGCCGACAGGACCCACTCCTGCCGCGCGAGGCCGCCGCGGCAGGAAGCGGCGCGGCCGCTATGCGACCTCACCCGGCACGGATCCACGCGGGGCGGCGAGTGATCGCCGCTCCGCGTGCCGGCGCAGTGCCCGGATCGCCAGCTCCGCGTGAACCAGCGCGCCGTCGCAGAGCACTCCGTCGTCGAACACCGCTCGCGGGCTGTGGTTGCTCGGCGCCGTGGCCGGA
Organism: Streptosporangium sp. NPDC023963; assembly: GCF_040639135.1. NCBI lineage: Bacteria > Bacillati > Actinomycetota > Actinomycetes > Streptosporangiales > Streptosporangiaceae > Streptosporangium > Streptosporangium sp. NPDC023963. The sequence continues at coordinate 447,198 of NZ_JBEZZK010000002.1, forward strand.
TCGTCCGCGGCACTCGCGCCCAGGATGAGATAGCAGCCGGGCACCTCGTCGAGCACCTCGGAGAAGTCCTCCGCGGCGCTCACCGGGGACGCCATCGGGACGAACCGTTCCGCGCCGAGCACCTCGGAGACCACCGTACGGGCGAACTCGTACTGCTCCTCGTCGTTCACCGTCACCGGGTAGCCCTCGACGTAGTCGACCTCGGCGGTCAGCCCGTACGCCTCGGCGATGTGCAGGCACAGCCGGGTGACCTCGCGGGGCAGCCGCGTCTGGTTCGCCGGCGAGAAGGTGCGTACCGTGGCGTCGATCGTGGCCGTGTCGGGAATGGTGTTGGACTTGGTCCCGGCGTGGATGGAGCCGACCGTGACGACCACCGGGTCGAAGACGTCGAAGCGCCGGGTGACCAGGGTCTGCAACGAGGTCACGATCTCCGCCGCCACCGTGACCGGGTCGCGGCTCAGGTGCGGCATGGAGGCGTGCCCGCCGACTCCGCGCACGGTCACCCTGAGCTCCGCCGTCGACGCCATCAACGGGCCGGGCCTGCTGCGGAACTGGCCGGCGGGGGTCCCGTACGAGCGCACGTGCATGCCGTACGCCGAGGAGACCCGCGGTCCCGCCGCGTCCAGCACCCCTTCCTCGATCATGCGGGCGGCGCCGTTCCAGCCCTCCTCGCCCGGCTGGAACATGAACACCACGTCGCCGGCCAGCGCGTCGCGGTGCGCGGCGAGCAGCCGGGCCGCGCCGACCAGCATCGCCGTGTGCAGGTCGTGCCCGCAGGCGTGCATGGCGCCGTCCGCCTGGCTCGCGTGGTCCAGCCCGGTCAGCTCGGTGATCGGCAGGGCGTCCATGTCGGCGCGCAGCAGCACCGCGGGGGCGGGTTCGCCGCCGGGATCCGCCTCGCCCGGTCGCCCGCCGCGCAGCACCGCGGTCACCGAGCTCAGCGACCGGCCCAGGGTGATCTCCAACCCCAGCCCCGACAGCTCGTCCAGCACCGCCAGCTGGGTGCGCGGCAGGTGGAGGCCGATCTCCGGGTACCGATGGAGGTCACGCCGCAGCCGTACCAAGTCGTCCTGCAGGGCTGCGGCGTCGTCGCGCAGCCGGTCCGACAGCGTCATCGAACATTCCGATCGTCAAGCTGGCCGGGCGGGCCCGGCCGGCGGGGATGTGGTGTGGAAGGACGTCTTGGAGCGGGCCGGCTCAGCCGGCCAGCATCCCGGCCATCTCGCGCGGGTGCACCAGGTGCGGGAAGTGGCCGCTGCCGGGCAGCACGGTGACGGTGACGTCCGGCAGGGCGGACCTCAGCCATCCCTCGTACGCCGGATCCGGCGAATGGCCGGTCACGTAGCGGTACGGCACCCCGCTGGACCGGATCACGCCCAGCACGTGGGTCTGGCGGCGGCCGAGCTCCTCGGCGGAGGTGACCAGGATCTCGTTCCAGTAGCCGAGGAGCAGGTCCTGCCGCGGATCGGTGGCCGTGGAGACCAGGTCCCGCGCCGCCGGCGGCAACCGGTCGACCTGCATGTTGCCGAGCATCCGGTCCCAGATCTCACCCCAGGACGGGCTGCGTAGCACCGGTTCGGCCTGCCGCAGGACATCGCCGAACGTGCCCGCGAGCAACGGCTGGTCGACGTTGACCACGCCACGGGTCGCGTGGGCCGCGGCGTACCTGGTCACCAGAACGCCCCCGAGGGAGTGCCCCACGACGATCGGCGCGGCGAGTCCGGCCTCGGTCACCGCCGCGTGGAGGGCGGCCACGACCTTGTCGAGGTCGTAGCCGTCCCATCGCGCCGACCCCCCGTGCCCGGGCAGGTCGAGTGTGAGCACCCGCCGGCCCGGATCGACGGTCGCCAGTTCGTCCAGCAGCGGTCCCCACTGGCGGCGGTCGTACGTGAGACCGTGCACGAAAACCAGCGGCGGGCGGTCGGCGTCCGTGCCCCGGATGTCACCGGCCAGACCACCGAAAAACCGGATGTCACGTGTGTCCGTCATGTTCCCCTCTTTCGCAAAGAAACCTCACCCAGAGGGCGTAACCGAGGGGTGCACGATTTGTACGTGACGCAGGCCACAGCCATCCGAGACCGGTCAGGCGCGCCGGAGGGCAGAGCCTCAGAACCAGTGAGGGGTGGTCGCGGCAAGTCGTTACGCTGCACAGATGGCCTTGATTGGACGCCAAAGGGAGCTCGCCGCGGTGGCGCGGCTGCTCGACCGGGCCGCGGCGGGGGACAGCGGCCGGCTTGTCGTCACCGGCCCGCCCGGCTCGGGCAAGTCAGCGCTGATCGACGCCGCCGTGGATCTGGCCCGCGAACGGAAGATCCCGGTTTTCCGTGCGACAGCGCCCACCGTGTCCTGGCTTCGGTCGCCGGATCGCCTCGCCCAGGCGACCGACGGCCCGCGCCTGCTCCTCATCGACGACATCGACGACGTCGACACGTTCGCCGTCGATTTGCCGGCCTCGCTGGATCGGCTCGTGTCCGGCGCGACGATCCTGGTCGCGACCGCCGTGGAACCCACCGGACTGAAGCCGGAGATGCGGTTGCGTGGCCTGACGGAACCGGAGCTCGCCGAGCTGAGCCCGGGCCTGTCCGCCGACGCGGTCCACGCGGTGTGGCTGGCCTCGGGCGGGCTGCCCGGAGCCGCACTCGGCCTCGCCGACGAGCTGGCTCGCCTTGACGTCACCTGCGACCCGGTCCTCCACCTGGCGCTGGCCGCGCCGTCGCGGACGGAGTTCCTCGATCTCGACCCCGGTCTCATCCGTCTGCTGGAGGCCGCGGCCGAACGCACGCCGGCTCCTGAGGCCCGGGCCCGTGTACTGGCCAGGCTCGCGCGTGAACTGCTGGGCGACCCGTCGGCCGGACAGCGCCGGCGTACGCTGATCGACGAGGCGGTGACGCTGGCCCGGGAGGTCGGCACTCCCGGCGTGATCGCCGAGGTCCTCGACTCCGGGCTGCACGCGCTGTGGGATCCCGCGGCCGCCCGCGAACGGCTGGCCACCGCGTCGGAGATCGTGACACAGGCCCGGCGGGCCGGGGACGCCGCGGCCGAGCGGCGCGGACTGTTCTGGCGTTTCATCGCCCTGGCGGAGCTGGGAGAACTTGAGGCGGCCGAGTCCGCGCTGACGGCCTACGCGCGGGCCGGCTCACTGGCCGGCGACTCCGAGGCGGCGGTGGTGGTGCTGGCGCGTCAGGCGATGCTGGCGACGATCCGGGGACGGTTCGACACGGCGGCCACGCTCGCCGCCGAGGTGGGCGTACTGGGCGGGCGTGCGGGGCTCGCGGACACGGAACGCCTGGTCGGGACGCTGCGCGCCGCCCTGGCCATGACGCGCGGCGAGTACGGCTCGCTCACGGCTCCCTGGCACGACATGGCCCGACGGCTGCCCGGTCACTTCTTCGAGGCCGCCGCCGCCCGGGCACTGGCCGAGTCCGGGCGGGGCGACGAGGCGAGTCTTGAGCTCGAACGACTGCTGCCGGCTGTTCTCGCCGGATCGGGGCCGCGCTGGCTCGGGGTGTGCGCCGACCTGGCGATCGTGGCGGCGCTGGTCGGCGAACCGGCGCAGGCCCAGGCCCTGTACGACGCGCTGGCCCGCTACCACGGGCGTTTGGTCGTTTCGGGCGGCGCCAACATGATCAGCGGCCCGGTCGACGACTACCTGGGCCGACTCGCCATGCGACTTGGCCGGCTCGACCTCGCGATAACCCACCTGGACGTCGCGGTGACGCTGGAGCGACGGCTCGGAGCGCTGCCTTGGCTCGCCGGCACGCTGGCCGCCCGGGCACGGGCGCTGACCGCTCGCGACGGTGCGGGCGACCCGCTCCGGGCGGAGGAGGACCTGGACCAGGCCCGCTCGATCGCGCAGCGCCTCGGCATGGGAGCGTTCCTGGCCACCCTGACCCCACCGGCGAACGAGTGGTCCCTGCGGCGCGACGGCGAGGACTGGCGACTGGACGCCGGCACCGAGGCGGCCCGGTTGCGTGACGGACGCGGCATGGAGTACCTGCGGATCCTGCTGGCCGCGCCCAGGCGAGAGATCGCCGCGCTGGACCTCGTCGCAGGAGGAGCCGGCCTCGCCGTCCCCCAGGGCGCCCCGATTCTCGACGCCGTCGCCCGCGCGGCCTACCGGCGCCGGCTGGAGGCGCTCGCCGAGGACCTCGACGCGGCCGACCGGGCCGGCGACGCCGAACGGGCGAGGGTGGTCCAGGAGGAGCGGACCGCCCTGCTGGCCGAGCTGCGCAAGGCCACCGGGCTGGGCGGGCGGGCCCGCGGCCAGTCCGGCGAGGCCGAGCGGGCCCGGGTCAACGCGACCCGGGCGCTGTGGGCGGCGGTCAAACGGGTGGAGGCGGCGGCGCCCCTGGCCGGGGCCCACCTGCGGGCTTCACTGCGCACCGGCCACCTCTTCCGGTACCAGCCCGCACCGGGCGGCCCCGCTCGCTGGTTGCTGTGACCACACCACATACGAATCGTGCACTCCGAGGTCCGTACAGGCTCTAGTGCACGCGGGAGCGGAGACGGTCCAGGGCGGCCCCGCCGTCCTGGACGGCGCGGGCCACGAAGTGCAGCTCCTCCGGGCGGCGGGCGACCAGAAGAGCCTGCTTGGCCGCCTCATAGGCGTCGAGGGCGAGGCGCCAGTCGCGGTCGGCGGTCATGCCGCCGCGCCCGTTCACCTGGAACTCGTAGTCGAGCTGGTCGATCCCCTCGCCCAGCCGGGTGATGTCCTCCTCGGCGCCGCGCCGCATCATGACGAACTGGGCGTTGCGCCGGGTCCGCCGCTGGGCGCTGACGCCCCAGGCCACCACGGTCAGCGCCAGGCCCACGGCGCTGAGCACGACCATGACCAGTCCCACGGACGGGCCGCCGCTCGGGGCGGGCTCGTCCCCGGGGGTGTCCCTCTCCTCGGTGTTGAAGATGTCGAGATCGGGCAGCGAGGTCGGCGCCGCGGCGGTGAGACCCGTGGGGGTGCCCTTGGACCCGGTGAGGTCGGCGTCGTCGGCCTGGACGAAGGAGGCGTCCTGGACCAGCGCGCCGGTGAAGTCGGCGCCGTCCAGCTCGGCCTGGGTGAACTCGACCTCGCTCACGTCGGCGTCCTTGAACGTCGCGTTGCGCAGGTTCGCCTGGCTCATCTTGGCCTCGCGGAGCTTGGCCCGGGTGAAGTCGGCCTTGCGCGCCTTGAGCTGGCCGGGGGTGCTCTCCTCCAGGTCGGCGTCGACCAGCTTGGCGTTGGTGAAGTCGACCTGGGTCAGCTCGGCCCTGGTCAGGGTCGCCCCGGTCAGGTTCGCGTGCGGGAACTCCGCCTGCCCCGCCTCCGCGTCGATCAGGATCGCGCCCCGCAGGTCGGCGTGGTCGGCGTGCATCTGCCCCAGGTCGGCCTCGGAGAGGTCGGCGCCCCGCAGGTCGGCGTACTTCAGCGTGGCCTGGGTGAGGTTGGCCTGCTTGAGCGAGGCGTCGCGCAGGACCGCTCCGGTGAGGTCCTTCTGGAGCAGCTCCACGCCGTCCAGCTTGGCCTTGGTCAGGTCGGCGCAGCGCAGGACGGCGGGGAGCTGTGCCCCCCGGGTGAAGTCCTTGCCGCGCAGGTTGACACCCTGACCGGGCCTGCACGGCCCGCTCTCGGCCTGGGCGGGAGAGATCACTGTCCCCGACAGCGCGAAGATCGCGGCGATGAGAGCCAGGGGGATGGAACGACGCACGGGAGCCTCCTTCAAAGCAGCCCCGATCGTGTCAGCCGATCATTGCATCACGCTAGACACCCGCTTGCACCTTTCCTGCCGGGTTCTCGCGGTCACACGTCCCAGGTGACCGGGAGGCTCTTGACCCCGTAGATGTCCGCGATCTCCGGGCGCAGGGGGACCTCTTCGGCCGGTACGGCCAGGCGCAGCGTGGGGAAGCGGTCGAACAGCGCGGGGAAGGCGACCCGCATCTCGACGCGGGCCAGCTGCTGGCCCAGGCACTGGTGGATGCCGTGGCCGAAGGCCAGGTGCCCGCCGTCCTGCCTTCGCAGGTCGAGCGCGTGGGGATCGGCGAAGCGCTCGGGGTCGCGGTTGGCGGTGTTGTAGGACAGGATGACGGTCGCGCCGGCCTTGACGGTCCGGCCGCCCAGCTCGACGTCCTCCAGCGCGACCCTCTGGAACTGCTTGGCGACGCTCAGGTACCGCAGCAGCTCCTCCACGGCCCCGTCGGTGAGCCCGGGGTCGGCGCGCAGCGCGGCCAGCTGCTCCGGGTTCCGCAGCAGCGCGAAGGTGCCCAGCGCCAGCATGTTCGCGGTGGTGTCGAACCCGGCCGCCAGCAGGATCAGGGCGACACCCCTCAGCTCCTCGTCGGTCAGATCGGTGTCGGTGAGGTCGCTGAGCACGTCGTCGGTGGGGTTGGCGCGCTTGGCGGCCACCAGCTCCGCGAGGTACCGCTGGGTCGCGGTGTAGGCCGCGAACAGTTCCTCGTCGCCGACCTCCCCGCCGAGGAACTTGTCGATGTTCTCCTGGAAGAAGCCCCGGTCCTCGTACGGCACGCCCAGCAGCTCACAGATGATGACGGAGGGGATGGGCCTGGCGAACGCGGTCACCAGGTCCGCCGACGGCCCGGCCGCCTCCATCGCGTCCAGGTGCTCGGCGGTGACCTGCTCGACGCGCTCGGTGAGCAGCCGCATCCGCCGTACGGTGAACTTGCCCACCAGCGGCTTGCGGTAGCGGCTGTGCCGCGGATCGTCCATCAGCAGGAACTCGCCGGGCGGCGCCGGGGGGACCTCGATGTCGCCGTAGTCGATCAGCGGGTGGTGGCGCATGAGCTCCTTGCGCGAGCTGAACCGCGAGTCGGCCAGGACCGACCTGGCCAGGTCGTATCCGGTGACCAGCCAGCCCTCGTGCCCGTCGGGGAAGGTGTAGCGGCTGATCGGGCCGTGCTCGCGGGCCTGGATCAGCTCCTTGGGCGGGTCGAAGGGACAGCCGGGCCGGCGCGAGGCCGGCAGCGTGGTGAGGGTGTGCTCCATGGTCGTCCACCCTCGCCGACCGCGCTGATACCGGGCCGTCGCCGTGCTGACACGACCGCTGACACGGTTCGGCACAATGACTGGTGTGCGAGTTGGACTGCTTGGGCCGTTCGAGGTCCGGAATCGCGACGGGGTCGTGGTGGAGGTTCCCGGGATCCGGCTGCGCGCGCTGCTGGCCGCACTCGCCCTCGAACCCGGCCGGATCGTCTCGCGCGGGAGGCTGGTGGACTGGATCTGGGGGCAACGGCCGCCCGCGGACGAGGTGAACGCCTTGCAGGCGCTGGTGTCCAGGCTGCGCAGGGTGTTGCCGGACGGTGTGATCGAGGCGGAGTCCGGCGGGTACCGGCTGGCGGTGGCTCCCGACGCCGTGGACGCGTACCGGTTCGAGCACCTGGTCGGCCAGGCCCGTGCCGCCACCGAGCCCGCGGCGCGGGCGGACCTGCTGCGCTCGGCCCTGGCGTTGTGGCGCGGCACGGCCCTGGCGGACGTGGCGCCGCGAGACAGCGATGTGTTCGACGCCGCGGTCGCGCGCCTGGGCGAACTCCACGTCGCCGCGCTCGGGGACCGGGTGGACGCGGATGTCCGCCTCGGCCGCGGTCCGGAGCTGATCTCCGAGCTGACCGAGCTGGTCGCCACGTATCCGCTGCGGGAGGGGTTCGTGGCGGCCCTGATGCGCGCGCTCGCCGGGGCGGGGCGGGGCGCCGAGGCGTTGACCGCGTACCAGCGGACGCGCGAGCGGCTCGCCGAGGAGCTGGGCGCCGATCCGTCGGCCGAGCTCTCCGCGCTGCACACCGCGTTGCTGCGGGGCGAACTGGGCGAGCGGGCGGAGAACCACAGGACGAACCTGCGCGCCGAGCTGACGAGTTTCTTCGGCAAGGACGACGACGTCTCCGGGGTCGCCGACCTGGCGACCAGGCACCGGCTGGTCACCTTGACGGGGGCGGGCGGCTCCGGCAAGACGAGGCTGGCCACGGAGACCGCTCGGACGATGCTCGCCGAGCTTCCGGACGGGGCGTGGCTGATCGAACTGGCCCCGGTCAGGGCGGGCGGTGAGCCGGCCCAGGCCGCTCTCACCGCGATCGGCCTGCGTGACCAGGCGCTGCTCGGCGGCGCGCGGGGCGGGGAACCGATGGACCGGCTCATCGCCGCCCTCCGGGAGCGCGCGATCCTGCTGATCCTGGACAACTGCGAGCACATGATCGAGGCGGCCGCGGCTTTCGCGGACCGGCTTCTGGGGGAGTGCCGGAGGCTGCGGATCCTGGCCACGAGCAGGGAACCACTCGGCATCACCGGGGAGGTGCTGTGGCAGGTCGAGCCACTCGCGCTGCCCGCGAAGGGAGCGGACCCCGCCGAGGTCGGGTCCTCGCCCGCGGTGCGGCTGCTGCGGGACCGCGCGGCTCTGGTGCGCAAGGACATCGGCTCCGACGCGCACACCCTGTCGGCCCTGGCGCGGATCTGCCGGGCGCTCGACGGGATGCCGCTGGCGATCGAACTGGCCGCGGCACGGCTGCGCACCATGTCCGTCGACCAGCTGGCACGTCGGCTCGACGACCGGTTCCGTCTGCTGACCGGCGGCAGCCGTACGGCGCTTCCCCGGCACAAGACGCTGCGCGCGGTCGTGGACTGGAGCTGGGATCTGCTGACCGAGGCCGAACGCGGCGTGTTGCGGCGGCTCTCGGTGTTCTCCGGCGGGGCGAGCCTGGAGGCGGCCGAACGGGTGTGCGGGGACGAGGCGTTCGCCGGGGAGCAGGTGCTCGACGTGCTGACCGCGTTGATCGAGAAGTCGCTGCTGCTCGCCGACGGCGAGGGCACGCCGCGCTATCGCATGCTCGACACCATCAGGGAGTACGCGGCGCACCGGCTCGCCGAGGCCGGGGAGACCGAGCCGGCGCGCCGGGCGCACCTCGCGTACTTCACCGAGCTGGCCGAGACGGCCGATCCGCACCTGCGCCGGGCCGGGCAGCTGGAGTGGCTGTCCACGCTCGACGCCGAGCGCGACAACATCGGCGCGGGCCTGCGCGGGGCGATCGCCGAGGGGTGGGCACAGGAGGCGATGCGGCTGGTCGGGGCCGTGGGCTGGTACTGGTACCTCAGCGGGCACAGGGCCGAGGGCACCGAGTTGAGCATCGCGGCGGCCTCGCTGCCCGGCGAGGTGTCCGACGATGTGCGGGCGATGGCGTACACCATCGTGACGGTGTTCGTGACCTCCGGGCCCGGCCGCGACCAGTATCAGGCGCGGGAGTGGATCCACGAGGCGCACCGGCTCACCCGGCGCGGCGGGCATCGCAATTCGCTGCTCGGGTTCATCGGGCCGCTGGAGCGGATGCTGCGGGAGCCGACGGAGTTCCTGCCCGCGTTCGAGCCGCTCATCGCCGACGACGATCCGTGGGTGCGCGCGCAGGCCAGGCTCACTCGCAGCCGGCTGCGGCTCACGCTCGGCGGCGACGAGACCGGCGTGGACGTCGACGCCGAGATCGCCCTCGCCGAGTTCCGCGCGCTGGGCGACCGGTGGGGGATCTCGATGGCGCTGACCTTCCTGGCCGACCGGCTCGCCATGCGCGGCGAGCTCGCACGCGCGTGTGAGCACTACGAGGAGGCGGTCGTGGCGCTGACCGAGGTGGGCGCGACCGAGGACGTGATCGGCCTGCGGGCGCGGCAGTCCCAGCTGTACTGGCTGCTCGGCGACGAGCGGTCCAGCATGTCCGCCATGGCCGAGGCACAGCGGTGCACGGGCGAGATCGCCTGGCCGGACACGCTCGCCGAGCTGGCGCTCTCGAAGGCGCAGCTGGCGCGCTGGCGCGGCGAGCCGGACGAGGCGCACCGGCACCTGGCCACGGTGCGGACGATGCTGGGCAACGAGGAACTGAACGACAGGGGCCGCGCCAAGGCCAAGGTCATGGACCTGTACGGCTACCTCACCGAGGATCTCGAGAAGGCCCGCGCGTACCGGACCGAGGCGTTCCACGCGGCTGCGGAGACGATGTACCCGCCGCTGATCGCCGAGGTGCTGATCGGGGTCGCGGATCTCGCGCTGCGCCAGGGACGGTACGAGCAGGCCGTGCGACTGCTCGCGGCGAGCGACGGCGTGCGCGGTACGCCGGATCGTTCGCAGCCGGACGTCTCCAGGATCGCCGCGGACACGCGGAACCGCCTCGGCGAGACCGCGTTCACCGAGGCGACCCGTGCCGGTGGGAGGCGGGACTGGCGCGAGCTGGCCGAGATCACGCTCGCCTCGTGAACGACGCGCGCACCCGCAGGTAGCCGATCGGGGCTCGGAGTCGCCGTGTACTCGTACGGCGAAGCCGCCGGGGGCACTCGCCGGGCGGGTTCGTGGCGTACCCGCTCGCCCGGTCGCACAGGCGCGTCGCAGGCCGACGCCTTCGTGGTCGGGCGTGAACAGGCGCCGGCAGAGCCGTCGGGGCGAGCGATTCCTTTTCGGCCGGCGGGGGTCTGCATTGTCGAAGGCTTCGCGGTACGGCGACCATCCATCAGCCGCGGCGAAGCGATCCGACGCACGACACCGGAAGGGACTGCCATGAGCCACGACAGCGCTTCGCTCGTCGAAGCCGGCCAGGAAGTACGCACCGTGCTCGACGAGGTCTATGCCGCCTGGGCCGACAACGACGCGACTGCCTTGCCGAGCAAGCAGTCCGAAGCCGTCAAGAGGCACTGGGCGGCGATCCGGGCAGCCAGCGAGCGGCCGGACGCGGAGCAGCCGGACGACGAGTCGTGGGGCAACCTGACAGCCGAACCACGCGACGTGGACTACATCGAGACCGAAGCGGGTGGTTTGCCCGCGATGTGGGCGGTACCGAAACGAGCGGCCGAGGATCGGGTACTGCTGTGCATGCACGGCGGAGGGTTCGTCAGCGGCTCGATCTACACACACCGCAAACTGTTCGGCCACTTGGCCAAGGCGACCGGGGCGCGGGCGCTGATCTTCGACTACCACCTCGCCCCCCACCATCTCCACCCCACGCAGGTCGATGACGCGACCGCTGTCTACCGGTGGCTGCTGCACGACCGGGGGATCGGCGCCGACCACGTGGCGTTCACCGGTGATTCCTGCGGCGGCGGACTGTCGATCACCACCCAGCTGCGGGCCCGCGAACAAGGACTGCCCCTGCCGGCTGCGGCGATGCTTTTCTCACCGTGGGTGGACATGCGGGCTACCGGCGAGTCGTACAAGACCAATCGAGACCGGGACGCGTTCTTCTCCGCCGAAGTCGTGCGTGAGTTGGCCGGCACCTTCCTGGGTGAGGGCGGCGACCTCAGCGACCCGCTGGTCAGTCCGCTGTGTGCCGACCTGTCCGGTCTCGGCCCGGTCTACATCCAGGCGGGAGGAGACGAGGTCCTGCTCGACGACGCCCTCCGACTGACCGAACACGCCCGCCGGGCCGGCGTCGATGTCCGGCTCGACGTCTTCCCCGGCATGCAGCACACCTTCCAAATGGCCGCCGGCCGAGCGCCGGAGGCCGACGAGGCGATCCGTAGGATGGCCCACTGGGTCTGCCCCAGGATCGGCCTGTGATCGGCTGGGCGGGGGAGCAGGAGGCGATGATGGCGGACAGAGCGGGTGCTGCCGCCGAGGCCGGCGAGTTCGCCCGCCGAACCGAGCAGTACCGGCGCGAGTTGCTGGCGCACTGCTACCGAATGCTCGGGTCGGCGGACGAGGCCGAGGACCTCGTCCAGGAGACCTACCTGCGGGCGTGGCGGTCCTACGGCACCTTCGAGGGCCGGTCGTCGCTGCGGGTCTGGCTGTACCGCATCGCCACCAACGCCTGCCTGACCGCGCTGCAGCAGGGCGGTCGGCGGGCGTTGCCGTCCGGTCTGGGCGGTCCGGCCGACGACCCCGACGCCGCACCGGATCCGCCCGACACCGGCGTGACGTGGCTGCAGCCGATCGCGGACACGCTGGTGACCCCGCCGTCAGCAGACCCCGCGACGATCGTCGAGACACGCGAGAGTCTCCGGCTCGCGCTCATCGCGAGCCTGCAGTACCTGCCGACACGGCAGCGGGCTGTACTCATCCTTCGAGAGGTCCTCGGTTTCCCCGCCACCGAGGTCGCGGCGATGCTCGGCACCTCGACCGCGGCGGTCAAGAGCGCCCTGCAGCGGGCCCGCGCCCGCCTCGACGAGGTGGCACCGGAACGCAACCACCTCACCGACCCCACCGAGCCGCACGCCCGGGCCCTGCTCGACCAATACATCACCGGCTTCCAGAACGCCGACACAACAGCCCTGGAACGGGCCCTGCGCGCCGACGCCGCGATAGAAATGGTCGGCACCCGCACCTGGTTCTCCGGCCGCCTGACCTGCCTGCGCCACCTCACCCACGCGGTCGGATCCCCCGGCGACTGGCGGATGACTCCCACCACCGCCAACGCGCAGCCCGCTGCTGCCGCCTACCTCCGCGACGGCCACGGGAACCACCGCGCTTACGGACTCGGAGTCCTCACCGTCACCGAATCAGGCATCGCCCGCATCCTCGTCTTCGACGGCGGCGCCGACCTGGTCGCCAAGTTCGGCCTCCCACCCGTGCACCCGGGGTCATGAGACTCCCAGCGCCGAGGGGGGGGAGCAGGTCCGGTTGAGACAGACGCCGGAACGCGAACGATGCCCTGGTGCTGTCCGGTGGCGCCAGGTGGCACGCGGAGACAAGGATTCATGGGTGAGCACTCCTGAGCCTGACCACTCCCACCAGATCTCCCAGCGCGATCCGTCGAGGCCGAGTTCGACCCGTTGCGCTTCGATGACAACGCCGCCCGCGAGTACGGCCAGTTGTGGACCGCCGTCATCGCCCATGTGGACCGCTGCCGATCACCCGAGCCGACCAATCCCAGGGCCGCCGCGAACTCCCGACCGCCCGCCGGACCGACCACAACGAATCTCGGGGCCATGCCCTCCCCGGACGAGGTGAACCCACCTTGAGCAGCGCGTCGGCACGGAGAGCGCGCTTCCTCGTGCCGACGCAGCTGATCCCCGCGAGCGGTGGTGCGGCGACCAGGAACCGCTCGCGGGGACAGCGGTCTCCTTCACGTGCCTGCGCGAAGACGGTTCAGGCGGGTGAGGTGCTCGTGAGCTCGGGACGGCCTTGCCTGTCGCCCAGAGTGCATGCACATTGCATGCTAAAGTGGAGGCATGGGAATCATGCAGATCCGGGATGTCCCCGAGGAGACCGAGCGGACGCTGAAGGCGAGGGCTGAGCGTGAGGGCAAGTCGCTGACGGCGTACGTGCGCGACCTGCTGAACGAGGAGGCCTCCACTCCGACGCTGGACGAGGTGATGGCCAGGATCGCTGCTGATGAGCCGGTGCCGTACAACCCCGACTTCGTCCGCGAGACGATGCGCGAGGGGCACAGGTGAGCCTGGTCGTCGACGCCTCCATCGTCTTCCGTCTCCTGGCCAACGTGAAGGGGGACGATCTTCTCCGCCAACGACTGGCCCGCAAGGTGCACGCCCCCGCGTCGATCGACGTGGAGATCGCTTCGGTGGTGCGCGGACATGTGATCACCAGCAAGCCGGAGGTGCGCGTCTCCCCGGCGCGGGCCCAGGTCATGCTGGAGCGTTACTCCCAGCTCAAGATCGTCCGCCATCCGATGCTGCCGCTGCAGCCTCGGGTACTGGAACTGCGCAACAACCTCACCGCCTACGACGGTATGTATGTGGCCCTCGCCGAGTTGCTGAGGGTGCCGCTGCTCACCGACGACGCCAAGTTCGCCGGCTCGACCGGGCACTGGGCGGAGATCCACCGCTACCCGCCACCGCAAGCGGGCCGGAGCCGTTGACCGGACACGCCCGCACAGGGGCCGGCGGGGTCATGACGATCGAGGCTCCGAATCGCCGTGCACTCGTACGGAGAAACCGCCCGGAGGCAGGCGCAGGCCCTGCGTCTCGTGTTCCTTGTCGTCGTGGTTGACGGCGAAGAGCCACTCGCCGCGCCGGACGAGTTCCACGGGGGCCGGTTTCAGGCCCAGCAGGCGGGCGTACGCGGTGTCGGACAGGCGGGTGGAGATGTAGAGGGCGGTGCCGGAGCCGTAGGAGTGGCGGGTGATGGCGGGCTGGCCGGCGAGGGGGGTGCCGGAGGCGTGCGGGCCGGTGTAGACGGCGAGGGCCTCGGCGCCTTCGAGGTGGACGTGCTCGCTCCAGGACGTTCCGGTCTCCGGACGGTCGCCCCGGTGGCCCCGGTCCTCCTGGTCGTCCCACTCGCCCTGGTCGCCGTCGAGGATGTCCGGAGGGGACAGGGTGAGGGCGACGCCGGGCGGGAGGGGGTGGAACTCCTCGACGCGGATGCCGAGGAGGTCGCGCAGGGCGCCGGGGTAGCCGCCGAGGCGGACGCGGGCGTGTTCGTCGGTGATGCCGCTGAGGTAGGAGACCACGAGGGTGCCGCCGCCCGACACGTAGTGGCGCAGGTTGTCGGCGTCGGCGTCCGAGATGAGATACAGGGCCGGGACGAGCACGAGGGGGTACGCCGACAGGTCGGCCGAGGGGTGGACGAGGTCGGCGGTGACGCCGTGCCGGTAGAGGACCCGGTGGGCCTGGCGTACGGCCTCCGCGTAGTCCAGCTCGGTGGAGGGCAGGCCGGGGGACTGGAGCGCCCAGCCCGCCTCGGCGTCCCAGAGGATCGCGGCCCCGGCCTCGACGGGGGCCGCGCAGGCGTCGGTCAGGGACGGCAGGAGCGCGCCCAGGTCGCAGATCTCGCGGAAGATCCGCGAGTCGGGTCCGGCGTGCGGGACCATGCCGCCGTGCCAGAGTTCGGCGCCGCCCCGGGAGGCTCGCCACTGGAAGAACATCGCGCCCCGCGAGCCCCGCGCGATGTGCGACAGGCTCAGCCTGGTGATCTCGCCGGGGCGCTTGGCGAGCATCCGGGGGCCGGTGTAGGTGACCACCGCCTGCTCCATCAGCAGCCAGGGTTTTCCGAGGGCCGGGCCGCGTTCAGGGGCATGCTCCGGGGCCGGGCTCGGGTCCGCGGTCGGGCTGTGCTCCGGGGCCTGACTCGGGTCCACGGTCGGGCTGTGTTCCGGGGCCGGGCTCGGGTCCGTGGCCGGGCCGCGCTCCGGGTTCGCGGCCCAGCCGCGGGCCAGGTCGGCGGCGAAGGCGGTCTCGGCGGGCGGGTCGGACGACGGGTAGTGGTCGATCGCGACGAGGTCGACCTCGGCCGCCCAGTGGCGGTGGTTCACCGGCACCCAGTCGCCGAGGACGAAGTTCGTGGTGACCGGGACGTCCGGGGTGAGCTCGCGCAGCACGGCCCTCTGCTCGCGGAAGTGGTCGAGCATCGCGTCGGAGACGAACCGGCGGAAGTCGAGGACCTGGGAGGGGTTGGGCAGATACTGGGTGGCGCGGGGCGGGGTGACCTGCTCCCACGCGGAGTAGCGCTGGCTCCAGAACGAGGTGGTCCAGGCGTCGTTGAGCGCGTCCAGGGTGCCGTGCCGGGCGCGCAGCCAGGTCCTGAAGGCCGAGGCGGCGTGCTCGCAGTGGCAGGCGGTGCCGTACTCGTTGTGGACGTGCCACATGGCGAGCGCGGGGTGGTCGCGGTAGCGCCCGGCGAGGGCGCCGGCGACGCGGACGGAGGCGGCGCGGTAGGCGGGGGCGTGTACGCAGTAGGTGTCGCGGCTGCCGTGGGTGAGCCGGACGCCGTCCGGGGTGACGGTGAGGGCGTCGGGGTGGGCCAGGCCGAACCAGGGGGGCGGGGAGGCGGTCGGGGTGGCGAGGTTGACCCCGATCCCGCCGTCGTGCAGCAGGTCGAGGACGCGGTCGAGCCACCCGAAGTCGTGGACGCCGGGTGACGGCTCCAGCCGGGCCCAGGAGAACACCCCGACGCTGACCAGGTTGACCCCGGCCCGCCGCATGAGCGCGACGTCCTCCTTCCAGACCTCCTCTGGCCACTGCTCGGGGTTGTAGTCCCCGCCGTAGCACAGCCCGCCGATCCCTCCAGGCCAGTCCACGGTCACTCCTTTATTTGGATGGAGGTTAAACTAATTATCACGGGTCGCCGGTCCCGTTCAAGGGTGCGGATTCCGGTCCGCGCGCTCCTGCCTCCCCGGCTCGCGGGTCGCGGGCTCCCGGCTTTCGGGTCACCTCGCCCGCGGACGGCTCGCGTGGGGAATCGGATGCCGGGGCGTCGTGCGAGCCTTCTCGTGAAGACGGCGGCGGGGTGCGGGCAATAACAGCGTCCGTTGCCCCACGAAAGGCATCCTCCGTATGAGAGTCAACAGCGGTCGTCCCCCCGATCGCGCCCTTCCCGACCTGGTCCTTCCCGCCTCGTTCCTCACGGACGACATGGCCGGGGACGACATGGCCGGGGGCGCCGTACCGGCGGAGTCCGTCGTCGCGAGTGACGCCGAGGTGATCCGGCTGTCGCTGCGCGACCAGGAACGGTTCGCGGAGATCTTCCACAGGTACTTCGCCGCGATCCATCGGTACGCCTCCGCCAGGCTGGGTGCCGACGCCGCGGACGACGTCGCGGCGGACACGTTTCTCGCGGCCTTCCGGCAGCGGGAGCGCTACGACCTGTCCCGTCGTGACGCGCGCGCCTGGCTGTTCGGCATCGCCACCAACCTGATCAGACGGCACCGCAGGGACGAGGTGCGCCTGTACCGCGCCCTGGAGCGGGCCCGGGACGCCTCCGCCGTCGGCGCGGACTCCGCCGACGCCTACCTCGTCGTTGAGGCGCAGCGCCGCCTGGCGGGCGCCCTCGCCGTGCTGAAGGCCGGTGACCGGGAGGCGCTCCTGCTGGTCGCGTACGGAGAGCTCAGCTACGCGGAGGTGTCCGACGCCCTGGGCATTCCCCCGGGGACCGTCGGGTCCCGCCTGAACCGGGCCCGCAGGCGGGTCAGGGAAGTTCTGAACACGGACGCCGCCGGCAAGGGGGATCGACACGATGGATGAGATGAACGTGCTCCGCGACCGGGCCGAGGCCCAGCCCGCTCCCCGGCCCGAAGCCGTCGCCTCCGCGCTCGACCGCCTCCACGGCGCCGCCCGGGAAGAGGCCGGGCGCAACGCCGCCGGGAAGCCCAGACGGGCGGCCTGGCGCCCGATCCGGCTGCCCGGCTCGCGCCGGAGGCACGCCGCGACGGGCGCGCCGTCCGCGCCGGCGCGACGGTCCGGCCCGGTCCCGCGCCTCGTGGCCGCGGTCCTCGTCGCGGCCGGCGTCGTCGGGGTGGTGGTGACGACGACGGTGATCGCACGGGGGCCCGGAGGGGAGGGGCCGCCCACGCCCGCGACCGCGGGCGTCCTGGCGGTGTGGCACGAAGGGGATCCCGAGCTCGCGTTGTTCCTCTGCAAGGACGACTCGCCCTTCGTCGGGTGTGGCGGCGGCGGCTTCGCCGTGGAGGACGGTGGCCTGGGTGCTCCGCCGGACCCCATCCTGGGTGGCAAGGCCACCACGCCGCGGGACAAGGTGGTGATCGAGCGGACACTCGGGGCCATGCCGCAGGTGGAGGCGATTTCCTTCGTGAGCAAGCAGGAGGCCTACGCCGACCTGCTCCGCCGGGAACAGGAGCAGTCCGTCCTGGACTCCACGCAACGAAAGCTGTCCGACATCCTCGACGTGGAGAAGATGAACGAGTCGTACGTCCTGAAGATGAGACCCGGCACCGACTGGAACGCGGTGATCGAGACGGCCGAGGCGTTGCAGGGGGTGTCGTACGTCCTCAACCGCAAGTGCCTCACCGAGAACGCCCGCGAGATCGTCGAGAGGGACAGCACCGTGTGCGCTCCCGGTGGTTCCGACGACTGACCGGACACGTGCCGGCCGGGGACGCGGCGAACACCGGGCTCGATGACATCGCGGTGCCGGTGGACGCCGCGGCCGGGCCGCGGCAGGTCGGACCATTGACGTTTGTTGGTTTGGACGTAAAACTAATTCAGCAAACGAGAGCCCGAGTGCTGGAGTCCCCATGCCTTACCGCCCTCCTCTGGTCGCGCACGAGTACTTCGTCGCCGATCCGCCGGAGCTGCCCGTCCGTTCACACGGCGAGGAGGGCCTGTCGGCGCTGATCTCGGCGGAGCCGGTGGCCTCCGACGGGGCCGGGGTGATCCTGAAGGCGGTGACCTCGGCGGAGGAGACGCTCCTGGTCCAGGTGGGTGTGGCGGGCGAGGGGGTGATCCGGGTCAGGCTCGGGCAGGACGCTGACGCGCGGACCAGGTCGGCCGCCGCGATCTCCATGGTCACGCCGGGCGAGTTCGCCGGAGCGCGGGTGGAGAGCCGCGACGGGACGATCCTGCTCGACGCGGGCTCGCTCCGCGCGGAGATCACCTTGGCCCCCTGGCACCTGAGGTTCACCGACGCGAGCGGGGCGCCGCTGCTGGAGCAGGACCGGGGGCACACCGACATCAGCGGCCGGTTGCGCACGCTGCCGTTCGGCCGCTCCAGTGCGGACGGTGCGGTGGCCGGCTACCACGAGAGCTTCGCCGCCCCCGCCGACGAGGCGTTCGGCGGGTTCGGCGAGTCGTTCACCCGGCTCGACAAGCGCGGCCAGCGGCCGGTGATGTGGAACTTCGACGCGTTCGGCGCCGAGTCGCAGCGGGCGTACAAGAACATCCCGTTCTACCTGTCCAGCAGGGGTTACGGCGTGCTGGTGGACAGCGGGACGCCGGTGGAGTTCGACGTGTGTCAGTCGACGCACAGCTGCGTGCAGATCGTGGTCCCGGACGACCTGATCGACTACTACGTGATCGCCGGGCCCACCCCGCCGGAGGTGCTCGGCCGCTACGACCTGCTGACCTGCCGCCCGCTGCTCCCGCCGAAGTGGGCGTTCGGCACCTGGATCTCCTCGGGGTTCTTCGTCGACACCCAGGAGCGGGTGATGGCCAGGGCGCGGCGGATCCGCGAGCGGGGGATCCCGTGCGACGTGCTCCACCTGGACACGTACTGGCAGACGGACGGGCACTGGTCGGACATGCGCTGGGACGCGGAGGGCTTTCCCGACCCGGCGGGGATGCTGGCCGAGCTGGACGCGATGGGCTTCAAGGTCTGCCTGTGGATGAACCCGTACGTCTCTCACCTCAGCCCGGCCTTCCCGCAAGCAGCCGAAAGCGGATATTTCCTTAAAAAGCAAGATGGTGAGGTCTACGTGGCCGACTGCTGGCACGGCTCCTACCCGGCCTGCGGCATCGTCGACTTCACCAACCCGGCCGCCACCGAGTGGTTCAAGGGGCTGCTCCGCCCGCTGCTCGAACAGGGCGTCCAGGTCTTCAAGACCGACTTCGCCGAGGGCGTCCCGCACGACGCGGTCGCGGCCAACGGCATGTCGGGCACCGACCTGCACAACGTCTACACGCTGCTGTTCAACGACGCCGTCTCCGAGGTGACCCGGGAGATCGCCGGGCACGGCATGGTGTGGGCGCGCTCGTCGTTCCTCGGCGGGCAGCGGCACTCGGCGCAGTGGAGCGGCGACACCTACACCAGCTACGCCGCGATGGGCAGCACGCTGCGCGGCGGGCTGGCGCACGGCCTGTCCGGCGTGCCGTTCTGGAGCCACGACGCGGGCGGGTTCACCGGCCGGCCCACCGACGACCTGTACGTCAGGTGGACCCAGTTCGGCGCGCTCTCCCCGCTGCTGCGCCTGCACGGCACCACCAGCCGGGAGCCGTGGGAGTTCCCCGAGGTCGAGACGGAGGCGGTCGAGGCGCTGAGGCTGCGCTACCGGCTCATGCCGTACATCTACACGGCGGCCGTCGAGGCCGCCAGGACCGGGGCGCCGATGATGCGGGCGCTGTGCGTCGACCACCCGGACGACCCGGTGGCCTGGCAGGCCGACCTGCAGTATCTCCTCGGCCGCGACCTGCTGGTGGCGCCGATGACCTCGCCGGAGCAGGTCAGGAAGGTCTACCTGCCGCGGGGGGAGTGGGTGGACCACTGGACGGGCGAGATCCTGTCCGGCGGCCGGTACGTCACGGTCGCCCCGCCGCTGGACCGCGTCCCGCTCTTCGCCCGGCGCGGTGCGATCGTCCCCGTCCTCGCCGACCCGGGCGGGACCGTCGGGGACGGGCCGTTCGGGGAGATCACCCTGGTCGCGTACGGCGTCGGGGCCGGTGGCGGTACCGGGGAGAGGAGCACGGTCGTCTCCGACCTCGACGGGGACACCACGATCACCGCGGTCCCCGAGGGAGAGGGCCTGCGGATGACCGTCTCGGGGAGCGCGCGGATCGCGGGCGTCGAGCTGGTGGGCCCGGGCGTCCCGATCGTCATCACCACCATCTAGGAGAAGAACCATGCTCAACCTCAAGGCGGGTGTCGCCCTGGTGGCCGCGCTCGCGGTGCTCGTCGCCTGCGGCGGCACCGAGAAGGCGGCGGAGACGCCCGCCGCGGACGGTCCCCGCGTCCTGAAGCTCTGGTACTACGAGGGCGCCGACAGCGCGATGGGCAAGGCCTGGACCGAGGCCGTCAAGCGGTTCCAGGCCACGCACCCCGGCGTGACGGTGAAGTTCGAGGAGAAGGCGTTCGAGCAGATCCGCCAGTCGGCGGGGATGATCCTCAACTCGGACGAGGTCCCCGACGTGATGGAGTACAACAAGGGCAACGCCTCGGCCGGCCTGCTGTCGAAGCAGGGCCTGCTCACCGACCTCACCCCGGAGGTGACCAAGCGGGGCTGGGACAAGCTGCTCAGCCCCTCCATCCAGACGACCGCGCGATACGACGAGCGCGGCGTCATGGGCGCGGGCAAGTGGTACGGCGTCCCCAACTACGCCGAGTACGTGATGGTCTACTACAACAAGGACGCGTTCGAGAAGGCGGGCGTGAAGGTGCCGGCGACCTTCGAGGAGTTCACCGCCGCGCTCGACACGTTCGCCAAGGCCGGGACCACCCCCCTCGCCGTCGGCGGCGCCGAGTACCCCGCGCAGCAGATCTTCTACCAGCTCGCGCTGAGCAAGGCGCAGCGGCCGTGGGTGGACGCCTTCCAGCTCTACAAGGGCAAGGTCGACTTCAAGGGCCCGGAGTTCAGGTACGCGGCCGACACCCTCGCCGACTGGGTGAAGAAGGGCTACATCGGCAAGGACTCCGCCGGCATCAAGGCCGAGGACATGGGCGTGTCCTTCATCGGCGGCAAGTACCCGATCATGGTCACGGGCAGCTGGTGGTACGGCCGCCTCGCGAGCGAGATCAAGGACTTCGAGTGGGGCTCGTTCCTGTGGCCGGGCAACACGATGAGCGCCGGGTCCAGCGGCAACATGTGGGTCGTCCCGGAGAACGCGAAGAACAAGGACCTGGCCTACGACTTCATCGACATCACGATGAGCAAGGACATCCAGAACCTGCTCGGCAACTCCGGCGGCATCCCGGTGGCCGCGGACACCGCCGCGATCACCGACGGGAAGAGCAAGGAGCTGATCGAGAACTTCAACACGCTCTCGACCTCCGACGGGCTGGCCTTCTACCCCGACTGGCCGGCGCCCGGCTACTACGACGTGCTCGTGTCGGGCGTGCAGAACATCATCAACGGCACCAAGACCTCCGACCAGGTCCTGGACGAGATCGCCGCGCCGTACGAGGAGAACCTCGCCGACATCGGCAACTGACCCCCTTCCGCGACCCGTGCCGCCGTGAGGCGGGGAAAGCGGCGCGGGTCGTACGTACGGAGAGACAGAGAGGAGACCTCCGATGCAGAGGTCTCGCGACCGCGGGTACTGGCTGTTCCTGCTGCCGAGCGCCGTGCTGTTCACCGCGGTCGTCGCGGTGCCGTTCCTGATGAACGTCGGGATCGGGTTCACCCGGTGGCAGGGCATCGGCGACCCGCGGTGGATCGGGCTGGACAACTACGCGAGGCTCGTGGCCGACGCGCGGTTCTGGACCTCCTTCCGCAACAACGTCGCGCTGATCGTCGCGATGGCGGTCGTCCCCACGCTCATCGGCCTGCTCCTCGCGGCGACCCTGTTCGACCACGTGAGCAGGAGGTTCGGCCTCCGGGCCGCCGGGGCGCTGCGGGCCGCGTACTACCTGCCGCAGGTGCTGCCGGTCGCGGTCGCCGGGATCGTCTGGGGCTGGATCATGCACCCGCGCTACGGGGCGCTCAACGAGCTGCTCGGGGTGCTGGGGATGGAGCCGAGGAACTGGCTCGGCGACCCGGCCTGGGCGCTGCCGAGCGTGATGGCGATCATGGTGTGGTTCCAGATCGGCTACCCGGTCGTCATCTTCATGGCCGGGCTGCAGCGGGTCGACCCCGCCCTGTACGAGGCCGCCGAGATGGACGGCGCGTCGTGGTGGCGCAGGTTCTGGCACATCACGATCCCGCAGATCCGGCCGGAGATCTACGTGGTCCTGCTCACCTGCACGATCGCCGCGCTCAAGGTCTTCGGGCCGATATTCGTGCTGACCAGGGGCGGGCCGGGCGGGGCCACGCTCGTGCCGTCCTACTTCAGCTACCAGAACTTCTTCGAGAAGGCCAACGTCGGGTACGGCGCGGCGATCGCCACCGTGCTCACCCTCGTGATCATCGCGGTGACGGTGTTCTTCCTGCGGATCCAGGACCGGGACAGGGAAACATGATCCGGAAATACTCGGTGCTGGTCTCGCTGGTCGTGCTGGCCGTCGCGATGCTGGTGCCGTTCGCCATCGTCACGCTCAACGCGCTGAAGTCCCCGGCCGACTACTCCTCGGGCGGGCCCCTCGGCCTGCCCTCGGCGCTCTACCTCGACGGGATCGTCGAGTTCTGGAACCGGGTCGACTTCGGCGGCAAGCTCTGGAACAGCCTGCTGATCAGCGGCTCGGTCGCGGTGCTGGCCACGGTGCTGTCGGTGCTCAACGCCTACGCGCTCGGCATCGGCAGGGTGCGCGGCCGGATGTGGATCCTGGTCCTCTTCCTGGTGGCCAACACGCTGCCGCAGGAGGCGCTGGTCTACCCCCTGTACTACCTGGCCAAGCAGACCGGCCTCTACGACACCCGGCTCGGGGTGATCATCATCTTCACGGTCATCCAGAGCGCCTTCGGGACGTACCTGCTCGCCTCGGTGCTCGGCCGCTTCCCGCGCGAGATCCTGGAGGCCGCGGCCCTCGACGGAGCGGGGAAGTGGCGGGCCCTGTGGCAGGTCGTCGTGCCGATCAGCAGGCCGACGCTGAGCGTGCTGCTCGTCTTCTTCTTCATCTGGACCTGGAACGAGTTCTTCCTGCCGCTGGTCTTCCTCATCTCCAACGAGAACCAGACCGTCCCGGTCGCGCTGGGCGTCCTGCAGGGCGACAAGATGATGGACGCGACGATGTCCAGCGCCTCGGCGCTGCTCGGCATCCTCCCGGCCGTCGTCTTCTTCCTCATCTTCCAGCGCACGCTGACCCGCGGCGTGACCGTCGGCGCCGTCAAGTGACCCCTCTCGACGCTCCTTCGACGCCGTACGCCGCTCGGGGGCGGACGGCGTCCCGAGAGCAGAGTTTCCTCGGCTCCTCTGACCTTCGACTCCCTCTGACCTTCGGCTCCTCTGACCTTCGACTTCCCTGACCTTCGACTCCCCCTGACCTGGAGGCGAAATGTCGTTGTCCACGACGTCCGTCGCGGCGGTCGCCGCGACGGCCCTGACCCTGGGACTGTGCGCGGCCCCCGCCCGCGCGGCCCGCGAGCATCCACTCCCCGGCTCCGTGCAAGCGGCCCCCGAGTACCCCTTCCGTGACCCCGCGCTCCCGCTGGACCGGCGCGTCGACGACCTGCTCGGCCGCCTCACCACGGCGGAGAAGGTCTCCTGGCTCCACCAGTACCAGCCCGCGGTGGAGCGGCTCGGCATCGGGCTGTTCAAGACCGGCACCGAGGCGCTGCACGGCGTCGCCTGGTCCACCGACGTCGACAACGGCGGGAACGTCGTGACGGCGGAGGGAACCGTGTTCCCGCAGGCCGTCGGCCTGGCCAGCACGTGGAACCCCGACCTGGTCGAGAAGGTCGGCACGGCCGTCGGGGAGGAGGCGAGGGGCTACCACGCGGAGAACCCCCGCCTGTGGGGCCTGCAGCTGTGGACGCCGGTCGTCAACCCGCTGCGCGACCCCCGCTGGGGACGCAACGAGGAGGGCTACTCCGAGGACCCGCTGCTCACCGGCGCGATCTCCACCGCGTACGGCTCGGGCATCCAGGGCGACGACCCGGACCACCTGCGGGCGGCGCCGGTGCTCAAGCACTTCCTGGGCAACAACAACGAGGTCCGCCGCGACACGACCTCCTCCAGCCTGCGCCCGCGCGTCCTGCACGAGTACGAGTACCCGGCGTTCAGGACGGCGCTGGAGGCGGGCGCGGCCACCGGCGTGATGACGTCGTACAACCTGGTCAACGGGCGGCCCGCCACGGTCACCGACCTGAACTCCACCGTCAGGGCCTGGACGGACCGGCCGGTGTTCAACGTCTCCGACGCCGGGGGGCCCAACAACCTCACCGGCTCCCAGGGCTACTTCGCCACCAGGGCCGAGGCCGCCGCCGCCATGCTCAAGGCCGGCGTCGAGAGCTTCACGGTGGACAACACCGACGGCGCCCCGACGGTGGCCGCGGTGAACGAGGCGCTGGCGCGGGGGC
This sequence comes from Streptosporangium sp. NPDC023963, assembly GCF_040639135.1. Taxonomy (NCBI): domain Bacteria; kingdom Bacillati; phylum Actinomycetota; class Actinomycetes; order Streptosporangiales; family Streptosporangiaceae; genus Streptosporangium; species Streptosporangium sp. NPDC023963. The sequence continues at coordinate 471,654 of NZ_JBEZZK010000002.1, forward strand.
TGCTCACCCCGGCCGACCTCGACACCGCCGTCCGCCGCATCCTCGTCCTCCGGTTCCGGCTCGGGGAGTTCGACCCGGACGGCGGCCCGTACGGGAAGATCACCAAGGACGTGGTCGACAGTCCCGAGCACCGGAGGCTGGCCAGGCGGACCGCGGCCGAGGCGGGAGTGCTGCTGAAGAACTCCGGGAACACCCTGCCGCTGCGCCCCTCGCAGAAGGTCGCGGTGGTCGGCCCGATGGCCGACACCCTCTACACCGACTGGTACTCGGGCAGGCTCCCGTACCGGGTCACCCCGCTCGACGGGATCGGAGAGCGGGCCGCCACGGTCACCTCCGAGGGCATCGACAGGATCGCGCTCAAGTCCGGCGGCAGGTACCTCACCGCGGGCACAGGGGCGGGCGCGGACCTGCGGCTCTCGGGGACCTCGGCGGGCGCGACCGAGCAGTTCGACGTCTTCGACTGGGGCCAGGGCGTCGTCACCCTGCGCAGCGTCGCCAACGGCAGATACGTCAGCCGCGCCAACTGGTCCACCCTGGTCAACAACCAGGAGCAGCCCACCGGCTGGTTCGTGCAGGAGCAGTTCAAGCTGGAGGCGCAGGCCGACGGCACGACGCTGCTGCGCTACGCGGGCTACGAGACCGCCTTCGACTGGTTCGGCCCCGACAAGTACGTCAGGGCGGCCCCCGACGGCACGCTCGGCCTCACCGTCGCCGAGAACGCCACCCGCTTCGAGAAGGAGGTCGTGCGCAGCGGCGTCGCCGAGGCCGCCGCGGCGGCGAGGAGCGCCGACGTGGCGGTGGTCGTGGTCGGCAGCATGCCGTTCATCAACGGCCGCGAGGACCACGACAGGACCGACCTCGGCCTCGCCGAGGGGCAGCGGGCGCTCGTGGAGGCGGTGCACGCCGCCAATCCGAACACGGTCGTGATCCTGGAGAACAGCTACCCGACCACGATCGACCGCCTCCAGGAGAAGGTCCCGGCGATCCTGTGGACCACCCACGCCGGAGCCGAGACCGGCCACGCCCTGGCCGACCTGCTGTACGGCGACGCGAACCCGGCCGGACGCCTCACCCAGACCTGGCCCCGGGCCGGCACGCCCCTGCCGGACATCCTCGACTACGACATCGTCAAGACCGGCTCGACCTACCTGTATTCGAAGCGGAGCCCGCTGTACGCCTTCGGCCACGGGCTGAGCTACACCACCTTCGGCTACCAGGGACTCAAGGCCGTGGCGAAGGGGGACGGGCACGAGGTGAGCGTCCGCGTCACCAACACCGGCTCCCGGGCGGGCGACGAGGTCGTCCAGCTCTACACCCACCAGCACGCGTCCCGGGTGGAGCAGCCGGTCAGGCAGTTGCGCGGCTTCCGGCGGGTGAGCCTGGCCCCCGGGGAGTCGAAGGTCGTGAGGTTCACGCTCAGGACCGCGGACCTGGCGCTGTGGGACGTGACCAGGGGCCGCTTCGCGGTGGAGCCGTCCACCCACGACGTCATGGTCGGCTCGTCGTCCGACCGGATCCGGCAGCGGGTGACCGTACGGGTGGACGGCGAGCGCATCCCGGCCCGCGACCTCACCCGCGTCACGCGCGCCGCCGACTTCGACGACCACGGGGGCGTCGAGCTGGTCGACGAGACCAAGGTCCGCGGCGACGCGGTCGGGGCCACGGCGGGTGAGTGGATCTCCTTCGAGGACGCCGATCTCCGCGCCGGGGTCACCGGCGTGCGGCTCGGGGTCGCGGCCACCGCCGCCTCCTCCGTCGAGATCCGCCTCGGCTCCCCGACCGGCAGGCTCGCCGGGACCGTGCCGGCGGCCGCCACCGGCGGGACCTACTCGTGGGCCACGGCCACCGCCCCCGTCTCGGGCGTGCGCGGCGGGCAGGACGTCTACCTGGTCTTCCGGGGCGCCCTGCGGATCAAGGACGTGACCTTCACCCGCTGACCGCTCCTCTCGCGCGGCCCGCCTCCTCTTGCCGGGGGGCGGGCCGTACGGCGTGTGTGGTGACTCCCTCCCGCGCGAACAGGAGAATCTCCCGGACTCCGTTTTCCGGCCGGCCTGTTTTCATGGTCCGTGCCCGATGGCTTTTCCGATGACCGCCGGGCGAGCACTTCTGCCGCGGAATTGTCGGCCGGTCCGGTTAGCATCTGCTCGTCCAAAGGAACGGGGTTTTTCCGTTATTCCTTTTCATGGATCGGCGGATAGGATTTCTGTGAAATCGTTCAGTAGGGCCGGGCACCGAATCGGATGGCTGGTGGCCGTTGTCGCCATGGTATCCGGCGCCTTTGTCCCGGCGGTGCACGCCGCACCGGGACAGGCCGTTCTCGACACGGCCTCCACCGCGCTCGCGCAGGACGATCCGGTTCGGAATCCCGTGCGGAAGGCCACCATCCTCTTCGAGCGGACCACCGCGTCGAAGTGCCCGGTGACCTTCAGGGTCCACGGTTCCTTCGAGGGACTCCCGGACGGCGCGCAGCTCATCGGATACCGCGTCGTCGGCACCGGGAAGTGGCGGAGCGTCAAGGTCCCGGCCAACCACGGTGGCGCGTTCACCACCGTCCTGCAGACGTTCAACTGGGACTGGGAGACGGAGGAGACGTCGGTCCAGATCGAGATCAAGCAGCCGGACGGTCTGGTGTCCAACGTCCTCCACTACTTCAAGTGCGGGTCGCCGGGCGAGGAGGGGCCGTCACCGAGATGACGCTGAACGGTGTCCCGGTGACCGACACCCAGGTGATCAAGATCGCGGCCAACTACATCCTGATGGGCGGCTGGCAGGGTTTCCCGCAATGGACGGGGACCACCGGCGTCTATCACGGCGGTCCGGACGACATGGCGGCGCTGGCGTCCTACCTCGTGAAGAACTCGCCGGTGAGCCCGCCGGCGGGGGACCGCGTCACCATTCGATGAGTGCCGTGAAATCGGCCGGGCGAACATAGCGCCGGGCAATCGGGCCGATCGCCGAGCGGAATTCTTTCCGCCCGGCGATCGGTCATCGGATGGAGTATTTTCCCGGACGAAAGCAGAGCGTTTCACGCCACCGCTCCCGGAGTGACGCCTCCGGATTGGAGGCGAGGGTTTTCCCGGTGTGCCGGGTATGGGGGGAACGGGGATTCGGAGCCCGGTTTCACGGCGAATTCGTGGCCGGACACGGCGTTTGAAGGTGATACCACGAAGCGGCCTTTCTGGGTCACCGCCGGCCGGGCCAGGCCCGCGCGGCGAGGTTGCGGGCGGCGATCCCGAGCCGTGTCCTGGGGACGAGCAGTGCCGTGGCCCGGCCGACGTTGCGCTGCTTCGGGTCGACCAGGGCGCGGTGCTCGGCCTCGTAGCGGCGGAACGCCCCCGCGTGGTCGGCCGGGTGCGTGGCGAGCGCCTTGGCGAGGGTGCGGGCGCCGGCGATGGCGAGGCTGGAGCCGTCGCCGAACAGCGACACGCACGACGCCGCGTCGCCGAGCAGCGCGACGCGGCCCCGCGCCCAGGTGGGCAGGCGCACGTGGCTGACCGAGTCGAAGTACAGGTCCTCGGTCTTCCTGAGCCGTTCGAGCAGTTCCGGCACCCGCCAGCCGACGCCCGCGTAGGCGTCGGCGACGATCCGCCGGTGCTGCTCGGTGTCGCGGTGGTCGAAGCCGCCGATCGCCGGGCCGCGGAAGATGAAGGCGGCCACGGCGTGGCCCCGTGCCGGGTGGATGGAGACCAGCCTGCCGGGGGTGTTGTACATGAGCACGTCGTGCGGGTGGTCGACCGGGCCGTCGAGGGGCAGGGTCGCGACGTAGACGCCCATGTGCCGTACGAAGCCGGACTCCGGGCCGAACGCCAGCCGCCGTACCGTGGAGTGGAGCCCGTCGGTGCCGATGACCAGGTCGAAGCGGCGCGGTCCGGCGCGGTCGAAGGTGACGTCGACGCCGTGCTCGTCCTGCCGCAGGGTGACGATCGTGTCGTCGAACAGGAATTCGGCGTCGTCGCGGGCGGTCTCGTAGAGGGCGGCGGCCAGGTCGCCGCGCGGGAGCTCGACCTCCCGGTTGCCGGCGGCGCTGCGGGTGGCGGGCATGGCCACGCGGGCGATCTGCCGTCCGGAGGCGTCGACGACGCTCATCGCGGTCGTCCGGGTGGCGAGATCGCGCAGGCGGGGCATGATGCCCATCTCCTCGGCCACGGGCAGGGCGGGGCCGCGCACGTCGACGGGGTTGCCGCTGGAGCGCAGGCCCCGCGCCCGCTCCACGACGGTGGGCCGGAACCCGTGGCGGGCCAGCCAGTAGGACAGGGTCGGGCCGGCGATGCCGCCGCCGGAGATCAGCACGTTGCGAGGGGACATGTCCACACCGTAACCGCACTCAGTGCATATTTGCAATGGATGCCAACTCGCGCTGAATGCTTATAGACATCGAGTGCCTATCTGCGCCGAATGCGTATCCGCGTCGGGTGCCGTACGCTGGGCCGCGTGTCTCTTCGCGACCGCAAGCGGGCTCGCACCCGCCAGACCCTCGTCGACGCCGCGACGGACCTGTTCGAGCGCGACGGCTACGACGAGACGACCATCGCCGACATCGCCGCCGCGGCCGACATCGGCACGCGCACGTTCTTCAGCTACTTCGCCAGCAAGGAGGAGCTGCTCTTCCCGGAGAGCGACGCGCGGGTGCGGGCGGCGATCGAGGCCATCGCGTCACGCGGCCCGGACGACGGACCGGCCGAGGTGTTGTTGCGCGCGCTGCGCAAGGTCGGCGACGACAGCGACGACCTGGCGGGCCGGCTCGCCGCGCTGCGGCTGAGGCTGGTGCGGACCGTGCCGGTGGTACGCGGGCGTGCGCTCCAGATGCAGTTCGACGCGCAGCGCGAGATCGCCAGGCATCTGGCCGCGGCGTTCCCCGAGCAACTCGACGAGGTGAGCGCGGCGGCGCTCACCGGAGCGTTCGTCGGCGCGGTCACGAGCGCGCTGCAGGTGCTGCTCGAGGACCCCGACCGGATGAGGGACCCGGCCGAGGTGCAGGCGGCCGTCCGGCGGGCGACCGACGTGGCGCTCACCCCGTGGCTGCGTGCGCCGGCCGAGCGGCCGGACCACCCGCCGCGCGATACGGCCTGAGCCGTTCGCGAGCGGCCCGACACTCCGTCGCCCGGGCCGCTCGTCCCTGCTCGGGGGGCTACCCGCCCGCCATCGCCCCCACGACCATGAACGGCTCGGCCCCCGTCGCGACCGGCTCGGGCAACGGGGTGTCGGGCGGCTCGTGGGACAGGTCCTGCTCGCAGGCGAAGAACCGCACGAACGGGCGGCGCCGCTGCGTGGCGTGATCGCGGATCGTCCCGCGCAGCATCGGGTAGCGGTCCTCGAGCGCGTCGAGGACCGAGCGCTGCGTGGCCTGCCCCCGAACGTGGAGCTCCACCTCGCCCTCGACGCTCGCGAGGTTGCGCAGATGTGCCGGAAGCACCACGCGGATCATGGCAGCGTCTGGACTTCGACGGACAGGACGGCAGGAAGGTCCCGGGCGATGGGCGCCCAGCTGTCGCCGGCGTCGGCCGAGGCGTACACCTGCCCGCCGGTGGTGCCGAAGTAGACGCCGCACGAATCCAGCGTGTCGACGGCCATCGCGTCCCGCAGCACGTTGACGTAGCAGTGGCTCTGAGGCAGCCCCCTGGTGAGCGGCTCCCACTCGTTTCCGCCCGTCCGGCTGCGGTACACCCGCAGCTTCCCCTCCGGCGGGTAGTGCTCCGAGTCGCTCTTGATCGGCACGACGTAGACGGTGTCCGGCTCGTGCGCGTGCACGGCGATCGGGAAACCGAAGTCGCTGGGCAGGTCACCGCTGATCTCGTACCACGAATCGCCGGCGTCGTCGCTGCGCATGACGTCCCAGTGCTTCTGCATGAAGAGCACCTCGGGACGCGACGGGTGCATCGCGATGTGATGGACGCAGTGGCCGACCTCGGCGTCCTGGTCGGGGATGCCCTCGGACCGCAGGCCGCGGTTCGCGGGCTGCCAGCTCTTGCCGGAGTCCTCCGTCCTGAACACGCCCGCCGCCGAGATCGCCACGGTGATGCGGGCGGGATCGCGCGGGTCGGGAACGATCGTGTGCAGGCACATCCCCCCGGCACCCGGCTGCCAGGAGGGCCCGGAGGGATGCTCGCGCAGCCCGGGCAGCTCCTGCCAGCTCTGCCCGCCGTCCACCGTGCGGAACAGGGCGGCGTCCTCGACCCCGGCGTACACCGTGTCCGGGTCGGTCGGTGACGGCTCCAGATGCCAGACCCGGGCGAACTCCCACGGGTGCGGCGTGCCGTCGTACCACTGGTGGGTGCCGGGGACACCGTCGTACTGGAACCGGTTGCCGACCGCCTCCCACGTCGCGCCGCCGTCGTCGGACCGCTGGATCACCTGCCCGAACCAGCCGCCGGACTGCGACATGTAGAGGCGGGACGGGTCGGCGGGAGATCCGGCGACGTGGTAGACCTCCCAGCCCCCGAAGTGGGGACCGCTGATGTCCCACCGCTCGCGCCTGCCGTCCGACGTGAGGATGAACGCGCCCTTGCGCGTGCCAACCAGCACCCGTACACCACTCATCGGCGTTCCTTTCCGAGCCGGTGCCGATCTGGGTCGACACTGCGGCCACGCTCCTGATCGTCCGACCGGGCTCGGAGCCGATTTCGTCCACGACATGTCCGCCACGGCCGTGGACACCGACGCTACGACAGCCCACCGACAAAATCGCCGCACGCCACGGCGGCGGACCGGCGTCGCGACGGCGAGGGTCCCCGCGCCCACCGGCCGGACGTGTTCTCAGGTCGTCTGACTTTTCGCGGATCGTCTGACTCGTCTGCTTCCCCTCGCGCGCGGGTGACGGTCTACTTCTGACATGGCGAACAGGGGACCCTCCGCACCTGGGGCGGGCCGTTCGGGCTGCTTTGCGAGTACGTGCCGCAAGGTTTACGAGTATGGGCCTCGGAAGGGGGAATCGGCCCCGTCGGCACGCTGTTCTGAATCATGAACGTCAGGCCGAGTCCTAGGAGGACAACCATGACGACCACGACTCGTCCCGCGGAGGCGTCGGGCCAGTTCGCCATAGGGGGAGACCTCACCGTCAACCGCCTGGGTTACGGGACGATGCAGCTCACCGGCGAGGGCGTGTGGGGGGATCCGCGCGATCCCGAGGAGGCGGTCCGCGTCCTGCGCAGGGCCGTCGAGCTCGGCGTGAACTTCTTCGACACCGCCGACTCCTACGGCCCGTTCGTCGCCGAGCTGCTCATCAAGAAGGCGCTGCGCCCCTACGCCGACGACCTGGTCATCGCGACCAAGGCGGGGTTCACCCGGCAGGGTCCCGGGCTCTGGACGCCGGTGGGCCGCCCCGAGTACCTGCGCCAGCAGGTCGAGCTGAGCCTGCGCCATCTGGGCGTCGAGCGGATCGACCTGTTGCAGCTGCACCGCATCGACCCGGCCGTCCCCGTCGCCGACCAGGTCGGGGAGCTCGCGCTGATGCAGCGGGAGGGCAAGATCCGGCACATCGGCCTCAGCGAGGTCAGCGTCGAGGACGTCGAGGAGGCGGGCAGGTCCGCGACGATCGTCTCGGTGCAGAACCTCTACAACCTCGCGCACCGCGACGCCGAGCCCCTGCTCGAGTACTCCGAGGCCAACAACATCGCCTTCATCCCCTGGTTCCCGCTCGCCACCGGCGAACTCGCGGCGGAGGGCGGCCCGCTGGCCGCGGCGGCCAAGGAGCACGGCGCCACCCCGTCGCAGCTGGCGCTGGCGTGGCTGCTGCGCCGTTCCCCGGTGATGCTGCCCATCCCCGGCACCTCGACGGTCGCCCACCTGGAGGACAACGTCGCCGCCGCGACCGTCCAGCTGACCGACACCGAGTTCGACGCCCTGACCAGGGCCGCCTGAGGGGAGACGGGCCCGTCACGGGGGTCTCGCGGGAATCCGGGAGAGCGTCCGTCGAGGAGGCCGTGGCCGCTCGGTTCCACGCCGGCCGCGATGCGGCTCAGCGCGATGTCCCGGGGGCGGCACCGTGGTCGCCCGGATCCTGGCGAGGGGGCGGTGGGAAGCGCAGTACCCAGCGGCGCTGCCACGGGGTCTCGACGGCCCGGGGGTGGTGGTGCTCGCGCGCCCAGGCGACGGCGTCGGCCGGGGCCAGGCCCGCCAGGACGGCGAGGCAGGCGACGACCGTGCCGGTGCGCCCGACGCCGCCCCCGCAGGCGACCTCCACCGCGGTGCCCGCCCGGGCCCGCTCGTGCAGCGCGCGGATCCGTCGCACGGCCAGATCGTGGTCGTGGGGCAGCAGGAAGTCGGGCCACCGGATCCACTCGTGTGGCCACCGCAGCCCGCTCTCCCGGCGACGGCGGAGCCGGTCGGAGCCGAGGTACAGGCCGAAGCCGGGCAGCGGCCCTTCCGGCGGCGGACGGCGCAGGCCGCGGCCGCGGATCCAGGAGCCGTCCGGCAGCTGGACGGCGCCCACGAGCGGCGGCCCGCTCACAGGTCCGCCGGTCAACCCGCTCACCGGTCCGCGGGCCGGGCCGCTCACAGGCCCGCTCACAGGCTCGCCGGCCGGGCCGGTCGCCGCGTCGTCCCTGGGGTCCTGCATCGTGTTCTCCCTGTGTCTCTCACTGGGCGGTGTCTCTCACCGGACGCTCACCGGACGCCGCCGAGTCGATGCCGTGCGCGGTGATTGGCGACATTGAGCCGGTTGCCGCACCGGTCGGGCATGCAGTAGACGCGGCGTCCTCCGCGGCTGGTGTCGACGAACACGCCGCGGCAGCCCGGGGCGGCACAGGCGCGGAACCGGCCGTGGCCGAGGGCGCGGACGGCGCCGAGCAGCCCGACGCCGATGAGCGCGGCCAACTCCTCGGCGAGCGACGCGCCCGGCGCGGTCGGGACGTACCACTGCCACCGCCCACCGGGATCGCGGTCCAGCGCCGGGCTGAGACCGGCCCGCCCGGCCAGCACGGCGGCGCCCGCGACGGCCTGGTCCTCCGTCTCGGTCTCCACGACGCCACGCGCCTCCCGGCGCAGCAGGTGGACCTCGCGGACGTCGTCGCCGGTCGGCGACCGCCCGTCGGCCAGGGCGTCGAGCCGCAGCCCGTGCTCCGCGAGGAAGCGCGTCAACGCCTCCGGGGTCGGCAGGGCGTCCCCGGCCGTCTGCACGGTGGGAGAGGTGTTGGCCAGGTCGCCGGCCATGGTCGCCCCCACCACGTAGCCGGCGATGGAGATCCGCATGCCCCGCCACCTTCCATGTAACCGATAAAAAGAAAACATACCCCTTACATGAGGCGAAGTCACGGTGAAGGCGCGGACCACGCCCGGGCCGGCGGCCCGCCGGGGAGGTCTGGAAATTTCTCGTGAGACTACTTGCAAACCGGCGCACCGATAACCTATAACTGAACTAAGAGGTTTTCGAGAAGGCAGGCTTGAGGATACCTGCCAGTCCAAACGGAGGTGGTTACCGATGCTGCTGACGTCGATCGACCCGTTCATCCAGGAGTTCGACCGCCAGTTCGACCGGCTCGCGCGTCAGGCCCTGGGATCCGGCGAGAGTGCCGCCCGTGGGGCCATGCCGCTGGACGGTGTGCGGCGCAAGGACGACGTCCTCCTGAAGTTCGACCTCCCGGGCATCGACCCCGACACCATCGAGGTGACCGTCGACCGCGGGGTGCTCTCGGTGAGCGCCGGTCGCGAGGAGGAGTACGGCGAGGAGGACCGCCTGTTCGTCCGGGAGCGTCCGATGGGCACCTTCACCCGACGCGTCTACCTGTCCGAGCACCTCGACAGCGACAAGATCGACGCCGCCTACTCCAACGGCGTCCTTGCGGTGCGCATCCCGGTCATCGAGCGGGCCAAGCCCCGCAAGGTCGAGATCCAGAAGGCCGAGAACACGTCCGACCAGAGGTCCATCAAGGCGTGAGGTCCAGGATCTGACCGACGAACCTCCTCGGGGTGGGTGCCGGGTTCCGGCGCCCACCCCCGCGCGTTTCCCACCCCTTCACCGTCACGGACCTCCCATGAACTCCAGCGAACCCCCACGAACCCGTACGGGAAAGGAGCGGTGATGGCCCGGTTGCCCTTCGACGACGAGCACGCCCCGCTGTACTCCGTCGGCCAGGTCGCCGACATGCTCGACGTCGAGCAGGCGTTCCTGCGCCGGCTCGACGAGCACGACGTGGTCAGCCCCGCCCGCTCCACCGGCGGCCAGCGGCGCTACACCCGCCACGAGATCGGCGACCTTCAGGACGCCATCCGGCTCGTGGGCGAGGGCATGACCCTCGCCGCCGTACGCCGGATCTTCACCCTGCAGCAGCAGGTCCGCGACCTGCAGGAGGAGCTCGCCAGGGAGCGGGCCCTCCGGCGGGAGGACCCGCCCTTCAAGGGACCGCTCACCCCTTGACGGCCCCGATGATCACCCCCTTGGTGAAGTGCCGCTGGACGAACGGGTAGAGGAACAGCACCGGGAGCAGCGCGACGACGATGATGGCCATCTGGATGGCCAGGCTCGGTGGCGGGGCCTGCCCGGCGACGGTGCCGACGCCGGTCTGGCCGACGATCAGCGACTGGCCCTGGAGCACGTACTGCCGCAGCACCACCTGCAGCGGCCACTTGGCGTTGTCGTTCAGGTAGAGGACGGCGTTGAAGAACGAGTTCCAGTAGCCGACCGCGTAGAACATGCCGATGACGGCCGTGACGCCCTTCGACATGGGCAGCACGATGGTGCGCAGGATGCGGAACTCGCTCGCGCCGTCGATGCGGGCGCTGTCGGTCACCTCCTCGGGGATGTTCATGAAGAACGCCCGCATCACCACGAGGTTGAACGCGGTGACCGCCCCGGGCAGGATCAGCGACCAGTACGTGTCGATCAGCCCCAGCGAGCTGACCAGCAGGTAGTTGGGGATCAGCCCCGGGCCGAACAGGAACGTCAGCAGGATCAGGAACAGCATCGGCCGGTGCAGCAGCGACCCCGGCCGCGACAGCCCGTAGGCGGCCAGCACGGTGACGGTCAGGCTGATCGCCGTGCCGACGACGGTCACGCCGAGGCTGACCCCGACCGCCCGGGTCACCACGCCGCCGGAGAACAGCTCCTCGTACGCGGCGAGGGACAGCCCGCCCGGCACGGTGACCAGGCCGCCGGCCTCCGTCACCGCCTCCTGGGTGGACAGGCTGGTCAGCACGACCATGTAGATGGGGAAGAGCACGCACGCGACGATGAGCGTCAGGACGAGCCCCTTCAGGAGCCCGCCGGCGCGGCTGGGCCGCTCGGCCCAGGGGGGAAGAGTCGTCATGATCGTTTGTAGATCCCCTGCTCGCCGAATCGGTGGGCGACCTTGTTGGCCACCAGGATCAGCACCAGCCCCACGAGGCCCTTCACCAGGCCGGCCGCCGCGCCGTAGCTCCACTCGCCGGTCAGCAGCGTGCGCCAGTACACGAAGGTGTCCAGCACCTCGGCGGCGTCCCTGCCGACCGCGTCGCGCTGCAGGAAGAACTGCTCGAACCCGACGTTCAGCGCCTCGCCCAGGCGCAGGATCAGCAGCAGCACGATGACCGGGCGCAGGCCCGGCAGGGTGATGTGCCACAGCCGTCGCCAGCGGCTCGCGCCGTCGACGGCGGCGGCCTCGTAGAGGTTCTGGTTGATGGCCGCCAGCGCGGCCAGGAAGATGATCGTTCCCCAGCCGGCGTCCTTCCAGACCGTCTCCGCCGTCACCAGCACGATGAACGTATCCGGATTTGTCATGATGTCGATGCCGTCGTACCCGTGGTCACGCAGCACCTGCGAGAGCAGGCCCGCACCCCCGAACATCTGCTGGAACAGCGTGACCACCAGCACCCACGAGAAGAAGTGCGGCATGTAGACGATGCCCTGGATGAACAGGCGCAGCCGGGGCCGCACCACGCTGTCCAGGAGCACGGCCAGCATGATCGGTATGGGGAAGTAGAAGACCAGCTGGAACGCGGTGATCGTCAGGGTGTTGATCGTCGCGTCCCAGAAGCTCGCGTCGAACGCCAGCCAGTGGAAGTTGGCGAGCCCCACCCACGGGCTGTCCCCGATGCCCACGTACGGCGAGTAGTCCTGGAACGCGATCACGTTGCCGAGCAGGGGGACGTAGTGGAACAGGACGAGCAGCCCGATCGCGGGAAGGGCCATGAGCAGCAGCTGCCAGTCACGTCTCAGGCGCGCGCGGAAGGATCGCGGGCGCGCCCGGCTTGTCCTCGGACCCCTTTTGCGGACATCCTTGGAGGTGCCGGCGCCGGCGGGTGAGGTCAGGTCACCCGCCGGCCCGGTCTTCTCGCTGTCCCCGGGCGTCGTCCTAAGCACGGCCGTTGTCCCGCAGGACCTTCATGTAGAAGTCGCGGGCCTCGTCCCCGCCGTCCCGCCGCCACTCCGCGGCGATCTGCTTGGCGTCGCTCACCGGCCGCCGGCCGCGCATGATGTCGGTGAACTTGTCCTCGGTGGGGACCTGCAGCCCGGAGAACTTCGACGGCCGCTGGATCCTGATCCCGTCGAACGGGCCCTTCTCCAGATACTGGAAGCTCGCGTTCTGCCACTCCATGTTGAGCTTGACCGCGTCGGGGAAAGGCCAGTCCACGTACTGCGGACGCCCGCCGAGGAAGCCGTAGGTGTAGGCGACCTCCTTGCGGTTGAGGTCGGTCTGCACCGGGATGTTGTCCTCGCCCCGGGTGAAGTGCTTGCCCTCCACGCCGAAGTTGGAGAGCTCGTACTCCTTGGTCCCGTACGGCGCCGCGCACCAGTTGAGGATGGAGAGGATCTCCTCCACCTTCTCCTTCGGCAGGCCCTTCTTGACGAACGTGAAGAGGCCGGCCGCGTTGTTGTGGTACATCAGCGGGCTGCCGCCGTCGTGGGAGAAGAGCGGGAAGGCGTTCAGGCCGAAGTCGGGGTTCTTGCCGCGGTGCTGCTGCAGGAGCTCCTTCCAGCCGCCCAGCCCGTCGCGGTAGACGAGGATCTGCCCGGCCCCGATCAGCTCCTTCTCGTTGGCGCCCTTGCTGCCGGCGACGGTCGGGTGGACCAGCCCCTCCTTGAAGACCTTCCGCATGAACTCCAGCATCAGCTCGAACTCGGGGGTCTCGTACTTGTGGACGAGCTTGCCGCCCTCGTACCGCCACTCCTGCGGGATGCGGAAGGTCGGCCACATCATCTCGTGGATGCTGCCGAACGCCCAGCGCTTGGCCTTGGCGTCGGTGATCTCCTTGCCGAGCTCGAACAGCTCGTCGGCGGTCTTGGGGTTGGTGTTCCAGCCGTTCTTGTCGAACAGGTCCTTGCGGTAGAGCAGCGCGAGGGGATACGGCTCGGTCGGGAACGGCACCGCCATGAGCTTGTCGTTCCAGACCGACCACTGCCACGCGGCTGTCGGCAGGTTGGCCAGCAGCGGGTAGGGCTTGACCTTGTCGCCCTGCAGGTACGGGGTGAGGTCCTCGAAGGTCTTGTCGACGGCGGTGTTGAAGTCCGCCATCTTGTCGATCTCCCAGCTCGGGATGACCATGATCTCCGGGATGTCCCCGGAGGCGAGCCTGGCGATGGCCTTGTCGGCGTAGACGGTGCCGTCGGTGATCTGGAACTCCACGGTCGCGCCGATGTCGGCGTTGACGGCCTGGAAGTAGGAGTTGCTCGCCAGTCCGGGCGGCGGCGGACCCCACAGCGGGGTCATGGCCTTGTAGGTGCCGCCCCTGCCCGCCTTCTGGGAGAGCGCGGCGGTGGGGGTGGCCGGGTAGGAGGTGAAGCCGCCGCTGACGTCGGGGACCCCCGGAAGGGTGGAGACCGTGCCGGGGATGTCAGGCTTGATGCCGGGGAAGGCGGTGTAGGTGGGGGTGAGGGACGTCAGCTTGTCCGCCGCGGCGGCCGTGGCGCCCCCGCTGCCGGGCCGGGGGCCGCTCGGGGCGGAACACGCGCCCAGCAGACCGCCGCCCGCGACCATCGCGGCGCTCAGTCCCACCAGCCCGAGGAATCCACGGCGGCTGGTCATCGCGCCCGGGGGAAGATTTTTCACGGGGCGCTCCCTTCGTTGTTTCGAGACGGGTCCGGGGTGTCGTGGGGGACGGCTCCGGGGTAGAATTAGTTAGTCTTTCGACCAAACAAATTAGTCGAGGGTGGCCGCCGCCACAAGGGACCGCCGATCGCGGGGCGCCGGGGAGCGGTCACGGATTGGTGAACGATGGGGCATGATGGGGCCAGCCTGGCCGAGCGGGAGCGGGACTCACCTTGATCACATCTACGACTGACCCGCGTCCGGCCGACTTCGCCGACGTGCGGGCCACCAACCTCGCCGTCGTGCTGAGGTTCGTGCGCGAGCACGCGCCGTGCTCGCGGGCCGACATCGCGGCGTCCACCGGTCTCAACAAGGCCACCGTGTCGAGCCTGGTCGCCGATCTGATCGACCGCCGCCTGGTCAGGGAGACCGGCCTGACCGAGAACCGCGTCGGCCGCCCCGCCACGATGCTCGTGCTCGACGGCTCGCCGTACGCGGCGATCGGCATCGAGGTCAACGTCGACTACGTCACCGCGGTCGCGGTGGACCTGTCGGGGGAGAGGCTGCTGTCCTGGCGCAGGTCCTTCTCCGGCGCGGCCGGCACGGCGGGCCAGGCCATGGCCACCGTCGCGGGGATCGTCCGCCGCGTCGTGACCCGGATGGCCAAGGAGGAGCGCCAGGTCCTGGGGCTGACCGTGGGCGTGCCGGGACTGATCGGCACCGACGGCACCGTGCGCATCGCGCCCAACCTCGGCTGGCGCGACGCCGACCTCTGCGGCGACCTCACCAAGGCCCTGCGCGATCCGGGCTTCCCCGTCCAGGTCGACAACGACGCCAACCTGGCGGCCCTGGCCGAGCACCGCTTCGGCCCGCACGCCGGGACGGCCAACCTGGTCTACCTCACCGGCGAGATCGGCGTCGGGGCCGGGGTCATCCTCGACGGGCGACTGCGCCGCGGCGGCCAGGGGTACGGCGGCGAGATCGGCCACATCCAGCTCGACCCCTTCGGCGCCGAGTGCCGCTGCGGGCGCCTGGGCTGCCTGGAGGCCGTCGCCGGGATCGGCGCCGTGCTGGAACACACCGCGATCTCGCCCGCCGAGGTCGAGATCGAGATCGAGGAGGTGGTGCGGCTGGCCCGCGCGGGCGACGCGCGCACGCTCGCCCTCCTGAGTTCCGTGGGCCACAACCTCGGCAAGGGCGTGGCCCTGATGACCAACCTGCTCAACCCCGAGGTGGTCATCCTGGGCGGCTACTACGTGCCGCTCGCCCCGTGGCTGCTGCCCTCGGTGGAGACCGAGACCCGCGGGCGCACGATCGCCCCGGACACCGGGGGCTGCCGGGTCGTGGCCTCCACGCTCGGGTACGGGGCCGCCGCGCTGGGAGGCGCCGCCCGGGTGCTCGACTCGGTGGACTCCGGACGCCTGCCGCGGGTCCCGTGATCCGCCGATCCGCGTCTCGCTGACGCGGCGGTGGACGCCGCCTGGGATTCACCCTGTTTTCAGTTAATTTCATGATGTCCCCGGCGGATCTCCTGGCCCGGATCCCGAGGGTCCGGGTCACTCGCAGGCGGTCTTCCGCTCCGGTTTCCCGGTGGCCCGCAACCGTTTGCCGCCCGCCTATTGACCTTGGCCGCACAGAAGTGCACCCTTCAGGGAAGCTCCGTTCGAAACACGCGCGCAACGAACGCCGGAGCGCGCGGGTGGTGACGGAGTTTTCCCTGACCGAGTGTCGAAGCGCTTCGACTGAGGCGTCCTTCCAGGTCGGAGCCCTGTCGGAACCCTGCTTGAACCCGTTGGAACCACGTCGGAATCGAAGCGCTTCGACGCTCTCAAAGGGATGGTCCCCGATGAACGAACCGTTCCGTGACCCGGAACTCCCCCTCGCGCGGCGCGTCGCGGACCTGCAGGGCCGGCTGACCCTGGAGGAGAAGATCGGGCTGCTGCACCAGTACCAGCGGCCGGTGGAGCGCCTCGGGCTCGGCCCGTTCCGTACCGGCACCGAGGCGCTGCACGGCCTCGCCTGGCTCGGCCCGGCGACGGTGTTCCCGCAGGCGGTCGGGCTGGCCAGCACCTGGGACCCCGACCTCGTCCGGCGGGTCGGCGAGGCGACGAGCGACGAGGTCCTGGCCTTCCACCACAAGGATCCGTCGGGGGCGGGACTCAACGTCTGGGCCCCGGTCGTCAACCCGCTGCGCGACCCCCGCTGGGGCCGCAACGAGGAGGGCTACTCCGAGGACCCGTGGCTGACCGGTGTCATGGCGACGGCGTACGCCTCCGGCCTCCGCGGAAGCGATCCCACGGTGCTGAAGACCGCGCCCACCCTCAAGCACTTCCTCGGCTACAACAACGAGACCGACCGCTGCGTCACCTCCAGCGACCTGCCGCCCCGGGTGCTGCGCGAGTACGAGCTCCCGGCCTACCGGCCCGCCCTGGAGAGCGGCGCCGCGGTCGCCGTGATGCCCTCCTACAACCTGGTCAACGGCCGCCCGGCCCACCTCAGCCCGCTGATCGGCGAGGTGCTGCGGGCCTGGGCGCCCGACGACCTCCTCGTGGTCAGCGACGCGTACGCGCCCGCCAACCTCACCGGCCTGCAGGGCTACCACGACGACCTCCCCGAGGCGTACGCCCACGCGATCAGGGCGGGGCTCGACAGCTTCACCCAGGACGACGACCGCCCAGAGGCCACCCTCGGCCACCTCCGCGCCGCGCTGGAGCGCGGCCTGCTCACCGAGGCGGACGTCGACGCCGCCGTCCGGCACACGCTGTCGGTCCGCTTCCGGCTGGGCGAGTTCGACCCCTCCACCCCGTACGACGACATCACCGAGGCGGTCGTCAACTGCCCCGAGCACCAGAGCCTGGCCCGCGAGGCCGCCCGGCGCTCCATCGTGCTGCTGCGCAACGACGGCGTCCTGCCGCTGGACGCCTCGGTACGCAGGATCGCGGTCATCGGCCAGCTCGGCGACACGCTCATGGAGGACTGGTACTCCGGGACCCTCCCGTACGCCGTCACCGCCCGCGCCGGGCTCGCCGAGCGGTGCGAGACCGTCTTCTGCGAGGCCGTGGACCGGATCACCCTCGCGGTCGAGGGAACGGACGGCCGTCACGTCGTCGCCGACCCCGACGGGGGGCCGCTCGGGGTCGGCGACGAGCCCGGCCTGTTCGACCTGTTCGACTGGGGCGGCGGCTGCTACGCCCTGCGCGCCGTGGCGACCGGCCGCCACCTGTCTGTCGACGACGACGGGGTGCTGGTCAACGACCAGCCGGGTCCCAACGGCTGGGAGGTGCGCCAGACCTTCCGCATCGAGGACCGCCCCCGTGGCGCGCTCGCGCTCCGGCACATCTCCACCGGCCGCTACCTCGCCCTGGACGGCGAGGTCTTCCGCCTGGCCGACGACGCCGACGCCGCCGCCTGGTTCACCGTGGACCGGGTCGTGAGCGGCGCCGAGGCCGCCGCCGCGCTCGCCGCGACCGCGGACGTGGCCGTGGTGGTCGTCGGCGACCACCCGCTGGTCAACGGCAGGGAGACCGAGGACCGCCTCGACCTCGCGCTGCCCGCCGCGCAGCAGGCCGTGGTCGCGGCGGTGCGCGGGGCCAACCCGAGAACCGTCATGGTGATCAGCAGCGGCTACCCGGTGACCTGGGACATCGACGACCCGCCCGCGGTGCTGTGGTCCTCGCACGGCGGCCAGGAGTACGGCCACGCGCTGGCCGAGGTGCTGTTCGGCGACGCCGCCCCCGAGGGGAGGCTCACCCAGACCTGGTACCGCTCGGCGTGCGAGCTGCCCGACCTGTTCGACTACGACATCATCGCCTCGGACGCGACCTACCAGTACTTCAGGGGAACCCCGCTCTACCCCTTCGGACACGGCCTCGGCTACACCACCTTCGAGTACGCCGACCTGGCCGTCTCGGTGGAGGGCGGCGACGGCGGCGACGGCGGCAGGGTCACCGCCTCGGTCACCGTCACCAACACCGGTTCCCGCGAGGGGGTGGAGGTCGTCCAGATCTACACCCGCCAGCGGCGCTCCCGGGTCAAGCAGGCGCTGCGCCGCCTGCGCGGCTTCGTCAAGGTGCGCCTCGCCCCCGGCGAGAGCACCCGGGTCGACTGGGGCCTTGACGTCGCGGAACTCGCCTTCTGGGACGTCACCAGAGGCCGGTTCGTCGTCGAGGACGCCCCCCACAAGCTCATGGTCGGCCGCTCCTCGCGGGACATCCGGCTGTGCGCACCCTTCCACGTCGACGGCGAGCGGATCCCGCCGCGCGACGCCCTCGCGGGCCCGATCGCCGCCGTGGACCACGACGAGTACGACTCGGTGACGTTCGTGGACGCGGCCAGGGTCTCCGGCGACGCCGTGCGGTCCACCGCCGAGGGGGCCTGGATCGTGTTCCGCGCGGTCGACCTGGGGGAGGGAGCCGCCTCCTGCGCCGCCGTCGCCGCCGGAGAGGAGGGCGGGGTGATCACCCTGCGCCTGGACGACCCCCTCTACGGGCCCGTCGCCGGCGACCTCCCCGTCCCCCGCGCGGGCCGCCACGACCTCGTCGAGGTGCGCACCGGGCTTGTGGAGGCGAGGGGAGTCCACGATCTTTATGTGGTGTTCGAGAATGCGGGGATCACCGTCGCCTCCCTGAGCTTCGGCGAGGCCGGGTGAGCGGGCGGGCGGTGACCATCAGCGAGGTCGCCAGGCACGCGGGGGTCGCGGTGAGCACGGTGTCGTACGTGCTCAGCGGGAAGCGCGCGATCTCGGCCGACACCCGGCGCCGGGTGCTCGACAGCGTGCGGGTCCTGGGATACCACCCCAACGCCGGGGCGAGGGCCCTGGCCAGCAGGCGCGCCAACGTCATCGCGCTGGTCCTGCCCCTGCGGGCCGGGGTGCACGTCCCGGTGCTGATGCAGTTCGCCACCTCGGTGGTCACCGCCGCGCGGCGCTACGACCACGACGTGCTGCTGCTCACCGCGGACGAGGGCTCCGACGGGCTCCGCAGGGCGGCGGCGAGCGCGCTGGTCGACGGGCTGGTGCTGATGGACGTGGAGCTCCACGACAGCCGGGTACCGCTGCTGCGGGAGCTCGCCGAACCCAGCGTGCTGATCGGATTCCCCGCCGACTCGGCCGGTCTGACCTGCGTCGACCTCGACTTCGCGCGGGCGGGCGCGCTCTGCGTGGAGCACCTGGCCGAGCGCGGGCACCGGGAGGTCGCGCTGCTCGGCGCGCCCTCGGTCGTCTACGACCGGGGCACCGGCTTCGCCCGCCGCACCCGGGAGGGCTTCGCCGCGGCCGTGGCAGAGACCGGCCTGACCGGGGTGGCCCTGCCGTGCGAGGAGAACTTCGACCAGGTGTCCACCGCGATCGCCGGGCTCCTCGACGCCAGGCCGGGCCTGTCCGGCCTGGTCGTGCACAACGAGGCGGCGGTGGGCCACGTGCTGGGGGCGCTGCGCCAGTACGGCAGGCGGGTGCCCGGCGACATCGCCGTGGTGGCGATCTGCCCCGACGACATCGCGGAACGCGCCAGCCCGCCGCTCACCTCGGTGCTGATCCCGGCCGAGGAGGTGGGCCGCCAGGCGGTCCGGCTGCTCATGGAGAAGCTCGAAGGCCGCGCCGTCCCCGACGGCACCCTCCTCCAGCCGAGGCTCACCGTCCGCGACAGCACCTGACCGGGAGGCGCCCACGACGCCGAAGGGCGCGCTCCCCCGGAAGGGGAGACGCGCCCGTCTGGGTTCCGCTCGTTCTGCCTTACCTGTCCTGCCGGTCCGTTTCGCCGTGGACGGCTACCAGTCGCCCCCGCCGAAGTCTCCGCCGCCGAAGTCGCCTCCGCCGCCGAAGTCACCCCAGCCCCCGCCGCCGAAGTCGCCTCCGCCGCCGAAGTCGGTGCCGCTCTCGGCGCCGCCGCCGTAGCCGCCGTAGCCGAAGCCGCCGCTCATCATGCTGCCCATCATCGTGCCGACGAGCATGCCGGTCATGACGTCGCCGAAGCCGCCGTAGTAGCCGTAGGCGTAGGGCTGGTAGGCCGGTCCCGCGTCGTAGTACGGGCGGCGCTGGCCGTTGACCATGACCTCGCGGGTCTGCGGCTCGAAGCCGCGCTCGACGGCCTCGGCGTCGGCCGCGCAGGCGGGCACGTCGCGCAGCGCGCCGCCGGGCGGGGCCCAGCGCACGTCGCGGGCGGAGGGGCCGTGCTGCGGGTTGAAGAAGCACGGGGAGCGCCGCTCGGGCACCGGCTGGTGGTTGACGCGCGCCTTCACGCAGGCGAGGGCGTAGCGGCCCTCCTCCAGCGCGGTGGTCACGCCGCGGAACTCGTCGGGGCGCTTGACCGCCGCGAGCTCCACCTTGGCCCGCTCGTAGGAGTCGAGGGCGCGCTGCCAGTCCTGCTGGTGGTCGCCGCCGTCGTTGAGCAGCTTCACGTCGGTGTCGAGGTCGGTGATCTCCTCACCGAACTTGGTGACGTCCTCGTCCACGGTCTGCTTGACCGCGGCCAGCTCGGCGGCCTCGCGCTCCTCGCGCTGCTTCTTCTTCTTGCGCGAGTAGAGGAAGATGCCCGCGCCGCCGGCCAGGGCCAGCACCAGGATGCCGACCAGCACGCCCCCGCTGGAGCCGCCGGAGGAGCCGGAGGAACCGGACGGGGCACCGGCGCCGACGGCCGCCTCGTCGGCGAGCTTGACGAAGTTGATCACGTTGTCGGTCGGGCTGCCGGTGGTCTTGGCCCGTCCGAGCAGCTCGTCGACGTCGACGCCCCTGATGTTGGTGACGCCGAACGGGGTCTTGCCGCTCATCACCAGAACGGTGGACTTCGACCCGACGCCCTTGAGGAGCGAGCTCAGCAGGGTCCTCGCCTGGGACTGGCTGCTGATCGAGCCCTGGGGCAGCATCGCCACGTAGACGGAGGAAGTCTGGTCGGCCGCGCCGCGCATGGCGTCGACGGCGTTGGGGGGCAGCCCCGCCGCGGGATCAACGTAGAAGTTGTCCCCGTCCTTCAGCTCCGAGACGATCGCACTTGGGTCTGGCGCCGCGGCATTGGCCGCCGGGGCGATCATGAACATGGCCAGTAGCCCGGCGAACAGTGCCATGATCGTGGCACCGAAACGACCTGGCGCGGCTTTTGTGATGGTCACGGCAGAAAGCCTCCTTCGTCCTGAAGACGAATGAGCGGGCGACAGAGTTCCCTACCCCTCGACCGTATCCCCTCACGGCCCGCGTCAGGCACCCCTCGGGCACCCGGCGTGTGAGCGCCGTACCCGCCGCCACCGCCCGCCGCGCAGCGGGCGCGCTCGGGCGTCCCCGATCTCGCGGGCTCAGGCGTCCTTGATCTCGCAGATCGTGGCGCCCGAGGTGATGCTCTGGCCGACCGACGCGGCCAGTCCCGTGACGACGCCCGCCTTGTGGGCGGCGAGAGGCTGCTCCATCTTCATCGCCTCCAGCACGACGATCGTGTCACCGGCCGCGACGGTGTCGCCGTCGGCGGCCACGACCTTGACGATCGTGCCCTGCATCGGGCTGACCAGCGAGTCGCCGCTCGCGGCCTTCCTGGCCACCCCGCCGCCCCGGCGCGGCGCCTTCGAGGCGCGGCCCGCGCCCGCGTTCCCGGCGGCTCCGGCGTTCCCGGCGGCTCCGGCGGCGAATCCCGGGGGCAGCACCACCTCCAGCCGCTTGCCGCCCACCTCGACGGTGATCCGCTCCCGCTCGCCCGGCTCCTCGGCCGTGTCCGGCTCTCCCTCGTACGGCGTGATCGTGTTGTCGAACTCGGTCTCGATCCACCGGGTGTGCACCGAGAACGGGTCGCCGGTGAACGCCGGGTCGGCCACCACGGCCCGGTGGAAGGGCAGCACGGTCGGCATGCCGCCGATCTCGAACTCGGCCAGGGCCCTGCGCGAGCGCTCCAGGGCCTGTGCCCGGGTGGCCCCGGTCACCACCAGCTTGGCGATCAGAGAGTCGAAGGACTGCGGGACGGTCATGCCCGCCTCGTAGCCGGCGTCCAGGCGCACCCCGGGCCCCGAGGGGGCGCTCATGCGCGTGATCGTGCCGGGGGCGGGCAGGAAGCCGCGCCCGGCGTCCTCGGCGTTGATCCGGAACTCGATCGAGTGGCCGCGCAGCACGGGGTCGCCGTAGCCGAGCTCCTCACCGTCGGCGACGCGGAACATCTCCCGTACGAGATCGACGCCCGCGACCTCCTCGGTCACCGGGTGCTCGACCTGCAGGCGGGTGTTGACCTCCAGGAAGGAGATCGTGCCGTCCTGGCCCACCAGGAACTCGCACGTGCCGGCGCCGACGTAGCCCGCCTCGCGCAGGATCGCCTTGGAGCTGGTGTAGAGCAGGTCCAGCTGCTCGGGCGACAGGAACGGGGCCGGGGCCTCCTCCACCAGCTTCTGGTGGCGGCGCTGCAGCGAGCAGTCGCGGGTGGACACCACGACCACGGTGCCGTGGGCGTCGGCCAGGCACTGGGTCTCCACGTGCCGGGGACGGTCCAGGTAGCGCTCGACGAAGCACTCGCCCCTGCCGAACGCGGTGACGGCCTCCCGGACGGCGCTGTCGTACAGCTCGGGGATCTCCTCCAGGGTGCGCGCGACCTTCAGCCCGCGCCCGCCGCCGCCGTACGCGGCCTTGATCGCGATCGGCAGTCCGTGCTCGGCGGCGAAGGCGACGACCTCCTCGCTCCCCGAGACCGGATCCTTGGTGCCGGCCACGAGCGGCGCGCCGACCTTCTGGGCGATGTGGCGGGCCTGCACCTTGTCGCCGAGCGCGGTGATCGCGGCCGGCGGCGGGCCGATCCAGGTCAGTCCCGCGTCGATCACGGCCTGGGCGAAGCCGGCGTTCTCGGCCAGGAAGCCGTAGCCGGGGTGCACGGCGTCGGCCCCGGCCTCGGCGGCGACGCCCAGCAGCTTGTCGACGTCGAGGTAGGTCTCCGCGGGAGTCTCGCCGCCGAGCGCGCGGGCCTCGTCCGCGACCCGGACATGGAGGGCGTCCAGGTCCTGGTCGGCGTAGACGGCGACGCTGGCCAGCCCGGCGTCCTTGCAGGCGCGGGCGATCCGCACCGCGATCTCACCACGATTGGCGATCAGGACCTTGTGCACCGACGTCTTTCCCTTCAGTACGTGTGCCAGTACGTGCGGACGAAGGACTGGCGGGCCTTCAACGGAGTGTAGGCGTCCTTTGATCGTGAGGGAGTGGTGGGTTGTTCCTCCTCGGTCGTGAGGGAGCGGGGGTCTCATTCGCCTTCGCCGTCCCGGCGAGACCGCGGGAGATTCCCGCCCTGGTCGCCCCCGGTCCGCCTCCGGTTCGCTCCCGGTGCGCCTCCGGTCCTTTCCTGGACGGTCCAGCCCTCGCAGCGGTGCCCCCCGTCCGCCTACGGCTCCTTGAATTACTGGAAATCAAGACAATGGACAACGTTTAGCCTCTTGGCGACTGAGGGAACGTCCATAGCCGCTCGGCATAACCCGGATACCTCTGTGATCCTTACGCCTATCGTGATTTCGTTTGGCGACTCCTCCCGACACCGATCCAAAGGAGACTGGCATGAGCCAGAACTTGCTCGGCGGCAATCCCGCGGAAATGCAGCAGATGGCCACCCAGTTCACCCAGCAGGCCGACCAGGTCAGGGCCACCGTGGCCGCCCTCGACCGGGAGGCCGCGAAAGTCGGCACCGCCTGGACGGGGCCCGGTGCCCAGCGTTTCAGCGAGGCCTGGCAGAACTACCGGGCCGCTTTCCAGCGCATGTCCGAGGAACTCGCCGAGGCCTCCCGGGTCATCAACACCTATCGCGGCAATATCGAGTCCGCCACGCGATAGGAAACGGCCCGCCGAAATGCCCCGGCCCGCAAGGGCCGGGGCATTTCTCATTGACGGCACGGATCGGCGGGGATCGGCGGGGATCGGCACAGGCGGCACAGGCGGCATGGGCGGCATGGGCGGCGCGGGGCGCGCGAAGCACACAAGACGCGCAAGGCGCGCAAGACGCGCAAGGCGCGGTCGCACAGGAGACACGCAAGGCGTACGGGACGGCGTGTGGCGGGTGACGGCGGCCCTCGTGCGGCGGTGGTCCTCATGCGACGGCGGGCCATACCTGACCACAGCCCTCACGTGACCACAGCCCTCACGTGACCACAGCCCTCACGTGACGGCGGGCCCTACGTGACCACAGCCCTCACGTGACGGCGGCCTGGACGGGGATCACCGAGCCCAGGGTCACCAGCAGGCCGCGGCCGGGGGGGCCGCCGACCGCGCCGCGCGGCAGGCGGACGGTGAACAGGTCGCCGTCGGCGGGGCTCTGGACCGACAGCAGCAGACCCGTGCGGCCCTTGCGCGCCTCGGCCGCGAAACCGCGGTAGGCGGTGGTCAGGTCCCCGGTGGTGCCACCGATGATCATGCCGTGCTCGCCGTCCCTGCCGCTCCGCAGCACCTGCTCCAGCGCGCCGCCCAGGGGGGAGTCCGCGGAGATCAGCTCCGCGTCGTCGACGATCACGACGTAGCGGTCCTGCCCCGCGACGGCCTCGTGCAGGTCGCCGCCCGCGTCCAGCACGGCCAGCACGCCCGGGGTGTCCACCAGCGTGCACAGCGGGCTGCGCCGGGGGGTCACCAGGACCGTGGGGGTGCCGTGGGAGAGCAGCGAGTGGGTGGCGGTCAGCAGTGCCGTGGACCTGCCCGACCTGGGCGGGCCCGCGACGACCGCGGCGGGACCGTGGGCGAGCAGGTCGACGCCGAGCGGCGCCAGCGAGTCGCCTCCGGCGCCGAGCAGCGCCCACAGCGGGGACGGGGGCCGGAAGGAGGGCACCAGATCCAGGACCTGCGCCGCGGTGACGCGCATCGGCAGCGCGTCCACCCGCAGCGGCGGGTCGGCGGCGATCTCCGGCGCCGAGCGGGCCAGCGCCTGGAGCGCGGCGACCTGCGCGGGACCCGAGGGGTCGTCGCACAGCAGCGCGATCTGGCTCTCGGTCATGCCGTGCTCGCCGGTCGACAGCGCGCGGCCCGGTGCGAGGGTCGCCGGAAGGTCCTTGAGGGGCAGTCCGGCCAGGCCGTAGTCGGAGGGGTCGGCCAGCCGCAGGATCAGCCGGTCGTCGAAGACCGTGGAGATCTGCCCGATCAGCGCGGACCTGTCGCCGGTCAGCACGGCCCGCAGCCCGACCGCGGGCCCCTCGCGCAGCAGCTGCATCAGCGACTCGATCAGCCGCCCGTAGTCGTACGCCTCGAACGCGGCGACGAACCCCTCCCACCGGTCGAGCATCAGGACCAGCCACGGCAGCCGCGGCCCGTCCGCGGCGGCGCGCAGCTCGGCCAGCGAGGCGTACCCGGCCTCGGCGAGGAGCTGCTGGCGCCGCCCCACCTCCTCGCGCAGCCGGTTCAGCAGCCGCTCCACCCGGTCGAGCTGGTCGCGGGTGACCACCGCCCCGCAGTGCGGCATCGCCATCAGCGGCAGCAGCGAGCCCGAGCCGCAGTCGATCGCGTGCACGTGCACGTCGTCGGGGGAGGCTCCGGCGGCGATCGCCCCCGCCAGCGTGCGCAGCGCGGTGGACCGCCCGCTGCGCGAGGCGCCCGCGACGAGCAGGTGCCCCCCGTGGGCGAGGTCGAGCGCCAGCGCCCGCCGGTCCTGCGCCCAGGGCAGGTCGGTGATCCCGAAGGCCAGCGGCGGCACCTCCTCGACCCCCGCCCGGTACGGCAGCACGCCGGACGCGTCGCCGGGCAGCACGGGCGGCGCCGGGAGGACGGGGACGGTCACGAGGTCGGGAAGCGGATCGAGCCAGGGACTCGGCTGCTCCGCGACCCCGGCGAGGCGGGCCGCCTCGACCATGGCGTCGGCGAGCAGGGACAGGTCGGTGACGTGGCCGCTCTCGGCTCCGGCGTGGACCGCCCTGGGGTGCCCCAGGGCCTGCCACCCGACCTCCGTCACCCGTACCCTCACCTCGCCGCCCGAGGCGCCGGGGCTCCGGCCGCCGATCCGCGCGGTCTGCACGGCCGTCGCCGCCCCCGCGCCCGACTTCACGTAGCACCGGCCGGGAGCGGACTTGGGGATGTACGAGGCGTCGGGGCGGCCGATGACGTCGGCCGACTCCGACGCCTCGGTGACCCGCAGGGCGATCCGCAGGGAGGTGTTGGCCTGGATGTCGGCGGTCACCACGCCGCCTGGCCGCTGGGTGGCGAGGATGAGGTGGATGCCGAGCGAGCGTCCCCGCCTGGCGATGTCGACCAGCCCGGTCATGAAGTCGGGCAGCTCGCTGACCATGGCCGCGAACTCGTCGATGACCAGCACCAGCCGGGGCAGCGGGGCCGGGGGCTCCAGGGACGCCGAGGACGCCGAGGACGCTGCGCGCCCGCGCGGCGGCCTGCCCTGCGGGCCGCCTCCGGCGACGAGCAGGTCGCGGGAGGCGCGGGCCGTACGGGCGTCGCGCAGCTCGTGGTAGTCCTCGATGTCCTTGGCCCCCGCGGCCAGCAGCAGGCGCTCGCGGCGGCGGATCTCCGCGGCCAGCGAGGCCAGCGCCCGCTGGGTCAGGTGGCCGTCGAGGTCGCTGACCATGCCCACCGTGTGCGGCAGCCGCACGCACTCCTTGAACGCGGCGCCGCCCTTGTAGTCGATCAGCACGAACGTCATCTCGTCCGGCCGGTTGGCCACCGCCAGCGAGCAGATCAGGGTCTGCAGCAGCTCCGACTTGCCCGCGCCCGTGGTGCCCGCGATGAGCGCGTGCGGCCCGTCCCTGCGCAGGTCGATGGAGAACGGCCCCTCGGGGCCCACTCCCACCACGGCCTCGGTGGCCCGGCCCCAGCGCTTGGTCAGGGCCGCGCCGGAGACCGACGGCAGCTCCAGCAGGTCCAGCAGCCGCGCGGAGTCCGGCAGGGCGACCCCGGCGTCGTCGCGGCTGACATCGCGGATCGGCGCCAGCGAACGGGCCAGCCTGTCGCACCAGGCGGCCGTCACCTGGTCGGCCAGGATCTCCCCGAGGTCGTCCAGTCCGCCGCCGCGCAGCCGCACCGTGCCGTCGGCCTCCACGGCGGCGACGGTGGCGCACTCCTCGGGCAGCAACCGCTGGTCGCCGTCGATCGCCAGGGTGTAGACGCCCGCCCTGGGCCCCTGGCGCAGCACCTGGGGCATGCCCGGCAGGGCGCGCAGCACCTGCGCGCCGTCGAGCACGACCAGCACGTCGTAGGGGCGCTCGTCGTAGACGGGGGCGGCGTACGGCTGCTCGGCACCCGTACCCGTGGCTCCGCCCAGGTCGCCCCAGCCGGCCGGGATGCGGCCCAGCTTGGCCGCGGGGCCCGCGGCGGCGTCGTCGCCGAGGCGCTCGTCGATCAGCGCGGCGAGCTCGCTCACCCGGCGGGCCGCGGTGTCCGGGTCGGCGCCGACCAGGGCCACGCAGTCCTCGCCGCCGCGCGGGGCGCAGTGCGGCAGCCAGCGGACCCAGTTCCAGCGCTCCTCACCGTCGCCGTGCGCGGACAGGACGACGATCGCCAGGTCGCGCGGGCTGTGCAGGGCGGCGGCCTGGCCGACCAGCCAGCGCGCCACCCCGGCCGCCGTGTTCCTGGGCCCGGTCAGACCGGCGACGCCCAGGCGGCGCATGGCCAGCGCCACCGGCACCGCCTGGCAGGTGGGCGGGACGGGCAGCGGGGCGTCGACCGGCGCGGAGCGCTCGGGGGCGAACTCCAGGTCGGCGGGGAGGTCGGCGAGGCCGACCCGCAGCCGCAGCGCGTCGGGGTCGTGATCGCGTCGTTCCCAGAGCCGCCGCCGGGGGCCGGTCACGGTGAGCAGCACCTCGGCGGGGTCGGGCGCGGCGGCGCGGCGGGCGGTCTCGTCGTCGGCGCGGGCGCGCTCCACGGCCGCCTCGAAGATCTTCAGCCGCGCTTTGTACTCCTTGAGCTGCTGGCGGTACTGCTTGCGGCCGTGCCGCCTGTCGCTCCACCACTGGCCGATCATGATCAGTGGCGTCATGAACGCGAACAGCAGGAAGTACGGCGATTTGAGGGCGATGGCCAGGCCCACCCCCAGCGCGGCGGGCAGGAAGGCGGTGAGCAGCTGCAGCCGCATGGTCTCGGCCCGCTTGGGCTCGGCCGGGACCTCGAAGCGCCGCGCGCCGCCCGGCGGCCGGAACCTGGGCGGCCGGTTGTAGGCCAGCCCGCCGTCGGGCTGCGCGTCCAGGTGGGCGTCGGGCGGCTCCACCGCCTTGAGGGTGAGCACGGTCCCGCCGCAGCTCAGCAGGGCGTGCTCGGGCCAGGGCAGCGGACCCTCCAGGGGGTCGCGGTCCAGCAGGGGGGTCGTACCCTCCCCGGGTTCCACGGTGATGGCGTCCGGGGTGAGCCGCACCACCGCGGCCCGCGCGGGCAGCCGGGGGTCGGTCACGGCCACCGAGCAGGCGGGGTCGGAGCCGATGGTGTGCACACCCAGGCTGAGGCGGTGCACCGACCCGGCGGCGGGCCCGCCGACCACCCTGATCTCCACGATCCCGCCGGGCTCCTCGGCCAGCGTGGCCACCGCGAGGGAGCGGTCGAGGGTGACGAGGTCGCCGTCGCGGAGCAGGCCGAGCGCGGGGGCGGCCGGGTCGAGGGGGCGGCCGTCCATCCAGAGCGTCGGAGGCTCGGCCCCGGCGGAGTCGCGATCCAGCCCGTACGGGGCCTTGCTGCGCGTCAGCCGCACCACGTTGCTCGGCCGCTCGCCTCCCTGGCCCGCCAGGGACTCCGCGAGTCGTGCCACCGTGGTCGTCTCGTCGCCCTCGACCACGACATCGCGGTCGGCGTGCTCGTCGAGCACGGTGAGCATGATCCGCATCGCCGCTCTCCTCGGGTCAGGCCCCGGATCCACCGTACAGAGTGAAAACCGTCCCCGAGAGAGTGTTCGCGGCAATGTCCTGACTCGCGACCGGTATGTGGAAAACGGCAAAACCTGTGGATAACTGTCCGGGGGTGTTGACCGGTTATGCCGCCCCAGGTGGGCATTTGGGGATGCGAGGGCGTGCGGGCGGTGGGCTGCCCGCGACGCCGGGCTGTGGAAAACCTGTTCGGAGAACCGGGGGGAACGGCGGATTCCGGCCCGCGTCCTGAGCGCGCAGGCCTGACCTTCCGGTGTCCGACGTTTCGATGTCCGATGTTTCGATGTCCGACGTTCCGGTGACGGGCTGGAGCGGCACGCGAAGGCGATGGGAACGGCGATGGGGATGCCGACGGGCGGGCAGCGCGGGCGGGGAGGGTGCGCGAGGGAATCGGGCGGGGGAAGCGGGCGAAGGAAGTCGGGGACGGGCCAAGGGGGTGGATGAAGACGGCCGGAGCCGGACACGCGAATGAGGTGTGAAAAAGGTGGGGTGATTGGTGCGAGAGTTAATTACCGTCCTTATCACCCAGATAAGTCTCCCGTCATCTAGCCAAACGGCCATTTTCTTCTGAAGTGGCGTTGACAGACGTGTTCCTATCAAACGAGCATGGGTCCTGGCTTTTGTCCGACAGCCCGTCGGCATGGTGCGCATAATGGCGTAAATTCGACCAGTAGTTCCCCATATTTATGATCACTCTGGGAGTCCCCCTACCCATGAGGACCAGTGAGAAGCCAACGGGCCGCGTCCCGGTCAACGCCGAGCGTCAGACCTCGGCGGGCACCCTGTCGGGCCCGGCGTCGCGCAAACTTCCCGTGCCCCCACGCGAGCGCAAACCAGCCCTCGCCGCCCTCGCCGTCCTCCTCATCCTGGGCGGCGCCCTCGCCACCACGCTGCTCGTCCTGCGCAGCGGCGACCGCGTCTCGGCGATCGCCGTCTCCCAGCAGGTCGGCGCCGGACAGCCCTTCACCGAGGCGATGCTGAGGGAGGTCCAGATCGCCGACACCGGCATCGGCTACGTGGCCTGGTCCCAGCGCGCCCGCGTCACCGAGAACTTCGCGCGCGTCACCCTCATCCCCGGCACGCTTCTCACCCGCGACATGGTGGTCTCCGCCAGCAGGGAGCTCGGCCCCGGCAAGGCGCAGGTCGGCCTGTCGCTCAAACCCGGCCAGACGCCGGGCACCCTGGAGCGCGGGGACCGGGTCCAGGTCGTCCACGTGCCGAGCAGGGGCGCGGGCGGCGACCGGGAGAGCCGCGTGCTGGCGCAGAGCGCCCTGGTCCACCAGATCGGCACGCCGGGCAGGACCGGGGCGAACGGCCTGGTCACCATCATCGTGGACAGCACCATCTCGCCGGAGATCGTCGCGTACGCCTCCACCGGCGAGATCGCCCTCGCCGAGCTGCCGGGAGCGCGCTGACGTGGCGCTCATCGTGCTGGCCGCCGACAAGGGCGCACCCGGCGTGACGACGGCGGCGACCGCGCTCGGCGCGATCTGGCCGCGCCCGGTGCTGCTCGCCGAGTGCGACCCGGCGGGCGGCGACCTCGCCTACCGCCTGCCCGCCGCCGACGGCGGCGTGCTCAACCCCGCCAGGGGCCTGCTCACCCTGGGGGCCACGGCCCGCCGGGGCCTGCACCCCGACCAGATCCACGAGCACACCCAGAAGATCATCGGCGGCCTGGACGTGCTGGCCGGGCTGACCCACGGCGAGCAGGCGGCCGGGCTGACCTGGCTCTGGGGCCCGCTCGGCCGGGCGCTGGCCACGATGCCCGACGCCGACGTGCTGGCCGACTGCGGGCGCATCGGCGGGCACCCCCAGCTCGCCGAGCTGACCACCGAGGCCTCGCTGGTCGTGCTGTTCACCAGGGCCAGCCTCGACCACGTCGCCCACCTGCGCGAACGCCTGCAGATCATGCCGCGCGAGCCCCAGGTGGGCGTGGTCGTGATCGCCGACCCCCGCCAGTACCGCACGACCATCGAAGAGGTGCGCCGGATCGTCACGGGCACCGGCAGGCACGTCGCCTTCGTGAGCGGGCTCGCGCACGACCCCAAGGGCGCGGAGCTGCTGCGCGGCCAGTGGGGCGGGCGGCTGGACCGCTCCCTGCTGATCCGCACCGCCAGGGAGCTGGGCGGTCGTCTCGACGCCCAGCTCCGCGCCCAGGAGTCGGCGGAGTCGGCCTATCGCGCCCGGGAGCAGGCCGCCCGCCTGCCCGCCGAGCCGTCCCGCTCGCCCGTCGAGCCGTCGGGCGGGGCGAGGCCGTGACCATCGACCACACGCCGGCGAGGCGCTCACGGCAGGGGGCGAGGCCGTGACCATCGACCACACGCTGGTGAAACGCTTCCGGCAGGACGTCGGCGACAGGCTGGCCCACCAGCGCCGCCTCGACCAGGCCAGCGGCCTGCTGCCGATGACCGGCGAGGACGAGCGCCAGTTCGCCCGTGCCCTGATCGCCCAGATCCTGGAGGAGTTCGCCCGCGGCGAGATCGGCGTCGGCAGGACGCCGCCGACCGCCGAGGAGGAGGAGGCGCTGGCCGCGGGGATCCACGCCGCCCTGTTCGGCGTCGGCCGCCTCCAGCCGCTGCTCGACGACCCCGAGGTCGAGAACATCGACATCAACGGCTGCGACCGGGTGTTCGTCGGCTACGCCGACGGCCAGGAGCTCATGCGCGACCCGGTGGCCGAGTCCGACGAGGAGCTGGTCGAGCTGATCCAGATCCTCGCCGCCTACAGCGGCCTGTCCAGCAGGCCGTTCGACACCGCCAACCCCCAGCTCGATCTGCGTCTTCCCGACGGCTCCCGTCTCTCGGCCGTGATGGACGTGACGGTGCGCCCGTCCATCTCCATCCGCCGTTCCCGGCTGGGCAAGGTGTTTCTCACCGATCTCGTGGGAAACGGCAGCCTGACCCCGGAATTGGGTCGTTTTCTCGCGGCCGCGGTGGCGGCGAGGAAGAACATCATGATTTCCGGTTCGACCAACGCCGGGAAAACGACGCTGTTGCGCGCGCTCGCCAATGAGATTCCACCGTCCGAACGGCTCATCACCGTCGAGCGCGCCCTGGAACTCGGCCTCGACCAGTTTCCCGAACTCCATCCCAACGTGGTCGCCTTCGAACAGAGGCTCCCCAACTCCGAGGGACAGGGCGAGATCACCATGGCGGAGCTGGTCCGCCGCTCCCTGCGCATGAACCCGTCCCGGGTGATCGTCGGCGAGGTCCTCGGCGACGAGATCGTCACCATGCTCAACGCGATGACCCAGGGCAACGACGGCTCGCTGTCGACCATCCACGCCAACTCCTCGATGGAGGTCTTCAACCGCATCGCCACCTACGCGCTCCAGGCCACCGAGCGCCTGCCGATCGAGGCCACCCACATGCTCATCGCGGGCGCGATCGACTTCGTGGTGTTCATCGAGAAGCGCAACGACTACGCGGTGGGCGGCAGGCTGCGCCGCTTCGTGTCGAGCGTGCGCGAGGTGGCCGGGGTGGACGGCAGGGTGCTCTCCTCCGAGGTGTTCGCGATGGCGCCGGACGGCCGGGTGGTCCCGCACGCGCCGCTGTCGTGCCTGGAGGAGCTGGCCCACTTCGGCTACGACCCGGGAGGCTGGGCATGACCTCCCTTCCGCCGGGCCTGTTCGACCCGCTGGTGCTGCTCTCCGGCCTCGCGCTCGGCGCCGGGCTGTTCCTGCTCTTCCTCTCCCTGTACGGGGTGCCCGTCAAGCCGTCCACCCCCGGCAGGACGGCGGGCAGGCGCGAGTTCCTGCGCGCCCTGTCCACCCGGACCGCAGTGGGGGCCATCGCCGGGGTGGTCGTGCTCGTGGTGACCGGGTGGCCGGTCATGGCGGTGGGAGCCGTGCTCCTCGCGATGGCCTGGCGGGGCCTGTCCGGCGGCGCCGCGGAGGAGCGGACCGCGATGCGGCGGCTGGAGGCCCTGGCCGCCTGGACCGAGTCGCTCCGCGACACCATCGCCGGAGCGGCCGGGCTGGAGCAGGCGATCCCCTCCTCGATCCGGGCGGCGGCCCCCACGCTCCGCCCGCACCTGCGGTCCATGGTCGACCGCCTGCACACCAGGATGGCGCTGCCCGACGCGCTCAGGCTGTTCGCCGACGAGCTCGACGATCCCTCCGCCGACCTGGTCGTGGCCGCCCTCATCCTCAACTCCAAGCTGCGCGGCCCCGGCCTGCGCGACGTCCTCGGCGCGCTGGCGGTGTCGGCGCGCGAGGAGCTCGACATGCGCCGCCGGGTCGAGGCCGAGCGCCGCTCCACCCGCCGCAGCGTGCAGATCGTGGTCGGTACGGCCGTCGCCTTCGCCGTGATGCTCGTCGTGTTCAACCCCTCCTACGTCGAGGAGTACGACAACACGCTCGGCCAGGCCGTGCTCGTGGTGGTCGCCGGGTTCTTCGGCGCCGGGTTCGCCTGGATGCGCCGCCTGGCCCGCTTCGACAAGCCCGCCCGCCTGCTCGGCCTGCCCTCCGGAGGTGAGGTACGCGATGACTGAGGCGCTGCTCGCCGGCTCGGTGCTCGGGATAGGCCTGTTCCTGCTGCTGCGGGCGTTGTTCCCGGCCCGTCCCGGGCTGGTGACACGACTGCTGGCACTCGACGCCGCCAGGGAGGGCACCGACGCGCCCCGGGCCCGGCTCATCCTGCCCGACGAGGAGGTCAGCGCCTTCCGTCGTGGCCTGGGCGAGCGGATGGCCCGCTTCTACGCCGCCAGGGGCTGGGAGGCGCGCTCGGCCAGGGCCGACCTCGCGCTGCTCGGCAGGTCGTTCGAGGGTTTCCTCGCCACCAAGGTGCTGCTCGCGGTCTCCGGGCTGCTGGCGTTCCCGCTGCTGGTCGGCTGGCTGGTGCTGATGGAGTGGGGCGTCTCCCTCACCGTCCCGCTGTGGGCGGCGCTCATAGTCGCCGGGCTCTTCTTCGTCCTGCCCGACCTGCAGGTCAAGCGGGACGCCGCGCGGATGCGCCGCGACTTCCGGCACGTCGTCGGCTCCTTCCTCGATCTCGTCGCGATGAACCTGGCGGGCGGGCGGGGGGTGCCCGAGGCGCTGATGATGGCGGTCTCCGTGGGCAGCCCCGGCCCCGACGAGGAGGGGGCCAACTGGGCGATGTCCCGCATCCGTGAGGCGCTCGGCAACGCCAGGATCGTCGGCATCACCCCCTGGCAGGCCCTCGGCCAGCTCGGTGACGAGATCAACGTCGACGAGCTGCGCGACCTGTCCGCCGCGCTCGGGCTCGTCGCCGACGACGGCGCCAAGGTCCGCTCCTCCCTCACCGCCCGCGCCGCGACCATGCGGCGCCGGGAGCTCGCCGAGATCGAGGGGCAGGCGGGCGAGCGCTCCCAGTCGATGCTCGTCGCCCAGCTCCTGCTCTGCGCGGGCTTCGTGATCTTTCTGAGTTTCCCTGCCGCTATGAAGATGTTGGGGTCCTGACCATGCTGAGCCATCCGTGGATCGTCTACGCGGCCGCCGTCCTGAGCGTCCGGATCGAGAAGGCGCGCAGCGCCCCCACCCGGGGGGCCTCCGCCGTCGAATGGGTCATCATCACGGCCATCATCGCCGGGGTGGCGCTCGGGCTCGCCACCCTCATCAAGACCCTCGTCGAAGGGAAGCAGGCCGAGATCTCCAACCAGTTCGGCGGGGGCGGCGGAGGCGGGGGCGGGGGCGGCGAACTTGGCGACCCGTGATCGTTCGCGGCACCGCGACCGGGAGAACCGGGAGAGGGACGGCCAGCGCGATCGGGCGGCAAGACTGAGGCGCCGCGGGCGCCGCGGCGCCGGAGACCGTGGCGGCGAGCGCGGCGCCACGGTCGTCGAGCTGGCGATCATCATGCCGGTGCTGCTGGTCGTCATCCTGCTCATCGTGCAGACCGCCCTGTGGTTTCACGGACGCCAGATCGCCGACGCCGCGGCCAGGGAGGGTGCGCGGCTCGCCCGGGTCGACACCGAGTCCTGGCAGCAGGACGCAGAGTCCCGCGCCCAGGAGCTGATCAGGACCGTCGGCCCGAAACTCCTCGAGGGCGCCACGGTCACGGCCTGGGAGGAGGGCGACCGGCGGGGTGTCGAGGTGACCGCCTCGGCGGTCCAGGTCGTTCCGCTGCTGCCGTCCACCACGTTCACCGTCACCGCGCGCTTCGGCGGTCCCATTGAGTGCTTCCGGCCCGACGACGGGAGCGAAGGGTGCGAGTGATCCCCTTGATCTCCAAGACCGGCGGCGACCGCGGGTCGCTCAGCACCGAGACGGTGCTGCTCGCCCCGGTCTTCCTGCTGTTCCTGCTGTTCCTGGTGGGCGCGGGAAGGGTGGTGGAGGCCCAGGGCGAGGTCAACGGCGCCGCCAGGGACGCCGCCAGGGCCGCCTCCGTCGAGCGCACCCTGTCCGACGCCGAGGCCGCGGCGGACGAGGCGGCCCGCGGCGCCCTGTCGGGAGAGTGCGAGCCGGAGGTCAGCCTGTCCGGTACGAAGTGGGTCACGGAGGAAGGCGAGGGCCAGGTCCGCGTCGAGGTGACCTGCTCCCTGGACCTGGAGTTCCTGGGCTTCGGCGCGGCCAAGGAGATGAAGGGCGACTCGGTGGTCCCGCTGGAGCGGTACCGGAGGATCGAGGTGGAGGAGTGAACCCCGTCGACCCGCCCCCTTCCACCGTCGGGACGCACCGGAGCCCCGCACTCCGGGCCGCCGCGCGGAGCGGACCCGCGCGCCCGCCGGCGTGGCGGAGGCTCCCGCGCCCGCCGGCGTGGCGAGGACTCCCGCGCCCGGTGGCGCGACGGAGGCTCCCGCGCTCGCCGGCGGCGTGCCGGACGGCCGGGAGCCCGGTGCGTCCGGCCGGGCATCGGGCGCGTTCGGCCGGCGGGGAGGGGCGCCGCGCGCGGCCGGGCGGGCTCGGCGAGCGGGGGTCGATGTCGATCTTCACAGTGATCTTCTCGGTGGTGGTGTTCCTGCTGGCCGGGCTGCTCGTCGACGGAGGGGCCGCGATCAACGCCCGGCTGCGCGCGGCCGACGTCGCCGAGCAGGCCGCCAGGGCCGCCGCCGACCAGATCGACGTCGAGCACCTGCGCGCCACCGGCGAGGCCCGGCTGCTGGGGGAGGGGGAGACCTGCGGGAAGGCCGAGGAGATCGTCTCCGCCCACGGCGGCGACGACGTACAGCTCACGGAGTGCACGCTCGGCGGTGACCAGGCCGAGGTCACCGTGAACGTCTCCGTCACCTGGAAGGCGTTCTTCCTGGCCGCCTTCGGCTTCCCCGGCTCGGACATGAAGGCCGAGGCCACGGCCGGGCCGGACATCGGGGAAGACCAATTGCCGTGAATCGCTGGCCCACCGGTTGACCGACGACGAATCTGGACGGGGAGGGAGACGAATGCCCACGCGACAGCCCGCGCGCATCAAGGCCAGGCGCACACCGGGAGACCTGCTTGCGGGTCTCGGCGCGCTGGTCGTCCTGGTCGCGCTCATCGCGGGGGTCCCCTACGCCCTGTTCCGGCTGGCCGGGCCGCCGCTCCCGCCCGAGCTGCTCGACCTCGACCTGCTGACCAGCCAGGTGGGCACGAGCACGATCGTCGCGATCCTCGTGCTGCTGGTCTGGCTCGCGTGGCTGCAGCTGGTCGTCTGCGTGCTGGTCGAGATCTACGCCGGGCTGCGCCGGGTCGGCATGCCGGCCCGGGTGCCGCTCTCCGGCGGCACGCAGATGTTCGCCAACCGGCTGGTCTCGGCGGCCATGCTGCTGTTCACCGTCTCGGCGGTGGCCCTGCCGGTCGCGAAGCTGACCAGCCTGCCGCCCGCCGCTCCCGGCATCGTCTCCACCGGGCTCTCCGCGACGTCCGGCCCGGCCGCCGACGAGCGGGCCGAGCTGGAGCCGGTGCAGAAGGCCAAGAAGGTCTACGTGGTGCAACCGCCGCACGGGCGCCACCACGAGAGCCTGTGGGAGATCGCCGAGAAGTGCCTCGGCGACGGGCGCCGCTACCCGGAGATCTACCGGCTCAACCAGCACAAGGAACAGCCCGACGGCAGCCGTCTCCACATGGCCGACCTGATCAGGCCCGGCTGGGTCCTGGACATGCCGGCCGACGCGCGCAACATCCACCTCGTCCCGGCCTCCCAGCCGCGCGACGACACCCTCAAGGACCACCGGGACAAGCCGGTGGAGCTGGACGGCCGTACCCAGACCTTCACCCCCGGCCGCGCCGACCTCCCGGCGGAGCCCGCGCCCGAGGTCGCCGACCCCCGCGACAGCGCCGGTGACAGAGCCGGTGACAGAGCCGGTGACAGAGCCGGTGACAGGGCCGGTGACAGGGCCGGTTCCGGCGGGACGCGGGAGACCGGTCCTGGACAGGCGCGCCACGACACGACCGAGCGCCCGTCGCAGACCGTGCCCGACAGCGGGCGGCAGGACCCCGGACAGGTGGAGCGGCGGGACCCGGCGGCGGTGGCCGAACCCCCCGGCAGCGGGCAGGACGCGGGGCAGGAGGCCGGGCTGGGGATGCTCGACTACCTGGCGGGGGCCTCGCTCGCGGCGGCCGGGCTGCTGGCGGCGCTCGGACGCAGGCGCAGGCAGCAGCTCTGGCACCGGGCGTTCGGGCATCGGATCACCCGGCCCAGGGACGACGCCGCCCAGGCCGAGCTCGCGCTCAGGCTCGGTGCCGACGCACCCGGCAGCCGGATGCTCGACGTCGGGCTCCGGCTCCTCGGCAGGTCCCTCGCCGCCCAGAACCGCGTCCCGCCCACGATCTACGCCGCCCACCTGTCGCCGCAGACCCTCGACCTGTGGATCCACCCGCCCGACCCCGACGCCCCCGCCCCCTGGACCGCCCACGACGGCGGCCAGGTCTGGCGGCTTCCCGCGCACGAGGGCCGGATGCTCGACGAGCGGGCGCTCGCCGACGCGCCCGCCCCGTACCCGGGGCTGGTCTCGCTCGGTTCCAACGGGGAGGGCCGGGTGCTCGTCGACCTGGAGGCCGCCCACGGGCCGATCGGCATCAACGGCCCGCAGGCCACCGCTGCCCTGGCCGCGCTCGCCGTGGAGCTTGCCACCAACCGCTGGTCGGACCGGATGCGCGTCACCCTGGTCGGCTTCGGCGAGGAGCTGACCGTGATCGCCTCCGACCGGATCAGATACGTGGGCGGCCTGGCGGAGATCCTGCCCGAGCTGGAGGCCGCGGCCGGGGGGCGCGCCCACGGCGGTGAGGTGCTCACCGGCCGGATCCACGGGCGCGCCGCCGACCCGGCCTGCACCCCGCACTACCTGCTGTCCGCGATCGCCCCCACCCCCGAGGAGGGCCGCCGGTTGGCGCTGCTCGCCAGGAAGGGCGTCAGGACGGCCGCCGGATACGTCATCGCGGGCGACGTGCCGCACGCCACCTGGAACTGGACGATCACCGAGGAGGGCCGCGCCGAGATCGACGCGCTCGGCTTCGACGTGGCCGCGCAGCTGCTGCCCCGCCGCCAGTACCGGGCGCTGGTCGACCTGTTCCTGGCGACCGAGCGGCTGGATGGAGAGCCGCTTCCCGACGAGCCGGAGCCGGTCACGCACACGCCCTCGGTCGAGGTACGCGTCCTCGGCCCCGCGGAGGTCGTCGGCCCCCCGCCCATGGAGGAGGGGCGGGCCGTGATCGCCGTCGAGATGGCCGTCTACCTGGCGACGCACCCCGGCGGCGTCCACCCCGTGGTGCTCGGCGGCATCCTCTGGCCGCGGGGCGTGCAGCCGGTGGTCAGGGACGCCACGATCGCCAGGGTCGTCGCCTGGCTGGGCACCGACAGCCAGGGGCGGCCCAACCTCTACGCCGACGAGTCCGGGCGGCTCCGGTTCGGCCCCGAGGTGCGTACCGACTGGATGCTCTTCCGCGACCTCGTCCGCCGGTCGCACGCCAACCCCGCCGGGCGCCCCGCGCTCCTCGAGCGGGCGCTGAGCCTGGTACGGGGTCCGCTGCTGAACGGCCGCCCGCGTGGCCGCTACGCCTGGCTGGCCGCCGACGACCTGGAGTACAACGTGACCGCGGGCGTCGCGGACGCCGCGCACCGGCTCTGCGAGGTGCGGCTGGCCCGCGGCGAGACCGACCAGGCCGTGGCGGCGGTGCGCGCCGGGCTGCTGCTGGCCGCCGACGACGAGGGGCTCTGGCGCGACCTGCTGCGGGCCACCCACCTCACCGCCGACCCCGTCCGCCTGCGCGCGGTGGTCGACGCCCTGCACCGGCGGGCCGCCTCCCACCCCTACGGCGGCGGGATGGCCCCCGAGACCGAGGCCCTCATCGACGAGCTGCTGCCCTCGTGGCGGATGCGCTCGGCCCCGACGGCATGACGGGCCGGACGGACCCGGCCCGCGCGGCGGACGTCACGCGGTGGTGGGCGGGTGCCGTGCCGGACGACCGCCGAGCGGGGGACGCGGGAGGGCCTGGTGAGGGCGGTGGCGTGGCGGGTCGCCGTACGGAGGCGGACGACGAGGAGAGAGTCATGCCGAATCGCGCATATCGGTGGTTTCGGCGGTTGGGCGCTCCTAACGTGATCGGTGTGCGTGTCGCGATCGCGCTGGTCGTGCTCCTGTCGGCGGCCTGCGCCCCGTCGGAGGCCGAGCGGTTCACTCCCGCCGACCTTCCCCCCGAGATCTCCTCGCCAAGCCCCACGCCGACGGCGCCGAAGGTGGAGACGGTCCAGGTCTCTCCCGACGTCCAGGTGGTGGTGGAGTGGCCGGCCACGACCGACCGGGATGCCACCGCGATGATCAATTCTTTCCGCGACTACCGCGCCGGGTCCTTCCGGGCGGTCGTCACCGGGGGCCGGGACGTCGCATACCGCGAGACGGTCCAGGAGGGGGCGAGCCTGGACGCGTACGCGTGGGTGAAGGCGTTCCTGGACCAGCGACGCTCGGTGCGCGGGATCTCCCGGCTGTACTCGCTGAACGTCGTCTCGGTCACCGGCCGGGGGGCCGAGCTGAACGCGTGCGTGGACGAGACCGGGATGCGGCTGCTGGACGCGGAGACCGGGAAGGCGGTCCGCAGGCAGCCCGACTGGGCCAGGCGTCCCTTCCTCCAGGTCGCCGGCCTCCGGCGGGGCGACGACGGGATCTGGCGGATCAAGCTGCTCCAGCACGCCAAACCTTTCAGTGAAGCCTCGAAGGGATGTCATCGATGATCATGAATATGGTGGTCGCGGGGCTGCTCCTGCTCGCTCCGAATCCCGGTGGCGGCGGTGGTGGCTCCGACGTCCAGGTCCGGGGCGGCCAGGATGGGAACACGGCGCGGATCAGCCTCAAGAACTCCCAGATCATCATCAGCGGGAACGGCCGCGGGGGGAGGAGCGACGGCTACCGGCTCAAGCGTCCCTGCTGGTACGAACCTGCTCAGAACGCCTCGGACATGCTGGACTTCCAGCAGCGGTCGACCCGGGTGGACCCCGGCGCGCCACAGACCCGGCATGAGGCCCTCGAGCCGTTCGTGGAGAAGCTCGGCGAGGAGGGGCGCTGGTGGACGGTCGCCCACGACGCGTCCGATCCCAACGGGGTGAGCTGCCAGATGGCGATGGACACCTACGTGTTCGTGCCGCCCGGCACGACCCCGCCCGCCGGGATCACCATGGCCGAGTTGGTCGACATCGCCCGTGCCGCGCTGACCGTGCCCGAGCCGAAGGTCGAGATCAATCCGGACGCCAAGAGCTACGTCAACCTGCCGACCTGGGTCTGGCTGGGTGATGTCGGCGAGACCACCAGGTCCGTGACCGCGACGCTGCCCGGGATCATGAGCGCCACCGTGACCGCCAACCTCGGGAACATCGAGATCGACTCGGGCACCACCGGCGAGCGGGCGGATGTCGTGGAGACGGGATGTGGGGTGAGCGGCAAGCCGTACGCGAAGGGCGAGAAGTTCACCTGCGGTGTGAACTACCGGCGGGCCTCGATCGACCAGCCGCGCGGCGTCTACGTGCTGGAGGTCACCTCGGTCTGGGACATCGGGGTCGAGGGTGTCGGGGGTGACGTGGCGCCCTTCGTCTACGAGCCGGTCCAGGTCGGGGCCACCCGCGACATACCGGTGGGCGAGGTGCAGAGCACGGTCAGGAAGACCGGCTAGCCCCGTTTTCCGCACGTGAGTGATCTTCAGTGGAGGTCTCGTGGATCGATGTCGAGGAGGTCCAGGAGATGGAACCTGCCCGCGTCACGGGCCGCGGCGTAGTCCACCGCCGGGGCCGTCTTCAGATCCTGACCGGCCAGGGTCGCGGCGCTGACGTGGTTCCTGGAGGCCGGCGCGATGAAGGTCACGCCCGCCTCCTTCATGGCGGCCAGGTTGGCATACGAGATCAGCTTGGAGTCACCGGTCATGAGCATCTGCTGCGGGCCGACCAGCTTCTGCGAGCCCTGCGTCCCGCCGGTGATCGTCGCCGACCGCCAGGCGGCGGACGCCGCCCCCTCGCGGTCAGTCGAGGACCGTCACCGAGCGTCCCTCGTCCACGGTGTACTCGCCTGCGGAGATCGCGCCGAGGCTCACGGGTTCGAGCGTCAGCGAGACGACGCCGCCGGGCAGCCGCGAGCTCTCTTCGACGGTCGTGAACGTCGCGGGCGTCGATCCGTCCGGGAACAGGCGCTTCCCCGTCCCGACGACGACCGGGTACTGGAGTAGCCGGTAGACGTCGACGAGCCCTGCCCGGTGCAGGGTCTGCACCAGCATCCAGCTCCCGTGAACCTGGAGTTCCTTGCCGGGAAGCCCCTTGAGGCGGCGTACCTCGTCGACCACGTCACCGCGCAGGACCGTCGTGGGGCTCCAGCCGGCTTCCTCGTCGGCCAGCGTCGAACTGACAACATATTTCGGCAGCGTGTTGAGCTTGGTGGCGATCAGGTTGTCGGGTTCGGTGACCTTCGGCCAGTACCCGCCGAGCAGGCCGAAGCTGGTACGGCCGAACAGGAACGCGCCGGCCTCACGAAACCAGTTCTCGACGACCTCGTTGGTGTGCGCCGAGGCGTGCGGGACGAGCCACCCGCCGCGGTCGAAGCCGTTGGAGCGGTCCTCGTCGGGGGCTCCGGGTCCTTGCATGACGCCGTCGAGGCTGACGAAGATGTTGACGCTGAGCAGCACGGTTCCCCTCCGGGGTTCGGGTCGGACACCGGCCGGGGTCGGCCGGCATTCAGACGCTAGCTGCCAGGCACAGGGGGAATCTTGTACAGGAACGACAGCGTGGAATGCTCGCCCGCCTGCAGCTCGCGCGCGGTGTGCCCGACGTAGCGACGCAGCGCGTGTGCGAGGTGGGCCTGGTCGAAGTACCCGAGCGTCTCCACGACCGCGCGCCAGCCGTGGCCGCCGAGCAGCATCGTGGCCGCGGCGTTCGCGCGGTCGATCTGCGTCACGGCGGTCCGCGACAGGCCGGTGGCCGCGCGGTAGCGACGCTGAAGGGTACGCATGGTCGGGTCGGCCCCGGGACGCTCGCGCTCCTCCTCCCCGAGGCGTGATCGCACCAGCAGCCCCGCGTCCTGCAGTCGCCGGACGAAGTGCTCGACGTTGTCGTACGTCGGCACCTCCCAGTCATCGCCGCCGATGACCACCCTGCCCGAGTCCGTCACCGGGAACGGCACGTTCCCGTTGATGATCGAGCTCGCGGGATGCGGCCGAAGAACCGTGCCGAGCGCGAACCGGATCCCGAGGAACTCGGTGTCCGGCGGAACCGGCGCGACGGTCGCCCTCGTCTCCGGCCCGCGCAGGCCGGCGAGCAGGCATCCCCGCCTCCGCGAGAGGATCAGATGCCAGCAGGTGCGCGCCGCGGACGTCATCGTGTCCTCGGCGTCGCTACGGGTGCGCCACACGCGGTCGACGACGCTCGCGCCGATCTCGGTGTCGCGATGCTCGAACCGCAAGGTCATGGCCTCCTCGACCTCCAATCCGCTCAAGCCTCCCCTGGAGCATAGGGAAACGGACAACGAGGATCGAAATGCCGGAGGAGAGCAACCCGCGATCTTCAATCACTTCGACGTGCGGAAAACGGGGCTGGCCGCCGTGGCCGGTCACGGACCCGTGACCGGCCACGGCGAGGCGCGGAGCGCGATCAGGAGGACCGGCCGTCCGGGGCCGGCCACGGCGAGGCGCGGAGCAGGACCGGCAGGACCGGTCAGCGGCTCTCCCGCCGGGCCCGGAGCCGTTCGGCGGCCGGTGCCCCCTCGTGGGTGAGCAGCCACTGCTTGACCGGGGTGCCGTAGTAGTAGCCGCCGTACCCGCCGGTGGACGGCAGGATGCGGTGGCAGGGGACGAACGGCGCGATCAGGTTCCGCGCGCACGCGCTCCCGGCGGCCCTGGCCGCGGTCCTGGGCAGCCCCGCCCGCTCGGCGAGCTCGGCGTAGCTGATCGTGACGCCCGCGGGCACCTGGCGCAGGGCGGTGAGCAGCCGCTGCCGGACGGGCGTGCCCGGCTGTTCCACCGGCACCGCGTCGAGGGCGGTCAGGTCGCCGTCCAGGTAGTCGCGTACCGCCCGCGCGGGCAGGCCCAGATCGTCGGTGAGGGTCAGCCCCTCGGCGCGCAGCTCCGGGGAGAGCCGGGCGAACATCTCGTCCGGTCCCGTGG
Organism: Streptosporangium sp. NPDC023963; assembly: GCF_040639135.1. Taxonomy (NCBI): domain Bacteria; kingdom Bacillati; phylum Actinomycetota; class Actinomycetes; order Streptosporangiales; family Streptosporangiaceae; genus Streptosporangium; species Streptosporangium sp. NPDC023963. The sequence goes on from NZ_JBEZZK010000002.1 coordinate 514,869, forward strand.
TGGTGAAACCCGCCGCCAGCAGCACGCCCTCGCGGGCGAGCATGGCCAGCGGGCCGGCCGGGGTGTCGAGAACCTGTGCCTCTATCATTCCGAGCTCCAAAGGTGCAGCGCGGCGTACGCCCGCCAGGGGCGCCACCGCTCGATGTGGCTTTCGGGGATGCCCAGGCAGGCCATGGCCCGCCGCAGGCCGAGGTCTCCGCCCGGCCAGGCGTCCGGGTCGCGCAGCGCCCGCAGCGCGATGTAGCCGGAGGTCCACGGCCCGATCCCGGGAACCTCCAGCAGCCCGGCGACCGCCTCCGCGGGCTCCTGGGCGCCGTCCAGGTCGATCTCGCCGCCCGCCACCCTCGTGGCGAGGTCCTTCAGCGTCGCCACCCGCCGCCCGGTCAGGCCCAGCCCGTCGAGGTCGGCCTCGGCGAGCTCCTCCGCCGACGGGAACAGGTGGGTCAGCTCCTGCCCGCCGGTGGGGCGCCCGGCCCGGGCCGCGACGCGGCCGAGGATGGTACGGGCGCCCGCGACGGAGATCTGCTGGCCGATCACGGCGCGGACGGCCACCTCGAACCCGTCCCAGGCGCCGGGCACGCGCAGCCCGGGGCGGGCGGCGACGAGCGGTCCCAGCGAGGTCGCGCCGAGGGCTGCGGAGATGGCCTCGGGGTCCGCGTCGAGGTCGAGGAGGCGGCGGCAGCGGGCCACGATCCTGGCCAGGCGGCGGGTGTCGTCGACGCTCACGTCCAGCCGTACGTGGCCGGGCCCGGGGGTGAGGGTGATCGTGCCGCCGGGGACGGCCCGGCTGTAGGACGTGTCGTCCGCGCGCTCCAGGCCGGGGATCGCCCTCGCCGCGAGGAACCGCATCAGGGTCGCGGCGTCGTAGGGCTCCCTGCGGTGCAGCCGCAGGGTCAGGGCGTCGCCGCACGTCCCGGGCCTGCCCCCCGTCGTCGCCCGCAGCTCGCCGGGGGTGAAGCCGTAGGTGTCCTTCATGGTCGCGTTGAACTGCCGGACGCTGCCGAAGCCCGACGCGAACGCCACGTCGACGATCGGCAGCCCGGTCTCGGTGAGCAGTTGCTTGGCCAGCAGCAGGCGCTTGGTCCTGGCCACGGCCAGCGGGCCCACGCCGATCTCCGAGGTGAACAGCCGGTGCAGGTGCCGTCCGGTGATGTGCAGCCGCCCGGCCAGCCGGGTCATCCCGCCGTCGTCCGCCACGCCCTCGTCGATCAGCCGGAGCGCCCGGCCGACCAGGTCGCCCCGGTGGTCCCAGCCGGGATCGCCGGGGCTCAGCTCCGGCCGGCAGCGCTTGCACGGCCGGAACCCGGCCGCCTCGGCGGAGGCCGCGTGGCGGTAGAACCGCACGTTGCGGGTGGACGGGGTGCGTGCCGGGCAGATCGGCCGGCAGTAGATGCGGGTGGAGGTGACCGCCGTGTAGAACCGCCCGTCGAACCGGGCGTCCCTCGCGGCCACCGCGCGGTAACAGGAGTCGAAGTCGAGCTCTTTCACGGACACGCCGACGACGTTACCCGCGGCGCACGGGGTACGGCTGGCGGGAATCGGACGTGGCCGTGGCGGCCGTCGCCACCCTCACTTGGAGGAGACGCCGACCCCGATCTCGAACTCCCGGTAGACGCGGGCCCAGAATCCGTCGCGGAGCCAGACGCGCGCCTCGGGGTAGGGGCGCAGGGAGTGGCCCAGCTCCTTCTCCGCCTCGATGAGCAGCTCGGTGTCGATCACCGTGGGCAGGATCGGCCCCGGCAGCAGGTCGCGGATGTTGTCGCGGCCGCGGGTGAGGATCCACTTCTGGGCCACGTGCTCGCCGACCTCCTCGACGCGCGGGCGGCTCGGACCCAGCTTGGTGACCTGGCCCGCCGGGACCTTGGGCTTGGCGGCGGCGGTGCGCCCGGCGAAGACCTGGGCGGGGGAGGGGGCGATCGGGGGGACCGGCACCGGCACCGGCGCGGGGGCGCGGCTGAAGAAGGACCGCAGGAAGTCGGCGCTGATGATCTCGACGGTGTCGGACTCCCAGACCAGGCGCTCGGCCTGGTTGGTGCCGTAGGGGGGCTCCACACCCCACAGGTGGATCCGCACCCCGTAGGCCTGGGCGGCCTCGACGGCGGGGACCATGTCCTCGTCCCCGGCCAGCAGTATCGTGTCGCTCACCGCGTGGTGCCTGGCCAGCGCCTCCAGGTCGCTCCTGATCTGCGCGTCCACGCCCTTCTGCTGGCCCCGCGCGTTCAGGTTGCCCAGGCGCACCTTGACCCAGGGAAGCTGGGCGATGACCCGCTGGTCCACGGTCGGCACCCGGTCGCGGGCGGCGTCGTACCAGTAGATCCGGAGCAGCTCGCCGTGGATGCGCTCCTCCGCGTGCTTCTGCAACGCCTGGATCAGCTCGTCGGCCGCCACCCGGTATTCCTTGCGCTCCTTGGCGCTCAGGAGCACCTCCCCGGCCGCCGCGTACAGATAACCGACGTCGACCAGGACGGCGTACTTCGCGGCGATGGGACGTGACGTGAGGTCCAGGATGGTCATGTCGTCCTCCAGGCCTCGGAACTAGCTGATCGGCTGACTATATGCGCCCATTTCTTAGATGGTCCCAACTCTCGCGCAACTTGACACCCTGTTCCCGGGATCTATCTCGGCAGTGCGCTCGATCGCCATGCGCCTTGCCCGACAGGAAGCGCTTTTCGCATGCGATGTGAGTGATTGCTCCAGGATTTCGACGTCTGCGAGGCTTTCGACGCCGGACTCGCCGGTACGGCGCGCGTCGAGAGGGCGATCACCACCGCGGCGATCTCCTCGGGTGTCGCATCTCCTTTAATGATCTTCAAATGTCTCATAGCGGGATGTTCCCGTGCTTCTTCGGGGGCAGGGTCGCGCGCTTGTTGCGCAGGGTCCGCAGCGCCTTGACGATCTGGACCCGGGTGTCGGAAGGGCGGATCACGGCGTCCACATACCCACGTTCGGCCGCGAGATACGGGTTGGCGAGCGTGTCCTCGTACTCGGTGACGAACCTGGCCCGCTGGGCGTCCGGATCCTCGGCCGCGGCGAGCTCGCGCCGGTAGAGGATGTTGACCGCGCCCTGCGCGCCCATCACCGCGATCTGCGCGGTCGGCCAGGCCAGGTTGACGTCGGCGCCCAGGTGCTTGGACCCCATGACGTCGTACGCCCCGCCGTACGCCTTGCGGGTGATGACCGTGACCAGGGGGACGGTCGCCTCCGCGTAGGCGTAGAGCAGCTTGGCGCCGCGCCGGATGATCCCGTTCCATTCCTGGTCGGTGCCCGGCAGGAATCCCGGGACGTCGACGAATGTCAGGACGGGAATGTTAAAGGCGTCGCACGTACGGACGAATCTCGCGGCTTTCTCCGAGGCCGCGATGTCCAGCGTGCCGGCGAAACTCATCGGCTGGTTGGCGACGATCCCCACGGAGCGCCCCTCGACCCGGCCGAAACCCACGAGGATGTTGGGCGCGAATTGCGCGTGCACCTCCAGGAATTCGCCGTCGTCCAGGACGTGTTCGAGAACCGTGTGCATCTCGTAGGGCTGGTTCGCCGAGTCGGGGATCAGCGTGTCGAGCTCGCGGTCGGAGTCGGTGGTCTCCAGCGGCGGATCGGCGTCGAACGCCGGGGCCTCGTCCATGTTGTTGGACGGCAGGTAGGACAGCAGCGCCCTGGCGAACTCCAGGCAGTCGGCCTCGTCGGACGCCTCGTAGTGGGCCACGCCCGAGCGGGAGTTGTGCGTGTGCGCCCCGCCGAGCTCCTCGAACGTCACCTCCTCGCCGGTGACCGTCCTGATCACGTCGGGGCCGGTGATGAACATGTGCGACTTCTCCGACACCATCAACACGAAGTCGGTGAGCGCGGGCGAGTAGACGGCGCCGCCCGCGCAGGGGCCCATGACCAGCGAGATCTGCGGGATCACCCCGGAGGCGTGGACGTTCCGCTTGAAGATCTCGGCGTACAGGCCCAGCGAGACGACGCCCTCCTGGATGCGCGCCCCTCCGGAGTCGTTGATCCCGATCACCGGGCAGCCGGTCTTCAGCGCGTGGTCCATGACCTTGACGATCTTCTCGCCGAAGACCTCGCCCAGGGAGCCGCCGAAGACGGTGAAGTCCTGGGCGAACACCGCCACCGGGCGGCCGTCGACCGTGCCGTACCCGGTCACGACCCCGTCGCCGTACGGCCGCTCGCGCTCCAGTCCGAAGCTCGTGGACCGGTGCCTGGCGAGCTTGTCGAACTCCACGAAGCTGTCCTCGTCGAGGAGGGCGAGCACCCGCTCCCTGGCGGTCATCTTCCCCGCGGCGTGCTGCTTCTCGACGGCGCGCGCCGAACCCGCGTGGGCCGCCTCGCCCAGGCGGCGCTCCAGGTCGGCCAGCTTCCCGGCCGTGGTGTGGATGTCGGGTCCGGAATCCAGTGCTTCGGCGCTCAGGGACTCGCTCATCCCAGCAGGGTAACCGTCGTCTCACATCGCGAACTATCGGGGGCGATCGTTCGTTTCCCGTGCGAGGCGGCCGATCGCGCGGGCCGCGGAAGGGGAGGCGCCATGCCGGACGTCACGGAGGCGGTAAGGACGCGGGGGCTGCTCAAGCGGTTCGGGCAGCAGGTGGCCGTGGGAGGTGTCGACCTGGTGGTGCCGCAGAGCAGCTTCGCCGGGCTGGTCGGCCCCAACGGCGCCGGGAAGACCACCACGCTCAGCATGGTCACCGGCCTCCTGCGCCCCGACGACGGCTCGGTCCACATCGGGGGCGCCGACGTCTGGCGCGACCAGGTCGCGGTCAAGGGCCGCATCGGCGTGCTCCCCGAGGGGCTGCGCCTGTTCGAGCGGCTGTCGGGCAGGGAGCTGCTCTCCTACAACGGCCAGCTCCGCGGCATCCCCAGGGACGAGGTGGGGCGGCGGGCGGAGGAGCTGCTGAAGGTCATGGACCTGACCGAGTCGGCCGACAAGCTCGTCGTCGACTACTCCACCGGCATGCGCAAGAAGATCGGCCTGGCCGCCGCGCTGCTGCACAACCCCGCGGTGCTCTTCCTCGACGAGCCGTTCGAGGGCGTCGACCCGGTCAGCGCCAACACGCTCGTCGAGGTGCTCAGGCGCTACACCGCCTCCGGGTCGACGGTGGTCTTCTCCAGTCACGTCATGGAGCTCGTCGAGCGCCTGTGCGACTGGGTCTCGGTGATGGACCGCGGGCGGATCGTCGCCCAGGGGCCGCTGGACGAGGTCAGGGCGGGCCGAGGCCTCAACGAGGCCTTCCTCGGCCTGGTCGGCGCCCGGGGCGGCGACGGCCCGGAGGGACGGGAGGGCCTGTCGTGGCTGGGCGCGACCCCCTCGTGAGCGCGCCGGACGGGACCGGGCGGCAGGGGGACGGAAGGGGCGACGGGGTGAGCGCGGGCGTGCGGGGAGACGCCGTCGCGAGAGGCGCGGGAGGCGCGGGTGCCGTGCGGGTGGGGCCCATGGTGTTCGTACGGCTCAAGCTGCGGCTCGTCGCCGGGAACCTGAGCGGCAGCCCCCAGCGCCTGCTGGGGTTCGTCTTCACGGCGATCGCCGCGTTCGTTTTCGGCGCCCTCGGGTTCCTGCTGACGGCCACGCTGCGCCTCGCGCCCGCCGGCGTCGCCCTTGAGGTCGCGACCGTGGTGTTCACCGTCTTCCTGGTGGGCTGGGCGGTCGTGCCGCTGCTGGCGTTCGGGCTGGACGACACGCTCGACCCGTCGCGCCTGGCGCTGTTCCCGCTGGGGACCGGCCGGCTGGCCGCCGGCATGTTCGCCGCCTCGGTCACCGGCGTGTGGCCGCTCGCCTCGCTGGCCGTGATGGCCGGGGCCGTCGTCGGCCTGGCCACCGGGGTCGGCGGGGTGATCCTGGGCCTGGTCGCGGTGCTGCTCCACTTCGCGCTCTGCGTCGTGCTCTCCCGGCTGATCACCACGTCGCTGTCGGGGATCCTGCGCACCCGCAGGGGCCGCGACGTGCTCGCCGTCTCGGTGATCTTCTTCATCCTGGCGGCCCAGCTGCCCAACCTGCTGCTCAACGGCGGCCTGGCGGCCGACCCCATGGCCGTGCTGCACGGTCTCGCCTCGGTGCTGAGCTGGACCCCCTCCGGCGTCGCGGCCCGCTCCATCGCCGACGGGGGCCTCCTCGCGGTCGCGGGGGTGGCCCTGCTCGCCGCCCTGGTCGCCGGGGTCGGATGGCTGTGGATCGCCGCGCTGCGCCGCGCCCTGGTCTCCTCCGACGCCTCCACCCAGGGCGCGTCGGTGCGCAACTCCCAGGGCCTGCTGGCCAGGATCCTGCCCGACGGCCCGCTCGCCGCGGTCGCGGGCAAGGAGCTCAAGTACGCCCGCCGCGACCCGCGGGGCAGGGTCGGCTGGTTCGCCGCCGTCGCGGTCACCGGCATCATGGCCTTCTCGATGTACGGGGAGAACGACGGCGCGGCCGGGAGCTTCCTGGCGATCCTCCCCGCCTGCATCGGCGCGCTGATGATCAGCATCCAGGGGTGCAACGCCTTCGGCATCGACGGCCGCTCCCTGTGGACGAACGCCGTCGCCTACGGCACCGACCGCGACTGGCGCACCGACATCGCCGGGCGGCACCTGGCCGTGGCGACGATCGCGGTCCCGCTGCTGCTCGTGCTCGCCACGGTCGCGGCGCTGCTGGCCGGGAACGTCGCCTGGGCGGTCCCGGCCACGCTCACCGCCTGGGGCGTCCTCGGGGCCGGGCTCGGCGTGGGCGCGCTGACCAGCGTGCTGATGCCCTACACCGTGCCCGAGCGCCTGAACGCCTTCACCGGCGCGGCCCCCGGGCAGGGCGGCATCGCCTTCGCGGGGTCGTTCGCCGCGCTGATCGGCACCGGCCTGCTCGCGCTGCCGATCGTCCTGCCGGTCCTGTTCGGCCTCACCTGGGTCGGCGTGCCGGCGGTGGCGTACGGGCTGCTGGTCTCCTGGGGCGGCCGCAGGGTCGCGGGGAAGATCGCCTTCGCCAGGTATCCGGCCCTCCTGAAGGCGACCTCCGCGGCCACCTGACGATCATCCGGCGGGCCGTCCGGACGGCCCGCCGGAAGCCGTCCGGACGGCCCGTGAACGGCCTCTCCAATGGTCTAGTCCAATGGGTGAGACCGGTCTCCGTTCGACAAAACGGACTGGGTACGCTGGCGGGCATGCCCGCCACCGTGTCCCATCAGGCAGAGCGTTCCACCGCTGTCACCGAGATGCCCGACGAGCTGCGCGCGGACGTGCGACTGCTCGGTGAGCTCCTGGGGCAGGTCATCGCCGAGCATGGCGGCGATGACCTGCTCGCCGATGTCGAACGGCTGCGCAAGGCCGTCATCGGGGCCCGCAGGAAGCAGGTGTCGGTCGACGAGATCACCGCGATGGTGGCCGAGTGGCCGATCGACCGCGCGGTGCAGATCGCCCGCGCGTTCACCTGCTACTTCCACCTGGCGAACCTGGCCGAGGAGCACTTCAGGATCCGCACCCTGCGGGTCCGCGACACCGGCGAGGAGCCGCTGCCCGAGTCCCTGGCGCAGGCCGTCCAGGAGCTCGGCGACGACAAGGTCGCCGACCTGGTCGAGGGACTGCGCCTGCACCCCGTGCTGACCGCGCACCCCACCGAGGCCCGCAGGCGCGCCGTGGTCACCGCGATCCAGCGCATCAGCGGCCAGCTCGCCGCGTACAACAGCTCCGACAGGGGCGCGGCCGAGCGGGCGGAGACCCGGCGGCGGCTGCTGGAGGAGATCGACCTGCTGTGGCGGACCGCCCAGCTGCGGTCCACCAAGCTCGACCCGCTGGACGAGGTGCGCACCGCGATGGCGGCCTTCGACGAGACCCTCTTCCGGGTGGTCCCGCAGGTCTACCGCGCCCTGGACGCCGCGCTCGGCGGAGGGGCCGGCACCGGCAAGCCCCGGGCCCGCGCCTTCATCAGGTACGGCAGCTGGATCGGCGGCGACCGCGACGGCAACCCGAACGTCACCTCCAAGGTGACCAGGGACGCCGTGCTCATCCAGGCCGAGCACGTGCTGATCGCCCTGGAGAACGCCACGCTCAGGATCGGCCGCTCCCTCACCCTCACCGCCGACTACACCCCCGCCTCCGCCGGGCTGCGGGCCGCGCTGTCGAGCGCGGTGAACGACCACCCCGACGTGGTCTCGGAGATGGCCACCCGCTCCCCGAGGGAGCCGCACCGGCAGTGGCTGATGTTCGTCGCCGCCCGCATCGCGGCCACCCGCCAGCGCGGCCTCGACCTGGCCTACCGCTCGCCGGAGCAGCTCCTGGCCGACCTGCGGACGGCCCAGGACTCGCTGGTCGAGGCCGGCGCGAACCGGCAGGCGTACGGGGAGCTGCAGCACCTCATCTGGCAGGTGGAGACGTTCGGCTTCCACCTGGCCGAGCTGGAGGTCCGCCAGCACTCGCAGGTCCACGCCGCCGCGCTGGAGGAGATCGCCGCCGGGCGCACCTCCGAGCGGACCGAGGAGGTCCTGTCCACGATCCGCACGATCGCCTGGATCCAGGAGCGGTTCGGGGTGACCGCCTGCTCCCGCTACGTCGTCTCCTTCACCCGCTCGGCCGACGACATCGCCGCCGTCCACGCGCTGGCCGCTCACGCGCTGGGCGACCGGGCGCCGCTGCTCGACGTGGTCCCGCTGTTCGAGTCGGGCGCCGACCTGGCCGCCGCCCCCACGGTGCTGTCGGGGATGCTGGAGATCCCGGCCGTGCAGGCCAGGCTCGCCGCCGACCGGCGCCTGGAGGTCATGCTCGGCTACTCCGACTCCGCCAAGGAGCTCGGACCGGCCGCCGCGACGTTGAAGCTGTACGAGGCCCAGGAGGCGCTGGCCGCCTGGTCGGCCGAGCACGGCGTGCCGCTGACGCTGTTCCACGGCCGGGGCGGCGCCCTGGGCCGGGGCGGCGGCCCGGCCAACCGGGCCGTGCTCGCGCAGGCCCCCGGCTCGGTCGGCGGCAGGTTCAAGGTCACCGAGCAGGGCGAGGTCATCTTCGCCCGCTACGGCCACGACGCCATCGCCCGCCGCCACATGGAGCAGGTCACCTCGGCGGTGCTCCTCGCCTCCACCCCGTCCATCGAGGCCCGTACGGCCGACGCGGCGGGGCGCTTCCGCGGCGTGGCCGGGCGGGTCGCCTCGGCCTCGGAGAAGGCCTACCGGCGGCTGACCGAGGCGCCCGGCTTCCCCGAGTGGTTCTCCCTGGTCAGCCCGCTGGAGGAGATCGGCTCACTCCGCCTGGGCTCCCGCCCCGCCCGGCGCGGCCTCGGCGCGCCCCGGTCCCTGGACGACCTGCGGGCCATCCCGTGGGTGTTCGCCTGGGCCCAGACCCGGGTCAACCTGCCGGGCTGGTACGGCCTGGGCAGCGGCCTGGAGGCGGTGATCTCCGAAACGGGCCTGGAGGAGCTGCGCGCCGCCTACCGCGAGTGGCCGCTGTTCGCCTCGCTGCTGGACAACGTGGAGATGTCGCTGGCCAAGACCGACCGCGACATCGCCGCCCGCTACCTCGCGCTCGGCGCCAGGGACGACTTCGTCGAGCAGGTCCTGGCCGAGTACGACCTGACGCGCCGGCTGGTCCTGGAGATCACCGGCCACACCCGCCTTCTGGAGGACCGCAGGGTCCTGTCCCGCGCGGTGCAGCTCCGCGACCCGTACGTGGACGCGCTCTCGCACCTGCAGCTGCGCGCCCTGTCCACCCTCCGCGCCGACGAGGGGCTGTCGGAGGAGGAGCGCGAGCGCCTGTCCACGCTGCTGCTCCTGTCGGTCAACGGCGTCGCCGCGGGCCTGCAGAACACCGGCTGAGCCGCTGAGCCGCTGAGTTGCCGAGCCGCCGAGCCGTGCGGCGGCGCCCGGGGCCCTCCGGTCGCGGGCGGACGGCTCAGCGGCCAATACCGGCGATTCGGGACACGAGTGGACTTCCCGTCCAGGGAGGACGTTCAAGGGCCGGAGCGGGCGGCTCAGGGCCGGTGGGAGGTGTCTGGGGGGAACGGGGGTTCAGCAGCCGATGCGGTGTGCCCCCGCGTAGACGTTGAAGCGCTCCTCGCGCAGGAACCCGACCAGTGTCATCCCGAACTCCCTGGCGAGGTCGACGGCGAGGGATGAGGGCGCCGAGACCGCGCAGACGACCGGCAGGCCCGCGGTGAGGGCCTTCTGCATGATCTCGTAGCTGGTCCGCCCGCTGACCATGAGCACGTGCCCGCCCAGCGGCAGCCGCCCGGCCATCATGGCCCAGCCGACCAGCTTGTCCAGCGCGTTGTGCCGCCCCACGTCCTCGCGGACCGCGAGAAGCTCACCCCCGGCGGTGAACAGGCCGGCCGCGTGCAGCCCGCCGGTCTTGCCGAAGATCCCCTGGGAGCCTCTCAGCCTGCCGGGAAGGCCGTACAGGACCTCGGGGGAGACGAACACCTCCTCCTGGCCGGGCAGCGGCGAGCAGCGGCCGCGCAGGGCGTCGAGGCTGGCGGTACCGCAGACGCCGCACGCGCTCGACGTCATGAAGTGCCGGTCGAGCGAGGGCAGGCCGGGCAGCCCGCCGCCGTGCAGCCGCACGGTCACCGTGTTGTAGCGCGCCTCAGGCGGCACGTCCTCGTCGGTGCAGTAGGCGATGGAGGCGATGTCCGCCGGTGCCGCGACGCCCTCGCCGTACAGGAATCCGGCGGCCAGCTCGAAGTCGTGGCCGGGGGTGCGCATGGTGATCGCGACCGTGCGGCGTTCCTCGCCCGCCTGGATGCGGATCTCCAGCGGCTCCTCGGTGGCCAGGTCGTCCCGGCGCTCATGGATCGTCCCCGACCGCATCTGCCCGACCCGCGCCCGGGTGGTGGGCCCCGGCCTCCGCGCGACCTCCATCACCTCGAAGCCCGGATCCACCTCTGAGCCCGGGTCCACCTCTGAGCCCGGGTCCACCGGTGAACCCGGATTCACCGTCGAGCCCGTGTCCGCCTCGGAGCCCGTGTCCGTCCCGGAGGCCGGGGCGTCCTCCACGTCGGTGCCGTTCCGTGCGGGGAGATGTCTGCTCATGCGTTCATCATCTCTTTTCGCCGCCGTCTGAACGGTTTCTCACACCGTCTGAACGGGTTCTCACCCCGGCCGAAAGCCGAACCTTGCCCGCCGCCCCAGACTTCGACAACAGTATTCCCTGGTCATTGGATTAATTCGGTAACAGGGGGTCGTTAGTGGAGGCAAGATGGCTAAGTGCTCGACTCGCCCTTCACTGATCTCGACCGCCCGCCGCTCTCCCAGGCGGCGCTCACCCGCGCGCTGGTCCGTCCCGGTGGACTCTGGTCCAGCATCTCCGTGGTCGAAAAGACCGGATCGACCAACGCCGACCTCGCGCACGCCGTCCGCGACGGCGCGCGGCAGGGCGCCGTCGTCGTCGCCGAGTCCCAGTTCGCCGGACGTGGCAGGCTCGGCCGCGTCTGGAGCGCCCCGCCGCGCGCGGGCCTGACGTTCTCGATCCTCCTGCGCCCCGACCCGCCCCTGTCCGAGCAGGGATGGCTGCCCCTGCTCGTCGGCCTGGCGGTCGCGTCGGCCGTGCGGAAGGTCGCCGAGGTCGACGTACGGCTCAAGTGGCCCAACGACCTGCTGATCGGCGAGCGCAAGCTCGCCGGGGTGCTCGCCGAGCGGATCGACAGCGCGGTGATCGTGGGTGTCGGGCTCAACGTGAGCGTGCGCCCCGAGGAACTGCCGGTGGAGACCGCCACCTCCCTGGCCATCGAGGAGGCCGCCTGCGTCGACCGCGATCCGATCCTGCGCGCGATGCTGCGGGAGATCGAGACCCACTACCGCGAGTGGTCTGAGGCGAACGGCGACGTCGAGGCCTGCGGCCTGCGGGCCGCCTACCTCGCGGTCAGCGCCACGGTCGGGCGGGAGGTCAGGGTGGAGCTGCCCGGCGAGCGGGTGCTCACCGGCACCGCCACCGGTGTCGACCGCGCCGGGCGCCTGCTCGTCGGCTCCAAGGGGGAGGAGCACACGCTCAGCGCGGGCGACGTCGTGCATGTTCGACCTCACAGCTCATGACGTGGGGCATGCGGGCGTGCCACGATTTGCCCCATGGGTCTACCCGATCATCACATGACGGAGGGGGAGCGACGGATCAGGTCGTTCCACCCTCACTGGAAGCGACTTATCGGCCCGTTCCTCGCGTTGATCCTGATCATCGTGGGTTCCGGCGCCGCTCTTTTCTTCATGCCCGACTTCGAGTACCGGTTCCACGCGCTCGTCGCGGTGGCCGTGGTCGCCGTCGGCCTGCTGACCGTGTGGTCTTTCATCCCGTACCTGCGCTGGAAGAACACCTCGTACGTCCTCACCTCGCACCGGTTCACCATCGGCACCGGGGTGCTGAACACGTCCGTCGACGACATCCCGATGACCAAGGTGAACACGGTCAGCGCCGACCAGACCCTCCTGGAGAGGCTCTTCGGCTGCGGCACGCTGGTCGTCGAGTCGGCGGGCGACCACGGCCGGATCACGCTGCGGGACATCCCCCGGATCCAGGAGGTGCGGGCCGAGCTGTTCCGCGCGATCGACGACGCGGCGGACGGGGAGCCCTCGGAACCCGGCGGGCGGTGACCCATGGGGCCTGACCTCCTGGGCCCGGCGGAGGGTGGGGACGAGACGGAGGTTCCCGCCGGACGCCCGACGGCCGGGCAGATCGAGCACCTCTTCGTCGGCGCCTCTCCCCGCTACACCCGGATCCAGGTGGCGAGCCTGGCCCGGTTGCCGCAGGAGCTCACCGAGCGGATCTGGCGCGCGCTGGGGTTCGCCACGCTCCCCGACGACACCGTGGCCTTTACCGACGCGGACGTGGCCGCGCTGGAACGGGTCCGGGCGATGATGGAGAGCGGCCTGCTGGACGACCGGACCGTCATCCGGATGGCGAGGGCACTCGGCCAGACGACGGCGAGGCTCGCCCAGTGGCAGGCCGAGATCATGATCGGCGCCATGCTCGACCCCGGCCGCCGGCCCACCGACGAGGACCTGGCGGCGGTCATGGAGACCTCGCGCCGGCTGCTCCCCGACTTCGAGCGGGTGCTGGTCCACGTCTGGCGCGCCCAGCTCGCCGCCGCCGGGACCCGCCTGCTGACGCTCGCCGACATCACCGACGAGATCGTGCCGGCCCGGCTCACCCTCGCGGTGGGCTTCGCCGACCTGGTCTCCTTCACCCGGGTCTCCCGCGAGCTGGACGAGCGGGGCCTGGCCGAGCTGGTCGAGGGCTTCGAGTCGCGGGCCTCCGACGTCGTCGCCGAGCACGGCGGGCGGATGGTCAAGACACTCGGTGACGAGGTGTTCTTCACCGCGACCGACCCGCGGACGGCCGCGGTGATCGCCCTGGACCTGATCGGCGCGGTCCGCCAGTACGGGCTCGACGTGCGGGTCGGGCTGGCGTACGGCCCGGTGCTTCCGATCATGGGCGACGTCTTCGGCACGACGGTGAACCTGGCGGCCAGGCTCACGGCCATCGCCCGCCCCGGCAGCGTCGTCGTCGACGACAGGCTGGCCGAGGCGCTGAAGGACGCGCCCGGCGTCGAGGTCGGCCGCATCCGCCAGCGGCCGGCCCGCGGCCTGGGGGTCGTGCAGCCGTACGTGTTGCGCCGGGCTGGTAATCATTGAGACTGGGCGCCCCAGGACCGTTCAACCGGTAAGCGGGCCCGCGAGGGTCGAAACCATGACAGATGAGGTGCAGGACATGCCGTACACCGTGCAAGGCGTGGTCGCGCGTGGCAAGTGCGAGCCCGTATCGCTGGAGACCGTTATCGTGCCCGATCCGGGCCCTGGCGAGGCCGTGGTGACGGTTCAGGCCTGTGGCGTCTGTCATACGGACCTGCACTACCGCGAGGGCGGCATCAACGACGAGTTCCCCTTCCTGCTCGGCCACGAGGCGGCCGGGGTGGTCGAGGCGGTCGGTGAGGGCGTCACCGAGGTGGCGCCCGGTGACTTCGTGATCCTGAACTGGCGGGCCGTGTGCGGCGACTGCCGGGCGTGTCTGCGGGGCCGTCCCTGGTACTGCTTCAACACCCACAACGCCACCCAGAAGATGACCCTGGAGGACGGCACGCCGCTCAGCCCGGCCCTGGGCATCGGCGCCTTCATCGAGAAGACGCTGGTCGCGGCCGGGCAGTGCACCAAGGTCGACCCGGCGGCGCCGGCGCAGGTGGCCGGGCTGCTGGGTTGCGGCGTGATGGCGGGCCTCGGTGCCGCGATCAACACCGGCGGGGTGACCCGCGGTGACAGCGTGGCGGTCATCGGGTGCGGCGGCGTCGGTGACGCGGCCATCCTGGGGGCCCGGCTGGCGGGCGCCTCGAAGATCATCGCGGTGGACGTGGACGACCGCAAGCTCGGCTGGGCCAAGGACTTCGGCGCCACCCACACGGTCAACTCCCGCACCTCCGACGTGGTCGAGACGGTCAAGGAGCTCACCGGCGGCAACGGCGCCGACGTGGTCATCGAGGCGGTCGGCCGCCCCGAGACCTACGAGCAGGCCTTCTACGCCCGCGACCTGGCAGGGACCGTGGTCCTGGTCGGGGTGCCCACCCCGGACATGAAGCTGGAGCTGCCGCTGCTCGACGTCTTCGGCCGCGGCGGCGCGCTGAAGTCCTCCTGGTACGGCGACTGCCTGCCCAGCCGCGACTTCCCCATGCTCATCGACCTCTACCTCCAGGGGCGGCTCGACCTCGACCGCTTCGTCTCCGAGACGATCGGGATCGGCGACGTCGAGGACGCCTTCGCCAAGATGCACCGTGGCGAGGTCCTGCGCTCGGTGGTGGTCCTGTGATCGACAGGGTCGTCACCTCCGGCACGTTCTCGCTGGACGGCGGGACGTGGGACGTCGACAACAACGTCTGGATCGTCGGCTCGGCCAGCGAGGTCCTCGTCGTCGACGCCGCGCACGACGCCGCCGCGATCGCCGAGCGGGTCGGTGGCCGCAAGGTCAAGGCCATCGTCTGCACCCACGCGCACAACGACCACATCGACGCGGCGGCCGACCTCGCCGCTCGGACGGGCGCGCCGATCCTGCTTCACCCGGCCGACCAGGTGCTGTGGGAGATGGTCTACACCGACCTGCCGTACACCCCGATCGAGGACGGGCAGGTGCTCTCGGCCGGAGGGATCGAGCTGACCGTGCTGCACACGCCGGGCCACGCCCCGGGCGCGGTCTGCCTGTACGGGGCGGACATCGGCGCGGTCTTCACCGGCGACACCCTGTTCAACGGCGGTCCCGGCGCGACGGGGAGGTCCTTCTCCTCCTTCGACACGATCATCGAGTCGATCAAGGGGCGGCTGCTCGACCTGCCGCCGGGTACGGCCGTGCACACCGGTCACGGCGCCTCCACCTCCATCGGCGCGGAGGCGGGGCACCTGGAGGAGTGGCTGGCCAGAGGCCACTGACCCGCGGTTCACCGCGCTCGGCCCGATCACGCGCCCCGGCCTTCGCCGGGGCGCGTTCGTGTTTTCGGCGGGCGTGTCCCGTGCTCGCGGGGATTCGTGCCGGCGAGACGTCCGCGGGGCGCCGCCGGGACCGCCCGGGGTGTTTCCGCAGGTCGGGATGGGATTTTCCAGACGGGAAATTCGTGCTTGTGACGGAGGGATTAAGGGTTTGTGTCCTAGTTCACATAGGCAAGCCTAACCAAATGAGTTAGCTTAGGTGTGCCTAACCTATGATAACCTCCAGAAAGGTCGCATCCCCGTGTACGTATGCCTCTGCCGCGCGGTCACCGAGAACGAGGTGCACGACTGCATCTCGGCAGGGGCCAAGAGTGCGCGCCAGATCCGTGATGCCACGGGCGCCGGTGGCGACTGTGCTTCTTGCGTGCGCAAAATCTGTGCGATCCTAAAGCGGTCCGAAGATTTAATGCCGACCGCATAGCACGAGGAGCTCGCCATGCAGGGCGACAAGAAAATCATCGAACTGCTCAACGAGCAGCTGACCGCAGAGCTGACCGCGATCAACCAGTACTTCCTGCACGCCAAGATGCAGGAGAACTGGGGATACACCAGGCTGGCCAAATACACCCGCGAAGAGTCCATCGACGAGATGCGCCACGCGGAGAAGCTGACCGATCGCATCCTCTTCCTCGAAGGCCTGCCCAACTACCAGAAGCTGGGCACCCTGCACATCGGCCAGACCGTCGCCGAGCAGCTCCGCGCCGACATGGATGTCGAGCTCGAGGTGGTCACCCGGCTGAAGCCGGCCATCATCCTGATGCGGGAGAAGGGCGACGCCACCTCGGCCCGCCTGTTCGAGGAGATCCTCGAGGACGAGGAGCGCCACATCGACTACCTGGAGACCGAGCTCGGTCTCATCGGGAGTCTTGGAGAGCAGCTCTATCTCGCCCGCTACGCCGAGCCGCCGTCGGCCTCCTGAGGTGAATCAAGCAGAACACGCCCGCCGGATCCCTTCTGGCAGGGCGTGTTCTGTTTTGTCGCTCCATCCTTTGGTGAGCCTGTGCTTTCCAGGGACTTCCAATGCGGGAGACCTACTCCGTGGCCCTCGGCCGTTGCGGGATGACTATCCGGGATTTATCAGTGTTTGCCCAGGTCAATGGATAGGTCAACGACGAGTCAAACCGCGCGCTGTACCCGGGAAACGATCCCCTAAGGTCCTACGATCGCAACATGACCTGTGTACTACTCGCCGAGGATGACACCTCGATTTCCGAGCCACTGGCGCGAGCTCTGCGCCGCGAGGGTTATCAAGTAGAGGTGAGCCCTGATGGCCCGCAGGCTCTGGAGCGGGCGCTGTCAGGTGGCATCGACCTGATCGTTCTCGACCTGGGCCTGCCCGAGATGGACGGCCTGGAGGTGGCCCGGCGCATCCGCGCCGAGGGCCACGGAACTCCCGTGCTGATCCTCACCGCCCGTGTCGACGAGGTCGACACGGTGGTGGGCCTCGACGCCGGGGCCGACGACTACGTGACCAAGCCCTTCCGCCTCGCCGAGCTGCTGGCGCGCGTCCGCGCGCTGCTGCGGCGCGGCACATCCGAGACGCCCGTGGTCCAGGGCGTGCGCATCGACGCCGACTCCCGTCGCGCGTGGATGGGAGACAAGGAGCTGCATCTGACCACAAAGGAGTTCGACCTGCTGAGGGTCCTGGTCCGCGACGCCGGAAAGGTGGTTACCCGAGAGCAGATCATGCGCGAGGTGTGGGACACCAACTGGTGGGGTTCGACCAAGACCCTGGACATGCACATCTCGTGGCTACGCCGGAAACTCGGTGACGACGCCGCCAAGCCCCGATACATCACAACCGTTCGAGGAGTCGGCTTCAGGTTCGAGCGCGAGTAGGAGATGCGCCGCCGTCTGCTCTCCTCAACTCTCCTCGTCGCGGTCATCGGGGTGTTGCTGCTCGGCATTCCCCTCGGTGTGGCGGTCAACCGGCTCATCGAGGAGGAGGCGACCCAGGAACTCTCCTCCCATGCCAAAAGCCTGCTCGGGGAGGTCGAGTACGCCCGGATCCAGGACCAGCCCGTCGACGAGCAACAGCTGGAACGCAAGTATCCCGATCTCTACATCCAGATTTACGCGAAGGGGACTCCTCCCCAGGTGATAACGGTGGGCACCGAGCCCCCCGAGAGCCAGAAGATGACCGAGGACGCACAGTCGGAGAACGGCGTGTACGTCGCGGTCAGCCGGGACAAGACGGGAGTGGAGCGTGAGGTCCGCGCGTGGTTGTTCCTCATCCTGGGACTCGCCGCCGCTGCCCTCGCGGTCGCGGTCGGGCTCGCCATCGTCCAGTCACGCCGCCTGACGTTACCGCTCAGCGACCTTGCGATGATCGCTGAGCGGCTCGGTTCCGGTGACGCCAGACCGAGCAAGCACCGTTACGGCATCCAGGAACTCGATCGGGTGGCCGAGGTGCTCGACCGCAGCGCGACCCGCATCTCCGACCTCCTGGCCAGGGAGCGGGAGTTCGCGACCGACGCCTCCCACCAGCTCCGCACCCCGCTCACCGGCCTGACCATGAGACTCGAGGAGATCGTCGCCGCCGCCGACGAGCCGGGGATCGTCAAGGAGGAGGGCGAGGCCGCCATCGTGCAGGCCGAGCGGCTCACCGCTGTGATCGACGAGCTGCTGGCCACCGCCAGACGGCAGCGTCAGGCGCAGTCCGAGATCGTCGAGCTCGACGTGCTGCTCGATCAGCAGTTCATCGAGTGGGGCCCGGCGTTCCGCAGGGCCGGGCGGCGGCTGAACCTGGTCGGCACGCGCGGCCTCCAGGCGCTGGGCACCGGCGGCGGCATCGGCCAGGTGATCTCCACCCTGCTGGAGAACTCGCTGGAGCACGGCGGCGGCACGGTGACGGTGACCACCAGCGCCAGGGACAGGTCCATCGTGATCGAGGTCGCCGACCAGGGGAGCGGCATTCCCGACGAGCTGGCCCCCAGGGTCTTCGAACGGAACGTGAGCGGGCGCGGCAGCACGGGTCTCGGCCTGCCCCTCGCCAGGGCGCTGGCCGCCGCCGACGGGGGACGCCTGGAGCTCGTACGGGCGCGTCCGGCGACGTTCGCGTTCTTCCTGCGCCAGGTGGGCGAGCCGGGCCGGAACCGCGTCGTGCGCGGGCCCGCCTGAGCGCTCCGGCCGGGGCTCCGGGCGTGACGGCTTCCGGGCGTGACGGCTTCCGGGCGTGACGGCTTCCGGGCCGCGCGAAGGGGGCCGTGCCGACCGGGGCGCGGCGGGCCGACGCCGGCAGGGGGCGTAGGTACCAACGCGGGCCGGGGGCGGCGGTACTAACGCGGGCCGGGGGGCTACTAACGCGGGCCGGGGGGCGGCGCGTTCTCCTCCGAGGTCTTGTTCAGGAGATACATGTGGCCGTTGACCTGGTTGTTCGGTGTCGCCGGCCGGCTCGGTGGCGTGCCGGGGAGGGCTCCGGCCGGCTCGTCCGGCGGCGTGCCGGGCAGGAAGACCCACTTCTTGTACGACCAGAACCTGAAGAGGGTGCCGAGGGCGGTGCCGGTGAGCAGGGCGATGTTGTAACTCAGCACGTCCTGCAGACCCAGGGTGTAGGTCACGAAACCGATCACCAGCAGCGAGATGAGCAGGCCGATGCCGTTGAGGACGAAGAACAGGAAGTACTCGCGGGCTAGGCCGCTCTGCTCCCGGTGCCTGAACGTCCAGTAGCGGTTGCCGAGATAGGCGAAGGTGGCCGCGACGATCGTGGCGATGACCTTGGAGGTGAGCGGCCCCCAGCCGACGCCGAACCTCAGCAGGTTGGTGCCGCCGGTGTCGATCACGAAGGCGACCGCGCCGATCGTCCCGAACTTCGCCAGCTCTCGTGCCAGCTCGGCGAGCCGCCGGTAGGCGAGTCGGAGAAACTCCACGTTTCCTGCACGGTCCTTTCGGGGGTCGGCTGCTGATCCGCCGCGTCGGAGGACCTCGAACACTCTTCGGGCCAGGCTACCGGTGAGGAGGCATGATCCGCGCGAGGTTGACTCGTTGATGTCCATAGCCGTCAACAGGTACTTTTTCAATAAATGTCGTATAAGGCCGGATAAATAGGGGGTATTGGCGTTACGCTGATCCCCCAGATCACGGGAAGCCCCCAGAAACCTCCGCTTCCTGTGATCGGTCCAGACGGACTGCCGTACGCGACGGCCACTACCCCGGGGATCAACCCTTGCGCCGCCGACTCCTCGCCTTGATCCTCGGTCTGTCGATGATGACCGGCTGTGGCGCGGGGAGCGACACGCCGGGTACCGCCCCCGAGACCGGCCCGTCGCGTGAGGCGTCCGCCGGGGTGGAGCTCGCCGAGGCGTCCAAGGCCTTCGCGCTGCTGGGAAGACTCGACAAGGCCTGGCGCGACCGGGACTGCGCGACCGTCGGGAAGCTCACCACCTGGGCGGAGAGAGCGCTGGGCGGTCGTGCCTGCGAGGCGACCCGGAACGGCCGCCCAGCCCCCGCCAGGAAGTCCTACACCGACGTGGAGTTGTACCTGCCCGGCGTCGACGGCCAGGACCGCTGGTTCGTCGCCCTGGCTCGCGAGCCCGACCCGGCCTACTTCCTGTTCCTCCAGGAGGACGGCGAGTGGCGGCTCGGCGCCGGTCCCATCCCGATCCTGGGCGAGATCCGCGAGCCGACCGAGGGCGCGGTACCCGCCGACGACCCCGACACGGGGGTCAGGGCCCGTCTCGTGCCGCAGCGCTACCTGACCTACCTGACCGACCCGGCGGGGGTGAGCGGGGTGACCTTCCCCAGGGGAGACCCGGTCCGGGGCCTCTTCGACGATCTGGTCAGGCGGCCGCTGAGCGTGCGGCCCGACCGCCTCACCGCCGACGTCCGCCTGCTCGTCGGCCCTCAGCGCGCGCTGCTGCTGCCCACCGGCGGCGCCCTGGTCATCCACGCCCTGGAGATCGAATACCGGCAGAGAGCCCGTCAGGGCCGTTCCTCGCTGGCCCGTCCCCTCTACGGCAGGGCCGACCTGCGCGGCTTCACCGGCAGGACCAGAGCCGCGAAACTGACCGGGACCGAGGTCGTGCTCGTCGCCACCGTGATCGGCGGCAGCGGCTCCAAGCTCGCCACGACCGGCCTGCGCCGCGGCCTCGCCACCCTCACGGCGGACTGAGCGCCCGCGGACGGCCGTTCCCGGTCACCGGCAGGCCCTTCGCGGGTCCCGGCAGGTCGCCCGACACCCGCCTGCCATCCGCCCGCCGCCCGGTCCCGTACCGCGTGACAGTAAACTTAACCGCTGTGAGCAGCCCTTCTTTGGCCAGTCCCATCGGACCCGTCGTCGGCGTGATCGGAGCGGGCCAGCTGGCCCGGATGACACAGCAGGCGGCCATCGCCCTCGGCATCGAGCTGCGGGTGCTGGCCAACTCGCCCGACGAGAGCGCCGCCCGCGTGATCGCCGACGTGCGTCTGGGCGACTACCGGTCCCTGGCCGACCTGCGCGATCTCGCCAAGGGATGTGACGCGGTCACCTTCGACCACGAGCACGTGCCCACCGAGCACGTCCGGGCCCTGGCCGAGGACGGCTTCGCCGTGCACCCCGGGGCCGGCGCGCTCGTCCACGCCCAGGACAAGGCCGTGATGCGCGAGCGGCTGACCGCGATCGGCGTGCCCTGCCCGCCCTGGCGGCGGGTCGAGACGGCCGCCGACGTCGAGGAGTTCGCCGCGGAGAACGGCTGGCCGGTCGTGCTCAAGGCGGTCCGGGGCGGCTACGACGGGCGCGGCGTCTGGGTCTGCCGCTCCGCGGACGACGCGACCGAGGTCCTGGCCTCCGGCGTGCCGCTGATGGCCGAGGGGTTCGTGCCGTTCGAGCGGGAGCTCGCCGTGCTGGTCGCCAGGTCGCCGCACGGGCAGGGCGTGAGCTACCCGGTGGTGGAGACCGTCCAGCGCGACGGCATCTGCGTCGAGGTGCTCGCCCCCGCTCCCGGCCTCGACCCCGAGTGGGCCGCGCTGGCCCAGCGGATCGCCCTGACCATCGCCAAGGAGCTGGGCGTCACCGGGCTGCTGGCCGTGGAGATGTTCGCCACCTCCTCGGGGCTGGTGGTGAACGAGCTGGCCATGCGCCCGCACAACAGCGGCCACTGGACGATCGACGGGGCCCGCACCTCCCAGTACGAGCAGCACCTGCGCGCGATCCTCGACCTCCCGCTCGGGTCGCCCGCGCCGACCGCCCCCGTGGTGGTGATGGCCAACCTCCTGGGCGGTGACGACCCGGACATCTTCTCCCGGTACGAGCATGTGATGGCCCACGACCCGGGGATCAAGGTCCACTTCTACGGCAAGGAGGTGCGGCCGGGGCGCAAGATCGGCCACGTCACCGCGATGGGCACCGACCTGGACGAGGTCCGCGCGCGTGCCCGGCACGCCGCCGTCTACCTCACCGAGGGAAGATACACCTGAGCCGGCGGGCTGGCAGGTTCGCCCTTCCGGCCCGCATCCCCGGCTTCGCCCTTCCTGCCCGCATCCCGGCCCGCGCCGGGGCGCCGGGACCGCGAGGGGCCGGGGTCGCCGAAAGCCCCCGCACCACCGGAAGGGCGCCGAGATCGTCCGGAGCCCCCGTACCGCCGACGAAAGCGCCACACCGGCGTTGACCACGGCACCACCGCGAACGCGCGCGGCCCTCGGGCCGCGAGGCAAGGAGACGTAATGACCACCGTCGGCATCGTCATGGGCAGCGACTCCGACTGGCCGGTGATGAAACTCGCCGCCGAGGCGCTGGCCGAGTTCGGGGTGGCGTTCGAGGCCGACGTGGTCTCCGCGCACCGCATGCCCGAGGAGATGATCGCGTACGGCGCGGAGGCGGCCGGGCGCGGGCTAAAGGTGATCATCGCGGGTGCCGGAGGAGCCGCTCACCTGCCGGGCATGCTCGCGTCGGTGACCCCGCTGCCGGTGATCGGCGTCCCCGTCCCGCTGAAGTATCTCGACGGCCTCGACTCTCTCCTGTCGATCGTCCAGATGCCCGCGGGGGTTCCTGTCGCGACCGTCGCCGTCGGGGGCGCCCGCAACGCGGGCCTGCTGGCCGTGCGGATCCTCGCCGCCGCCGACGAGGGGCTGCGGGTGAAGATGGAGGCGTTCCAGGTCGCTCTCAAGGATCAGGCCCACGCCAAGGGCGCGAGACTCCGGGCCGAGGCCGCCCAGCTCGGCGCCTGATATCACCACTTTTGGCCGATGGCTTGACAGCATCGCGGATAGAAGAGGACGCGGAGGGAAGGGGGAGGATCTTCAAATATCTCGGAGGTTGAGAATCATGAGGAACGCTATCCGCGCCGTCCTCGGACTCACGATGGCGGTGCTGGCGGTGTGGGGGAGCCTGGGCGCGGGTGAGGGCGGCAAGCCCGTCGACTCCGCGGTGAGTTCCGTCTCGACGCGCTAGCCCTCGCGGCCTCCGACGTGGCCCCTGTGGCCCCTGTGGCCCCTGTGGCCCCGTGGCCCTGTGGCCCTGTGGCCCTGTGGCCCTGTGGCCCCGGCCCCCGCGGCCCCCGACGTCGTACGCCCGGACGAGCTCCGTGGCCGCCATCGGCGTCGTGCGGCCCGGTCACCGCCGACGCCGCACGGTCTTCCGGACGGGTCGCCGTGCCGGGCGCGCGTCCTGCGCCTTTGTCGTTGCGGACGTCGCGGGCGGTCCGGATACTGTCCTCGTGGAACCCGCCGCCGCTCACGGAACCGCCGCCGCTCATGGAGCCGGTGCCCTTCGTGGAGACCGGTGCCGTTCGTGGGAGCCCGGTGCCGGAGGGACGCGTCACGGGGTGCTCCCGGGACGTGGCGCAGGCGTGCCGGTCACGGGGGCGATCCGCTCGAACACTCCGCCCAACGGGCGACCGCCGACATAGCGAAGGTGAGACGACGTGGAAGCAGACCTCAGCAGGGCCGTCTGGCGCAGGGCGACCCCGGAGGGGGACGACGGCGGCAACTGCGTCGAGGTGGCCGTGATCGACGCCCCGGCGGAGGGTCACAAGGCCGGTTCGGGCTCTCTTTACGTATTGCGCGATTCCAGGAATCCCGACGGGCCGAAGCTGTTCTTCACCCGCTCGGAGTGGGACGCCTTCGTCGGGGGCGTGAAGCTCGGCGAGTTCGACAACTGACCGGGCGGGACCGGGGCCGGTAGAAGGCCTCCGCCGAGGACGGGGCCTTCTCGCCGGGTGCCTTCCGGGAGCTTTACCCGATGGCCGCGCTCGGATCGCGTACCGGTCCGGCCTGGTGAAAGAAGCGGTGCTCGCGGGGCTCACCCTCACGGTCGCCGGCTTCTCGCCAGGGTAAAGGTCCTTTTGTCGAACGCACAGGAAGAAGTGGTTTCGCGAGGCGACCCGCATTCGCCACAATGGGAGCGGTCTTACCGTAATAACCCTCAAAAACGTTCTATAGCTAATCTAGAAGCGGCTAGTCCCTTTTGTGGCTATATGTCCCATATCGTAGTAATTGTCATATCCGCGAGATTACTGCGAAAGGGGGCGTCCTCATGGGTATCACGATGTTCCCGGGAGGGGGCTGGCCCGCCCACGATCCGTACTGGCGCTATCGCCGTCGCCGTCGTCGCCGCTGGCGTCGCTGGTACCGCTGGGACCACTGGTGAGGTCTGGCACTGAATGACGCGAGAAAGCCACGGTGACCTATGTGGTCCCTGAGAAGTCGACGCTTACCCGACGGGTTCCCGGATCAACCGGGAACCCGTTGTCATGTCCGGGAACGCGCGAAGGGCCGCGAAGGGCCGCGAAGGGCTCGGCGCGCGAAGGGCGGGCCGGGCTCAGGGGCGCCCGAGGGCGCGGTAGTGCCAGCCGGAGGCCCGCCAGGTCTCGGCGTCGAGGGCGTTGCGACCATCGACGATCTTGCGGGAGGCCACCACGGAACCCAGTTCCTCGGGATCCATGGCGATGAACTCCTGCCACTCGGTCAGCAGCAGCACGACGTGGGCGTCCTTGGCCGCGTCCAGGGCGGAGGCGCCGTAGGAGAGCCCGGGATGGGCCTTGCGGGCGTTCTCCTGGGCGACGGGGTCGTAGACGGTGACCCGGCCACCCTGCTCGCTGATCTTGACGGCGACGTCCAGGGCGGGCGAGTCGCGGATGTCGTCGGAGTTGGGCTTGAACGCGGCGCCGAGCACCGCGACCGTGCAGCCCCGGAAGGAGCCCCCGGCCAGCTCGCGGGCCAGGTCGACCATGCGGGCGCGGCGGCGCATGTTGATCGCGTCGACCTCCCGCAGGAAGGTCAATGCCTGGTCGGCGCCGAGCTCCCCGGCCCTGGCCATGAAGGCCCGGATGTCCTTGGGCAGGCAGCCGCCGCCGAAGCCGAGACCGGGGTTCAGGAACTTGCCGCCGATGCGGTCGTCGAAGGACAGCGCCAGGGACAGCTGCTTGACGTCGGCGTGCGCGGCCTCGCAGACCTCGGCCATCGCGTTGATGAAGGAGATCTTCGTGGCGAGGAAGGCGTTGGCGGCCACCTTGACCAGCTCGGCCGTGGGGTAGTCGGTGATGACCATCGGGGTGCCCATCTCCAGCATGGAGGCGTACACCTCCCGCATGACCTTCTCGGCCCTGTCGGAGGCGACGCCGAGCACGATCCGGTCGGGGTGCAGGGTGTCCTTCACCGCGAAGCCCTCCCGGAGGAACTCCGGGTTCCAGGCCAGCTCGGCGCCCGCGCCGATGGGTGCCAGCCGGGCCAGCTTGTCGGCGAGGCGCTGCGCGGTGCCGACCGGGACGGTCGACTTGCCGACGATCAGGCACTCGCGGTTCAGGTGGGGGGCGAGCGACTCGATCGCGGCGTCCAGGTAGGACACGTCGGCCGCGTACTCTCCCGGCTTCTGGGGGGTGCCCAGGCACAGGAAGTGCACGTCGCCGAAGGCCGCGGCCTCCTCGTACGAGGTGGTGAAGCGCAATCGGCCGTTGGCCAGGTTGCGCCGCAGGATCTCCTGCAGACCCGGCTCGTAGATGGGCAGATCGCCGGCCCGCAGGCGGTCGATCTTCTCCGCGTCCACGTCGAGGCTGAGGACTTCGAAGCCCAGCTCGGCCATGCATGCGGACGTCGTCGCACCGAGGTATCCGGTTCCCACCATCGTCAGGCGGTAGGCCACTGGTGCTCCTTTCGGTTCTGCCCAATTCTTTGCCGACAGGGTACCGGCATCTAGCGCTTCTACTTTGCCACCTGCGCAAACGCCGGAGTACATATCACATGGGGTGGAGCGCTCCAGATTTTGTTGGACGTCCTAGTATTTGCCCATGAGCTACCCTCTCTACGCACTGCCCGAGGAGCACGAGATGCTCCGCGAGACGGTCCGGGCCCTCGCCGACGAGAAGATCGCCCCTCGCGCCGCCGAGGCCGACGAGACGGCGGAGTTCCCGGCGGACAGCTACAAGGCGCTCGTCGCGGCGGACCTGCACGCCGTGCACATCCCCGAGGAGTACGGCGGCGCCGGGGCCGACGCCCTCGCGACGGTGATCGTCATCGAGGAGGTGGCGCGGGCCTGCGCCTCGTCCTCGCTGATTCCCGCCGTCAACAAGCTCGGCACCGTTCCGCTGCTGCTCTCGGCCTCCGAGGAGCTCAAGGAGCGCTATCTCACGCCGGTCGCGCGGGGCGAAGCGATGTTCTCGTACGCCCTCTCGGAGGCCGAGGCGGGCAGCGACGCCGCCGCCATGAAGACCCGCGCGGTCCTCGACGGCGACCACTACGTGCTCGACGGCGCCAAGATGTGGATCACCAACGCCGGGGTGTCGGAGTACTACACGGTGATGGCCGTCACCGAGCCGGGCGTCGGGGCGAGGGGCATCTCCGCGTTCGTCGTGGAGAAGGGCGACGAGGGCGTCAGCTTCGGGGCCAAGGAGCGCAAGCTCGGCATCAAGGGCTCCCCGACCCGCCAGGTCATCCTGGAGAACGTGCGGATCCCCGCGTCCCGGATGATCGGCGAGCCCGGCACCGGTTTCAAGACCGCGCTGGCCACCCTGGACCACACCCGCATCACCATCGCCGCCCAGGCGCTCGGCATCGCCCAGGGCGCGCTGGACTACGCGATCGGCTACGTCAAGGAGCGCAGGCAGTTCGGCAAGGCCGTCGCCGAGTTCCAGGGCGTCCAGTTCATGGTCGCCGACATGGCCATGAAGCTGGAGGCCGCCCGCCAGCTCACCTACGCCGCCGCGGCCAGGTCCGAGCTGGCCATGCACGGCGAGCCGCAGAAGGACCTCACCTTCCTGTCCAGCGCCGCCAAGTGCGCCGCCTCCGACGCCGCCATGGAGATCACCACCGACGCCGTCCAGCTCCTGGGCGGGTACGGCTACACCAGCGACTATCCGGTCGAGCGCATGATGCGCGACGCGAAGATCACCCAGATCTACGAGGGGACGAACCAGATCCAGCGCATGGTGATGGCCAGGCAGCTCCTGAAGTAGGCGCCTGAACAGCAAGAACCCGGTCCGGAGGAAGCTCCCGGACCGTCGAACGCCTCGTATGCGTTGTCGCGGCCCCGGGCGGCCGGATTCGTCCGCCCGGACTCGACGTCGTAGAAATGGGCGACGATCAGGGCGCCGTCCGGCAAGGCGTCCCGGCAGCCGCGCGGCTGCCGGGGCAGGGACAGGGTGGGATCTCGCTGATCGTCGGTGGAGGTACGCCCGGGCCAGGCCACCGCCGGCGGGATCCCGCAGGAAGTGCGCCGGCGCGCGGCGCGGATGGTCTTCGAGGTTCGCTAGCAGCTAGCCGAGATGGAAAAGGCCCCAGGCTCTATCGCCAGGAGAAGCCACCGTTGAAGGCCGTGACAGCTCACTCCGGCACGTTCCCCGCCGGGCCGCCCACGGTGAACGGGGTGGTGACGCCCTCGTACATCAGGTGGGCGGTGAGTCCTTCGGAGGCGTGCGGCAGGTTGTGGCAGTGGTCCATCCACAGGCCCGGGTTGTCGGCGACGAAGGCGATCTCGTACGTCTCGCCCGAGCCGACCTCCAGGGAGTCCACCCACCAGGGGCTTCCGGTGGCGGGCACGCCGTCGCGGCTGAGCACCACCGCGTGATGGCCGTGCAGGTGCATGGGATGGGCCTCGCCGCTGTGGTTGGAGACACGCATCCGCACCACGTCGCCCTCCCTCACGTGGAACATCGGCACGTCGGGGTAGAGCCCGCCGTTGATGGTCCACCACAGTCCGGGGACGCCGTCCAGGAAGCCGGGGCGGCGTCCGATGTCGTAGTTGAAGCGCCGGTTCGGCGCGGCGGGGTCGAAGGCGAGCCGCGCCGGGGTGCCGTAGGTGAGCGGGTCCAGCGTCGCCGCCGGGCGGGGAAGCGGAGGCAGGTCGTACGACTTCGAGCCGAGCACGACGCCGGTCGGCCCGCCGAGGTGGACCCGCACCGGCGAGCCGTCCGCCGGCATGGTCACCTCCAGATCGGTCCGCCCGCCGGCGGCCACCGCCACGGCGGTGTCCCGCACCGGCGCGGGCCCGTTGAGCTCCGTGCCGTCCACGGCGGCGAGCCGGAAGGGGACGCCGCTCACCCAGGTCTGCATGACGCCGTACTCGGTGTTGATCACCCGCACCCGGGCCCGCGCGCCGGGCGGCGCCTCGACGCGGACGTCACCCTCGTACCCGTTGATCGTGCGCACCCCGCGATACAGGTGAGACAGCGCCACGACGTCGACCCTCTTGCCCGCACCGGAGGCCGGCGTGACCACGAGCGCCCCCAGCAGGCCGCCGCGCACCTGCTCGTGCGACATCTGGTGGGAGTGGTACCAGAAGGTGCCCGTCTGGTCGGCGACGAACCGGTAGGTGAACTGCTCGCCGACGCCGACCGCGTCCTGGGTGACCCCGGCCACGCCGTCGGCGGCGTTGGGCACGTCCACGCCGTGCCAGTGCAGGGTGATGCCGCCTGGCACCGACTCGTTGACCAGCCGGACCTCGACCAGTTGCCCCTCGACCGCGCTGACGGTCGGGCCGGGGGAGGCGCCATTGAGGGTGTACCCGTCGAAGTCACGGCCGGACGGCAGGCGGAACCGCTGCTTGCGGGCGACCATGGTCACGGCGACATCCGCCGGACGCTTGGCGTCGGCGGCCAGCTGGGTGACGTCACGCGCGGTCCCGCTATGGGCGGCGTGCCCGCCGTGGGCCGAGGAGCCGCCCGGCCCGCCGCCGTAGTCGGCGTACCCCATGTCCGTGAGCGAGTACGTGTCCGGCATCAGGCTGTCCTGCCAGAGCCAGAGCAGCGGCCCGAGCACGGCCACGGTGGCGGCACTCGCGAAGGCCAGACGACTCCTGCGCATGTCAGGCGTGGGCCGCGGGCTGTGCTTCCCGCGTGGCCGGTACCTGTGCGGCCGCCTTGAGCCGCGCCGCGTACAGCGCCGCGGCGAACAGGAGCAGCGCGTTGATCCCGTGGACGGCGCCCATGAGCGGGATGTTGCCGCCCATGATGCCGAAGGTGACCTGGAGCACGACGAGCAGGAGCACCAGCCCGGCCGCCTTCACCGCGCCGGGGACCTTCGCCCAGAAGGAGCAGATCAGCAGGATCAGCGCGAGGGCCGGGATGGCGAACATCCCGTTGAGCCCGTGCACGACCAAACCGAAGACCTCAATGAAGGGCACCTCACCGCTCTCCGCGAGTGTCTTGTCGAGCACCCCGCCCTGTCCGATGAATACGGTGAGCCCGGCCTCGAACCACACCGCCGCCGCCGCCTGCACGGCCACTTCGACGGCGATCAGATAGGCCAGAACCTTGTAGACGTGTTTCACACGTTCCCTTTCCATACCGCTGATACGGGTGCGCTTTCGCCTCGCCGGGGGAGCAGTCCCGATGTTCCCGGGCATGCAAAATGCATCGATAACGCTTAAAGTTCGATTTTCGGGCGAAAAGCCGCTAACCCCCCATAGGGGAGCTTAACAAGATGTCGCATCAGAATTCCCGGAAGCCGCGGCCGCGGCTGCGGCTTGGGCGGCGTGCAACTGCCGTACTTTTTGGTGAAGGCACTGGTCAGGGAGGTCAAGGTCAGCTGATTGATCCGTGAGCAGCGCGGGTGCATATAAGCGTTCTACGTACAATTCCACACAACACCGGAGTGTGATTCGTTTCATAAATCCTTCACCTCCGCTCGGTACGCCTGCCTTGGACGTCGGCCGGGTCGCCCCTAATGGCCAGGCCGGCCTGGCCGGCCAGACCGGTCAGGTGCGCGGGGCGTGCTCACCCCTGCATCGGCCGCGAGGATCCGCTCTGTGCTCTCGATCCACATCGTGAAGATCTGCGGACCCAGGGGCGCCGCGTGTCCTCTCCCCTGCCTCCCAGGAGCATTTCCTCGTGCATTCGCTGCCCGACGCCCTCACCAGCACGTTCCAAGACGCGCTGGTGTGCTCCTGCATCGCGCTCACCAAGGACGAGCGGCCGATCACCTGGCCCGGCATCCCGCACGCCGGCGCGAACGGCACCCTTTGTCGGGACGGCACCGGCACCGTCACAACCGTGCTGCCGGCGGTGATCCCCGCCGTTGATGGGGCGTTCCGTTCGCCGCCCGTGCTGCGGGCATCTCGGGGATTCCCGGTCGATGGTCGTCGCTCGCGGGCATGATCCCGTCGTGACGATCCAGGTGTCGGTGTGCGGCCCGCGCGACTGCACGGACGAAGACGAGTCCAATGCCCGCGAGGTCGGCCGGTTGCTGGCGGAGCGCGGTGCGGTGGTGATCTGCGGTGGTTACACGGGGGTCATGGCCGCCGTGGCGGCCGGGGCCAGATCGGCGGGCGGGACGGTGGTCGGCATCCTGTCCCGGGCGGACGGGGAGGGCGCCAATCCGGATCTCTCCATCGTGATCCCGGCCGGTGTCGGGGAGGCGCGGAACATCGTCATCGTCAACTCGGGTGACGCCGTGATCGTCGTGGGCGGGTCGTGGGGCACCCTCTCCGAGCTGGCGTTCGCGATGCGGCACGGCCGTGTCCCCGTGGTCCAGCTCGGCGGCTGGCGGATCCTCGACCACGAGGGGCATCCGGTCGCCGGCGTCAGGCACGTCTCGTCCCCGGAGGAGGCGCTGGCGGCGACGGGACTCTGGCCCGACCGTCGGGCGGGGAACTGAGAAACGGGAGCATGGACGGTGCGGGCGACGCCTCGTTCCGTCGATTTTTGTGTAGATTCGCCCCTCTATGTTGGGGTTCTTCTTTGTCGCCGGACTGGCGCTCGTCGCGGCGTGGCCGCTGTTCGCTCTGGCGGCCTGCGTCCTCGCTCTGGCGGCGGGCATCGGGGCGGTACGCGCCCAATGGCGAGGCGGCACGGCGTCGCGGCGTCCCGGGTTCTGGCGCGGGCTCGCGGCCGGATCGGCCTGCGCCGCGTGGGCGACGGTCGCCTACGGTCTGACGCAACTGCCGTTCCTCCACCTCGACCCTGACAGCAGGTGCCCGGTCTACGACGGCGACATCGTCTTCAAACGGGTGCCGTGGGACGACCCGGAGTGCGATCCCGTTCCCGGCCTTGTCTGGCCGCTGGCGATCTTTTTCACCCTCGCCTTCGTCGCCTGCCTGATCATGGCGGTCCGCGCCCGGCGCGCGAGCGGTGCCGGGGACGGGCGCCAGGGGCATGTCCCGTAGGTCGCCGAGCCGGAGACGGGTACGGTGATCGGCTCTCACGCCTGCCCGGCGAGCCCGGGGAACGGACCTGCCCGGCGAGCCCGGGGAACGGACCGCGCAGGTCACCGGGCCGCGCCTGAGGCGCAGGGAACGGGCCCGGTGGAGCTCGCGGCATACTGGGGACGTGCCACGACGTGATCCACGGTCCCGAGCCCGTTCCGCGCCCGACACCTCATGCCCGTGCGGGCTGCCCGCGACGTACGGGGACTGCTGCGGGCGGCTGCACCGCGGCGAGGCGTCCGCGACGACGGCCGAGGCGCTGATGCGGTCGCGGTTCAGCGCCTTCGGCGTCGGCGACGCCGGGTATCTCCTGCGCACCTGGCATCCGTCGACGCGTCCACCGGTCGTCGAGCTCGATGACTCGGTCCGGTGGACACGCCTGGAGGTGCTGGAGACGACCGGCGGCAGTTCCTTCCACACCGAGGGCGCCGTCCGCTTCCGCGCCCACTACGTCGAGCGCGGCGAGGCGGGCCACATGGAGGAGCACAGCCGCTTCGCCCGGCACGCGGGCGACTGGGCGTACGTCGGGACGCTCTAGGAACCGCGATCGTGCGGGCTCACGTCGACCATGCCCGGCCGACCGTGGCCGCGGCTGTCGCGGGGAGCGGGGAGCGGGGAGCGGGGTTTCGATACGTGTTCTGCCACTTCCAGTACGTCGCCGGGCTCTACGGCCGTCATCTGCAGGCCCTCACCGGCATCGTCAACGGTCACAGCTCGTTGCCGTACAAGAGCCAGGCCGAGAGTCTCGAACAGGCCCGGCGCGCGACCCTGCAGGCGGACTGCCTGGGGGGAGTCTTCCTGGGAAGCGTCTGGAAGAGCGCGGGGCAGGGCAGCGAGGGCTGGCCCGCGCTGCTGGAACTCGTGAAGGGGAACGGCGACTACAACTACAAGAAGGACAGCCGGTTCGCCAGGGGCAAGAACATCGTCCACTGGCTCGACCGCGGTTTCAGGAGCGGCGACCCCGGCTCCTGCAGAACCTGGGCGGTGCCCTCCTCACGCGTTGCCTGACGGTCGGGATCAAAAGCCTCGCAGGGCTTCCGCGGGACTTCCGACGCGGGACTTCCGGAGGGCTTCCGGGAGGAGGCCGGTGACACGCCGCCCGGGTCGGTGACCCGGGCGGCGTGTCCTCGGAACGGGCTGTCACTCGCGCGTGCGGCTCCCTCGCGGGCCGGACGCGGTGCCGGACGCGGTGAGAGCGGCACCGTCGATCGGGTTCGTGCGAGGAACTAGCTGTAGACGCCGAACTCCCAGAGCGAGTAGCCGTACGCCGTGCCGCGCTGGGTGAGGTTCACCCGGACGTACCTGGCCGACGCGTTGAGGTCGACGGAGTCGAACCCGCCGTCGCCGGTCGTGGTCGAGTGGACGGTGGTCCAGGTCGAGCCGTTGGCGGAGGTCTGGATCTGGTACGCCCTGCCGTAGGCGCCCTCCCAGCCGAGCTGGACGTGCCTGATCGCGGTGGTCGCGCCGAGGTCGACCTGGATCCACTGCGGGTCGGCCCACTCGCTGGCCCACCGGGAGGTGAAGCTGCCGTCGGTGGCCCGGTTCGCGGTGAACGGGCCGCCGTCGCCGGTCGGCTGGTAGGAGGAGGCGGTGGTCGGCTTGCCGAGAGCCACGTTGGTCCCGGCGACCGTCGGCGGGACGACGCGGAACGACCGCTGCTCGATGCCCGCGTTGCCGTGCCCGTCGAAGGCGTACACGTACACCTTCCACACGCCCATCTGCTCCGGCGCGGTCACCGTGAACCTGCCGGGGCCGGTCTGGACGAACCTGACGTTGTCGAAGCCGCGGTTGCCGTTGATGTGCTTGTTGCCGAACATCAGGTTGTAGCGGATCAGGTCGCTGTTCGGGTCGGTCGCGGCGACCTCGACGGTGAAGGTCTTCCCGGCCTGGACGGCGGTCTGCGAGCCGACCGTCATCGAGGTGATCTCCGGGGGAGTGTTCGCCGAGGGCTGCCCGGTGTAGGCCGCCTTGAGCGCGTGGTAGCCGTGCCTGCGCCAGCCGCCGGTGGTGGTGTTGAGCCACACCCCGCCGAAGTCGTTCTCCAGGCCGTAGTGGAACTCGGTCGCGCCGAGCGCGACGCCGGGGTGGCCCTTGATCGCGTTCCAGCTGGCGGTGTACTGGTCCCGCTTCCGCAGGTCGGTCGGCTCGTCGGGGACGCCGTTGACGTCGTTGGGAACCTCCCACTCGCCGTCGGGCCCGGCCTCGGTGACGACGTACGGCTTGGTGTACCCGCCGCTGATCCAGTCCGGCTTGACGGTGTGGATGGCGCCGTAGGAGTTGACCGCGAGCAGGTCGAGGGCGGGGGAGTGGGCCTTGTAATAGGTCCAGGCGTGGGTGTAGGCGTCGGTGGAGGTGACCGGGTGGTCGGGGTCGGCGGCGTGGATCGCCTGCGCCACCTCGTTGACGAACTTCGCGTACGCCACCCGCCGCTGCTCGACCACGTCGGCCGGCAGGCCGTGGTCCTGCATGGTGAGGATGACCTCGTTGCCGACGTCCCACATGAGCACGCCCTGGCGGCCCTTGAGGGCGTTCACCCTGGCGACGATCTCGTTCTTCACGCTGTTCTTGTACGCGGTGTCGTTGACGTAGTCGGCGCCCTGGTTGAGCCAGTGCCCGACGATGACCTTGATGCCCTGCTGGGCGGCCCTGTCGAGCAGCGCCGGGGTGTGGGTGTCGTCGACGCCCCAGGTGCGGATCGTGTTGACGCCCATGTTCTTGAGGTCGCGCATGTAGCCGTCGGCCGCGGCCTGCGGCGGGCCGTAGGTCAGGCCCTTGACCACGTACGGGGCGCCGTTCACCTGGAGCTGCCAGTTGCCCTGCGAACCGGTCACCCTGACGGTGCTCGGCCCGGCGGGGGTCGCCGGGTCGGTCATCGCGGCGGGGACGGTGCCGGCCTGCCTGGCGACCGAGATCCGGTCCACGCTGAGCACGCCGCCGGAGGTGGTGGCGGCGGTCGGCGTCGTGGTTCCCGCGAGCGCGTTGGGCAGCGAGCCGCCGATGGCCAGGTCGAGGCGGAGGTAGAAGCCGTGGTGCAGGGCCGCCCGCCACGCGGTGACGCCGACCTGGCTCTGGCGCACGACCCAGGTCTGCCTGCCGTCGAGGTAGAAGCGGATCTCCTCGTCGGTCTTGGTGCGGTCGATGACCTGCGCGTACTCGTGATAGCCGGTCTGGCAGCCGTCACAGGTGGCGAAACCGCTGGTGCGGCCGTTGTACTCGTTGCACACGCCCTCGGGCGCGGTGCCGCAGTGCAGGGTGTTGGCCAGCTGGTCGCGGCCGTTGACGCCGGTCATGATGTCGGTCTCGCCGACGGACGGCCAGTTGTTGTAGTTGCCCCGGTAGGCGGCGCCGGTCGCGCGGAAGCCGGGCCAGTAGCCCAGGGCGTTCGCGACGTCGGGCTGCTTGAGCCGGGCGCTGAACCTGAGCAGCTCGCCCGGCTGCGGCGCGAAGTCGGTGCGCTGGGTCTCGATCCGGCCGGAGGTCCAGTTGCCCGCGCCGTCCCTGATCGCCTTGATGTTCAGGTTGCCGGTGCCGTCGAGGGAGACGTTGGCCGTCGAGGCGCTCATGGTCTCGACCTCGCCGGTGCCCCAGTTCGCGGCGCCGCCGGGGTAGGAGGTGCCGGTGCGCAGGATCCAGTCGGCGGCCGAGGGGGAGGTGCCGGCCGCTCCGTTGAAGTCGTCCTTCCACACCTCGGTCCAGGTGCCGGGCTCCTCGGGCTCCTCCGGCTCCTGGGGGCCGCCCGTGCTGCCGTAGACCTGGAACTCCCACAGCGAGTAGCCGTAGCCGGTCCCCCGGGCGGTGCCGTGCATCCGCACGTACCGGCCGGAGCCGGTCACGTCCAGGGTCTGGGTGCCGCCGGTGCCGGTGGTGGTCGAGTAGACGTCGGTCCAGGAGGAGCCGTTCGCCGACGTCTGGATCTTGAAGGCCCTGCCGTACGCGGCCTCCCAGGTCAGCACCACCCGGCTGATCGTGGCCGTCTCTCCGAGGTCGACCTGGAGCCACTGCGGGTCGCTGAACGCGCTGGCCCAGCGAGTGCCCGTCAGGTTCCCGTCGACGGCCAGCGACGCGACGTAACCGGCGCCCTCGGACGACGAGGCCGTCGCCGTCCTGCCCTGCGACAGCAGGCCGTCGGCCGCCGCCGCAGGGCCGGTGAACGCCAGGCCGGACAGGACCAGTGCCGCCAGGGCGGCGAGGACCAGGCCCAACCGGAAGCGGCCCGAACTACGAGCTGGATACACGATCTCTCCTCGAAAGGGGGATGCCCGCCAGGGAACGGCGAGGGGGGAGAGCGCTCTCCGTAATCGAGGGTGCGCTTGGAGATCGAGCGGTGTCAAGGCCCTTCTTCTCGCGAGATCGAAACGCGCTGCTCACGCCCCCGAAACCTCGCCTCGATGGACATATCCCTTCAAAGTCCACTTTCCCGCACGTCCGTCGACGCGTCCGCGGCGAGAAAGCGGGCGCGTCCCTGTGTCGGTGACGTGAACGGCGGGTTTCGGATTGGTTGGCTGTCGTCTTGACAATTCGCAACAATG
Organism: Streptosporangium sp. NPDC023963; assembly: GCF_040639135.1. Classification (NCBI taxonomy): domain Bacteria; kingdom Bacillati; phylum Actinomycetota; class Actinomycetes; order Streptosporangiales; family Streptosporangiaceae; genus Streptosporangium; species Streptosporangium sp. NPDC023963. The sequence continues at coordinate 550,340 of NZ_JBEZZK010000002.1, forward strand.
GGGATCAACCTCATAGGAGAGCGCTCTCCCTGTGCCGTTCCCAACGGCCACCCCCCACTGAAGGAGAGGCAATGCGCCCATCCCGAAGTCCAGTCAGGTTCCGCCTGGGACTGGTCGCCGCCACCCTCACCGCGCTGGTCGCGGCCGGTCTGGTGATCATCTCCCCCGCCGGTGCGGCGGACGGCCTGATCTCCCAGAGCCGGCCCGCGACCGCCTCCTCCTCGGAAGGGGGCGGTTACGGCGCCGGGGCCGCCTTCGACGGCGACAACGGGACCCGGTGGTCCAGCGCCGCCGCCGACCCGCAGTGGCTCCAGGTCGACCTGGGCGGCACCGCGACGATCTCCCAGGTCGTCCTCAACTGGGAGGGCGCGTACGGCAGGTCGTTCAAGATCCAGACGTCCGCCAACGGCTCCTCCTGGACCGACGTCTACTCCACCACCACCGGCACCGGCGGCACCCAGACCCTCAACGTCTCGGGCTCGGGCCGGTACGTGCGGATGCACGGCACCGCCCGGGGCACCGGCTACGGCTACTCGCTGTGGGAGTTCAAGGTGTACGGCACCGGCGGCTCCCCGGTCACCCCGAGGCCGAAGCCGACGTTCACCGACGAGGTGACGCACCACGAGTTCCAGGCCAACTGCTCCCCGACGGCGAACCGGCCCGACGACCCGATCATCTACCCCGGCCTGCCCGGCGCCTCGCACATGCACACCTTCGTCGGCAACAGGACGACCAACGCGAACAGCACGCAGTCGTCGCTCCTCGGCGGAGGCACCTCGTGCACCAACCCGCACGACAGGTCGGCCTACTGGTTCCCGAGCTTCTACAAGGGCAACGAGCTGATCGAGCCGACCGGCAACCAGGTCATCTACTACAAGTCCGGCATCCTCAACTACTGGGAGGTGCAGCCCTTTCCGCAGGGCCTGCGCTTCGTCGTCGGCAGCCCGACCGCGACGCTGGCCGAGTTCCGCGACTCCCCGGGCGCCGTCGAGGGCTTCGAGTGCGGCGACATCTCCAAGAGCTGGGACATCCCGACGTCCTGCGTGGCGGGCAGCCAGGTGAACGTCCGCTACCAGGCGCCGAGCTGCTGGGACGGCGTCAACCTCGACAGCGCCAACCACAAGAGCCACATGTCCTACCCCGTCAGCGGCTACTGCCCGCCCAGCCACCCGGTGGCGGTGCCGATGCTGGAGTTCAAGATCGCCTTCCCCGCCAGCGGTGACCTGTCGCAGGCGCGGCTGGCCAGCGGGCGCGGTTACACCTGGCACTACGACTTCTTCAACGCCTGGGACGACCCCGCCATCCTGGACGCCCTGGTGACCCACTGCATCAACGGTGGCCTCCAGTGCAACCCGCGCGGTTACGACCTGTACAAGCCGCACCGCGGCGCCGCCCTCACGGAGAACTTCGAGCTTCCCTGACCGCATGTGCCCGGCTCCGGCCTCGGGTGCCCCGGACTCCGGCACCCGCGGGCCGGGGCCGGGCACGTGCTTTTCCCGGCGAGGACCTTGCCGGCAGGGGCTCTCCCGGCAAGGGCTTCCTCGACAGGGCCTTTTTCGACAGAGCCTTCCCCCACGCGGGCCCCGGCGTGTCCGCTGCCGGACATTGACAGCGCGGGAGCGCCGTGACGTACTGGAGAGCGCTCTCCGACAGCGAAGGGAAACACACGTGGGCATCGACGAGCTCGACCGGCTGGTGGAGAAGCTGGACCTGGAACGCAAGGTGCGGCTGCTCACCGGGGCGACCGTGTGGTCCACTCACGCGGAGCCGGGCATCGGGCTGCGGGCCATGGTCACCTCCGACGGCCCGGTCGGCGTGCGCGGGGAGGGGTGGGACGAGCGGAGCACCTCCCTGACCCTGCCCTCCGCGACCGCGCTGGCCGCCACCTGGGACGACGACCTGGTGGAACTGCTGGGCGGGCTGCTCGCCGGCGAGGCGCGGCGCAAGGGCGTGGACGTCCTGCTCGCCCCGACGCTCAACCTGCACCGCTCGCCGCTCGGCGGGCGCCACTTCGAGTGCTACTCCGAGGACCCCCTGCTGACCGGCAGGATCGGCGCCGCCTGCGTCCGGGGCGTCCAGGCGGGCGGGGTGGCGGCCACCGCCAAGCACTACGTCGCCAACGACTCCGAGACCGAACGGCTCACCCTCGACGCCCGCGTCGACGAGCGGACCCTGCGCGAGCTGTACCTGGCGCCGTTCGAGGCCGCGGTGGAGGCAGGCGTCTGGGTCGTCATGTCCGCCTACAACGGGGTGAACGGGACCACGATGTCGGAGAGCCCTCTCCTGGCCGACCCGCTCAAGGGGGCGTGGGGGTTCGACGGGGTGGTCGTGTCGGACTGGGGCGGCGTCCGCTCCACCGGTCCCGCCGCCCGCGCCGCGCAGGACCTCGCGATGCCGGGTCCTGAGGGCACCTGGGGGGAGGCGCTGGTCGCCGCGGTGCGCGCGGGCGAGGTGCCGGAGGCCGCGATCGACGACAAGGTCCGGCGCCTGCTCCGGCTGGCCTCCCGGGTCGGCGCGCTGGACCTCGACGCCGATGCCGCCGACGCCCCGCCCGCCCTCCCCGGCCCCGCCGGGCGGGAGGACGGCGGCGAGCGGGGAGGATACGGGGCCGCCCGCACGCTGCTGCGCAGGGCCGTCGCCGCGAGCACCGTCCTCCTGCGCAACGAGGACTCGCTGCTTCCCCTCGACCCCTCGCGCCTGCGCAGGGTCGCCGTGCTCGGGCCGAACGCCGCCGCCGCCCGGATCCAGGGAGGCGGCAGCGCGGGCGTGTACCCCGTGTCCGTCGTGTCCCCCCTCGACGGCATCCGCGAGGCCCTGTCCGGTACGGCGGAGGTGCTCCACCGCCCCGGCCCGCACCTCGACGACCGGCCGACCCCGCTGGGCACGGACAACGCCCGCGACCCCCTGACCGGTGAGCCCGGCGTCCTGGTCCGGCTGCTGGACGGCGCCGGAGCCGAGATCCACGCCGAGCACCGGCTCACCGGCCGCGTCCTGGAGCCCGCGCGGATCGACACCGCCGCCACCGTCGAGATCCGCGCCCTGCTGCGTCCGGAGGCGGACGGGATGTGGGAGCTGGCCGTCGCCGGATGGGGCCACGTCCTGCTGGAGGCGGACGGTCACGTCCTGGTCGACGAGGAGGTGGAGCGTGACACCGACGACCCCGCCACCGTGCACCTGTCCCCGCCGTACCGGCGCGCCCGGTTCCCCGTGACGGCGGGCCGGGACGTGGAGCTGGTCTCCCGGCGGCGGCTCGACCCCGGCAGCGGGATCGCCTCGGTCCTGGCCGCCGACCCGCCCCGGCGCGCCGACGAGGTGGAGCTGGCCGCCGCGGTCGAGCTCGCCCGCACCTGCGACGCCGTGATCGTCGTGGTCGGCTCCACGGAGGAGATCGAGAACGAGGGCGCCGACCGTACGCACCTGGAGCTGCCGGGACGCCAGGACGAGCTGGTCCGGGCGGTGGCCGCGGCCAACCCGGCGACCGTCGTGGTCGTCAACTCCGGCGGCCCCATGATCCTGCCGTGGCGCGAGGAGGTGCCGGCCGTGCTCCTGAGCTGGTTCCCCGGGCAGGAGGCGGGGCACGGCCTCGCCGACGTGCTGTTCGGCCGGGCCGAACCCGGTGGCCGGCTGCCCACGACCTGGGCCGACAGGGCGCTCGTCTCCACCGTCCCGCAAAACGGGACGCTCGCCTACGCCGAGGGCCTCGACATCGGGTACCGCGCCTGGCTGCGGCAGCCCGAGCCGCCGGCGTACTGGTTCGGGCACGGCCTCGGATACACGTCCTGGTCATACGAGGACGTCTCCGTGCCCTGGGACGTCTCCCCGGAGAGCCCGCTGCCCGTCCGGGTACGGCTGCGCAACACCGGCGAGCGCGCCGGCCGCGAGGTCGTCCAGGTCTACCTGTCCCGGCCGGAGACGGGCGTGACCCGTCCCGCGCGCTGGCTGGCCGGCTACGCCCTCGCCGACGCGGGGCCGGGCGAGGTCGCCGAGGTCACGGTGGAGGTCCCGGCGCGGGCCTTCCGGCACTGGTCGGCCGAGCATCACGCCTGGCGGGCCGAGGAGGGCGTCTTCACGGTGCTCGCCGGACGCTCGGCCGCCGACCTGCCGCTGAGCGCCGCGGTGCTCCTCGGCACGGAGCCGCCGACCTCGGAAGAGCCCTCGGGAGAGCGCTCTCTCGCTGTGCTATAAAAGCCCTATGAGCGAAGGCCTGCCGCGAGTGTCGGCACCCCCGACCTTGGAGGATGTGGCGCGGGCGGCGGGAGTCTCCCGTGCCACGGTCTCGCGCGTGATCAACGGGATCCGCAATGTCGATCTCGCGATCCAGGAGAAGGTCAAGCAGGCGATCGCCCTCACCGGCTACGTTCCCAACCAGGCCGCGCGCTCCCTGGTCACCCGGCGTACGGGGACGATCGCCCTGATCGTCTCCGGTGCGGGCAGCAGCGAGGAGAGCCCGTTTCCCGGCCACGTCTTCGCCGATCCGTTCTTCGGGCGCGTGGCCGGGGGCGTCGTCGGTTTCCTGCGCCCGCTGGGCATCTATCCGATCCTGATGTTCGCCGACACCCCGGAGACCCGCGACCAGGTCATCGGCTACCTGCGCCGGGGCAACGTCGACGGGGCCATCCTGGTCTCCATCAGCGCCGAGGACACGTTGCCCAAGCTGCTCGCCGACGCCTCGCTGCCCGCGGTGCTCTTCGCCAGACCGGCCAGGCCGATCCCGATCAGCTACGTCGACGTCGGGCACCGGGCCGGGGGCAAGCTGGCCGCCGACCATCTCGTCGCCCGGGGCTGCCGCAGGCCGGCGACCATCTCCGGCCCGCTCGACGTCCCGGCCGGCCAGGACCGCCTGGCGGGCTTCCAGGAGGCGATGGCCGTGCACGGCCATCCCTACGTCCCCTGCGCCGAGGGCAACTTCACCCTCCACAGCGGCGAGGTGGCGATGGAACGGCTGCTCGCCGAGCATCCCGACATCGACGGCGTCTTCGCGGCCAACGACCTGATGGCCCAGGGCGCCCTGCTGGTGCTGCGCCAGCACGGGCGCAGCGTGCCCGGCGACGTGGCCATGGTGGGTTTCGACGACAGCAGCGCGGCGCTGGCCTGCCGCCCGCCGCTCACCACCGTCCGCCACCCCGTCGAGGACATGGCCGCCGAGATGGGACGGCTGTTGCTGACCCACATCGAGCATCCGGACCATCCGGTGACCTCGCGGATCTTCGAGCCGACGCTGGTGATCAGGGAGTCCGCCTGACCGGGGCGGCTTCCCGGGCGCACCTCGGGCGGGGTGCCTGACCGGGGCGGCTTCCCTGGCGCACCTCGGGCGGGGTGAGGGTGAGGACGGCCAGGACGCACCGGTCAGTTGTGGGAGCCCCACCACAGCATCTGCTCGCGGGAAAGGATCTTCTCCGTCTCCTCGACGAAGCGCGCCCACTCCTTCTCCGTCATGGGCCGGTCCAGCCTCGACGCGATGTCCCCGAGTTCCAGGGCGGTGACGGAGTAGGAACGGGCCAGATTCTGGTGTTGCCTGGTCTGCAGCCACGCGACCCCCGCGGCCGCGGCCGCGGCGATGATCCCGGGGAGATCCAGGTCGATGACCTGTCCCGCGTTCAGCACCGCGCCGACCAGGCCGAGGGCCTCCATCGCGGCCAGGGTCACCGACCAGCGCGCCGCCCGGTTGTCGTGGTGGATGGCTTTGGCGGTGTACCACGACCGCTGGTCGTAGATGCGGCCGATGGCGTAATGGCGCCTGCGCTCGTCCAGCGGCAGGGCTCGGACGGCGCGCATCACCTCGGTCACCTGGGCGGCACCGTCGTCGGGCGGAACCGGTGCGAACTCGTGGATGCCGTTCGTGATCTCCGAGTATCTGCGGTGCAGCAACCGATCCGTCTTCTCCTCGTCCTCGAGGAGACCGAAAGGCTCTCCGCCCACCAGGTAACGCCATGCGAGAGTCTTGGCGGACTCCGCGGTGCTCCTGGCCTCGTACCACTGACGGTCGGGGCGCATGGTGAGCAGGTAGACATCCGTCACGAGGGCCGTCGCCAGGGCCGTCGCGGACAGGACCGCCGCTATGTCCAGCCTCCCGCTGTTCAGGCTGAAGGAGCCGAAAGCGGCCGCCAGGACCAGCGAACCAAGGCGGAGGGCGGTGGCCTTCATCAGCCTTCGCTGCCCGACCACCGCGCCCCTGTCGGCGGCGCGGTAGAGCGCCGGCAGCTGGGACTCCGGGATCGCCCTCATCTCATGGGATGGGCTGGTTGTCACAGGAGACGCCCGCGCTCGCACGCGCCGCTCCTCGCGGCCACAGCACCCGTACGTCGATCATTCTGTCCTGTGCTTCCCTTACGACCTCGGCTGTCCCCCCAATCCCGTTTTCCGGACGCCCGTCCCATACGGCCACCATGAAATTCGCCCCTTCCAGTAGTTCCCTGTTCGCTTTCGCGTAGATCTCGGGTGAGGGAAAGGAGAACGGAAGCCGCCTGATCGTTCCGGCCCGGCCGAGCAGGCGTCCGTAGGACGCCCTGTACGGAGGGGCGAGCGTGAGATGGTGCTGCTCGGCGACGACGATCGCTTCGAGGAGTCCGCCCAGGTCGAGCACCACTTTGGCGAAGATCTGGTCCGCGCCCTCGGCGAGACAGGAGACGCCCACCATCTCGGGGGCGTAGGGCGTGAGAAATCGTCTGATCGCTTTTTCGACGAGCCTCGTCGTGGGCGGGGTGAGATCACGATGTCCCGTGATCACGATACGGGGGCGCATTTCCTGCGTGATTACCTCTCCTTTGGTGTTGTGTCATGTCGGTGCGGCCGGTGATTGCGAACAGTCCCTTTCCCTTTCTTGTGCATCTTCGATCTGGATCTGTCGCCCGTCAAGCAATCGAAGTAGGATCTGGTCTTCGGGGTGGATCGGTAGAATGTGAGCAGGCTTTCGGCCGGCTGTTACCGATTGAATCTGTTATACCGAAAAGATCCTTCCGCTCACGCCCATGATTTTTGTGCGCATGACAGGTGATTCTGCTTTTATTGCGGATGAACGCGGATATTCGTGTGAGAGATGAATGTCATCCGTTCGCCTGCGGAGGTTGGGGCGGGACGCGGCGGCTCTCGTCGGAAGTTGCAGATGTTTGACGACCGGATGTAAGGGGTCGAATCGGTCTGAGCCGGACAGGAGAGACGGACATAAGCCAACATACTTCTCTTATGGGGCAAATGGATCATCTAGCTTAAGTGCCGCCAAGTATGTCTAGAGCGTAATTTCCACTGCTATGGGCACTGGAGGCGCCATTCAATCCCTTGCCGGGGCAAATTGCTCTTCACCATGGCCGCCCGGGAGGTAAAAGTTTGGCCGATCCGCCAGGGAGATCTATCCAGACCGGCCTATATGTGTACCCTTGCGGGGTGGTCCTTTCCATGTGAGAGGCTAACCTCAGAGGTACGGTCCACTCTTTGATCGCGACATCGTGTACGCTGAGTTACAGCTCCATTACTAAGAATGGCCGCATCGTTTCGGTGGACATTCAAGCCCTGCGCTAATCAAATCCTAAAACGGATGGCCGACGTGAAGAACGATACCTTCGGGGACATCGAGTCGAGGCTCGAAACCGACATACCTGACTTGAATGGTTTTTCCCTTGCTCGCGTCGGCTCATGGGCCGAAGCGGGGCTCCTGAAGCGCGTTCTTCCAGAACCGTCGGGGCGGCAGGTCGACGTCGCCGCTTTCAACTCCTCCATCTGAACCGCCCTCCGACGACCAGCCGCCTTGAACTCGCCCGCCGCCCCGTTCCGCCAGTTCGTGCTCAAGGTCGCGAGCAGGTGCGATCTCGCGTGTGATCATTGCTACGTCTATGAGCACGCCGATCAGAGCTGGCGCGGCCGGCCCGTTGTGATGTCCGACGAGACGATCGCGTGGTCGGCGAGAAGGATCGCCGACCACGCGAGCCGTCACGGGCTTCCCAAGGTCCACGTGGTCCTGCACGGCGGCGAGCCACTGCTGGCGGGACGCGACAGGCTCGCCGGGATCGCCGACGAGATCCGGGGGGCGCTCGAAGGTGTCTGCGCGCTGGATCTGCGCATCCACACGAACGGTGTTCTGCTGGACGAGGCTTTCTGCGACCTCTTCGCCGAGCACGACATCAAGGTGGGTATCTCCCTCGACGGAGACCGGGCCGCCAACGACCGCCACAGGAAGTACGCCAACGGCCGCAGCAGCTACGACAAGGTGATCCGCGCGGTCGAGTTGCTCAGGCGCCACCACCCGGGCCTGTACGCCGGACTGCTGTGCACGGTCGACATCGCGAACGACCCCGTCGTGGTCTACGAGGCGCTGGCCGATCTCGAACCGCCTCACATCGACTTCCTGCTTCCCCACACCACGTGGGACCGGCCACCGTCGCCCGAGGGGGCCCACGGCGACTGGCTGATCAAGGTGTTCGACCGGTGGATGGCCGACGGAAGGCCGATGGCCGTACGGATCTTCGACTCCGCGCTCCGGATCCGTGGCAACGGAAGCAGCCTCACCGAGTCGCTCGGCCTGCAGCCGAACGACCTGGTCGTCATCGAGACCGACGGCTCGTACGAGCAGGTCGACTCCTTGAAGACGACCTACGACGGCGCCCCGGCCACGGGGCTGGGCGTCCGCGACCACTGCCTGGACGAGGTCGCCCGCCACCCGGGTTTCGGCGACAGGCAGGTCGGCCTGGCCGGCCTGTGCGACCGGTGCCGGGCGTGTCCGGTGGTCGAGACCTGCGGCGGGGGCCTTTACGCCCACCGTTACCGCACGGGGTCGGCCTTCGACAATCCCAGCGCCTACTGCGCCGATCTGCTACGCCTGATCACGCACGTCAACGACGCGATCACCGGCCTCGACCCCCACACGCTGCGGGCCGGAGACCTCGCCGCGCTCGCCACGGGTTACGGGGGGAGCGGTGCGATGCTCGCTCTGGAGACGGTCCAGCGAACCATGCGCCGTGCCCTCCTCGGCAAGATCGGCACCGTCGCGGCCTCGCCGGAGGCCTGGCGGCTGCTCACGTATGTCGACCGGAAGTCTCCCGAGGCGCTCAACGCCGTCCTGGCTCACCCTTACGTGCGGGTCTGGGCCGTCCAGCACATGAACGGCCGCGCCGACGACGCCCATCTTTCCGCGATCGCGGTGACCGCGGCTCTCCGCGCCGGGATGGAGACGTCCCTTCGCGTGCCCGTCCGTGACGGCGCGCTTCACCTGCCCGGTCTGGGCCGGTTGGACGTCGGCCTCACCGGCACGGCGACCGTCACGACGGGTGACGGCTGGTTCGCCGTCGACGCGGACGGGCACAGCCGGCGCGTGGACGTCGGCGCGCGGGAGGCGGTGCCGGGCTGGTCGCCGGTGCGCAGGCTGGTCGTCGGCGACCTGTCCGTCGCCCTGGACGACATCGACCCCTACCGTGACTGTCACCGGTGGCCCGCCGCGGACCGGCTGAGCGAGGCCGAGCTGGAGCGGTGGAGCGAGCTTCTCCACGACGCCTGGAAGCTGATCGTTCGTGATCACCCCGCTTACGCCCCGGCCATGGCCGCCGGGCTGACCACGATCATCCCGCTGGTTCCCCGTGACGACGGGAGGGACGTCAGTTCCACCGCGCGTGACGCCTTCGGCGCCGTCGCCGCGGCGGCGCCCTCCGACGCCGCGACCCTGGCGCTCCTGCTGATCCACGAGTTCCAGCACGTCAAGCTGGGCGCGGTGCTGGACATGCTCGACCTGTACGACGCCAAGGACGTTTCGCTCTACTACGCTCCCTGGCGCGACGACCCCCGGCCGCTGGAAGGGCTGTTGCAGGGCACGTACGCCCACATCGCCGTGACGGACTTCTGGCGGGTGCGGCGCACTCTCGACGGAGGGGCGGAGGCGGAAAGGGCCGCGATCCAGTTCGCCCACTGGCGGAGCCAGACGGCGCAGGCGTTGAAGACCCTGGACGGCTCCGGCGCGCTGACCGCGACGGGCAGGAAGTTCGTGAACGCGATGGCCGAGAGCGTCGGCCGCTGGCTCGAGGAGCCGGTCTCCCCCGAGGCGGAGTACGAGGCCCGGCGCAGGGCCGACGCCCATCGGGAGTCATGGGGCCGGAGCACGCCGCTCCCGGGGTGACCCGAGAACGGGCGTGGAGTGACGCGCCGCCGGTTCACGGTGGCGGCGTCAGGTCGTTCGTCCGGATGCCGCGAACCATCCGCCCGCATGTCTCCGTCGTTTACTTCGTTGTTCCGGTGTGCGAATATCGCCTTCACCCGTCCGACGGTGCCGTCGACGGGTCTTCCCCATCTCGTCCGGGTGATCATTGACGGGGCGGAACCCGTGCGCGCCGCGCTGTCCGCCGAGACGTTGTCGCTGTTTCGAGCGCTTCTTTTTGAACACGGGTGTGCATATAAAGTCTTATGTGTACTCTCCGCAATATGACGGTATTTGCCACTTCGGCATGTCACCCTATACTCGAGGCGTCAAGTGCCCGCCGGGAGGTGTGACTGCTCGTGTTAGATGATCCACGAGTCGGTCCCTACTTCTTTCTCAGTTACGCGCACACGCCGAAGCACGACTTAAGCGATCGCAGTGATCCCGATCAGTGGGTGCATAAGCTGTTCGACGATCTGTGCAGGCACGTGATGCAAATGAGCGAACTGTCGCACGGTGCCGTGGCGGGGTTCATAGATCGGAGTCTCAACCCGGGGAGTGTCTGGCCGGACCGGCTGGCTCAGGCCATCGCGACCTGCAGGGTCTTCGTCCCGCTGTACTCGAAGCGTTATTTCGAAAGCGAGCAGTGCGGCAGGGAGTGGGCGGCTTTCTCGCGACGGATCACGCGCCATGAGGAGCTCGGTCTCGGCAGGATCGAGGCGATCGTGCCCGCGGTCTGGGTGCCGGTCGGCATGGAGGATCTCCCCGAGGGAGTCAGCGACATCCAGCTGGGAAATCTGGACCCGACCTCGAAATCCTACGAGGAACACGGCTTCTACGGAATCATGAAGCTCCGGCGTTTCAACACGGTCTACGAGCGCGCCGTCTACGAGCTGGCCCGGCGGATCGTCGAAGCCGGAAAGAATTCCAAGCTCGCGCTGATGGAAGCGCCCGACTACCACTCCGTGGAGAGCGCCTTCGGGTATTACAAGGCCCATCGCCCCAACGGCCGGCGCATCCGTGTCACCGTTGTGTCTCCCGACGCTTCCAATCATCCCAAGGGGCGGAAGAAAGCGGCGACCCCGCTGGAATGGAACCCGTACGAGCCGGTTCTCAAGATACCGCTGGTCGAACACGCGCAGAACATCATCCGCTATCTCGGATACAGCCCCGAACCCGGTCTCCTTGCCGGGCCGTCGGACGCCGCGACGGACGCGTGCCCCTGTGTCCTGCTGCTCGACATCTGGGCCGCCGGCTCGGAGGGCCTGCTGCGGTCGCTGCGCCGGGTGGACGAGTCGGGCGAGCAGTGGGTCGCGGTGATACTGGTGCTGAACCGCGACGATCCGGAGACCGCCGAGGCGGAGGCGCGGCTGAGAGCGCTTCTGGGAGACAGCCTGCCGAGGAAGATGACCGCGGGCCGCGTCGCGCAGTCCGCGGTCACCGTCGTCTCCTCGCTCCCCGAGTTCAGCAGGGCCATGGCCGAGACCGCGCGTTCCACCGCCGCGCAGTACCTGCGGCACGCCCCGGCGCATCCCCCCGAGGGAGAACCCTCGATCGAGCGTCCGCGCCTGCAAGGTCCCCAGTCCTCGCCCGACGCCTATGACGCGGAGGCACCCCATGAGTGACGCCCCCGAGGGCCACATCATCACCTTCTACTCGTACAAGGGCGGTACCGGGCGCACCATGGCCCTCGCCAACACCGCCTGGATCCTCGCGGCCAACGGCAAGCGGGTGCTGGTCGTCGACTGGGACCTGGAGTCTCCGGGACTGCACAAGTTCTTCCGGCCCTTCCTCGACGGGGCGACGATCGGCGCGACGCCGGGCGTGATCGAGATGACCAACGAGTACGCCATGGCGGCCAGGAGCCAGAAGCCCCGGTCGGGCCCCTGGCATCTGGACTACGCGAAGGTGCTGCGGCACGCGGTCTCCCTGGAGTGGGAGGAGTTCCCGGGAGAGGGCGGCCTCGACTTCCTCTCCGCCGGCCGCCAGAACCGCGACTACGCCTCCCTGCTGTCGACGTTCGACTGGGACGACTTCTACGAGGAGCTCAAGGGCGGCACGTTCTTCGACGCCATGCGCGCCGACATGAAGCGCAACTACGACTACATCCTCATCGACAGCCGGACCGGCCTCAGCGATATGGCCGACATCTGCACCGTGCAGTTTCCCGACACCCTCGTGGTCTGTTTCACCCTCAGCGACCAGGGGATCGAGGGCGCCTCGGCGATCGCCCGCCACATCGACGAGCGCTACCACGAGCGAGGCATCCGGATCCTGCCGGTGCCGATGCGGATCGACGAGAGCGAGAAGGAGAGGCTGGAGGCCGGGCGGTCGTTCGCCCGCCGCCAGTTCGACCGCTTCCCCGCCTCCATGGACGCCGGGGAACTGCGCGCCTACTGGGGAGGGGTGGAGATCCCCTACAAGCCCTTCTACGGGTTCGAGGAGACGCTGGCGGCGTTCGGCGACGCCCCCGGGTCGCCCAACTCCCTCCTGGCCGCCTTCGAACGGCTCGTCGGAGTGATCACCAATGGGGAGATCCGGTCCCTGCCCCTCATGGAGGAGGAACTCCGGCTGCGCGTCAGGGACAAGTTCCTCCACAGGAAGACGCTCAACGTTCCGACGGTCGTCACGCTCAGCCACGTTCCGGAAGATCGTCTGTGGGCCGAGTGGATCGAGGCCACGCTCACCCGGGCGGGTTTCCGGGTCCGCAGGGGCGGCCTCACCCCGCCCGGTGACGTCCAGGGGTGGGAGACGAACCCCTACGCCTCCCGCGTCGTCGCGGTGCTCTCCGCCGCCTATCTCCGCTCGGCGGAGGCGCGGGCCGTCATCGAGACTCCCCGGGGGGCCGATCCGGTGGCTCCCGACTGGCTTGTCCCGGTCCGGGTGACGGACATACGGCTCGTCCCTCCCTTCAGTGACCGGAGCAGCGCCGACCTGATGAGGCTCGACGAACCCCAGGCCACGGAGGCCCTGCTCCGGGTGGTGGGCAGGCCGGCCCATTCGGCCGAGGGTTCGGACGACCCGGGGTCGGTCGGCCCGCGCTTCCCCGGCACACGTCCCCCGGTCTGGAACCTGCCCACCAGGAACGCGACGTTCACCGGCCGTAACGCCGTCCTGGACCGGCTCAGGGACCAGATCGTCGGAAGCAACAGGACGGTCGTCCTCCCTCAGGCCGTGTACGGCCTCGGCGGTGTCGGCAAGACCCAGGTGGCGCTGGAGTACGCCCACCGCTTCATGGCGGACTACGACGTCGTCTGGTGGATCCCGGCCGAGCACCTCGACCAGATCAACCCGGTGATGGCCGAGCTCGCGCCGCTTTTGAGGTTGCGTGTCGGCGACAACGTCGCCGAGGCGGCGCAGGCCGCCCGGGAGGCACTGCGCCAAGGAGATCCCTACGAGAACTGGCTCCTGATCTTCGACAACGCCGACAACCCCAAGGATCTCGAACGGTTCCTCCCCAGCGGCGCGGGACACGTCCTCATCACCTCGCGCAACACGGACTGGTCGCGCGTCGCCGAACCGCTGGCGGTCGACGTCTTCACCCGCCAGGAGAGCATCGAACACCTGCTGCGCAGGGCGCCGGGACTGGCCTCCGAGGACGCCGACAGGGTCGCGCGGGCACTCGGGGATCTCCCGCTCGCCATCGAGCAGGCCGGTGCCTGGCTGGAGCAGACGGGCATGCCCGCCGGGCAGTACGTCGAGCAACTCGAGGGGCGGCTGACCGAGGTGCTCGCCCTCGCCGAGCCGCAGAGCGACTACCCCATCCCGGTCATGGCGACCTGGAACCTGTCGTTCGACCGGCTCAGGGAGCGGTCACCCGCCTCGGTCCGGCTGCTCGAGTTGCTCGCGTTCTTCGCACCCGAACCGATCTCCCTCGACATGCTGTACTCCGACGCCATGGTCAACTGCCTGGCGCCGTTCGACGAGGCGGTGCGCGAGAAGCTCATGCTCGGCCCCGTCATCCTGCAGCTCGGCCGTTACGCGCTGGCCAAGGTCGACCAGGCGGACAACTCCATCCAGGTCCACCGGCTCATCCAGGCGGTGGTCCGCAGCCAGATGGACGCGGATCAGCTCGATCGCACCGTCCACGACGTGCACCGGGTCCTGGTGGCGGCCCGGCCGAGGGTCGGTGACACCGACGACCCGGAGAACTGGCCCCGTTACGAGGAGATCTGGCCGCACCTCGTACCCTCCGCCGCCGCGGGCTGCGACGAGGAGGAGACCCGGCGGCTGCTGATCGACCGCGTCCGCTACCTGTGGAAGCGCGGTGAGTTCGGCGCGAGTCTCCAGCTCGGCTCGCAGCTCGAGGAGCAGTGGAACGAGAAGCTGGGAAAGGGGGACAGGCAGACCGTCCATCTCCGGTTCCACCTGGCCAACACGCTGCGCTCCCAGGGGCGCTACGGCGAGGCGCGCACCGTCGACACCGAGGTCCTCACCCAGCAGCGCCGGGAGCTCGGCGACTACCACGTGTACACGCTGATGACGGCCGGTGGGCTCGCGGCCGACCTCCGGGCGCTGGGAGACTTCCAGCAGGCGCTGGAGATGGACGGCGAGACGTACGAGCGGCTCAAGGAGCTCTTCGGCATCGATCACCGCCGCACCCTGATGGCCGCCCACAACCTGGGCACCAGCCTCAGGCTGGCCGGTCACTTCGCGCGGGCGCGGGACCTCGACCAGGAGACGACGGACCGTCGCAAGGTGGTGCTCGGGGACACTCATCCCTACACCCTCTACTCGGCCGCCAGTCTCGCCCGCGACCTGCGTGAACTCGGGAACTTCCGCGACTGCCTGGAGATGATGAGGGTCACCCTGGAGCAGTACCGCCAGGTGCTGGGGGACGACTGGCTCGACACCCTCCGCACCGCCAACGGGCTCGCCACCGCCCTGCGCAGGGCCGGACGGGAGTCCGAGGCCCGCCGGCAGGCGGAGGAGACCGTCGCGCAGTATTCGGCGCGGTACGGCCCGACCATGCCCGACACCCTCGTCGCGAGCCTGGAGCTCGCCTCCTGCCTCGCCCTCACCCAGGAGGTGGACCGCGCCCGCGATCTCGCCGCCGACGCCATGGGCCACTTCTCGCGCGTGTACGGAGAGGATCACCCGTACACCCTGACCGCCGCCAACAACCTCGCGATCTACCTGCGGGAACTCGGTGCCCTCCGGGAGGCGAGGGATCTCGCGGAGCGGACGTTCGCCGTCTTCGCCGCGAGGATGGGCGCCACCCATCCCTCGACCCTGGTCAGTGCCATCGGCACGGCCGGCTGCCTGGCGGAGCTCGGTGACCTGCCCGCGGCGGAGGCGCTGGAGCGGCAGACCCTCGAAAGCCTGCGCGCCGTTCTGCACGCGGAGCATCCGGACGTCCTCGTCTGCGAGGCGAACCTGGCGATCACGCTGAACGCCGTGGGTCACACGGCCGAGGCCAGGCAGATGCGCGAGCGGGTGCTGAACGCGATGCGGCGCGCGCTGGGCGACGACCACCCCTACGTCGCGGACCTCGCGGCGTGGCGCCGGGTGAACCGCGATCTCGAACCGCAGTCCTGGTGATCAGATGATTCGCTCATGGTTGGCCAGCCAGGGGAGCATGTCGGGCAGCACGTTCAGGGCACCGAAGTGCGCGGCCTCCGGCTGGACGGTCATCCGGGCCGTGGGAATGCGCGAGGCCAGCCAGCGCGAGTGGTCGGCGGGGGAGAACCTGTCCTTCTCGCCGTGCCACACCAGGGTCGGGACGGTGATGTCGGCCGGATCGAAGCCCCAGGGGGAGCAGAAGGCGATCGCGTCGTCGATCCACCCGGCGGCGGTGTGGCGCAGGGCCTCCGCGTAGTTCTCCAGCAGCATCGCGCGGATACGGGGGTTGGCCACCACCCGCCGGTCGGCCTCCGGCAGTTCGTCGTACAGGCCGCTGATGAGGTGGGTCGGGTCGCTGCGGATGGCGTGCGCGGCCGGTGTCAGGATCTCGGTCAGGCGGTTGAGGCCCGCGAGGGCCGCCATGTACTCCACGATGTTCGACCGCGTCATGCCGCCGAACCAGTCCAGCCCCTCCGCCTCGGGCGGGGCGAGGCTCACCAGGGCCGCGACGCGGGTGACACGGTGCGGCAGGAGCGCGGCGCACGCCAGGGCGTGGGGTCCTCCTCCGGACCGGCCTATCACGGCGAACCGTTCGATCCCGAGGTGGTCGGCGATTCTCTCGACATCGCCCGCCACGGAGCCGACCGAGCGCCCCTGCAGCCGGGTGGAGCCGCCGTAGCCCGGGCGGTCGAAGGTGATCAGGCGTACGCCCAGCCGGTAGAGGACGGATCCGCGAGGGCGCGGGCCGACCCGGCTTCCCGGCGTGCCGTGCAACATGAAGATCGGGATGCCCTCGGGTTTTCCTCGCTCCTCGTACGTCAGTTGCCTGCCGTCGAACGCGAGCTGCCTGCTCTCTTCCCCTGCGAGCTTCGTGTTGTCGGTCGTTTTCACGGCCTTCGTCAAAGCTCGCCTCCGCTGGTCGAGATGCCCCTCTTCACCTTCCCCCGATATGGCATGACGGAAAAGTGCCATTTTCGCGACGGCGAGCCATACCTGGTCGCGTTTTTCATGCGCCGGACGGTCTCTCGGCCGCCGCTCGCCCTTCGGGGCGCGGGCCGGCCCTTCTGGTGTTCGTCTAGCGGTCGGCGAGGGGGCTGGTCGCCTGGACGTGCGAGGCGGCCTGTGAGCAGCCCGGTGGGGGGCCCATCGCCACCGTGCGGGAGATCACGGTGAAGGAGGCGTCGAGGTTGGTCAGTTTCAGGAGCTTCAGGACGACCGGTGGGGCTCCGGCCAGGAGCAGAGGCGTGTCGTGCTCGCGTGCGTACCGTTTGACGGCGATCAGCGCGCTCAGGCCGCAGGCGTCGATGAAGGTGACACCGGCCAGGTCGATGATGACCGTGCCGGGGCGGACGTCGATGACGTCCTGGGTGAAGGCCGACAGGTCCGGCCTGGTGGCGAGGTCGAGCTCGCCGGCCACCGTGATGACCACGAAGCCGTTCGCGTGCTCGCTCGTGAGTTGAAGTGCGTTCATCGCCCACTTCCCTGCAGGCTCACGTGAATGTACGTATCCGGCCAGGGGGTGTCGCTCTGACGCCTGGCCTCAGATCGTCGCCTCCCCGGTCGCGTCGTGCGGGCGCGGAGGGGGTGGACTATCTGAAGCCACGATACTCCCTAACGGTGCGAATCATCGCTTTCCGTGATCGTATAGCTTCGAAGCGAAGTGTAGATGCCAACCTGCATATGTGCCAGCTATTCGAGGAAACAGCTTTGTGACCTCGGCGGCACAGGGGTGTGGACGTGCGGGAAAACCGTTTCCCGAATGACGGGAGAGAGGCGTGAGCCGGCTGGGAAAGCCGGCCTGACCTGGGAGAGGTCAGCCCGAGGAGTGACTCGGGGCCATGGCGTCGAGCGCTTCGCGCAGGCTGTCCCGCGTCTCGAAGTGCCGGTCGAGATTGGTGATCGTCAACAGGTGGGTGATCATGCCGGGGCTCACCACCAGCATGAGGCGGCCGTGGGCCTCCTTGAGACGGGTGAGCGTGCCCACGATGACCCCCAGTCCCACCGAGTCGCAGAACGGCACTCCCGTCAGGTCCATCACCAGGTTCGGGGTGCCCGCCTCGTGCAGGGCACCGTCGATCTCCGCTCGCAACCGGGGAGCCACGGCCATGTCGAGCTCGCCCGTCGCCTGCACGACCACACAGGTGCCACTGCGCCATGTCCGAACATCGAATGTTGAGATCACGATCATCACCTCCGTGCCTTTTAGCTGCCCTGACGGAGGGTTGTTATGCACTTAGCTCACTTTTTGCAGATATTGTCCGTTGCCGTTCTGGCTGTCGGAGTCGCGGCGGGGGTGGCGCTCGGGGCGGGCGAGGCGGACGTCTCCTTCACGGTGACCTTCTTCGCCGGGGCGTGTTTCCGGCCGACGACCACCTCGATCTTGTCGCCCAGGCTCTCCAGCGGGCGGAGCTCCGCCCCGGGCAGCGCGGCGGCGACCGTGCGTGCCGAATCCTCGCGGCCGGGGCCGTACCGGATGACGGTCTTCTCGAAGTCCTTCTGCGGGGTGTTGCCCGGGGTCTCGGGCACCAGGAAGCCGACTCTCTGCAGGTCGGCCCTGGTCTGCGCGCCCAGGCCGGTGATCGTGGTGCCGTTGAGCACCCTGAGGGCGATCCGCGAGGGCGCGACGGTCAGCGCGGGAGCCGAGGGGGAGGCCGCCGGGGTGGGCGTGGACTTGCCGGGTTTGGCGGGCTTGACCAGCGTCTCGTCGGCGGCGATCCTGCGGAACAGCTCCTTGGCCGCCTCCTTGTCCCAGAGCACGGCGGACTCGCCGGTCGGCGTCTTGTAGTCGACGTCCGCGAGCGGGACCGTGGCGAAGGCGACGTCGTCGGTGGAGACGTCCTTGAGCTGGTCGGCCAGGCCGAGCAGGTCCCCGCGCAGCGCGTCGTCCACCCGGATCGTGTCGAGGGCGGTGTCGACGAACGAGGCGAGCCTGACCGGGTTGGTCAGCGTCTCCCCGCTGAGCGCCTGGTTCAGCAGCGCGGAGATCACCTGCTGCTGGCGGTCGATGCGGTCGAGGTCGGAGCGGGCGGTGGCGCGGGTACGGGCGTAGGAGAGGGCCTTGACGCCGTCGAAGGAGTAGGTGCCCGGCTGCAGGTCGAGCGCGGTCTTCGGGTCGTTGATCGGGACCGGGGTGCAGACCGAGATGCCGCCGAGGGCGTCGACCACCTCGATGAAGCCCAGCACGTTGACCTCGACGTAGTGGTGCAGGGTCAGGCCCGTGGCGGTCTGCACCGTGCGCGTCGCGAGTTTCGGGCCGCCGAGCTGGTAGGCGGCGTTGATCTTGTGCATGCCCTTGCCGGGGACCGTCGTCCAGGTGTCGCGGGGAAGGCTGACCACGGTGACCTTGCTGTGGTCCTCCGACACGTGGATCACCATCATGGTGTCGGTGCGCTCGCCGGTCTCGCGGCCCAGCTTGAGCTGGTTCTGCTGCTTTCGGGTGAGGTCGTCGCGCTTGTCGACGCCGACCACCAGGATGTTCATGGCGCCGGTGATCGACCGCGAGCCGGGGACCCCCGCGTCGACCGCCTCGATCTTCGTCGTGGCGTAATTGGTCAGCGCCCAGGTCACCCCGGAACTGCCCAGAACCAGGCACGAGAGCGCGCCGGCGATCACGAGACCGCGCCGCCTGGTGCGGGCACCCCTCGCCGACCTGCGATCACGCCTCGGGTTCACCCGAACGCTGCCGTAGGCGTCGCCGCCTACGTGCACACCCGAATCCTCCTCCGGGTCGCGCATGCATGGCCCCCTAGGCTCCAGCTGGGTCGATGAGGTACCCGTTCGTACAGTAGCGTGAGCGACGCCATGAAGCAGTTCCCCGACTCGCCCGCGCCGGCGTCGTCTTCCGAGACACGTGTCTGGCCCCCCATCTCCATCGTCATCCCGGTGCTGAACGAGGAGCGCCATCTGCGGGAGGCGGTGCGTCAGGTGCTCTCGCAGCGGTACGCGGGACCGATCGAGGTCGTTCTCGCGATCGGCCCCTCTCGCGACCGTACCCAGGAGGTCGCCGACGAAATCGCCGCCGACGACCCTCGCGTGGTCGTCGTGCCCAATCCGACCGGCCGCACCCCCAACGCGCTCAACGCCGCCATCGCCGCCTCCGGCAACGCGATCATCGCCAGGGTGGACGGCCACGCGATGCTCCCCGACGACTACCTCCAGGTCGCGGTGGAGACCCTTGAGGAGACCGGCGCCGACAACGTGGGCGGCGTCATGGCGGCCGAGGGCGTCACGCCGTTCGAGCAGGCGGTGGCCCGCGCGATGACGTCCAAGATCGGTGTCGGCGGCGCCCGGTTCCACACCGGCGGCACCGCCGGCCCGGCCGACACGGTCTACCTCGGCGTGTTCCGCCGCGCCGCGCTGGAGCGGGTCGGCGGCTACGACGAGCACTTCCAGCGGGCCCAGGACTGGGAGATGAACCACCGCATCCGCGAGACGGGCGGCCTGGTCTGGTTCCAGCCCCGGATGCGCGTCTCCTACCGGCCCAGGCCCGACCTCAAGGCGCTCGCCAAGCAGTACTTCCACTACGGCCGCTGGCGCAGGGTGGTCGCCCGCACCCACGAGGGCACGATCAACCTGCGCTACCTGGCGCCGCCCACGGCCGTGCTGGCCATCCTCGCGGGCCTGGTGGTCTCCCCGTTCTTCTGGCCGGGACTGCTGATCCCGGGCGGCTACCTGGCGGCGATCCTGGCCGGTTCCGCGGTCACCGGCAGCGGCCTGCCCGCCCCGGCGCTCGTCCGGCTGCCGCTGGTGTACGTCACCATGCACATGTCGTGGGGCTGGGGCTTCCTGACGAGCCCGAGAAGGCTCGGCAAGCCCGACCGCGAGGGCGGCTGACCCCGCCGGGGCGGATGGCGCTCAGGGGCGGGCGTCGACGACCTGGCCGGTGACGCCGGAGGCGAGCACGTCCAGCGAGGTGCGGGCGACGGCGTGCGGGGCGGGCGGGCCCGGCGGCGCCGTGGCTTCGGCCCGCCCGGGATCCACGCAGTTGACCCGCACCCCGTACCCGGCCCATTCCTCCGCGAGCGCCCGGGTCAGGCCGGCCACGGCGGCTCCCGCGAAGGAGCGCAGGCCGTCTCCCGTCGCGTCCCGGGCGCGGGAGGGGGCGTGGAACAGCAGCTGTCCCCGCGTCTCGCGGAGATGGGGGAGGGCCGCCCTGGCGACGGTGACGGGGCCCAGGTGGTTCAGGCTCACGGTCTCGGCGATCGCGGTGTCGTCCACCGCGTCGATCCTGCCCGGGGACGCGCCCGCCGCGCTGACCACGTAGTCGATCCCGCCCGTCTCCTTGACGACCCGGGCGAGCGCGTCGGCCACCGCCCGGAAGTCGTCGACGCGGACGCCGTCCGGCGTACCGGGAAGGCTCGGCGCATCGGGAAGGTCCGGCGTACCGGGAAGGTCATGCGTCTCGGAGGGGTCCGGTGTTCCCGAGGGGGGCGGTGACCCCGGGGAGCCCGCCGGCCGCGGGAGGCCCGGTGAGCCGAGGAGGGGGAACACGCGGGCGCCGTGGTGCCCGGCGAGTTCCGCCACCTCGGCGCCGGCGCCGCCGTCCGCGCCGAACACCACCACGGTCCTGCCCTCGAGCGCCTCGCGCAGGGCGGTGCCGGAACGGGCGGGGACGTCGCTCGCGGCGAGCCGGAGGAGCTTGTCGGCGATGAACAGGTCCACCGGGTGCGTGACCTTCATGTTCCGCTCGCTGCCCGGCACCACGTGGATCGGCACGTCGGGAAGGTAGCGCAGCACCACCCCGCAGTCGTCGGTGGGCGGCCGGTCGCCGAAGCCGGGGTCGGCGAAGGCGCGCTCGTACGCCTCGCGGATCACCGAGAGCCGGAAGCACTGCGGGGTCTGGACGCGGCGCAGGCCGGCCCGGTCGGGGACGTCGCTGACGATCTCCCCGTGCGGCCCCTGCGAGGTCACCACGATCGTGTCGGAGCTCGGGATCGCCACCTCGACCGCCGAGAAGGTCCTCAGCGCCTCGACGCAGTCGGCGATGATCCTGGGCTCCGCCAGGGGGCGTACGGCGTCGTGCAGCAGCACGAGGCACTCCTGCGCGCCCAGGGCCCGCAGCGCCCGCCAGGTGGTCTCCGGGCGGCTCGCGCCGCCCTCCAGGATCCTGCCGACCTTCGTGAAGCCGTTGCGCTCGACGATCCGCTCCACCTCGCCGGTGAAGCCGGGCGCCATCAGGACCATGATCTCGTCGATCTCCGGTGATCCCTCGAACAGGGCGAGGGTGTGTTCGAGGATCGTCCTGCCGGCGATCTCCAGCAGCTGCTTGGGGGTGTCGTGGCCGACGCGCCGGCCGACGCCGCCTGCCAGGACCACACCGACGGTTCGGGGACGCGGTTCACGTTCGGCCACGATCAGATTCCTTTGACAGTTCGGATATGGCGAGCGTAATGGGTGCGTACCCGATCGTCCGGCGTGCTCCCGTGCTATCCCGTCAAGATCTAGCTACGCTGAGTGCGCACTCCCCGATTCGTACGGTGATCCCGTCGGATACGAAGGAGCCCGGATTGCCTGACCCTCACGCCATCGCCCCGTCCGACGCCTCGCATGCGGTCGCGGTCGTGCTCGCCACCACCGAGACGTCCGGCCTCAGGTGCTCCGGCGGGACCCTGCTCGACAGGCTGACCGGCCAGCTCGCCTCCCTTCCCGTACGGGACGTGCACGTGGTGGCCCGTTCCAGCGACATCATCCACGCGCCCGGCGGTACCCACATGATCGGGACCGAGGGGTCGAGGGGGCTCGCCGACGACCTGCGCAGGATCGCGAAGGTGGCCCGCTCGTCCATCGGCCCGGTGCTGGTGGTCGCCGGCGACCTGGTGGCGCACACCGAGGCGCTGGCCATGCTCGTGGAGCACCCGGCCCGCGACACCGGCGCGCTGGTGGGCGAGGTGGACCAGGCGGGCCGGGTGGACCAGGCGGGCCGGGTGGGCGCTGCCCCGGGTCCGGCGCGCCCCCCGGTCAGGACCGACGGCAGGTCCGTGGTGGCCGCGGGCACCTCCTTCCACGAGGCCGCCGGCGAGACCAACGGCACCTTCAGAGGCGCCTTCCAGGTCGGCGTGTCCGACCTCGCGGGCTTCGCCGAGACCGCCGAGACGCTCGCCGAGCTGGCCGAGACGGGCGCCTTCGGCCCGATGGACGGCGGCGAGGCCCCCGGCCTGCTCCTGGTCGGCCTGGTCCGCTCCGGCGTCCAGGTGCGCGCGGCCAGGCTCGGCCGCCTGCACGCCGACCGGATGGCCGGGCAGGCGGACGCCGACACGGCCGTGTCCCGGCTGGCCGAGGTCGACGAGGGCGAGGCCCGGCTGGACGCCGCGGTCAAGACCGGCGACGGCTTCTTCGCCACGTACGGGGTGAGCTCCTGGTCCAGGCACCTCGTGAAGGCGGTCGCCGGGCTCGGCCTGACGCCGAACGCGGTCACCGGCATCTCTGTAGGCTTCGCCGCGCTCGCCGCGATCTGGTTCTCCGTGGGCACCCGGCCAGGCCTGATCGCCGGGGCGGTCCTGCTCTACCTGTCGTTCGTGCTCGACTGCGTCGACGGCCAGCTCGCCCGCTACACCCGGACCTTCTCGCCGCTCGGGGCGTGGCTGGACGCCACCTTCGACCGCGTCAAGGAGTACGCCGTCTACCTGGGCCTCGCCATCGGGTACGCGGCCGGTCTGGACGTCGCGGGCGGCGGCCCGGACGGCATCTGGGCGCTGGCGGTGTCCGCGATGATCCTGCAGATGCTCCGCCACACGATCGACTTCTCGTACTCGGGGGCGCGCGCCGACGCGAGCCGGGTGGGCGCGGCCTGGGCCGGGAAGGCGGGTTCGCCGGCCGACCCGGCCGGTGACGCGAGGCGGTCGGTGGCGCCGTACCTGCCGGAGCGGCGGGCCGCGTTCGCGGGGGCCGACGCGGGGCGGACACCGAGCGCGGGCGAGAGCGGGGAAGACGGGGCCGGCGCACCGGCCGCCGGCGCCGGAGGCGAGCGGGCGGGGCCCGGGGACGAGCGGGCGGCGGGGCCCGGGGACGAGCGGGCGGCGGGGCCCGGGGACGAGCGGGCGGCGGGTCCCGGAGGCGGGCGGGCGGACTCTCTGGGCAGGGCGGCCGCCGGGGACGGTGCCGGGCCCGGGGCGGGCAACGCGGTCGTGCGGCTCTCGCGGGCCATGGAGAAGGCGTCGCTCACCCGCTGGTTCAAGAAGATCATCGTGTTGCCCATCGGGGAGCGGATGGCCCTGATCGCGGTGACCGCCGCCCTCTTCAACGCCCGGGTGACCTTCATCGCGCTGCTGGCCTGGGGCGGGATCGCCGCCCTCTACATCCTCTTCGGCCGGATGGGCAGGTCGCTCAGCCGATGACCCGGGGCGACAGGATCCATGGCCGGCACGACGAACGGCCCGGGGCGGTGGGAGCCGTGACCGGCACGACGAACGGCCCGGGGCGGCGGGGTCCGCGACCGGCGGGACGGATCTTCCGCCAGGCGAGTGGGAAAACAGGTGCGATCATGATTTCTGTGCATATGGCGCCGGTGCCGCGGAGCGTCGTGGTCGCCTATCGGGACGACGGGGTGCTGTCGAGGGGCATGGGCGCCCTGGTGGCCGGGCAGCTCCCGCCGCTGCCGCCCGCGATCGTCGGGATGTTCGTGACCGGGGTGCTGCTGCTGGTCGGGGTGGCCGGCACCGACGGGCCGGCGGTGTTCGCCCCCGCGGTGGCGCTGCTGCTGGCCGGTCTCGGAAGCTCCCACCCGCACGACGGCCGGCTCGACTGGCTGGTGCCGCCGATCCTGCGCCTCACCGAGTACGGCTTCGTGGCCTCGGTGGGCTTCGCGCACGACGTGCCGCCGTGGCTGATCTTCATGTTGCTCGGCGCGATGGCCTTCCACCACTACGACGTCGTCTACCGGCTGAGGCAGCGGGTCTACCCGCCGTCCTGGCTGGCCACCTCCGGGCTCGGCTGGGACGGCCGGATGCTGCTGATCGCCCTCGGCGGGCTCGCCGGGCAGGTCACGCTGGTGTTCGCCCTGCTCGCGCTCTACCTGTGGTGCCTTTTCTCCTGGGAGAGCGTCACCTGCTGGCTGGCCGCCCCGCGGGTCGGGGTGGACACCGGAGTGGACACCGGGGTGGACGCGGCCGACCTCGGCGCACACGATTGAGAACGTCCGGCGAACCCCGGATTACACGATCAGGGTCCGAAGGCAACTAATCTTTGGGGCCTAGGAGTGCCCGCCGGGAGGCTCTCACCCGAATGAGGAGTGCACGTTGCTGGGAATGGTGCTGGCCGCCGGGGCCGGACGACGCCTGCGGCCGTACACGGACACGCTGCCCAAGGCGCTCGTGCCGGTCGACGGCGACACCACGATCATGGACATCTCGCTGCGCAACCTCGCGGCGGCCGATCTCCGTGACGTCGTGGTCATCGTCGGCTACCAGGCGCAGGCGGTACACGAGCGCAAGGCCGAGCTGGAGCGGCGGCACGGCGTGAAGCTCACCCTCGTGCACAACGACAAGGCCGAGGAGTGGAACAACGCCTACTCCCTGTGGTGCGCGCGCGACTACTTCGACCAGGGCGTGCTCCTGGTCAACGGCGACACGGTGCACCCCGTCTCGGTGGAGGAGACGCTGCTCTCCGCGCCGGCGACCACCGACATCCTGCTCGCGGTCGACGACGTCAAGAAGCTCGCCGACGAGGAGATGAAGGTCACCCTGGACGGCGACCGCCACCTGCGGCTGATCACCAAGCTGATGGACCCGGCCGCCGCCGCCGGTGAGTACATCGGCGCCACGCTCATCCGGCCGGGCATCGGAGACCGTCTCGCCGACGCCCTCCAGGCCACCTTCGAGCGCGACCCGCAGCTCTACTACGAGGACGGCTACCAGGAGCTCGTCGCCCGCGGCGAGAAGATCGCCGTCGCTCCGATCGGCGACGTCCCGTGGGTCGAGGTAGACAACCACGACGACCTCGCCAAGGCGCGGGAGATCGCGTGCCGATACTAGCCAGGATGCTCCCGGCCCCCCTGTCCATGGAGGTGCGCCGGGGCGCTGTCGCCCAGTTGGGCTCGTTGCTGGCCGACAGCAGGGTGGCGACCTCGGGGCGGGTGGCGGTGGCCGTGGGCGCGGGCCAGGGAGACCGGATCGCCTCGGTGATCACTCCCTCGCTCGGCGAGGCCCAGGTCTTCCGGGTGCCCGACGGCTCGGTCGACGCGGCGATCTCGCTCGGTGCCGACCTGCGCAAGGGCGCGTACGAGGCGGTCGTGGGCATCGGCGGCGGCAAGACCATCGACGTGACCAAGTACGCCGCGTCGCTGGCAGGGATCCCGATGGTGGCGGTGGCCACCAACCTGTCGCACGACGGGATCTGCTCGCCGGTGGCCTCGCTCACGCACGACGGCGGCAAGGGCTCCTTCGGCGTGCCCATGCCGCTGGCCATCATGGTGGATCTCGATTTCGTACACGACGCGCCCGCCTCGCTGGTCCGGTCCGGGGTCGGCGACGTGGTCAGCAACCTCTCGGCGATCGAGGACTGGCAGCTCGGCGCGAGCGAGCGCGGGGAGCCGATCGACGGCCTGGCCTGCGCGATGTCCAGGACCTCGGCGGAGGCGGTGATCGGCAGATCCGACTCGATCGAGTCCGACGCGTTCCTCACCGTGCTGGCCGAGGCGCTCATCCTGTCGGGCATGTCGATGGTGGTCGCCGGATCCTCGCGTCCTTCGAGTGGCGGAGACCATGAGATCCTGCATGCCGTGGATCAGCTCTTTCCCGGCACCTCCAACCACGGCGAGCTCGCCGGGATAGGTGCCGCATTCTGTTTCTTCCTCCGCGAGGACTCGCGGAGGCTCAACCAGGTCGTCGACTGCCTGCGCGGGCACGAGCTGCCGGTCACCCCCATCGACGTGGGGCTGTCCCCGGCCCAGTTCACCGAGGCGGTCATGCTGGCCCCGGCCACGCGCCCCGGCCGCTACACGATCCTTGAGCACCTGCGCCTGTCGGAGCCGGAGATTCACGATCGGGTGGAGGATTATGTCCGGGCCGTCGGTCGCTGAGCTCCGTGCGGTGGCCCAGCCGCACTCGACCATGGACCGCAACAGCGGCGAGCACTGGGCCGGCGCGCTCTACATGCGCAAGCTGTCGATCTACGTCACCTGGTTCCTCGCCAAGACGCCGATCACCCCCAACCAGACCACCTGGCTGATGATCCTCACCGGCCTGCTGGCCGGGGCGGTGCTCGCGCTGCCGGGGCTCTGGGCGGCCGTCCTCGCGGCCCTGCTGGTCCAGCTCTACCTGCTGCTCGACTGCTCCGACGGCGAGCTGGCCCGCTGGACCGGCCGCACCTCCATCACCGGCGTCTACCTCGACCGGGTCGGCCACTACTTCGCCGAGGCGGCCATCCTCATCGGGCTGGGTTTCCGGGCGTCGGAGATCCTGCCCGACTGGTACACCGTGATCGGGTTCGCCGCCGCGCTCGGCGCCATCCTGATCAAGGCGGAGACCGACCTGGTCGACGTGGCCCGGGCTCGCTCCGGGCTGGTCGCGGCGACCGAGTCATCGGCCGAGCACTTCCGGTCGCGCGGGCTGGGCATGGCGCGCAGGGCGGCCGCGGCGCTGAAATTCCACCGGATCGTGCAGGCGGTCGAGCTGTCCCTCCTCATCGTGGTCGCCGCGATCTGGGACGCGCTCAACGGAGGGCTGGCGGCGACGAGGATCCTCGTGGTGGCCTGCGTGGTCGTCGCCGTGCTGCAGACGATCCTGCATCTGATCAGCATTCTGGCGTCCAGGCGGCTTTCATGAGGAACCGGATGGCGTCCGGGCGCGTCGTAAGTGCGAACACCCCGCTGTTTGGCAGGTGTTCGCCAGCGGTTCCGATACGCTTGTCCCCCGGTATACCAGGAAACTCCGGTATACCGGGAAACTCCAGCCCCGCCAGATTTCCCGGCCCAGCAGACTCGGTGGTCATGAAAGTATGCTCCGTACGTGCTCTCGACGCGTCAGGACGATGACCCGTTGAAGATCTCGTGCGTCATCCTCACCATGGGCAACCGGGTCCCCGAGCTGGACCGGGCGGTCGAGTCCGCGCTGAACCAGGTCGACGGTGACGTCGAGGTGGTCATCGTCGGCAACGGCACGGACGTTCCCGAGTTGTCGGCCACCGTGCCCCCGGGGTCCTCGGCCTCGATCAGAAGCGTGCGGCTGAACCACAACGCGGGCATTCCCGCGGGCCGCAACCGCGGCGTCGAGGAGTGCTCGGGCGACGTCGTCCTCTTCCTCGACGACGACGGCTGGTACGCCGACATGGGACTCGTCTCCCACCTGCGGGAGCGTTTCTCCACCGAGCACGACCTCGCGGTCGTCTCCTTCAGGGTGAAGGACCCCGACGGCGGCATCGGCCAGCGCCGCCACGTCCCCCGCCTGCGCGCGGGCGACCCCGAGCGGTCCTCCCCGGTCACCACCTTCCTGGGCGGCGCGTGCGCCATCCGCCGCTCGGCCTTCCTCCAGGTCGGCGGTCTCCCCGAGCGTTTCTTCTACGCCCACGAGGAGACCGACCTGGCCTGGAGGCTCCTCGGCGAGGGCTACCGCATCGAGTACGACGCCCAGACGGTCATGTACCACCCGCAGGTCCCCCCGACCCGGCACACCGACTTCTACCGCCTCAACGCCCGCAACCGGGTCTGGCTGGCCCGCCGCAACCTTCCCTGGGCGCTGGCCGCGCTCTACCTCCTCAACTGGATCGTGCTGACCCTGGTCCGCGAGCGCTCCAAGCCGGCCCTGCGCGCCTGGTTCAAGGGCTTCACCGAGGGGCTCCGCGAGCCCGCGGGCGAGCGCCGTCCCATGGGCTGGAACACCGCCTGGCGCATGCTCCGCCTCGGCCGCCCGCCGATCGTCTGATCCCCGATCCGCAGTGGACGTTTACACCCTCGGCGAGGCGTTCGGCGTCGTCACCAGCGGCCGGATCCGCCACGAGCACGAGGCCAGGCTGGACGTCGCCGGGGCCGAGTTCACCGTCGCGGTCGGGCTGTCCCGGCTCGGCCACCGGGTGGGCTGGCTGGGCAAGGTCGGCGGCGACGAGCTGGGGGCCAGGATCCTCACCGCGCTGCGCGGCGAGGGCGTGGACGTCTCCGACGCCCGGGTGGACGAGGGGTCCCCGACCGGGATCCTCCTGAAGGAGTCGAGGCTCGGCCAGGCGTCCAGGGTCACGTACTACCGCACCGGCGTCAGGCTCGCCCAGGGGAACGTTCCGGTGGACCGGATCGCGGCCTCCCGCGTCCTGCACGTCAGCGGGATCACCGCCGCGCTGAGCGCGCGCGACGCCATGCACGCCGCCGTGCGCGCCGCGCGGACCGCCGGGGTCGCGGTCTCGGTGGCGATCGACTACCACGACCAGCTCTGGCCCGACCTGCGCGAGGCCGAGGAGATCCTCAGCGTGCTGGCCTGCTCGGCCGACGTGCTGTTCGTCCGGCAGACCGAGCTCGACCTGGTCAAGCCCGCGCTCACCGGGGATCGCGAGGTCATCGTGACCCGCGGCGCCCGGGGGGCGAGCGTGCGGGTCGACGGTGTCCGCCACGACGCCGCCAGCCTCTCCGCGCCCGTGGTCGACCCCAACGGCTCGGGGGACGCCTTCGTCGCGGGCTATCTCAGCGCGCTGCTGGAAGGCCTGCACCCGGCCGACCGGTTGCGCCGGGGCGGCCTGCTCGCGGCCTTCGCCTCGTCGGGGCCCAGCGACTGGCAGGGCCTGCCGACGAGGGCCGAGCTGCCCCTCCTGGAACTCGACGCCTGATCCCGCGGGCGGCTCCTCTCAGTGCTCCCCGGGCTCCCCGGGCTCCCCGGGCTCTCAGGGCTCTCAGGGCTCTCAGCGCTCCCCGTGCTCCCCGCGCTCTCAGGGTTCTCAGTGCTCTCAGGGTTCCTTGGCCTCGCCGAGCGTCATGGCCAGGTGGGCGACCGTGCTCGTCACCAGGGCGCGCTTGGGCAGGCCGAGCTCGCTCAGTTCCTTGGCGATCGGATGGTTGCCCAGGCGGATGAGAGCGCCGCCGGGGCGCGTGCGGATCCCCCGGGGGGACAGCGACCAGGGGATGCGGCGGGTGATGCCGTCCAGGTGGCTGTAGGCGTCGAGGGGGGTCATCATGCCGGTGCCCGGGACCGGGACGCCCGGTTTGATCAGCAGGTCCAGCACCAGGCGGCCGTCCTTGCGCACGATGCACCGTTTGTAGGGGGAGGACATGCGCAGGTCGATGTGGGCGAGTTCCTTGGGGAAGCCCCAGATGGCGCGACCCGCCTCCAGGGTGAAGCCCTGGTCGACCGGGAGCCAGTGGACGAACGCCCCGGCGCCGGTGCGGTGCAGCTCGGCCAGGTTCGCGCGCAGCCCCCCGCGGGGAACATGGCCGGAGCCGGGGGGCCTGGCCAGGAAGGCGACGCCGAACTCGTGGTAGCCGCCCAGGTCGCTGTCGAGATAGTCGGCGAACACCAGCGTGCACAGGGCCTTGCGGGGCAGCACCTCGGCGACGTCCAGATGCGAGTAGGCGATCACCGCCCGCGCGGCGTCCGCCCTGACCAGGTAGGACGCGCTGCAGACCATGACGTCGCGGACGCGGACCGGCATGGTGACCTCGCGCCCCTGAATCAGATGGCGTGCCATGCCTCCAGTACACCAATCTCCAGGCCGGACGTCACTGGTTTGCCCGCCCATTCCTCCAGCCGCCCGACGAACGCGCCCGCGTGGTCCGGCCAGTTGTGGTGGGCCAGGGCCTCGGCGTGGCCGCGCGCGCCCGTCGCGGCCGCCCCTTCGGGGTCGTCCCGCAACGCCAGCACCGCCCGTACCGCAGCCCGGGCGTCCCCGAAGGGGACGACGACACCGCACCCGGTCCTCTCGACCATGGACGCCGCGGCGGGCAGGGGGGTGGTGATCACCGGGACTCCCCGGGACATGTAGTCGATGATCTTGGCTGGTACGGGCCGGGGGCCGGGCGCGTCGTGCGGGAGCGACAGGCCGGCGATCGCCCCCTCGGCCATCCGCAGCGCGTGCCGGTTGGGCACGTAGCCGTACCAGTCGAGCAGGCCCTCCCGCTGCGCGTCCCGCAGCAGCGGCCTGATCCGGACGTCGGCGGAGCCGATCAGGTCGAGCCTGATCCCGTACGGGAGCAGCAGCCGGGCCGACTCGATCAGCTCGGCCACGCCTCCGGCCTCGGAGAGGTGGCCCACGTGGACCACCCGGTTCCGGCCGGGCGGCGGGGGCGGGGTCGGGGACACGTAGGCGGCGTTGGGCACGACCGGGTGGGGGCCGGAGAACCGCTCCCGGTAGGAGTCCTCGGCCAGGATCAGGTGCAGGCGGTGCTCCGCGCGGGCCTCGACCCGGCGTACCAGCGCGGGCAGGGCCCGGCGCAGGGGGCCGGGGAGGCCGAGGTCGGTGCCCGGCGCGTCAGCGCCCCAGGCGCCCCAGGCGCTCCCGCCGTCCCCTCGCACGTCCCAGACGGTGGCGGGGCGGCGCCTGGGCAGGCGGAACAGCAGTTCCGTGTCGTGTACGACCAGCAGGTCGGCGCCCTCCACCCCGCGCTTCAGGGCCCCCCGGGCGGCCTTCAGCGCCCGCCTGCGGCGCCCGGCGGTCGCCCGGGGCACGTCGATCGCCCGGATCCCCGGATCCGGGGTGACGTTGCAGTCGGTGAAGGGGGCGACGTAGGTGATCTCATGCCCGGCGTCGAGGAGCGAACGGATCTGCCGATGCATGATCCGGGCGTCCTCTGGGTGATGAGCGATTGTCGCGACGCATACCCGCATATCCCGATGCTGGGGGTTCGTTCCGTCATCACCGGATGTGTGGGGTTAATTACCGGGTAACTGGCGCTGAACTCTCCCTGGCGGCGGGTGCGGCGTCGGCCGGTGCGGTGGTAGCGGCAGTGGTGTCGGCGGGCGGGGACGGGCGGCGGTAGAGCCAGACCAGGCGGGGTTCGAGCATCCACTTGAAGAGCTTGCGGGTCTCCGGCAGGCACAGCACGATGGCCAGGGCCAGCGAGCTGCACGCGATCGCCGCCACGCCCAGCGGGCCGTACAGCCAGGGGAAGCTCAGCCAGCCCTGGTCCTTGGCGATGACCACCACGACGCCGTGGAGCAGGTAGGCGTACAGGGTGCGGGTGCCGAGGTCGGAGAACCAGGTCTCGCCCCGGGGCACCAGCGCGAGCACCGCGACCGTCATGACCAGCGCCGCGACCAGCACGGCGCCGCGCACGCCGAAGCCCAGCCACCAGGACATGTCCATGGCCTTGAAGCTGTAGCGGAAGTAGATCGGGTCGAGGGGGACGCGGGGCGCGATGACGATCGCCACCCCGGCGGCGCCGACGAGGACCACCGCGGAGGTGATCTTGACCCAGAGGGGCTTGAGCAGGTCGAAGTGCTCCGGCTTGAGCAGCAGGCCGAGCACGTAGAACGGCAGCAGGCCGAAGAAGCGGTCGATGCTGAAGTCGCCGGAGATCTCCGAGAAGCCCGCGGCCATGTAGATGACCACCGCGACCAGCAGCGGCTGCCGCATCCGCGTCCAGATGGGCGTGGAGATCCGCCAGAGGACCAGGGCCAGCAGATACCAGTTCAGCCAGGCCGGATCAATTATCGTCAGCGTCCACTTCTGGCCAAGCCCGTAGCGGAGCAGCGCGTAGCCGATCTCCACGACCACGTACGGGATCAGCAGGGTGTCGACCAGCTTGTTGATCTTCGCGTTGGAGTTCCAGAAGTTGCGGCCCAGGTATCCGCTGATCAGCACGAACGCCGGCATGTGGAACATGTAGATGAACAGGTACGCGGCCTCCGCCGAGTGCGCCTTCAGGGTGGGGACCAGCGAGTGGCCCGTCACCACCAGGGCGATCAGGACGAACTTCACGTTGTCGAGGTAGGGCTCGCGCTTCTTCCTGGCCGCGGGGGCCGGGGCCTCCTCCTCGGCGACCGGCTCGCGCTCGCGCTCGGCCCGCAGCTCCTGCTCGGCCTGCGGGCCCTGGCTCCAGAACGAGGGCTCGCTCTCCCGGCTGGTGTTCTCCCAGTAGGAGAAGGGACGCTCACCGGCCGGCCGCGGCTCCTGGCGGGGCCGCGGGGCGGACGGCGGTCGTCCCGTGTCCGGGAACCGCACGGGAGCCTGCGGCTCTCCGGGCAGCCGTGGCCGTCCGGGAAGCTGGGAATCCCCGGGGACCCCGGGATATCCGGGGGCGGGCGCCTGGCCGGGAGCCCGAGAGGGCGCGGCTCCCGGCGGCGGGGGGACGCGCGGCGACGTGGGCGGCGACGTGGGCGGCGGAGCCCAGTCGGGCCGGGGCGCCGGCACCTGGGGGGCGCCCTGCGGAGGAGTGGGGCCGTCCTGCGCCCACGACGGGGGGAAGTCCTCCTGCCCCCATGGCGGCACCGAGGGGGAGGGATCCTGCCGCGCCCGCGGCGGCACCGAGGGGGAGGAGTCCTCCCGCACCCGCGGTGGGACCGAGGGGGAGGAGTCCTCCTGCGCCCACGACGCCTGCGCCCACGACGAGTCCTGCGCCCACGCCGGACCTTCCTGGGACCACGAGGGCTCCTCACGGCCCCACGAGGGCTCCTGGGGGACCGGCTCGGCGTTCAGGGGCTTGGACAGGTCGAGCGGGTCGTGGGAGTCGTGAGGGCCGCCGGCGTGCGGCTCGCGGTACGCCGGGTAAGCCCCCCACTCGGTGACCTCGCCGGGGCTCTCCTCCCGATCGCCCCCGGCGTCGCGCCGGGACGCCCTGCCGGAGGCGGCCGGACCCGGGGACGGCGGCTCCGGCCATGAGGGCTGGGGCCCGCCGGGCGCCTGCGCGTGACCGGGCCACGGGGCGGATCTCCGGCCCTGCCCGCCGGTGGACCCGCCGGAGCCGGGTTCGGAACCGCCGTCGTCCTGGGGGGCCGGCACCTGGAAGGATCGGATGTCGCTCACGAGGGGAAGGCTCAGCTATCTGTCGGAGACCGGGGAGTAGTCGGGCAGACTGGCGGGGTGCCCGGGGGCGGGCCGGAGGTGCGGGCGGGCGTTCGCCTCGCGGCCTTGACCAACCCTAAACCGACTGTGCGCCCTCTGTCGCACACACGCACTCTGATTCGGGCGGTTCTCGGGTAATCGTGACTGTCCACGGCCCGGTGAACAGCCGGTTCCCGACGCCTCCCCGGACGGTGACTCTCCGCTACCCGAGCATGATGTCCGGTTCGCCGGGCTCCGCCGCCTCCGTCCGTGCGGTCCGGTTCCGCCCGCTCACCCGGCCGGGCGGCCGGTCGCACCGCCGTCCGGCCCGGCCCGGTCACCCGGCCGCATCCGGTCACATCCGGTCACATCCGGTCACAGCGGCCGGTCCGGCCGTCCCGCCGGGGCGGCCGGGCCGCCGCGAAGGGGACGTCAGGTGCAGGGGTTGGTCTTGCTGTCGACGACCTTGTCCGTGAGGGCGTCGGGAATCTTCGGGAGGGCGCGGACGCCCGGCCAGTCGGCACCGATGATCAGCTGGATGACCGGCCCGGTCGGTGCCTTGCCCCCCGGGGTGGGCGGGGGCGCCACGGATGGGACGTACTTCTCGGTGGTGACCGGCCTGACCTTGCCCGCGACCGGGGCGCGCTTGTCGCCGGAGAGCCTGGCGGCCAGCGCGTCGCCGTACGAGACGCCGTCGGCGGCGTCCTTCTTGGCGTAGCGCACCGTGGTGGTGGGCACGTTGCCGGTCGCCGGGCGGGCGTTGCCGACGTGGGTGACCACGAAGCCCTGGTCGGCCAGCTCGGCGGCGACCTCCCTGGCCCTGTTCGGGGTGTCCGTGCCGTTGAACACCTGGATCCTGACCTGCTCGCGCTTGACGGCCGGCTTGGCCTTGGGGTCCGGGGGCGGGGTGACCTCGGTGTCGTTCTTGATCGCGGCGAACAGCTGGTTCGCGTACGGCTGCACCCAGGCGACGCGGTTGGGGTCGTCGGGGTGGGGACCCCACGGGACGGTGATCAGCTTGACGCCGCCCGCGGTCAGCTTCTGGGCGCTCTTCCCGATCTCGAACAGGGTGCCGGTGTCCTTGGCCAGCTCCGAGTCCATCCGGACGGACTTGGCGGCGGTGTTGATGAAGCTCAGCATCTTGACGGGGTCGGTCAGCAGCTCGCTGCTGGTGGCCTTCTTCACCACCTGGCTGAGGAAGACCTGCTGGCGCTTGATGCGGCCGATGTCGCTGCCGTCGCCGTAACCGCGCAGCCGGACGTAGCCCAGGGCCTTCTCGCCCGCCAACAGGTGCCAGCCCGCCGGGAGGGTGAGCTTGGCCTTCTTGTCGTCGACCGGCTTGGTCAGGCAGACCCTGACGCCGCCGAGGGCGTCCACGATGTTCTTGAAGCCGGTGAAGTCGACCTCGACGAAGTGGTCGATGCGGATGTCGGTGAGCGCCTCGATCGTGGTGATCGTGCAGGTGATGCCGCCCTCGTTGTAGGCGGCGTTGATCATCTCGGTGCGGGCCGCCACCGGTGCGCCCGTCTCGGACTGGCAGGCGGGCATGTCGACCACCGAGTCGCGGGGGAAGCTGACGAACGTCGCCTTGTCGCGGTCGGGGGCGATGTGCATGAGGATGATCGTGTCGGTGCGCTTGCCCGCGTCGGCCATCTTCTGGCCGTACTTGAGGTTGTCGCCCTCGCGGGTGTCGGAGCCCACGATCAGCACGTTGAGCGCGCCCTTGACGGGCGCCGGGCGGTTGTTGCCGAGCTTGTTGCCGAGCTCGAGGTCGTCGATGTTGCCGACCGCGTTGCGGTAGACCCCGTAGCCGCCCAGGGTGCCGAGCACCAGCAGGCCGGTCGCCGCGATACCGGCCCAGGCGCCGGTGGTGAGCCGCCGCTGCTTGCGGTTTTTGCCCCTCGGCGTCGCCTCACCCGGCTGTGTCGGGAGGTCTCTCTGCGGGCTTTCCTGAGGGGGGCCGTCCCCTCCCGCGCGCCGCGCGCCGCGGCGGCCGTGGGAGGCGGGTTCGCTCCGGCGGTCCCTGACGGCCGCCTGCCGGTGGTCGCTCATGCGAGCCTCCCGCTGGGGGGCGTCGTCCGGTGCTCGTGCTCGATCATCGAGCCCAAAGGGTAGATCACGAGGTGCGCGCCAGGAGTCGTGATGATGCGAACTTGGCCAAGACCGCCCCCTGACACCGCCATGATGATTCGGCGGCCAGCATACTCAAATGCGGACATTAGTAGGAATGTTACTGAAATTAGGTTTACGTACGACAAGTGCCGCCGCCAGGCAGGCGGCGGGCACGGCCGGCAGGACGTACCGGTAGTCGAACTCCGCCACCGCCGCCGGCATCACCAGCAGCACCACCGCCACCGACCAGGGCAGCGCCCACGCCGTGGAGTCCGGGCGGAAGCGCCGGACGCACGCCGCCGCGGGCGGTAGCAGCAGGATCACCAGGACCGCCGCGCCAGGCAGTCCGGCGATTCCCTGATAGGTACGGATCCAGCCCGCGTACGGTTCGACGATCCGGGTGGAGATCGGGCCCCTCTCGTAGCGCTTCGCGGCCTCGGCGCCCACCGTCGCCGGATAGCGCCCCGGCGGCGCGGGCGGTGTCGCCGGGAACTGGTAGTAGTCGTAGATCTCCTGGTCCGGGTAGACCGGGCGGCCCACGGTGAACGAGCGGGCCAGTTCCGAGGCGACCGAGCCGAGATAGTCCAGCGGCTGGCTCAGGATCGCCAGCGACGCGAACCGCCCGGCCAGCGTGTCGTTCGCCCGGGTGAAGGTGATGCCGGGCAGCCTGACCAGCGGCGAGTCCTGCGCCCAGACGTACTCCTGCGCGGGAGGCCGCTGTGCCGCCGGGCGGGGGTCGCAGAGCACCGCCAGGTCGGGCGGCGGGCGCATCACGCCGCAGTCGGCGAAGGTCATCGTCTTGCCGTACAGGAAGACGCCGTTCGCGCCCACGATGCCGATCCGCTGGTACGTCGCGTGGAACCAGGCCCCGTACCCGAGGATCGGCACCGTCGCGGCGGCGAGCATCACTCCCGCCGCGAGCACCCGGCCCCGGTCCCTGAAGATCAGCCAGGCCGCGAAGAGGGCCACCAGCGGCAGCCCGACGGTCCTGGTCAGCGTCGCCGCCGCGAGCAGCAGCCCGATCCCGCACGCCGTACGCCACCCGGCGGACTCGCGCACGGCCAGGCAGGCCGCCGACACGACCAGGGCCGCGAACAGGGTGTCGGAGACCAGCAGGTGCTCCAGCTGGATCTGGTAGGCGTCCAGGAGGGAGGGGACGGACGCGAGCGTGGCGGCCCAGCCTGGCGCCCGCAGCCGCCGCGCGGTGAGATAGACCAGCACGCCGACCAGCAGCCCGAGCAGGTGCTGGGCCAGCGCGACGACGGCGAACTCGTGGAACGGTTCGAGCAGCCGCATGAACATCGGGTACCCGGCGGGGCGGACCAGGTCGGGCCGGGGTTTCAGCGCGGTGACGACGTAGGTGTAGGAGTCGGGGAACCAGAGCGCGGGCCGGTAGCCGAGCATGGTGATCACCCGCAGCGCGATCCCCGCGACCAGCACGACCAGGAACCAGCGGTGCTCCAGGAGCAGGCGGCGGTCCAGGAGGCGAATATGCTCCCGCTCCCGCTCCCGCTCCCGGTCCCGGAGCTGGAACCGGAGGCGGTCCCGGAGGCCGCGGCGGTCAGGAAATTCGCGGTCGCCCCGGAACCCGCGACACCGCCGCACCCACCCGATCACTCGTCCCCCTCCTCGAATGCTGCGCGTACGCTACCGGCTTCGACCTGGCCCCGCGCTCGCGCCGGACCCGTGTCCGCGCCCCCGGGTCCCCTCGGCTCCCGGCCCCGCCTGAACCCGGCCTCGCCTGAACCCGGCCCCGCCCGGACCCGGCCCCGCCTGAACCCGGCCTCGCCCGGACCCGGCCCCGGTCCGGGCTCGGCGTGCCAGGTGCGGGCCGGAAGTGGCACTACGCTCGGTTCGCATCATGACCACCGGCTGGCTGGACCGTACGCGCAGGCCCTCGGCGGGCAGGGTGCTCGCCGTGGTCTCCGTCGTGCCCGTGCTCGTCCTGGCGGGCTGGCTGCTGGCCGGGCTGCCGCTGCTGCTGCTCGGCTGGTTCCGGCCGCTCGTCGCGGTCCCGCTGGGGCTGGCGGCCGTCGCGCTGCTGTGCCGGTACGGCCTGCGCCGCCTGCCGGAGACGGTCGAGGCGACCGCCTGGCAGGTCACCGGGGTGGTCGCCGCCGCCCTGGCCTCCGGGATCTTCAACGGCCTGCTGCACGGCGAGCAGTTGATCGTCCGCCGCGACCCCGCCACCTACGCGCAGTACGGCGTCTGGCTGGCCCGGCACGGCTCGCTGCCGATCCCCTCCCAGGAGTGGGCCTTCGGCGGCACCGACCCGGCGCTCCACTTCGACAGCGTGGGCTTCTACGCCTCCGGCGGCGCGGTCGTGCCGCAGTTCATGCCGGGGGCGCCGATGCTCCACGCGGTGGGCGCCTGGCTGGGCGATGTCGCGGGGCTGCTGCTGGTGCCGCCGGTGCTGGGGGCGGCGGCCGTGCTGGTCCTCGCGGGGGTCGTCGCCCGGCTCGCCGGGGCTCGCTGGGCACTCCTTGCCGCGCCGGCCTTCGCCGTCTGCCTTCCGATCCTCTACACCTCGCGGACGACCTTCAGCGAGATCCCTTCCCTGGTCCTGCTCTTCGGCGGCCTCGCCCTGCTGTACGACGCCGAGGCCAGGCTCCGTTCCCGTGCCGTCGGTGCCGGTCACCCGCCGCCCATGTCCTCCGGTGAGGGGGCGGCGCGGGCGGGGGCCGCCCTGGCGGGGCTGGTGTTCGGGCTGGCCGTCCTGGTCAGGATCGACGGGCTGCGCGACGTGCTCCCCGTGCTCGTCTACGCCGGGCTGCTCATCGCCCTGAGCCGGGTGGGGGACCGCGACGGGGGGCGGCTGGGCGTGCCGCTGCTCGGCGGGCTGGTGGCGGGGGCCGGATTGGGCCTGGCCGCCGCCTACCTGCTGTCCAGGCCGTACCTGGACTACCTGTCGGACTCGGTCGTCCCGCTGCTGGCCATCTGCGGCGCGGTCGGGATCCTCACCGTGGTGGCGACGGCGCTCGCCCCGCGGCTCGCGGCCCCGCTGCGGCGGGTGGCCGGTGTCCGGCGGCTGCCCGAGATCGCCGCCGGCCTGGTCGCGCTGGTCGCGGCGGCCTTCGCCGCCCGGCCGTGGCTGGAGACCGTGGTCCGGCACCCCGTCACGTCGGACGACCAGGTGACCGCGGAGTTCATCAAGGGCGTCCAGCGGATCAACCGCCTGCCGCTCGACGGCTCCCGGCTCTACTACGAGAACTCGGCGCACTGGGTGATCTGGTACATCGGGCTTCCCGCGGCACTCCTGGGCACCCTCGCCGCGGTCGTGCTCACGCGTAGGCTCGTCAGGGGGACGGCCCCCGGCTGGCTGCTGCCGCTCGCCGTCATCGGCTGGACCACGGTCACCACGCTCTACCGGCCGGGCATCACCCCCGACCACCCGTGGGCCGCCCGGCGGCTGGTCCCCGTCGTCATCCCCGGCCTGATCCTGCTCGCCGTCTGGGGCCTGCGCTGGACGCGCGACAGGGCGCGGAGGTCGGGGTACGGCCAGGGCGCGCGCAGGGGCCTCGCCGCGGCCGGGGCGGTCCTCCTCCTCGTCCCCCCGGTGATCACCTCGGGGGGGACGGCGTTCAGCCCGGTCGACCGCGGCGAGCTCTCCGCGGTCGAGACCATGTGCGCGGCCCTCCCGCCGCGCGCCTCGGTGCTCGTCGTCGAGCGTGTCACCGCCGCCCGCTTCACCCAGGTCGTCCGGGGCGTCTGCGGCCTCCCTGCCGCCCGGCTCACCATCTACCGCTCCGACATCCCCAGATCCGCCGACGTCGCCCGCCTGGCCGCCCGCGTCCGCGCCGCCGGACGCACCCCGGTCCTGCTCGCCGCCGAGTCCCGGCAGCTCTCCGGATACGGCACCCCCGTCCACATCATGAACCTCCGCACCCGCCAGGACGACCGTTCCCTCGTCGACGCCCCCAACGGCACCTGGTCCCTGGCCGCCGACGTCTGGATGACCGTCCCGCGTGCGAACATCGACACGTGAGCGTCGGAGCCGAGAAGTCGCCCGCCGGAGAGCCGGAGCGCGGGTTCGTCATACCCGCTGTGGGCTGTGCCGCCAGCGGAGACCCCGCGTGGGCCTCCCGCGCCGACGAGGATCTTGAAGGATTCGGCGAGTGATCATCGCGGGTACGAAGCGATTTGGCCATGATGGTGACGGTCCGTGACCGTATATACACCGTTACCCGGAATATTCAGCACTGATGATCAAAAAGCGGTCATGTCTTTCAGGATGTTGACCTGAATATTCAGCCATCACTGTGGGCGACATGGTGAATGCGACAGATCCGGCGCCCGGTTCGAACAAGAGGAACGCTGTGAACAGTGGAGCGTGGAATTCCGGCCGCGCGCCTTCCGGCACGGCCGTCCTCGAAGCGGGGGAGCCGTCCGCCGAGGGGGCGGGGCGCGGTTGGCAAGCCCGGACGTGGGCCGAGGTTCGTCGTGGCCTGACGGCCGTCGTGGTGGCGGTCGCCGTGCTGCTCGGGGCGGGGGGAAGCGTCGGCTCACCTCTCCTGCAGGACGCCGCCTGGGGGGCCGCGTCTCCCGGTGGACCACAGCCCGGTAACAAGAAGGTGTCCCCGCCGCCGGACGACTGGCCGCAGACCGTCACGTTCACCGTCTTCCTCTGCCGTGATCAGGACCCCTTCAAGCGGTGCCGCAAGCGGGCGATCACGGCGAACCAGAGGCGCGCGCTGGAGGCGAGGCTGCGGGCGATGCCGGAAGTGGCGGAGGTGGAGTTCGAGTCCCAGGAGGAGGCGTACGCGAACTTCACGGAGCAGAACGCCGACAACGAGACGCTGCTCTCCGCCATCGAGGAGGAGGACATGCCGGAGTCGTTCAGGGGCACGCTTCACCGGTGGCGTGACATCGCGCGGTTCGAAGCCGCGATGTACAGGGCGCCGGGCGTCTCCAACGTCTTCGCCTTCGGAGGGTCCTTCTGGCAGGGCAAGGCAGACGTCGTCGTCTCGTTGTGCGGGCGCAAGGGGACAGTCTTCGCCTGTAAGGGGCGGGGGCCGGCCACGGC
The DNA here is from genome assembly GCF_040639135.1 of Streptosporangium sp. NPDC023963. Lineage (NCBI taxonomy): Bacteria > Bacillati > Actinomycetota > Actinomycetes > Streptosporangiales > Streptosporangiaceae > Streptosporangium > Streptosporangium sp. NPDC023963. The sequence goes on from NZ_JBEZZK010000002.1 coordinate 591,040, forward strand.
CGGGGAGAGGAAGGCCGTCGGGGACAGGCTGCTCGCCCTCGAGGAGAGCGAGAGCGTCTACTTCGAGGACGTCGCCCACGCCCGCCGGGTGTTCGCGTACGTCTGGGGGGAGAAGACCAGCAAGTCTCCCCTTCCCGAGAGCTACTACGTCAAGCTCGCGGATCCGGGGACGGCGCCGAAGGTCGTCGGCGCCGTCGAGGGGACGGCGGGTGTCAGATCGGTCTGGCGCATGGACGAGGATTGTTCCCGGCTGGGGATAGCTCAAGAGTGCTAGCGGAAGCCGTCCCGAGAAGGTGATGTGCGCTCGGGTCCCGCCCGGGCAGAGTATCCTCGCCCGTCGAGAGCATGCCCGAGAGCCCGAGAGTGGATCAGCCGTGGACGCAACGCCGTACGTGACCATCGTCCTGCCGTGTTACAACGAGCAGGACCACGTCATCGCCGAGGTCGAGCGCATCTGCGAGGCGATGGACCACAGCGGATACACCTACGAGCTCGTGGCGGTCGACGACTTCTCCACCGACGAGACCCTGGCCAGGCTGCAGGAGGCCGCGCCCAGGTTCCCGAACATGCGGATCAGGGCCTTCCACCGCAACGGCGGCTCCGGCACGGTGCGCAGGATCGGCACCCAGGAGGCGAACGGCGAGATCGTCGTGTGGACCGACGCCGACATGACGTACCCGAACGAGCGCATCCCCGAGCTCATCCAGATCCTGGAGAAGGACCCGACGATCGACCAGGTCGTGGGCGCGCGGACCAGCGAGGAGGGCTCGCACAAGCTCCTGCGGGTCCCGGCCAAGTGGTTCATCCGCAAGGTGGCCGAGCGGCTGGCCGGGCAGAAGATCCCCGACCTCAACAGCGGGCTGCGGGCGTTCCGCAAGTCGGTCGCCAAGCCCTACCTGAGGCTGCTGCCGCCCGGGTTCTCCTGCGTCACGACGATCACGCTGTCGTTCCTGTCGAACCAGCACGACGTCTACTACCTGCCGATCGGCTACAGCAAGCGGGCGGGCAAGTCCAAGTTCAGCTTCGTCTCCGACGCCTACCGCTACATCCTGCAGGTGCTGCGGATGGTCATGTACTTCAACCCGCTCAAGGTCCTCATGCCGCCCGCGCTCTGGCTGGTCGGCATCGGCATGGTCAAGGGCGTCGTCGACATCGTCCGCTACGGCTTCTACCTGACCAGCAACACCATCGTGATCTTCCTGTCCGGCCTGCTCATCGGCTCGCTGGCGCTGCTGGCCGACCTCATCGTGCGCTCCAGGAGCGAGTAGTGCGGATCGCCCTCGTCGGGCCGACGTACCCCTACAAGGGCGGCGGGGCCGCGCACACCACCGAGCTCGCCCACCGGCTGCGGGCCGCCGGGCACGACGTGGTGATCGAGTCGTGGCGGGCGCAGTACCCCTCCTTCCTGTATCCGGGGAAGCAGACCGCCGACACACCCGACGGCGAGCCGTTCCCGCACGTCCGGCGCGACCTCGACTGGCGCCGCCCGGACGGCTGGGTCCGCGCCGGCAGGCGGCTTCGGAGCGCCGACCTGGTCGTCCTCGCCGTCCTCAGCCCAGTGCAGGTCCCGCCGTACCTGGGCATCCTGTACGGCCTGCGCCGCCGGACCCGGGTCGTGGCGCTCTGCCACAACGTCCTGCCGCACGAGCGCAAGCCGTACGACACGCCGCTGATGAAGGCGCTGCTGCGCCGGGTGGACGCGGTGCTCGTCCACTCCGAGGGACAGGCGGGCAAGGCCCGCGACCTGGCCGCCACGCCCGTGCGGGTCGCCGAGATGGCCCCGCACCTCCCGTCGGGGGCCGATCGCCGCGGACCGGAAGAGGGCGTGCACCACAGGCTGCTGTTCTTCGGCCTCGTCCGGCCCTACAAGGGGCTGGACCTGCTGCTGCGCGCGTTGCCCGAGGGCGTGTCGCTGCGGGTCGCCGGGGAGTTCTGGGGCGGCCTGGAGGAGACGACCAGGGCGCTCGCCACCGAGCTGGGGCTGGACGGGCGGGTGGAGCTGCGGCCGGGGTACGTGGCCTCGGCCGACGTGCCGGGGCTGTTCGCGGACGTGGACGCGCTGGTCCTGCCCTACCGGAGCGGGACGGCGAGCCAGCAGGTGTGGCTCGGCCACGAGCACGGGGTGCCGGTCGTCGCCAGCCGGGCGGGCACGCTCGGCGACCACGTCACCGACGGGGTGGACGGGCTGCTGGTCGAGCCGGGCTCGGTGGAGGCGCTGCGCGCCGCGCTGGCCGCGTTCTACCGGCCGGGCGAGCCCGAGCGGCTGCGCGCCGGGGTCAAGGCCGTCGACCCCGAGCCGTACTGGACCTCCTACGTCGAGACGCTGGTCTCGGGCTCCTCGCGCTGACGGTCCGCGGGGCCGGAGAGGCGTCCCCACAGGAAGCCGATCCCGGCCCAGCTCAGGTCGGCCAGGGTGAACATCACCCGCGACACCACCGCCGCCACCAGCGCCCTGGGGGAGTCGAGCACCGGCGCCAGGGCGAGCACCAGCGCCCCCTCGCGGACGCCGATCCCGGCGGGGACGATCACCGTGACGATGCCCGTCGCCCAGGCCAGCGCGTAGGCGCCGACCGCCACCGGATAGAGGGAGGCGCCCGAGGCGCCCAGGTCGGCCATCGGGAGCAGCAGGTGGGGGCCGTACACCAGCCAGCCGGTGACCGTGAGGGCGACCGCGACGAGCACGGCCCTGCCGCTGAGCAGCCGGCCCTGGCCGAGGGGCTCCTGGCGGGCGATCCGCAGGGCCAGGTTGAGCCCGAAGGTGAGCACCGCCGGGTGCAGGCAGACGGCGATGACGGGGATCAGCGCCAGCAGATACCAGGCCTGGGTCGTCTGGATCAGGGTCTCGCGCAGGGTCACCGCGGCGACGAGCAGGGCGCAGCCCAGGGAGATCAGCAGGGCGAGGGAGACGGAGCCGAACATGCGCCGGGGCGGGACGTCGTGGTCGCGGCCGAGCTCGATCATCGCGGCGTACGCCCAGACGCTGCCCGGCACGTACTTGCCGAGCTGGCCGACGAAGAACACCCTCGCGGTGCTCCCGAGGGGGAGCGGCGAGCCCATCCCGGCCAGCACCGCCCGCCAGGCCAGCACCATGACGCCGATCCCGGCCATCACCGACAGGTAGGAGCCGACGAGCGACCACCACGACAGCTGCGAGATCGCGGCCGCCGTCTCGTCGCGGTTCCTGACCAGGCCGTAGCCGAGGAAACCCACCGCGACCAGCGCGAGCAGCACCCGCAGGAGGCGGCTTGACCGCAGTCGGCTGAGCATCCGCCCAGGGTACGACGGCCTCCTTACCCGGCGGTAGGGTCACCGGTCACCGGTACTCTTGGGCGGCGTGGCGGAGTGGTGGCAGACCGCGTCATGCGGAGGCTGGGCGACGGAGGAAGAGGAACGGTGAGCGAGTGATGAGCGCCGAGCGGGTCGCGCAGCTTGAGTACTCCGAGTTCCAGGCGGCGATGCTGGACGAGGAGAAGCGCCGCAGGAAGGCCGCGAAGATCGTCGCGGTGCTCGGGCACTTCCTCGGCAGGGACAAGGACGTCCTCGCCGGTCTGACGGTCGCCGACATCGGCTGCTCGGCGGGCTTCATCGCCGACGAGCTGGCCGCGGCGGGCGCGAGCCGCACCTTCGGCGTCGACATCGACGTGCCGGGCCTGCGCAAGGCGTCCCAGAGGTTCGGCGAGCGGGTCGAGTTCGTGTGCGCCGACGGCACCGCGCTGCCCTTCCCCGACGGCTCGGTCGACGTGCTGGTCTTCAACCACATCTACGAGCACGTGGTCGACCCGGACGCGATCATGGCCGAGATGCGCCGGGTGCTCTCCGACGACGGCGTCCTCTACCTGGGGCTGGGCAACCGGCTCGGGGTGATGGAGCCGCACTACAAGCTGCCGTTCCTGTCCTACCTGCCGCCCGCGCTCGCCGACCGCTACGTGCGGCTCTCCGGCCGGGCCGACAGCTACTACGAGCGCTACCGGACCCGCAGGGGCCTGCGGAGGATGGTGCGCGGCCTGCGGGTGTGGGACTACACCTTCCCCGTGCTCGCCACCCCCGCCGCGTTCGCCGGGAACGAGCTCTTCCCCGGCCTGGTGGGACGGGTGGCCGGCGGGGTGCTGTCGAGGCTGCCCCGCCCGGTGCTGCGGGCCCTGCTGCCGGTGGTGCCCACCTACCTGTGGGTGGCGACCAAGGGCGACCGCCGCCCGGCCGGCCCCTCCCTGCCCCGGCCGCCAGAGCCGGTACGTCCCCTGTGAGCTCTCCACGGGCTTGCGGCGAGCCCTTCCTCGGTCGTCGCGCCGTGATCGCCGGAGCCGGTACGGTCCCGGCCGCGACTGCGGCGGGTCCTCGGTGAGCGCGGGCACCGGATCCGGCAGGTCCACCCTGAGGCGGGTGGTCCGTGTCGCCTTCCTGCTCGTCGCGCTCGGGTTCGGCGCGTGGGTGGTGGCGGGTCAGTGGGAGGAGATCCGCGCGGGGTTCGCCCGACTGTCGTGGACGTCGCTCGTGCTGTCGCTGGTCGCGGTGCTCGCCGCGCTGTGCGGCGGGATGATGACGTGGCGGGCGTTGCTGGCCGACCTGGGCTCGCCGCTGCCCCTGCGCGACGGGGCGAAGGTCTTCTTCGTGGGCCAGCTGGGCAAGTACATCCCGGGCTCGCTGTGGCCGGTGATCGCCCAGATGGAGATGGGCCGGGAGCTGGGCGTGCCCCGGTCGCGGAGCGCGGCGGCGTTCTTCCTGACGCTGCCGGTGCAGCTCGGCAGCGGGCTGGTGGTCTCGGGGGTGACCCTGCTGGCGGCGCTGCCGGGGTCGGTGGCGCCGTACGCGTGGGTGTTCCTGCTGATCCCGGTGCTCGCGGTGGCCTTCGAGCCGAGGGTGGTCAACGCCGTCCTCGGGTTCGGGCTGCGGAAGCTCAGGCGCGAGCCACTGGAGCGCCCGCTCACCCGCAAGGGCATGCTCACCGCGCTGGGCTGGGCGCTGCTCGGCTGGATCGCGTACGGGCTGCACCTGGCGGCGATCGTCCACGACCTCGGATCCTCCGGCTTTCCCGCGGTGCTGTTCTCGGTCGGCGCGTTCGCGCTGTCGTGGTGCCTGGGGATCATGACGTTCGTCGTCCCGGCGGGAGCGGGGGTGCGCGAGGTGGCGATGGTGGCCGTCCTGGCGCCGGTTCTGGACCAGGGATCGGCCATCGCGGCGGCGCTCTGCTCCCGGATTGTGATCATTCTCGGCGATCTCCTCTGCGCGGGTCTCGCGGGGCTGGTCGCGCGCCGCGCCGAGGGGTCCCGGAAGGACCACGCTTCGGGAAAAGCAGTGTGATTTCCCCCACGGTTCCGGAGAGTCTGGCAATAGAGTAAACAGAAGAAGGGGACGGTCGTCCCGCCGTGGATCATGAGGGGAGCGATCCTTCTTGCCGCCGAGAGTGCTCGTGGACGCGGCCGCGGTTCCGGCCGATCGCGGTGCGCTGATCAGGTATGTCGATGGACTCGTCGCCGCACTGGACAGGGCGGGCGCCGACCTCGCGGTCGTCTGCCAGCGCGCCGACGCCGCCAGATACGCCGGCCTGGCGCCTTCCGCGCGGATCGTGCCGGGGCCGCACGGGATCACCAACCGGGCGGCGCGCCTGACGTGGGAGCAGACGGGTCTGCCGTTCCTCGCCCGGCAGGTCGGCGCCCAGGTCATCCACGCCCCTTACTACTCGATCCCGCTGAGCTCGGGCCTGCCGACCGTGGCGACCGTTCACGACCTCACCTGCTTCACCGAGCCGCTGCAGCACGACGCGGTCAAGGCGGCGTTCTTCCGCGCCGCGACCCGCACCGCGGTCCGGCACGCCACCCGGGTGATCGTGCCCTCCAAGGCGACCAGGGACGAGCTGATCAGGATCCTCTCGGCCGACCCGACCCGCATCGACGTCGCCTACCACGGTGTCGACCCGGCGCTGTTCCACCCGCCGTCCGAGCGCGAGATCACGCACGCCTCCGACCGGCTCGGCCTGCACGGCACCCCGTACGTGGCCTTCCTGGGCCCGCTGGAGCCGCGTAAGAACGTGCCAAACCTGATCCGCGGCTTCGTCCGCGCCGTCGAGAACATCCCCGAGCCGCCCGCCCTGGTGCTCGCCGGAGGCATCCGCGACGTCGAGGTGGACGCCGCGGTGGAGGAGGTCCCCTCGACCGTGCGGGTGCTCCGTCCCGGTTTCCTGTCGTTCGCCGACCTGTGCGGCTTCCTCGGCGGGGCGGTGGTCGCGGCCTTCCCGTCGCGGGGCGAGGGTTTCGGGCTGCCGGTGCTGGAGGCCATGGCCTGCGGCGCGCCGGTGCTCACCACCCACCGCACCTCGCTGCCCGAGGTGGGCGGCGACGCGGTCGCCTACACCGAGCCCGACGCCGAGAGCATCGCCGAGGCGCTGCGCACGCTGCTCTCGTCGCCCGAGCGCAGGGAGGCGCTGTCCCTGGCCGGGATCGCCCGCGCCAAGGAGTTCACCTGGGACGCCTCGGCCGAGGCGCACCTGCTCTCCTACCAGCGCGCGGCCGAGTAGTGAGCTAACCTCGCGGAATGATGGAGACCCCCTTGCCCGATCTAGAGGCGATCCTCCTTGTCGGTGGACGAGGGACGCGCCTGCGTCCGATGACGCTCGGCACCCCGAAACCCCTGCTGCCCACGGCCGGGGTTCCCTTCCTGGCGCACCAGCTCGCCAGGGCGAGGGCCTTCGGCGTGCGGCGCATCGTGTTCGCCACCTCCTACCGGGCGGAGATGTTCTCCGAGGCCTTCGGGGACGGCGAGGCGTTCGGCCTCTCGCTCGAATACATGACGGAGGAGGTCCCGCTCGGCACCGGCGGCGCCATCCGCAACGCGGCCGAGGCGCTGACCTGCGGTCCCGACGCCCCGGTGCTGGTGCTCAACGGTGACATCCTGTCCGGCCACGACATCGGCGAGCAGGTCGCGACGCACGTCGCCAGGAAGGCCGCCGTCACCCTGCACCTGACCGAGGTGGAGGATCCCTCGCGCTTCGGGTGCGTGCCGACCGACGAGGACGGGCGGGTGACCGCCTTCCTGGAGAAGACCCCCAACCCGGTCACCAACCGGATCAACGCCGGGTGTTACGTCTTCACCCGCTCGGTGATCGACACGATCCCGGCGGGCGAGGTCGTCTCGGTCGAGCGCGAGACCTTCCCCGGCCTGATCGAGGACGGCGCCCTGGTGCTCGGCTACGCCGACGCCTCCTACTGGCTCGACGTGGGCACGCCCGCCGCCTTCGTGAAGGGCTCCCGCGACCTGGTGCTCGGCCGTCTCGCCTCGCCGGCCCTGCCGGGGCCCACCGGCGACTTCCTCGCCCTGTCCGGTGCCATGATCTCGCCCGCGGCCAAGGTCTCCGGCGGTTCCCTGATCGGCGCCCGCGCGGTCGTGGAGTCGGAGGCGCAGATCAGCGGCAGCGTGCTCGGGGACGACTGCGTCGTGCACTCGGGCGCGGTCGTGGTCGACTCGGTGGTCGGCATCGGCGCGCGGGTCCACTCTGGAGCGGTCCTGAGGGACGTGGTCCTCGGCGACGGCGCCGTGGTCGGTTCGGGGAACGAGTTGATCGCGGGCAGCCGGGTCTGGCCGGGCGTCGTGCTCCCCGAGTTCGCGATCCGCTTCTCCAGCGACATCTGACCGTTCGCGGCGCGGGCACCTTCGTGAGGGAACGTGAGTGGTGCGCGCCGTGGCCGGTCGACCTGGCGCTGGCCCTCGACCCGCACCGGCGCGGGACCGGCGACCCCACCCTGAGGACGGCGCCCGGCGGGGTCTTCTGGCGGACCTCGCGCACCCCCGACGGGCCGGGGACGCTGCGCGTGGCCCTGCTCGATGGCGGGGTCGATGGCGGGGTCGGTGGCGGGGCGGGTGGCCGGGTGGCGGCCGCCGCGTGGGGGCCCGGGGCGGAGTGGATGCTGGAGACGCTTCCCGCGCTGCTCGGCGCCGGCGACGACGTGTCGGGGTTCGTTCCCGGCCACGATTGGCCGAGGGCGCTGCGGAACGCGGCGAGGCGCTATCCGGGGCTCAGGATCGGCAGGACGTCGCGGGTGTTCGAGGCGCTGGTCCCGGCCGTGCTGGAGCAGAAGGTGGTCTCCACCGAGGCGTGGCGGGCGTGGCGGTGGCTGCTGGGCCGCTACGGCGAGCCCGCGCCGGGTCCCGCGCCCGAGGGGATGAGGGTCTTCCCCGAGCCCGAGGTGTGGCGGTCGATCCCCTCGTGGGACTGGCACCGCGCGGGGGCGGAGGCGGTGCGGGCCCGTACGATCGCGAACGCCGCCCGGCACGCGGGGAAGCTGGAGGCGATCGAGGGCAGCGCCGACGCGGATCGGCTGTTAAGGGCGCTGCCCGGGATCGGGGTGTGGACGTCCGCCGAGGTGCGCCAGCGCTCGCACGGCGACGCTGACGCCGTCTCGGTGGGCGACTTCCACCTGCCGTCGCTGGTCGGCTGGTCGCTCAGCGGCGAGCGGGTGGACGACGCGCGGATGCTGCGGCTGCTCGCTCCCTACCGGGGGCACCGGCACCGGGTCAGCCGGCTGCTGGGGCTGGGCGGTGTGCGGCCACCCGCTCGCGGGCCGAGAATGCCCGTGCGCGACTACCGGTCGTTCTGAGCGCTCCCTCGTCGGGGGAGGGTTCGTCGCGATGCCAGTCGAGGCTGTCGCGCGTGTCGGCGCCGATCAGCGGGGCGAGGACGGCGACGGCGACGAGGACGATGAGAAACGCGATCATTTTCGGCTCCTGCCGGGTGGGGTCCGAGGGGGTCTCCTCGGAGGCTCCGGGTGGATTTCCCGCGAATGCGGGGTTCCTGGTGACATCTCTAATTTATGCGTCTGCAAGTATTTACGTCTATCGAGACTTACTTGACCGCATGCTTTAGAAGATCTGAAGTATCGGGTCCCCGGCCCGGCGCTCGCCCCCCGGGGCGGGTCCCGGGCCCGCGAGGGGGCACCCGCCGCCCCACATGTTCGTGTCGCGCCGTACTGTGCCGTCATGAGCGCTAACCCCACCGACAACGCGATGCGCCGGGCTCTGGCCAGGGCCCGCGACGGCAAAGCTCTCGATACCGCCGAAGCCACCGTCCTGCTGCACGCACGGGACGAACATCTGGAGACCCTCCTCGACCACGCCGGGAGGGTGCGGGACGCGGGCCTGGAGGCGGTCGGGCGGCAAGGGATCATCACCTACAGCCGCAAGGTCTTCATCCCCCTGACACGGCTCTGCCGCGACCGCTGCGGATACTGCACGTTCGCCACCGCGCCGCACAAGCTGGAAAGCCTGTTCCTGAGCCCCGACGAGGTGCTGGAGATCGCCGGGCAGGGCGCGGCGATGGGGTGCAAGGAGGCGCTGTTCACCCTGGGCGACCGGCCGGAGGACCGCTGGCACCAGGCCCGCGAGTGGCTGGACGCGCACGGCTACGACGACACGCTGTCCTACGTCCGCGCGATGGCCGTACGGGTGCTGGAGGAGACCGGGCTGCTGCCGCACCTGAACCCGGGCGTGATGACCTGGCAGGACCTGCAGCGGCTCAAGCCGGTCGCGCCCTCCATGGGCATGATGCTGGAGACGACCTCGCGGCGGTTGTTCGAGGAGAAGGGGCAGGCCCACTACGGCTCGCCCGACAAGGACCCCGCGGTGCGGCTGCGCGTGCTGGAGGACGCCGGGCGGACGAACGTGCCGTTCACCAGCGGCATCCTCATCGGCATCGGGGAGACGGTTGAGGACCGCGCCGAGTCGCTGTTCGCGCTGCGCAGGGTGGCGCGCGAGTACGGCGGCATCCAGGAGATCATCGTCCAGAACTTCCGCGCCAAGCCCGACACCGCGATGCGCGGCATGCCGGACGCCGACCTGCAGGAGCTGGCCGCGACCATCGCGGTGACCCGGCTGGTGCTGGGGCCGAAGATGAGGGTGCAGGCCCCGCCGAACCTGGTCGACTCCGAGTACGAGCTGATGATCAGGGCGGGCATCGACGACTGGGGCGGCGTCTCGCCGCTCACGCCCGACCACGTCAACCCCGAGCGTCCCTGGCCGCAGATCGACGACCTCGCCGCCCGTACGGCCGCCGCCGGGTTCGCGCTGCGCGAGCGGCTCACCATCTACCCCGAGTTCGTGCTGGCGGGGGAGCCCTGGCTCGACCCGAGGCTCAACGCGCACGTGGCCGCCCTGGCGGACCCGGAGACCGGGCTCGCCCGCGAGGACGCGGTCCCGACCGGCCGCCCCTGGCAGGAGCCGGACGGCGGTTTCGTCTCCGTGGGCCGCGTCGACCTGCACACGGCCGTCGACACCGAGGGCCGCAGCGCCGACCGCCGCGACGACTTCGACAATGTGTACGGCGACTGGGAGGCGCTGCGGGAGCGTCTGCCCGCCGCCTCCTCGATCGTGCGGGGTGACGTGCGGGAGGCGCTGAGGCAGGCAGAGAGCGACCCGGCGGGGCTGAGCGACGCCCAGGCGCTCGTCCTGCTGGACCTCGCCGGCGACCAGAACGGGGTGGGCGCCGACGACGCGGCGCTGGACGAGCTCTGCCGGATCGCCGACGGCCTGCGCCGGGAGGCGGCCGGCGACGACGTCACCTACGTGGTGAACCGGAACATCAACTTCACCAACGTCTGCTACACCGGCTGCCGCTTCTGCGCCTTCGCGCAGCGCCGTACCGACGCCGACGCCTACACCCTCTCGCTGGAGCAGGTCGCCGACCGCGCCTGGGAGGGGTGGCAGGCCGGGGCGACCGAGGTGTGCATGCAGGGCGGCATCCACCCCGACATGCCCGGCACCGCGTACTTCGACATCGCCAGGGCGGTCAAGGCCAGGGTGCCGGAGATGCACGTCCACGCGTTCTCGCCGATGGAGGTGATCAACGGCGCCAGCCGCACCAACCTGTCCATCGAGGACTGGCTGGTCGCCGCGCGGGAGGCGGGCGTCGACTCGCTCCCGGGCACCGCGGCCGAGATCCTCGACGACGACGTCCGCTGGGTGCTGACCAAGGGCAAGCTTCCCACCAGGGAGTGGGTCGAGGTGATCTCCACCGCGCACCGGGTCGGCATCCCGACGACCTCCACGATGATGTACGGCCACGTCGACAACCACGCGCACTGGGTGCAGCACATCCGGCTGATCCGCCGCATCCAGGAGGAGACCGGCGGGTTCTCCGAGTTCGTGCTGCTGCCGTTCGTCCACCACAGCGCGCCCATCTACCTGGCGGGGATCGCCCGCCCCGGGCCGACGGCGCGGGAGAACCGGGCCGTGCACGCGCTGGCCCGCGTCCTGCTGCACGGCGCGATCGCCAACATCCAGTGCTCGTGGGTGAAGCTCCAGGACGGGCTCTGCCGCGAGGTGCTGCTGGGCGGGGTCAACGACCTCGGCGGCACGCTGATGGAGGAGACGATCAGCAGGATGGCCGGGTCGGAGAACGGTTCGTTCAAGACGATCAGCGAGATCGAGGCCATGGTCGCCCCGACCGGGAGGCCGGTCCGGCAGCGGACCACCTCCTACGGCGTGCCGGACGCCGGACGGGTGGCCGCGGCCAGGGCGAGCGACGGCGTCTGCCGCAGCGTCCGCCCGGATGCTCGCCCCAACGCCCTCCCGCTGCTCCCCCTGGAGCCGTCGGCGAAATTATAACGAGTTCTACATCTGTCCGTCTTTCGTGAGAGGTTCGTGGGCACAATCATCATTCCCTTGTAGGCATATGTAGGGAGAGGTACGGGTTTGTCCTCCTCCGGTCGACACCGCGTGGCCGCCGGCATCGAGCGGCGCCGGCGTCAGGCTCGCCTGCGCCTGTCACTGGCGGCGGTCGCGATCGCGGTCGCCCTGGTGGGCGGTGCCGCCCTGGTGTCCGGCAGGGTGGGGAACTCGTGCTCGGCCCGCGACCCGGTGCTGGTCGGCGTCGCCGCCGCCATCGACATCGCCCCGGCTGTCATGGAGGCGGCGGGGCGGTTCAACCGGAGCCGGACGGGCGTCGACGGCCGGTGCGTGCTGGTGCAGGTGACCGAGCAGCCGCCCGCCACCGTGCTGCGGACCCTGCTCGGCGGCACCGCCGGGGTGCTCAGCCGCCGCCCCGACGGCTGGATCTCCGACTCCTCGGCCTGGATCCGCCTCGCCCGCAAGCAGGGCGCCGCGAACCTGGCCGGAACCGAGACCGTCGTGGCGACCTCGCCCCTGGTCTTCGCCACCCGCAAGTCCCTCGCCCGGCGCTTCGCCCTGGGCAGGACCGACATGAACTGGCGGATGGTCTTCCCCTCGACCACCCGCGGCCGGATCCGGCCGAACGAGAACGAGCCCGACGTGGTCCGCGTCCCCGACCCGTCGCTCGCCGGGGCCGGGATCGCCACCGTGGCCGCGGCCAGGGACGTGGTCGGCAGCGGCCCCGAGGCCGACCGGGCGCTCACCGCGTTCGTCCGCTGGGCGCAGGCGGGGTCGGCGCCCGACTACCGGAGCATGCTCGCCACCGTCGACGACCGCTCCTTCTGGAAGCGGCCGGTGGTGATCGTGCCGGAGTCCGCGGTGTGGGCGCACAACCGCCTGCCCTCCGACGACCCGGTGGTCGCCCTGCACCCCCGCGAGGGGACGATCAACCTCGACTACCCGTACGTGGTCACCTCCTCCGACGAGGCGAAGGCGAGCGGGTCGCGGGCCTTCGCCGCGTGGCTGCGCTCCGCGGAGACCCAGGAGGGGGCCCGCAGGGCGGGCTTCCGCTCGGCCGACGGCTCCCTGGGCCCGTACTCACCCGGTCCCGAGATCCCCACCGAGGCACCCCGCACCCGCCCGACCATCCTGCCCGCCATGATCGACGAGGCGCTGGAGGCGTGGAGCAGGCTCGCCCCGCCGACCAACATCCTGGTCATGACCGACACCGGCAGGCACATGGCGGAGCCGATCAGGGGGCAGAAGGGGAAGACCAGGCTGACCGTCGCCCTGGAGGCCGCCAGGCTCGGCCTGCAGCTCTTCCCGGACTCGACCCACATGGGCCTGTGGGACTTCTCCTCGGCCAAGGGCAGGGACCAGCGCGAGCGGGTGCGCATCGGCCCGGTCGTCGAGCCCGACGGCGGGCAGGTCGTCCGGCGCGGCCGCCTGGAGGAGCTGACCCGCACCCTGCGCGCCTCCTCCAAGCAGCCCAGCGCCCTGTACGACTCGATCCTCGCCGGGTTCCGGGAGATGACCGAGGTCTACGACGAGGACATGAACAACACCCTCGTCGTCATCACGGCGGGAAAGGACGACGGCAAGGGTGTCTCGGGCACCGGCCTGGTGCGGGCGCTGCGCGAGGAGTGGGACCCCGAGGCGCCGGTCCAGGTCGTCGTCCTCGCCTTCGGCACCGACCTCGACCGCGCGGCCCTCACCCAGGTCACCTCCGTCACCAACGGCTCCCTGCACGTCGCTCAGGGCCCTGAAGAGATCATCGACGTCTTCCTGTCCGCCCTCGCCAGGCGGCTGTGCCACCCCACCTGCCGCACCCCCGCCTGACCCGGCTCGGGGAACCGGCGGACGGCTCGCTCGAAACGCGGCACCGTGGGTGTCGTATCGAGACCCGTCCCGATCGTCTTACCGGTGAAGGGCCCGGCCGGGCTTTCAGGTCGTTCGGCGCGCTGGGGGGTATGCGGTACACGACCGTGGCCGACCCCGGCGAAGGCGGCGTCGACCTGTACGCGGTCCTGCCGATCGGCTGAGAACCGCGCCGGGTACAACAGCGACAGACGACGCGAGAGGCGAAGACGTGAAGTACGTGCTGATGTTCGTGGAGACCGAGCAGTTCGCCAAGGAGCTGGAGGCGATGGGCGAGCTGGAACGGCGGGCCGCCTACGAGGCGGTGGGCCGATGGTTCGCCGAGCACGGAGACAAGATCACTCACCATACGCATCTGGCGCCGGTGCACACCGCGACCACGGTGAGGCTGGACGCCGGTGAACCGGTCGTCACCGACGGGCCGTTCGTGGAGGGCAAGGAGGTGGTCAGCGGGTTCGCCGAAGTGGAGGTGGCCGATCTGGACGAGGCGCTGAAGCTGGCCCGCTCGTGGCCGGCGTGCCCGGTCGTGGAGATCCGCCCGGTCTCATGACCGAGAGGATGGCCGGGCCCACCGGCGGTCGTGTCCATGGGGGCGCCGGCAGTGACGAGGTGCTGGCCCGCGTGGTGCGTGAGCACGCGGGCCGGCTGGCCGCCGGTCTGATCTCGTTGCTGGGCGACTTCTCGGCGGCCGAGGACCTGGTGCAGGACGCGATCGAGACGGCGCTGCGGCGCTGGCCGGTCGAGGGCGTCCCCGACCGGCCGGATGCCTGGCTGTTCACCGTGGCCCGGCGGCGCGGCCTGGACGTGCTGCGCCGTGAGACGACCTACCGGGCCAAGCTGGCTCAGCTGCGCCGGCCGGAGCCCGCCCCGGCTGACGACCGGTTGCGGCTGATCTTCACCTGCTGTCATCCCGCGCTGGGGCGGGCGGCGCGGATCGCGCTGACCCTGCGGGTGGTGTGCGGGTTGTCGACGGCGCAGATCGCCGCGGCGTTCGTCGTGCCGGAGGCCACGGTGGCGCAGCGCATCACCCGCGCCAAGAAGAAGATCACCGAAGCGGGGATCCCGTATCGCGTCCCGGTCGGAGACGAGATGGCCGAGCGGCTGCAGGCCGTGCTGGCGGTCATCTACCTGCTGTTCAACGAGGGCTACCTGTCCAGCACCGCCGAGCACGCCCAGGCCGCCGGTCTGGTCGACGACGCCGAGTGGCTGGCCGCGCTGCTGGCGGGCCTGGTGCCCGGCGAGCCGGAGGTGGCCGGGCTGCTGGCGCTGATCCGGTTGCACCGGGCGCGCGGCCCGGCCCGTTTCGACGCCCGCGGCCACCTGGTGCTGCTGGCCGACCAGGACCGCGCGCTGTGGGACCGGGCGGCGATCGAGGCGGCGACCGCGCTGCTGGTGCGCACCGCCCGCGCGCATCACAGGCCGGGGCCGTACCAGGTGCAGGCGGCGATCGCGGCCTGCCACGCGGAGGCGACCTCGTTCGAGGAGACGGACTGGGCGCAGATCCTCGTGCTCTACGACATGCTGCTGCGTCTGGCGCCCTCGCCCGTCACCCGGCTGCACCGTGCCGTCGCCCTGGGCTACGCCCGAGGACCGCAGGCGGCGCTGGCCGAACTCGACGAGCTGCGGCAGGTGCTGGCCCGCTACCCGCTGCTGCACGCCACCCGCGCCGAACTGCTGCGCCGGCTCGGCCACGCCGGACGGGCACGCGCCTGTGACGAACGGGCGCTGGAGCTGACCGCGAACCCGGCCCAGCAGCGGCTGCTGGAACAGAGGCTGGCCTGGGGCTGAGCCGCGGCCCCTCCGGCGGCGGGACCGAACCGCGGCACGCCCTGGCGCGGAGCGACGGGCGCACCGCCGTCGGACGATGCGGGGTGTGCGACGTACCGCGTCCGACCGGGTTCGCCGCTTCGCCCTGAACAGCCGTGCACAGGGCCAGCCCGCGTACAGGCAGGGCGAAATGTGGCGATCTATTGGGATATCGTGCCTACGGTCGATCACAGGGGTGATCCAGAAAAAGGGGGCTGGGCGGGTGAGCGAGGAGAGTTCGCGTGCCGGTTCGGAGGGCGGCGGGCAGCGGCGGAGGCTGCTCATCGAGCGTGCCAAGACCTACACGGAGATGGAGCGCTTCGAGGAGGCCGCCGCGGACCTGACCGAGGTGCTCCGGCTCGACCCCGCCGACGACATCGCGTGGGCCAACCGGGGCGAGCTGTACCGGAGGATGGGGCGGTTCGAGGAGGCCGTCTCCGACTTCGACCGCGCGATCGAGATCGATCCGGAGTACGCGTTCGCGATCGGCAGCCGGGGTCAGGCCCACGCGGCGCTTCACCGGCCCGCCGAGGCGCTGGCCGACTTCGACCGCGCGATCGAGCTGACCCCGGACCAGGTCTGGCTCCTCGGTGACAGGGCGAGGCTGCTGCGCGGGCTCGAGCGGTACGACGACGCGGAGACCGACCTGATGCGGGCCATAATGCTCGCTCCCGAGGACGCCGACCTGTACAACGCCCGCGGCGACCTGTACTACCAGATGGACCGCTACGCGGACGCGATCACGGACTTCTCCCACGCCCTGAGCCTGGAGCCGAACAGTGTCTGGGCGCTCGTCTCGCGCGGGGAGACGCACCGCATGATGGACGCGTTCGACGAGGCGCTCGGAGACCTGAACCACGCCCTCCAGCTGGAGCCCGACAACGACCGCGCCCTGGCGAGCCGCGGCGCGGTCCTGCACGAGATCGGGCGGGACGAGGAGTCGGTGGCCGATCTCAGCAGGGCGATCGAGCTCGACCCCGAGTACACCTGGGCCTACATCCGCAGGGGCGAGGTCCTGCGCTCCCTCGGCCGCTACGAGGACTCGCTCGTCGACATCAACCGGGCGATGGAACTCGACGGGGACGGGGACGGGGAGGGCTGACCCGCCGGGCCCGGTCCCTGGCGGGTCCGAGCCAGGCCCGGACGGGGAGCCCCGGCCCCTGGAAAGCGCCGCCGGGACCGGGCCTCGCCTGGACAGGACCCTGCCTGACCGGGCCCCGCCGGAACCGGGCCCCGGGCGGGTCCGGCGGACGACGACGAGGTCCTAGCGGACGACGATGAAGTCCGCCGCCCGCCTGGGGGCGCGATCCCTGGGCGGGGCGGCGGGGTGGCCGATGGCGACGGCGCCCATCGGGTCCCAGTCCGCGGGCAGGTCGAGGACCTCGCGGACCACGTCGCGGCAGAACATGGTGGACGACACCCAGGCCGAGCCCAGGCCCTCCACCGCGAGCTGGACCAGGAAGTTCTGCACTCCCGCACCGGTCGCGACCACGAACATCTCCCGCTCGGCCGCGTCGCGCCGGTCGTCGCGGTAGGTGTGCGAGCCGTCCATCACCAGGCAGGGCACCGCCAGGTACGGGGCCGCGCGCAGCACGTCACCCCGCCTGACCCGTTTGACGATCGACTCCTCCGAGAAGCCGTCACCGCGCAGGTCGGCGATCCAGGCGTCCCGCATGGCGTCGAGCAGCTTCTCGCGGGTCCCGGCGGACTCCAGCAGGACGAACCGCCACGGGGTGGTGTGGTGCGGGGCGGGCGCGGCGATCGCGGCGTCGACCGCCCTGCGGACCTTGTCGCCGTCCACGGGGTCCGCGGAGAACTCGCGGACGGTCCTGCGGGCGAAGACCACGTCGCGCGAGCCGTACCGGAACATGTCGTCGGCGGACGGGCGGAGCAGCTCGCCGACTCCCGGCCCGTCGTCCTCGGTGGTGTACTCGGCCAGACCTCTGATCACCGCCACCGGGGTCTGCGCGACCTTCCCCTTGACCAGGTCCGCGGCGGCCGCGAACTCGTCGGCGACGGCGGTCAGGGTGACCTCGAGCGCGTTGCCGTGGTCGTCGGACATGCCCCGGTAGTCGAGCGCGGGGGTCACCCCCGCGAGGCCGACGGCCATGTCGGTCTGGCCGTTGCGCCACGGGCGGCCGAAGGTGTCGGAGACGACCACGCCGACCGACACGCCGAGCAGCTCCCCGACGCGCGCCCGCACGGCCGAGGCGGAGGCGTCCGGGTCGGCGGGCAGCAGGACGACCGTGCCGGGGCGGGTGTTGGAGGCGTCGACCCCGGCGGCGGCCATGACGAACCCGTGTGCCGTCTCGGCGATCACGGTCTCACCCCTGCGGGCCACCACCCGTCTCGTCTCCGTGCCGACGGCCTCGGCGCGGTTCACGCCGCGCAGCACCCGGCCCTCGGCCTTGCTGCAGATCTTCGAGGTGACCACGAGGACGTCGCCGTCGCGCAGGTCGGGCATGGCCGTGGCGATCAGCTCCCCGACGTCGTCGCCCTCGCGCACCTCGGGGATGCCGGAGACGGCGAAGATCTCCAGCCTGACGTCGGCGGGCTCCTCCTGCCCGCGCCTGAGCCGGCTCATCGCGAACCCTCCTCACGGGCCGGGGACCCGTCCGTGACAGGGGACCGCTCGTACGGCACCGGGGGGCCGGTGTCCCGGCCCGCGAGCCGCACGGCCATGTCCAGGGCGGCGCGGGCGATGGCGGCGGCGGACTCGACATCGTGCATGATCAGCGGACGGGCCTCGACCTCGACGCCGCCGAGGGCCACCCCGGCGTCTTCCTCCGCGACCAGCCAGCCGTCCACCAGCGGCGATCCGTACAGTTCGAGGACCGCCTGCGCGGTGGTCTCCACGCCGATCGCGGTCAGGCAGGCGTCGGCCATGCCCCGGACGGGGGCGCCGCCGACGATGGGCGAGACGCCGACGACGGTCTTGCCCTCCAGCGCCTCGCGGATGCCCTTGATCTGCAGGATCGTGCCGATGCTGACGACCGGGTTGGACGGAGGGAGGACGACCGCGTCGGCGGCGGCGATCGCCTCCAGCACGCCGGGGGCGGGGGAGGCCTCGTCCGCGCCGACCAGGATGATCTGCTCGGCCGGAACCGAGGCGCGCAGCCGTACCCACCACTCCTGGAAGTGGACGGCGCGGCGGCCCCGCTCGTCGGAGATGACCACGTGGGTCTCGGTCCTGTCGTCGCTCATCGGGATCAGGCGCACGCCCGGCCGCCAGCGGGCGCACAGCGCCTCGGTGACCGCGGACAGGGGATATCCGGCGTCGAGCATCTGGGTGCGCACGATGTGGGTGGCGAAGTCGCGGTCGCCGAGGCCGAACCACTGCGGTTCGACGCCGTAGGCGGCCAGCTCCTCCTTGACGACGTGCGACTCCTGCCGCCGCCCCCAGCCCTGCTCCTCGTCGATGCCGCCGCCCAGCGTGTACATCACGGTGTCGAGGTCGGGGCAGACCCGCAGGCCGTAGAGGCTGATGTCGTCACCGGTGTTGCCGATGACGGTGATCTCGGAATCGGGGGCCGCGGTGAGGAGGCCCCGCAGGAAACGGGCGCCGCCGATGCCGCCGGCGAGGGACACGATGCGCATGCCGTCCAGTGTTCCACTAGGTCACCGAGCCCGTTGGCGGGGTGTCGGCGGGCGGTTCCCAGTAGTCTTTTCATGATCGTTATGAGGGGTGTCCGCCCTGGCCGGATCGCCTGATTGGCCGCCCGAAATGTGGGCTTATAGGGTGTAATGGAGCGCTTATGGGGTTGGTGGGCTTCCTGGGACCACCGGCAACAAAGTCAGCCATGTGCAAAACTGACCCGGGTTTACCTAAAGACCCTATGGGGGTAGTTGTGATCAATGTCGAGGCAGTCCGGCTCCGGGAACCGGCGGCGTGGCTCATGGTCGCCGTCGCGTCCGCGAGCGTTCTCGTCGGCATCGAACGCCTGCTGTTCGGGGGCGGATCGTTCTCCTTCGCCGAGCGCGCGGCGGTCTCTCTGGGGCAGCTCACCTCGCCGGTCGTGCCCGCGCTGCTCGTCGGCGGCGTGCTGCTGGCGACCAACCTCGGCCCGGTGATCCAGCGGCTGAAGGTGATGGCCCTCGTGGTGGCCGGCACGCTCGGGCTCTCCGTGCTGTTCGGCCTGATCGGCCTGTTCGGCGGGGTGTTCGCGGGCGTGGAGGGTTTCCTGGGGAAGGTCGAGTTCCTTCTCGTCAACCTGCCCGCCCTCGCGCTGGCCGCGGTCGCGCTGCTGTACGTGCTGCCGAAGGCGGTCCCCGCGGGTTCACGCGACGGCGCGTTCCGCGCGGACGGCGGCTTCGGCCGCTCCCCGGAGCACCCGCAGGACCAGCGCTACGCCGCCTACGGCCAGCCGCCCGTTCCCGGGCAGGGGCAGGTCCCCTTCCAGGAGCACCCTCAGGGACCTCAGGGGCCCCAGGGGCCCGGCCCTCAGGGACAGGGCGTTCCGCAGGGCGCGTACCCCCACGCCCAGGGTTTCCAGGGGCCCCAGGGTCCCGGTCCTCAGGGTCCCGGTCCTCAGGGGCCTCAGGGCCCTCAGGGGCAGATGCCCCAGCAGGGTGGTCACCACCCGCAGGACCAGGGCGCGCAGGGTGGCCACGGTTACCCGCAGGAGGCTCCGCCCGTCCCGGCCCCGCAGCCCCCGTACAACCGCCCCGCGCTTCCGCCCGCGCCCGCGCACGGCTCCACCGGGGCCTCGGAGGGGTACGGCTCCGCCGGGGCCTCCGAGGGGTACGGCCAGCAGGCGCCCTCCCACGCGGCGTCCGTGCCGCAGGCGTCCCCCGCGCCGCAGGCCGGTGACGGATACTCCCAGGCCCCCTACGCGCCGCCCGCCGAGAACCAGCAGTACGCCCCCCAGAGCGAGTCCTACCCGCAGCCGGAGCCCCAGGGGCAGGGGTACGCGCAGCCGGAGCCGCAGAGCTACCCGCAGGCGCAGCAGCCCGCCGCCCCGGCCGCGGGCTACACCCCGAGCCCGTACGTCGCGGCCGACGTCCAGCCCCCGGCCCCGGCCAAGCCGTACGACCCGCCGGCCGCGGCCTACGACCCGCCGGTCTACGCCGCCCCGGTGGAGCCGCAGGCCCAGACGGAACCCCGGCTGCCGAGCTACCCCCAGTTCCCGGACTCCTCCTCGTACGGGCAGCCCGACTCCTCGTACGGGCAGCCCGACTCGTCGTACGGGCAGCCGGAGTCGCAGGGCTTCGGCCAGCAGGCCGAGCCTCCGGCCTCGCCGGTGTCCCCGGTGTACGGGCAGGAGCCGCAGTCGTCGGGTTCCGGGCGGCACTCCAGCCCCAACCTGCCGAGCTACTCCCAGTACTCGGAGTCCTCGTCGTACGGGCAGCCCGACTCGCAGGGCTTCGGCCAGCAGTCCGACTCCTCCGCGTACGGCCAGCGCTCGGACCGGTCGCAGCCCGACTACGGGCAGTCCGACCCGCTCTTCGGCCAGCAGGCCGAGCCTCCGGCCTCGCCGCTCTCCCCGGCCTCGCCGCTCTCCCCGGCCTCCC
Organism: Streptosporangium sp. NPDC023963; assembly: GCF_040639135.1. Taxonomy (NCBI): domain Bacteria; kingdom Bacillati; phylum Actinomycetota; class Actinomycetes; order Streptosporangiales; family Streptosporangiaceae; genus Streptosporangium; species Streptosporangium sp. NPDC023963. The sequence continues at coordinate 611,827 of NZ_JBEZZK010000002.1, forward strand.
CGGTTTCTCCGGCGTACGGGCAGGAGCCGCAGCCGTCGGGTTCCCGGCGGCAGTCCGAGCAGCAGGGCTACCAGCAGTCCGATCAGCAGGGGTACCCGCAGGCCGACTCCCAGGGCTACCAGCGGTCCGAGGCCCAGGGCTTCGGCAGGCAGCAGGAGCCGCAGTCGCCCGGGTACGGCCACCAGCCCGAGCAGCAGGCCCCCGCGTCCTACCCGCCGGCCGACGGACGCCAGGACCAGCCGCTCGACGACCGGTCGCGCCCGCCGTTCGACGGCCGGCCGCCGCAGTCCTTCCCGCAGCCTCCGGAGAACTACGGCCAGCCGTTCAGCGGTTACTCGGGCACGGAGTTCGGCCGTCAGGCCGAGCAGGGCTCGTCCTACTCCGCGCCCGACCCGGTGGATCTCAGGTCCCAGCAGATGGCCCAGGCCTACCAGCAGGCGGAGAGCTACCAGCAGCAGGCCCAGCAGGGTGGCACCGAGCCCCAGCTGCGCGTCCCCGAGTACGGCTCCCCGGGCTACGAGGGTCCGTTCGGGCACCCGCAGACCTCTCAGGCCCCCCAGGCCCCGCAGAATCCCCAGCCCGCGCCGGCCCCCCAGGCTCCGCAGGCCTCCCAGGCTCCCCAGACGCCGCCCTACCAGTCCCACCAGTGGGACCCCCAGTCCGAGGCGACGCTCCGGTTCGACCCGAACGCCTACCAGGGAGACCCGCTGAGCGACCCCGCGCCCGCCGCCAGGACGTGGGACTCGCAGCCGATAGACCCCACGGCGATCTACAAGCCTGAACAACGCCCAGGTCAGGTCACGGATGAGGAAACCCCGGATAGAGAGAGGGTGGGCCCCGGTCAGGATCAGAACATGTCCTGGTACGGTTCCGACCGCCGAGAGCACTGAGCCCCTGGCGGTCGAAGCGATCACCTGGTGCAATTGCCGTCGTGGCAGGCACACGACCCACAACCGGGGAGAGCAGGTCTTTCCCCGGATACCAGCATGCCGCTTGACGCCACACCGACCACGCGCGTGTAATTACACACGTGTTGTTACGCCTTCCTCTGGGTGGGTAAGGGGGAGGCGTTCATAGGGGGGCTCCAATTTTGCGGGCGTGCGGCAGGGAGGTGTGCAGTGGCCGACCTGGTCATCGCACAGGAGAGCATCGCTGAAGAGCAGCTTGGCTGGCAGGAGCGCGCCTTGTGCGCGCAGACCGACCCGGAGGCGTTCTTCCCGGAGAAGGGAGGGTCCACCCGCGAGGCCAAGAAGGTTTGCCGCTCCTGCGAGGTGCGTGCCGAGTGTCTTGAGTACGCGCTCGAGCATGACGAGCGGTTTGGAATCTGGGGTGGGTTGTCGGAGCGTGAACGCCGCCGGATCAAGCGCGAGGCCGTCTGAGCCGTCCGCGAACCGGATGGCGGGAAGGTTTGAGCGCTCCGGGATCCGGACGATCCGGACGTCCGAGCACCGATGAACACTATGAACACTATGAACACCGATCGACACCGAAGAAGTGCTGAAGACGGTCGAGCGGTCTGAGTGAAGTATGTGACGCCTCTCCGAGGCGCTTGACGAATATGTCCACGGGGTCACGTGACCGTCGGTCACGTGACCCTTTTTTCGTGCGCGCGACCAGGTGTAAGACATAGTCAGACAGAGGGTGCCGTATCGTTGTCGCGCCGATCACCACCACTCCTGAACACGGGACGTATGTCCATCACCGACCCCCCTCACCCCCAGCGCCCCCAGCACACCGTCACCGCGATCGTCGTCTCCCACGACGGATCCCGCTGGCTGGGGGAGACCCTGGAAGCCCTGCTCAGGCAGACCCGCCCGGTGGACCGGGTCGTCGGGGTCGACAACGGCAGCAGGGACGGCAGCGCCGCGCTGCTGACCTCCGCCCTCGGTGCCAGGGCGGTGCTCACCCTGCCCCGCTCGACCGGTTTCGGCGAGGCCGTCGCCGAGGTCCTCGACCGGCTCGGCCCCGGCGGCGGCCGGGAGTGGATCTGGCTGCTGCACGACGACTGCGCCCCGGACGTCCACGCCCTGCGGCTCCTGCTGGAGGCCGCCGACGCGGATCCCAAGGCGGCGGTGTTCGGCCCCAAGCTCCGCGACTGGCTCGACCGGCGGCTCCTGCTGGAGGTCGGCGTCACCGTCGACCGTACCGGCCGCAGGGACACCGGGCTGGAGGCCCGCGAGTTCGACCAGGGGCAGTACGACGGGACCAGGGACGTGCTCTCGGTCTCCACCGCGGGCATGCTGATCCGCAGGGACGTCTGGGAGGAGGTCGGCGGGCTCGATCCCGCGCTGCCGCTGTTCCGCGACGACCTCGACCTGTGCTGGCGCGTCAGGACCGCCGGGTACCGCGTGCAGAACGTCACCCGGGCGATCGCCTGGCACGCCGAGGCGGCCACCCGGCGGCGGCGCCGCATCACCGCCAGCGGCGACCACCCTCGCCGCCTGGACCGCCGCAACGCCCTTTTCGTCGTCATGGCGAACCTGCCCGCCCGCCCGCTGCTGTGGGCGCTGGTGCGCAACGCGTTCGGGTCGCTCTTCCGCACGGTGCTGTTCCTGGTGGCCAAGCAGCCCGCCAACGCGCTGGACGAGTTCCTCGCGTTCGGCTCGGTCTTCGGTCACCCCATCCGGATGATCAAGGCCCGGCGGGCGCGGGCCAAGGGCAGGAGGCAGGGGTACGCGGCGGTCAGCCGGCTGCTCACCCCGCCCGGCGCCGGTTACCGGCGGCTCGTCGACCGCGCCCAGAGCTACCTGGCCGGGGGCGGGTTCGTGGAGTCCGCGGGGCGCCACCACGCCGTGGCCGCCTCGCCGGACGCGCAGGAGGACGGCGAGGAGCTGCTCACCGACGCCGGGGTGATGCAGCGGTTCTTCGGCAACCCCGGCGTCCTGCTCTTCCTGGCGCTCACCGCGGTCACGCTGGTCGCCGAGCGCGCGGTGACGGGTGGCGCCAGGCTGGGCGGCGGAGCGCTCGTCCCGGTGATCGGCGGGGCCTCCGACCTGTGGAACCTCTACCGCGAGAGCTACCACCAGGTGGGCCTGGGCACCGACGCGTGGGCCCCGCCCTACGTGGCGGTGCTGGCCGTGCTCTCCACGGTGCTGTTCGGCAAGACGTGGCTCGCGGTGTCGCTGCTGCTGCTCGGCTGCGTGCCGCTGGCCGGGATCTCCGCGTACGCGGCCACCCGGTCGATGGTCCCCGGCCGCTGGACCAGGGTCTGGCTGGCCTCCTCGTACGCCCTCCTGCCGGTCGCCACCGGCGCGGTCGCCGCGGGGCGGCTCGGCACCGCGGTGGTCTTCGTGCTGCTGCCCGTCTACGCGGCGCTCGCCACCACGGTGCTCGCCGGGGAGCGCCGCCGCGCCCGCCGCGCCGCCTGGGGGCTGGGGCTCCTGCTGGCCGTCGGCACGGCCTTCGCCCCGCTGGTCTACCCGCTGACCGCGATCCTCGGCGCGCTGGCGGCGCTGGCCTTCCCGCGCAGGGGCGTCGCGGTCTCGATGCTCGTCGCGTTCGCCGTCCCCGTGGTCCTGCTGTTCCCCTGGCTGGCCCAGGTGGTCGCCGACCCGGGGCAGCTCCTGCTGGAGGCCGGGCTGCACCAGCCTGCGCTGGTCGACCCCGGGCTGCCGGCCGGGTCGCTGCTGCTGCTCAGCCCCGGCGGTCCCGGCATGCCGCCGCTCTGGGTGACCGGCGGCCTCCTCGCCGCCTGCCTGGCCGCGCTGCTGATGCGCCGCAACCGGATGGTCATCGCGGTCGGCTGGGGCGTCGCGCTCTTCGGCGTGCTGGTGGCGATCCTGGTGAGCAGGACCACCGTCACCTCGATCAACGGCGACGTCGAGGCCCCCGCCTGGCCGGGCGTGCCGCTGGCCTTCGCCGCCACCGGCATGCTCGTGGTGGCCGCCCTCACCGCCGACCGGGTCGTGGAGTTCCGGGCGGCCGGGGGAGCGCGCAGGCTCGCCGCGTTCGGCGTCGTGCTGGTCGCGTTCTCCACGCCGCTGCTCGCGGCGGGCATGTGGATCGCCAAGGGAGTGGACGGCCCGCTCCGCGGGACGGTGCGCGACGTCGTGCCCGCCCTCGCCGCGGAGAACTCCGCGGGCGGCGAGCGGACCCTGCTGCTGCGCGCCTCGCCGGGCGGCCTGCTCTTCACCGTGCTGCGCGGGCGCACCCCGGTGATCGGCGAGGCCGACATCCCGGTCCCCGACGGTCCCAGGGAGCTGGTCCGGGTCGCCGCGGCCGGGCTGGTGTCCGGCAGGGGCGGCGACGACGCCCGGGTCCTCGCCGCCCACGGCGTGCGGTTCGTCGTGGTGACCGCGCCCGTCGACCCGGAGATCAGCCACGCGCTCGACTCGCAGCCCTCGCTGGCGAGGATGAGCCTGTCCCGCTCGGTCGGCGTGTGGCGGCTCACCCAGCCGATCGCCCTTCCCGCGACCCCGCCCGGCGACCCCTGGCACGGCCGCTGGCTCTGGGCCCAGGCCGTGCTGGTGCTGATCGTCTCGGTCCTGGCCGCGCCGGGGTCACGCACCGAGCCCGACGAGCCCGCCGTCCCCCAGGACCTGCCCGAACCTCGCAGAGAGCTGGCTGCCCGGTGAAATCCCTGATCGAGAACCGGTTCAGCCTGCTGGTGCTGGTCCTGGTGGCCCTGCTCGCCCTGTACGGGGTGGCCTACGCCACCCAGCCGCCGGCCGTCGCCACCCCCGCGCCGGGGTTCGAGAAGGTGCCCGTCGCCTCGGTGACGGCCGTCTGCCCGTCCCCCGGCGACGCCTCCGTCGGAGTGGTGTCCCCGCCCGGCAGCCGGGAGCCGGGCTCCGCGACGCTCGTCACCGGGGACAAGACCCTGGCCACCGTCGACACTCCCGGCCGTCTCTGGCACGACGAGGTGCCGGCCTCGTCGCCGCCCCTCGTCGTCGCGGCCGAAGGGAGCATGGCCGCGGGCCTGGAGGTGGCGCAGACCCGCCGGGAGAAGTCGGGAAAGCAGCGGGGACTGGCCGGGACGCGCTGTGCCGAGCCGGTGGCGAGCACCTGGCTGGTCGGGCCGGGGCCGGCCGCGGCGGACGTCACGCTGTACCTGACCAACGCCGACCCCGCCCCGGCCATCGCGGAGATCATGGTCTACACGGGTGAGGGCCCGGTGTTCGACGACACCGGTGGCGTGTTCACCCTCAAGCCGGGGCAGAGCCGCACGATCAAGGTCCTGGATCTCGCGCCCTCGGCGCTCGCCCTGGCGATCCAGGTCCGTACCAGCTCGGGGCGGGTCACCGCCGCGGCGCGGGCGATCATGAACGACGGGCGCGGCGTGGACTGGCTGCCGGTCGCCGCGGCGCCCGCCACCCGGGTCGTCGTACCGGGCATCCCCGGCGGCGGAGGGAGGCGCGAGCTGCTCGTCGCCTCCGCCGAGGAGGTCGACACGCTGGTGGAGGTCAAGGCCCTCACCTCCGAAGGTACGTACGAGCTGGAGGGCCACGAGCTCGTCGAGGTGCCCGCGGGTTCCGTCGTCTCCGTCGACCTGTCCAGCGGGATCGGCGGCCTGCCGTCCGCGCTGGTGCTCACCTCGGACACCCCGATCGTCGCCGGGCTCGTCGCCACCGGGACCGGTTCGAGGACCGACGTGGCCTTCACCGCCGGAGCGGTCCCCGTCGACCTGGGCAGCGTCGTCGCCGACAACCGTACGGGCGGCAAGGTGAGTTCCCGGCTGCTGCTGACCGCGCCGGACGCGGCGGGAGCGGTGAGCGTGCAGGTGGTCCCGCGCGAGGGCGAGCCGCGTGAGCCGTTCCAGGTGGAGATCCCCGCCTCGCGGACCAAGCAGGTCGGGCTCACCAAGGTGGACGGGCCCTTCGCGGTGGTCGTACAGCCGCTGCCCGGCTCGGGGCCGGTCTACGGCGGGCGCGTCCTGGACGAGCGGCTCAAGGACGGGCTGGCGCTCACCGTGCAGCCGCTGGCCCCCGCCCGCATGTGGGCGCTGGTCCCGCCGATCGCCGAGTCGGTCGCGACCGTCCTGCCCTGAGGCTCTGAGGCCCTGAGGCCCTGAGGCCCTGAGGCCCTGAGGCCCTGAGGCCCTGAGGCCCTGAGGCCCTGACCCTGAGAGTTCGAGAGACGGCCGGACCGCCGGATCGCCCTGGAGCGCGGCGGGCCGGTCGTGGTCGTCTCTGGAGGTGGCGGGGCCGGTCGTGGTCGCCCTGCGAGGTGGAAGGGCCGGTCGTGGCCGTCTCGGGAGGCGGGTGGTCAGTCGTGGTCGTCGAAGCCGGGATCGACCGACTCGGGGGAGAGACCGAACAGGCCCGCGACCTGCTCCACCACCGCCTCGTGCACCATCGCGCCCAGGTGGTCGCGGTCGCGTGCCCTGCTCTCCAGGGGGCGGCGGTAGATGATCACGACGGCCGGGCGGTTTCCCGCGGCGGGCTCCGCCCGCCCGAACGGGATGGGCTCGCCGGTCAGCAGCCCGGGGCCGTCGCCCAGCTCGCTGATCGGCGGGACCTCCTCGACCGCGAACTCCACGGCCGACAACTGCTTGGCCCATCGGGGCTTGAGCCGGTCGACGGCGTCCAGGACGAGATCGTCGAACCGCTCGCTGCGGGCCTTGGCGATCGGCACGTGCGAGGGCGCCAGCGGGCCGCGCAGGCCGCGACCGTGCCTGTCGCGCCTGCGGGGAGAACGGGGTCTGCCGGGTGCCGGGCTCACGGCCCCAGCTTAGACGTGACCCGGACGGGGGCGGGAGGTGCCGTGACCGCGGTGCGGACGGGTGGGAACCGTGACGGCGGGTGCGGGGGTGAGGGGAGATGCCACCGGGAGGCGTGCGGACAGGAGGTGTAAGCCGTACAGGCGGGTGGAAGCCGGGACACGTGTCCGAATTGTGGCGACACGCTCGTTAAGAGCGCTCAGATAGTGGCGCCCCGGACGCTTACCGGATACGGTCCCACCGTGAGCCCCGTCCGCCGCTGTTCCCGCACCGCGTGCAGTCAGCCTGCCGTTTTCACGCTCACGTACGTCTACGCCGATTCGACCGCTGTTCTCGGGCCCTTGGCGACGTACGCCGAGCCGCACTGTTACGACCTGTGTGCCGAGCACGCCGAGCGGCTCACCGCCCCCCGAGGCTGGGAGGTGGTCCGCCTGCCGACCGACGGCGCCCCGCCGAGCACGGACGACCTGGAGGCCCTCGCCAACGCGGTCCGCGAGGCGGCCAGACCCGCGCCGAGCGGTGGCACCGAGCCCGTCGGCCAGGGGGTCGAGGTCGGCCGCCGAGGCCATCTGCGCGTGCTGCGCTCCGCTCAGCCACAGCGTGACCGCTGACCCTACTAGGCTGGGGGGCACGAACACGACGTAAAGGGTGGAGCTGGAGTGGGCGACCTCGCCAAGATCTTCAAGGCGTACGACGTTCGTGGCGTCGTGCCGGACGAGCTCGACGAGGCGACCGCCGAGGCGGTCGGCGCCGCCTTCGTGGAGACGACCGGGGCGGAGACCGCCGTCGTGGCACACGACATGCGCGAGTCGTCGGTGCCGCTGGCCGCGGCCTTCACCCGGGGGGCGACCTCGCGGGGGGCCGACGTGATCAACGCGGGCCTGGGCTCCACGGACCTGCTCTACTACGCGAGCGGCAGCCTCGGCCTGCCCGGGGTGATGTTCACCGCCAGCCACAACCCGGCCCGCTACAACGGCATGAAGATGTGCAGGGCGGGCGCCGTGCCGATCGGCGGCGACACCGGGCTCGTCGAGATCCGCGACCGGGCCGCCGCGATCCTGGCCTCGGGCACCCTCGGCGGCCAGGGGGGCGGGACGGTCTCCGAACGCGACCTGCTGCGCGGCTACGCCGACCACCTGCGCACCCTGGTCGACCTGTCCGGCATCCGGCCGCTGCGGGTCGTGGTCGACGCGGGCAACGGGATGGGCGGGCACACGGTCCCGACGGTGTTCGAGGGGCTGCCGATCGAGCTGACCGCCCTCTACTTCGAGCTCGACGGCACCTTCCCCAACCACGAGGCCAACCCCATCGAGCCCGACAACCTGCGCGACCTGCAGAAGGCCGTGCTCGACGTGGGCGCCGACATCGGGCTCGCCTTCGACGGCGACGCCGACCGCTGCTGGGTGGTCGACGAGCACGGCGAGTCCGTCTCCCCGTCCACGATCACCGCGCTGGTCGCGGTCCGCGAGCTGGGCAGGCACCCCGGTGCCGCGATCATCCACAATCTGATCACCTCCAGGGGCGTCCCGGAGATCGTCGCCGAGCACGGCGGCCGCCCGGTCCGCACCCGCGTTGGCCACTCGTTCATCAAGGCCGAGATGGCCGGGACCGGTGCGGTCTTCGGCGGCGAGCACTCCGCTCACTACTACTTCAAGGACTTCTGGTTCGCCGACTCCGGCATGCTGGCCGCGCTGCACGTGCTGGCGGCGCTGGGCGAGCAGGAGAAGCCGCTCTCGGACATCCTCTCCGAATACACTCGTTACACGGCCTCCGGGGAGATCAACAGCACGGTCGCCGACCAGGACGCGGCGACGGAGCGGGTCCGGGAGGTCTTCGCCGCCCGCGACGGCGTCACCTTCGACGAGCTGGACGGCCTGACCGTCTCCGGCCCCGGATGGTGGTTCAACCTTCGTCCGTCCAACACAGAGCCGCTGCTCAGGCTGAACGCCGAGGCGGCCGACGAGATTCAGATGGCAGCGATCAGGGACGAGGTCCTTGCTGTCGTGAGGAGCTGAACGAGTGAAGATCGACGACTGGCTGCTGGAGATCCTGGCCTGTCCCAACTGCAAGTCCCCCCTGCGAGCCGAACCCGAGGTGGACGAGTTGTCCTGCACCTCCGCGTCGTGCGGCCTGGTCTACCCGGTCCGGGACGACATCCCGGTCCTGCTGGTCGACGAGGCCCGTAAGTCGTGAACTGGGAGCCCGATCGGCTCGACGACCAGAAACGGCTGGCCGAGGGCGACCCGGCGGGCATGCTGCGGGCGGTGGCCGACTCGGCCGCGCAGGTCCGCACCTCCCGCAGGGCCGCCCTGGAGTCGGGCCTGTCCTCGCTCGCCGGGGACGGCCGGCCCCGTGCGGTCGTGGTCGCCGGCATGGGCGGTTCCGGCATCGCCGGTGACATCCTCAACGTGGTGTGCGGCCACGGCGCCCCGCTGCCGATCCTGACCGTCAGGTCCTACCGGCTGCCCGGCTGGATCGGCGCGACCGACCTGGTGATCGCGGTGTCGCGCTCGGGCAGGACCGAGGAGACGCTCGCGGTGGCCACCGAGGCCGTCCGCCGGGGTTGCCGCCTGCTCGCCGTCGGCGGGCCCGACTCGCCGCTCCACGCGATCGCCAGGCAGGCGGGGGCGCCGTTCGTGCCCGTCGCGAGCGGCGGGCGGGTGAGCGCCGCGGTGTGGGCGCTGTCGGTCCCGCTGATCGTCGCCGCCGCCGAGCTCGGCCTGGTCGAGGCCGGCGAGGAGGTGTTCGAGGAGGTGGCCAAGCGCCTCGAGGATCTCGCCCACCGCTGCCGCCCGGCGAGCGAGTCGTTCATCAACCCGGGCAAGTCGCTCGCCATGGAGCTCGCCGAGACCGTGCCGATGATCTGGGGGTCCTCCCCGCTGGCGGCCGTCGCGGCCCGCCGGTGGGCCGGTCAGCTCACCACGAACGGCAAATATCCCGCGATGTGGGGGGAGCTCCCCGAGGCCGGTCACGACCAGGTGGCCGTCCTCGACGGCCCGCTCGCCCAGCGCGACATCTTCGCCGACGAGAGCGGCCGGTCGCTCCGGCTGTTCGTGCTGCGCGACGTGGAGGAGCATCCCCGGGTGATACGGCAGCGGGAGGTGTCGGTGCGGCTGGCGGAGGATCGCGGCGTCCCGGTCACGCAGATCGCCGCCGAGGGGACACACCCGCTGGAGCGGCTCGCCACGTTGATCGCGCTCGGGGATTTCGCGAGTACGTACCTTGCTCTCGGGTACGGGATCGACCCGGCCACTGTGTCGGCGATCACAGAACTCAAGGCAAGGGTTTCGCAATAGGATCCTTGTCTCGTCTTTCCTGACTAACGAGCTGAGCGGAGGCTGCCGTGAGCGCGGGCGGCGGTACTAAGGCAATCATCGCGGCGTTGGCGGCCAACCTGGCGATCGCCGTGGCCAAATTCGTGGCGTTTCTCTTCACGGGTTCGTCATCGATGATCGCCGAGTCGGTCCACTCGGTGGCCGACTCGGGCAACCAGGCGCTGCTGCTCCTGGGCGGCAAGCGCGCCCAGCGGGCGCGCACGCCCCAGCACCCCTTCGGGTACGGCCGGGAGCGCTACTTCTACGCGTTCGTGGTGGCGGTGGTGCTGTTCACCATCGGCGCGGTGTTCTCGCTCTACGAGGGCTGGCACAAGCTCTCCCACCCGGAGGCCCTGAGGACCCCCGCATGGGCCTTCGGCGTGCTGATCTTCGCGATCATCGCCGAGTCGTTCTCTTTCCGGACGGCGATCATCGAGTCCAACCACGTCCGGGGGAACCAGTCGTGGGTGCAGTTCATCCGCCGCTCCAAGTCGCCCGAGCTGCCGGTCATCGTCCTTGAGGACCTGGGCGCGCTGCTCGGCCTGATCTTCGCGCTCTTCGGCGTGACCATGGCCGTGGTGACCGGGAACCCCGTCTGGGACGGCATCGGCACCATCATGATCGGCGTCCTGCTCGCGGTGATCGCGGTCGTCCTGGCGATCGAGACCAAGTCGCTGCTGATCGGCGAGGGCGCCGGGCCCGAGGTCGAGACCCGCATCGCGGACGCCCTGGAGAGCGCGCCCGAGGTGAGCCGGGTCATCCACATGCGCACGCTCCACCTGGGCCCCGAGGAGATCCTGGTCGCCGCCAAGATCGCGGTGGACCACGACGACACGGCCGCCGACGTGGCCCGCGGCATCGACGAGGCCGAGCAGCGCATCCGCGCGGCCGTCCCGGAGGCCCGCGTCATCTACCTGGAGCCCGACCTCGACAGGAGCAGCGTCAACGGCCCGGTCTGATCCCGGAGCCCGCAGGTCCGGAGAGACGGGGACCCCGGCGGGTGCGCCGGGGTCCCCGTGCTCTTCAGGCACGGGGGACGACCAGGCCCGACTCGTAGGCGTGGATCACCGCCTGGGTGCGGTCGCGCAGGCCCAGCTTGGCCAGCAACCGGGCCACGTGGGTCTTCACCGTGTGCTCGGTGACCACGAGGTGTGCCGCGATCTCGGCGTTGGACAGCCCCCTGGCGACCAGGCGCAGCACCTCGGCCTCGCGCGGGGTCAGCGGGCTGCCGGTCGGCACCGGCCGCCGCTGCCGGGAGAACTCCGCGATCAGTCGTCTGGTGATCTTGGGGGCGAGCAGCGCATCACCGCGCGCCACGATCCTGACCGCCTCGGCCAGGTCGTTCGCCCGGACGTCCTTGAGCAGGAACCCGCTCGCCCCCGCGGTGAGCGCGTCGTACACGTAGTCGTCCAGGTCGAACGTGGTGATGATGATCACTCTGGTCGTCTCGGTCTCCAGGATCCGGCGGGTCGCCTCGATCCCGCCCATCCCGGGCATCCGGACGTCGAGGAGGGCGACGTGCGGGTGGGTCTCCCGTGCCAGCCGTACGGCCCGTTCCCCGTCGGGGGCGGTGCCCGCGACGCTGAGATCGGGCTGCGCGTCGATCACGGCGGCGAACCCGCGCAGCACGATCGGCTGGTCGTCGGCGATCAGCACCCGGATCGGCGTGCCCGCCACCCCACGGTCGTCGCGGGTGCGGCCGGGGGAGGAGTCCTTCCCGGGGACGGTCATTCCAGCGGGAGCCCGGCGTGGATCAGGAAGCCGCCCGCCGGCCCGGGGCCGGCCTCGAACCAGCCGCCGAGCGCCAGGGCGCGCTCGCGCATGCCGACCAGGCCGTGCCCGTTCTCCGTGTCTCCCGAGGGGCCGGGGCCGTCGTCGGTGATCCGCAGCACCAGCAGGGCCGGGCGGTAGGTCAGCTCGATCGACACCCGGGCGCCGGGCGCGTGGATCCTGGCGTTGGTCAGCGCCTCCTGGACGATCCGGTAGGCCGAGACGTCCACGGCATGGGGCACCGCCACCTCCTCGCCGACCACGTCGAGGTCCACCTCGCCGTCGTGGTGTTCGACCAGTTCCGGGAGCAGCGCCAGTCCCGGTTGCGGCGCGGTCTCCGGGGCGGACGTGACGTCGGCGCGCAGCACGCCGAGCAGGCGGCGCATCTCGGTGAGCGTGTTGCGCGCCGAGGCGGCGATGTCGGCGAACTCCCGCCTGGTCTGGTCGTCCAGGTCCTTGAGGGTGTAGGGCGCGGTCTCCGCCTGAACGGCGATCATCGAGACCGAGTGGGCCACGATGTCGTGCATCTCCCGCGCGATCCTGGCCCGCTCGGCCATCGCCGCCTGTTTCCTGAGCGCCTCCAGGTTGTCGGCCCGTACCTCCTCGACCTCGGTGCGGCTCCGCCGCATGTCGGCGATGAGTGCCGTCGTCACGGCCACGCCCACGATGACCATGAGCAGTACCAGGCCGCTCCGGGACCTGTCGAAGAAGAGGAGGAAGGAGGCGCCGGAGACGCAGGCCGCCACCAGCCACGCGCTCCACCGGCCGAGTCGGCGGAGAACCGTGTAGTAGGAGAGGACGACCGAGACGCCGATCGTCAGGACGAGGACGGGGCTGTGGGCCGCGCCGCACACAGCCGCTCCGGCGGTGCCGAACAGGACGAGGGCCGCGGACGCCCAGGGCCTGTCGCGGCGGACGGCCTGCGGGGCGGTGGCCAGCAACGCGGTGACCAGCAGGGGCACCCCCCTCGCGAGGTAGTCGTAGTCCGCGAACGCGGCCGCCACGAACGCGGTTCCCGAGAGGACGACGGCGACGGCGATGTCCGTGAGCGGAGACTCGATGACCCTCCGGCTGTCGAAGGAGGCGACCCGCTGCTCCGCGCGGGCCAGCCCGGTGAGGAAATCCATGCCGGGAATACTGCCAATCGTGGGGTGTGGCGTCGTCATCCCTGGGAGCGACGTTGGAGCAGGCGCAGCGCCTTCTCCTTCTCGAAGTCCAGTGCCCTGCGGGGTGCCTGCAGGCGGCCGATCCGCAGCCCCAGCTCCCGTACGGCCTGCGCGACCGCGGGCTCGCTCAGCGCCCGCAGCGCGAAGGCCAGCTCGGCGGGGGAGACGTCGAACCGCTTCTCCAGCTCGAGGCTCTGGGCGACGGCCGAGAGCTCGTCGGGGCCGAACCGCCGGTGCGCGCCCTGGTTCCTGACCGGGGGGAGCAGGCCGAGCGCCTCGCGGTAGCGAAGCATCCGGGGGGACATGCCCAGCCTGCCGGCGGCCTCGGTGATCCGCATCGGTGACCTCTTTCCAGCGGTTTTGCGGGAAACCTTACATTCTTGTGTCAGGTTACCCGTTCAGAAGGTGCGCGGAGGTGCTTAGGCCGCTTAAACTCGCAGGCGTCGACTGTTCCGATGGAACGGCGAGCCCGGCCCCGGAGCGAAGCCCGATCGCGAGACGAGCGCGACGGGCGAGGGTGTGAGGCGAACGCCGCCATCAACCAGAGGGGTAACCACACATGGACTTCAAGGTCGCCGACCTTTCTCTTGCGGCCTTCGGGCGCAAGGAGATCCAGCTCGCCGAGCACGAGATGCCGGGCCTGATGGCCGTCCGCAGGGAGTACGCCGCGTCCCAGCCGCTGGCCGGTGCGAAGATCATGGGCTCGCTGCACATGACCATCCAGACCGCCGTGCTCATCGAGACCCTGGTCGCGCTCGGCGCCGAGGTCCGCTGGGTGAGCTGCAACATCTTCTCCACCCAGGACCACGCCGCCGCCGCCGTGGTGGTCGGCCCCGAGGGCACCCCGGAGAACCCCCAGGGCGTCCCGGTCTTCGCCTGGAAGGGCGAGACCCTGGAGGAGTACTGGTGGTGCACCGAGCAGGCCCTGACGTGGCCCGGTAACGACGGCCCCAACATGATCCTCGACGACGGCGGCGACGCCACCATGCTCGTCCACAAGGGCAGCGAGTACGAGAAGGCCGGCGCCGTGCCCAGCACGGGCGAGAACGACCCCGAGGAGTGGGGCGTCGTCCTCGACCTGCTCCGCCGCACGGTCACCGACGAGGGCCGCTGGACCCAGGTCGCCTCCCGCATCAAGGGCGTCACCGAGGAGACCACTACCGGCGTGCACCGCCTGTACGAGATGTTCAAGACCGGCACGCTGCTCTTCCCGGCGATCAACGTCAACGACTCGGTGACCAAGTCCAAGTTCGACAACAAGTACGGCTGCCGCCACTCGGTGATCGACGGCCTCAACCGCGCCACCGACGTGCTGATCGGCGGCAAGGTCGCGGTCGTCGCCGGATACGGCGACGTCGGCAAGGGCTGCGCCGAGGCGCTCAAGGGCCAGGGCGCCCGCGTCATCGTCACCGAGATCGACCCGATCTGCGCGCTCCAGGCCGCCATGGACGGCTTCCAGGTCACCACCCTGGAGGAGGTCGTCGGCATCGCCGACATCTTCGTCACGACGACCGGCAACTTCGACATCATCACGGCCGACCACATGGCCCAGATGAAGCACAACGCGATCGTGTCCAACATCGGTCACTTCGACAACGAGATCGACATGACCGGCCTGGCGCGGATTCCGGGCATCGAGAAGACCGAGATCAAGCCGCAGGTCCACACCTGGCGCTTCCCCGACGGCAAGCAGATCATCGTGCTCGCCGAGGGCCGCCTGATGAACCTGGGCTGCGCCACCGGCCACCCCTCGTTCGTCATGTCCAACTCCTTCACCAACCAGGTGATCGCGCAGATCGAGCTGTTCACCAAGACCGAGGACTACCCGGTCGGCGTCTACGTGCTGCCCAAGCACCTGGACGAGAAGGTCGCCCGCCTTCACCTCGACGCCCTGGGCGTGAAGCTCACCAAGCTCACCAAGGCCCAGGCCGAGTACATCGGCGTGGACGTCGAGGGCCCCTACAAGTCCGACCACTACCGTTACTGACACCTTCGGTCGACTTCCACCGGCCCCCGCGGCTTCGCGGGGGCCTTCGGGCGATCCGGGGTTCCGGGTTCCGGAATTCGAGGTTTCGGGTTTCGGAGTTCCGGAGTTCGGGGTCCCGGAGTTCGAGGTCCCGGGGTCCCGGGTTCCGGGCGATCCGGGGTCCCGGCAATCTGAGGTTCCGGCAATCTGGGGAGAGACGTGGACAGCGCTCTGGTGGCCGAGGGAGAGCTGAGGATCGGGTGGGCGGCGCGGGCGATGCCGGTGCTCACCGCCCTCGGCGAGCGGTTCGCCGCCGAACGGCCCTTCGAAGGGCTGCGGATCGCCGCATGCCTGCACGTCACCGCCGAGACCGCCGTGCTCATGGGGACCCTCAAGGCGGGCGGGGCCGAGATCGCCCTGGCCGCGTCGAACCCCCTGTCCACCCAGGACGACGTCGCCGAGGCGCTCCGCGAGTACGGCGTCGTCGTGCACGCGCAGGCCGGGGTGACCATGGACGCCTACTACCGTCACATCCACCAGGCGCTCGACATCGTCCCGGACATCGTCCTGGACGACGGCTGCGACCTCGTCAACATCCTGCACACGGAGCGGACCGAGTTGCTGGAGACGGTCTCCGGCGGGTGTGAGGAGACCACCACCGGGATCATCAGGCTCCGCCAGATGGCCGCGGAGAAGGCCCTCAGGTTCCCCGTGGTGGCGGTCAACGACACGCGGACCAAGCGGATGTTCGACAACCGCTACGGCACCGGCCAGTCGACCATGGACGGGATCATGCGCGCCACGAACACCCTGCTCGCGGGCAAGACCGTGGTGGTGGCCGGATTCGGCTACTGCGGCCGGGGCGTCGCCGAGCGGGCCAGGGGCCTGGGGGCGCGGGTCGTGGTGACCGAGATCGACCCCGTCAAGGCGCTGGACGCCTCGCTGCAGGGCTACGACGTACGGTCGATGGCGGCGGCCGCCCGTGCCGGGGACGTGTTCGTCACGGTCACCGGCAACCGTGACGTGATCAGGGGCGAGCACCTGGCGGAGATGAAGGACGGCGCGATCCTCGCCAACGCCGGGCACTTCGACGTCGAGATCGACGTCCGTGCCCTGGACGACCTGGCGCACGCCGTCCATCGGGGGGTGCGCCCCAACACCGACGAGTACGTCCTCGCCGACGGCCGCAGGCTCCTGCTGCTCGCCGAGGGCCGCCTGGTGAACCTGACCGCCGCCGAGGGGCATCCGGCCGCGGTCATGGACATGTCCTTCTCCGCGCAGGTGCTCTCGGTGGCGTGGCTGGTCCGCGAGCGGGCGCGGCTGGAGCCGGGGGTCTACGACGTGCCGGGGGAGGTCGACGTGGAGGTGGCGCGGCTCAAGCTGGCCGCGGCCGGGATCGAGATGGACGAGCTCACCCCCGACCAGGAGGAGTATCTCCACTCCTGGCGGCTCGGCTCGTAGCCACGCTCCCGGGCGTCGCCGCCTGAGCCTCGCCGTCACGCCCGCCGTCGTCAGAGTTCGGCCAGCATCTCCTGCATCCTGCGGATCTCGGCGCTCTGGCCGGCCGAGACGTCGTTGGCCAGCTCCTCGATCCGCTGGTGCGAGCCGGAGATCAGCACCTGCTCGGACATCTTGAGCGCGCCCTGGTGGTGCGCGGTCATGAGCTGGATGAAGAGCCGGTCGAAGTCCTTGCCCGAGGCGGCCTTGAGCGCCTCCATCTGCTCGGGCGAGGCCATGCCGGGCATGGCGTCGTGCTCGGCGTGGTGCTCGGGGGCCCGCAGGCCCTGCTGCTGGAGCCAGGAGATCATGAACTGGATCTCCGGCCCCTGCGAGTCCTTGATGCGCGAGGCGAGGCTCTTCAGCCTGACGTGCTCGCCCCGGGTCGGGGCCAGGGAGGCCATGTCGAGGGCCTGGCGATGGTGGACGACCATTTTCTGGACGTACGTCACGTCGGCCGCGTTGGGGGTGGGAGTGGGCACGAGCGTGGCGGCCTCGCTCGGGCCGACGGTCCTGGCGACCTCACCCGGCCTGCCGGGAACGATGATCGGCGCCGACGCCTGAGGGGACGGGGCCGGCTCGGGCTCGGAGCTGCACGCGCTGAGAGACAGGGCGGCGATCACGACGATGAGCGCGACGCGCACCCCGCCTCCTTCACGATTGTCCAGTGACGAAAGACCGTAACCCCTGCGGGGCCGGTCCGTAAAGACCGCACACCGGCAACAGTTACTGACACTGTGACGGCTTGCCGGATGACCGTACACCATGAACCATTTAAGCATTTATGCACCTTTTATTTGGGTGCATGTGTCAAGGAGGTTCACGAGTGTCCACCCCCCTCGGGAAGGGCCTGACCGGCCGTTTCCTGTTTGTGGCCGGGGTTGCCGTCGCGACGGCGCTGGCTGCGTTCCCCGCGCAGGCCGCCGATATCCCGGCTCCCGGCGAGATCGCCAAGAGCGCGAACATCGAGCACGTCCTGAACGTGCCCAAGCCCGGTCCGCTGACGGACATCAACACCGACATGGCGTTCCAGGGCGACTACGCCTACGTCGGCAACTACACCGGTTTCTCGATCTACGACATCAGGAAGCCGAGCAAGACCTCGCTGGTCAGCTCGGTGGTCTGCCCCGGCGGGCAGATGGACGTGTCGGTCTACGGCGACCTGCTCTTCGGCGCGGTCGACTCCTCGCGCAACAACGACTCCTGCAGCAGCGTCGGCCAGAGCGCGGCGACCAAGGAGTCGTGGGAGGGCATCCGGATCTTCGACATCAGCGACAAGAAGAACCCCAAGTACATCAAGGCCGTCGAGACCAACTGCGGCTCGCACACCCTGACGCTCGTCCCGGGCAAGGGGAGGGACCGCAAGAACGTCTACGTGTACGTCTCCTCCTACAGCCCGAACGCGTCGTTCCCCGACTGCCAGCCGCCGCACGACAAGATCTCGATCATCAAGGTGCCGCTGCGTGACCCGGCGTCCGCCTCGGTCGTCGCCACCCCGGTCCTGTTCCCCGACGGCGGCAACCCGGGTGAGACCCTGCCCTACCCCGAGCGCACCTCGGCCACGAGCGGCTGCCACGACATCACCGCGTACCCGGAGAAGAACATCGCCGCCGGCGCCTGCATGGGCGAGGGCGTCCTGATGGACATCTCCAACCCGATCGAGCCGAAGGTGACCACCACGGTCCGCGACGACCAGAACTTCGCGTTCTGGCACTCGGCGACGTTCAACAACGAGGGCACCAAGGTGATCTTCACCGACGAGCTCGGTGGCGGCACCCAGGCCACCTGCAACGAGGCGATCGGCCCGAACCGCGGCGCCAACGCCTACTACGACCTCGAGAACGGCCAGCTCACCTTCAAGAGCTACTTCAAGATCGCTCGCCACCAGGCCGACACCGAGAACTGCGTCGCGCACAACGGCTCGCTGATCCCGGTCAAGGGCAAGGACATCATGGTCCAGGCCTGGTACCAGGGCGGCATCTCGGTCGTCGACTTCACCGACTCGGCCAACCCGCAGGAGATCGCGTTCTTCGAGCGCGGCCCCGACAACACCGCCCCCGCGCTCAGCGGCGGCTTCTGGTCCGCGTACTACTACAACGGCCACATCTACGGCAGCGACTTCAACCTCGGCCTTGACGTCCTGAAGATCCACGACCGGCGTACGGACAAGGCGGAGAAGGTCAAGTTCGACATCCTGAACGCGCAGACCCAGGCGTCCTACCGCGGTGGCCACGGTCACGGTCACTGATCTCTGAGGGCGGTCACGGCCATCGACCTCTGACGACGGCCACGGCCACCACCCGGTGACGGCCACCGGGCGCTCGACGAGCGCCCGGTGGCCGTCCTGCGTGCGGAGAAAAATCCAAAGATCACAGAAAGGGCATAGACCCTAAACTTTTCTCGGACTCCCGTAAAGAGTTCATCTCATATTTTATTGTGACAAAGTCATGTTGCGTCGATCCGGCTGTCAGGAGGGGTGATTTGCTAATTTATGCATGCCTTATGTCTGCTCCAAGGAGGCATCCGAGTGTTCGCTCCCCGAAAGACCGTCCGGGCGTTGGTGGTGGCGGCGACCGCCGCCGCGATGCTGATGTCCACGGTCTCGGCCCAGGCCGCCGACATTCCCCCACCCGGTGAGATCGTCACCAGCCCCAACGTGACGCACGTGGGCACCCTGCCCAAGCTCCCCGGTCTTGAGGCCACCACCAACAGTGACATCGCCTTCCAGGGCGACTACGCCTACGTCGGCAACTACGGCGGTTTCTCGATCTACGACATCAGGAACCCGAGGCGCGCCAAGCTCGTCAGCGGCGTCCTGTGCCCGGGCTCCCAGATGGACGTGTCGGTCCACGGCGACCTGCTGTTCGCCGCGGTCGACAACTCCCGCAGCGACGACTCCTGCAACAGCGTCGGCCAGCCGGCCAGCGTCAAGGAGTCGTGGGAAGGGGTTCGGATCTTCGACATCAGTGACAAGAAGAACCCCAAGTACATCAAGTCGGTCGAGACCAACTGCGGTTCCCACACCCTGACACTCGTTCCCGGCAAGTCCAGGGACCGGCGTAACGTCTACCTCTACGTCTCCTCCTACAACCCGAACGCCACGTTCCCCGACTGCCTGCCCCCGCACGACAAGATCTCGGTCATCAAGGTGCCGCTGCGCAACCCGACCGCCGCGGCCGTGGTCAAGACGCCGGTCATCTTCCCCGACGGCGGCAACGAGACGCAGCCGGGCCTGCTGCTGCCGACCAGCGGCTGCCACGACATCACCGTCTACGCGGAGAAGGACATCGCGGCCGGAGCCTGCATGGGTGACGGCGTCCTGTTCGACATCTCCGACCGGGAGAACCCGGTGATCACCGCGCGGGTCACCGACCCGAACTTCGCCTTCTGGCACTCGGCGACGTTCAACAACAAGGGCACCAAGGTCGTCTTCACCGACGAGCTCGGCGGCGGCGGCCAGGCCACCTGCAACGAGGTGATCGGCCCGAACCGCGGCGCCAACGCCTACTACGACATCGTCCGCGGCAAGCTGGTCTTCAAGAGCTACTTCAAGATCGCCCGTCACCAGGCCGACACCGAGAACTGCGTCGCGCACAACGGCTCGCTGATCCCGGTCAAGGGCAAGGACATCATGGTCCAGGCCTGGTACCAGGGCGGCGTCTCCTTCGTGGACTTCACCGACTCCACCCAGCCGAAGGAGTTCGGCTTCTTCGAGCGCGGCCCCGAGCCCGACGGCGGAGGCGGCGGCATCTGGTCCGCGTACTACTACAACGGCTACATCTACGCCAGCGACTTCCGCAGGGGACTGGACGTCCTCAAGATCGACGACCGTCTCACCGACCCGGCCAAGGGCGTCCGCCTGGACCGGCTGAACGTGCAGACCCAGTCCTCCTACGGCGGCCACGGTCACTGACGCGCGGTCGCCCGCGAGGGCGAGCGGCACCGATGAGACACCCGTAGCGGGTTCGCGGGTCTCATGAGGAGAGGGACGGCGGGTCTCCCGCCGTCCCTCTTCGCGTTCCCGCGCCGCCGTCGACGTCACGCCCGTACGGCAGCGCGCCGGCGGGGGTCCGAGAAAAGCCCAAGGGAGATCCGGGGGAGATCCGGGGGGAAATCCGAGGGAAATCCGAGGAAAGAGGTCAGGCGGGAGGGACGAATCCGCCGGGCGTGAGGCCGCCGGGCTCCCGCGTGGAGGGCCCGGCTGCGGGCGGCGGGGGTGCCGGGTGGGGCGGGTTCGCCGGGGGAGGCAACGGGATCCGCGGCTGCGGCGGCCGGTGGTCGGGCCGGTGAGGCCCGGGCACCGACCCGGGAGGCGCGTACGGCCCACCACCGGCGTACGACCCGTTTCCGTCCCCTGAGGGCGCGTACGGCGGGGGTGGCGCGGCCGGGTAGGGCTGGAGCGACGGCGGGTGAGCCTGGTGGGGCATGGGCGGGGGCGGGGGCGCGCCGTGACCGGACCACCGCTGCCGGTCGTGCCACTGCTCACCGGACCGCTGACCGGCCCACTGCTCACCGGACCGCTGCCGGTCGTGCCACTGCTGGGACAGACGCGCCTGCTCGCGGCGGCGGCGCTCGGCCAGCACGGCGGTCAGGTAGGCGAACGGCGGCACGCCGGGCGGGGCGGGCGGGGACACGAAGGCCGACATCTCGGTGGCGATGCGCACGCCCATCTCGTGCTGGACGGCGGGGGTCAGGTCGTGCCAGCGCATGAGGTACTGTCTCGCGGTGGCCGCGACCTGCTCGGGCAGCCGTGACAGCTCCAGCGTCGCCGCCCACGATGCGAGCGGCGGCGGCATGTCCAGCGGCGGCCCGTACTGCCGCGGGACGCGTTCGGAGATCACCATGGTGCCGGAGAAGACGTCGCCGAGCCGCTTGCCCTTCTCCGAGATCAGCGAGCTGATCAGCGCGGGGGCGCCGCTGAGCATCCAGAACTCCAGGACCCCCGCCAGCCCGCGGAACAGGGCCTGCCGGAACCGCTCGGGGCCGCCGTCGTCGCTGACGACCCGGAGCCCCAACGCGAGCTTGCCCAGGCTGCGCCCGCGCGTGAGCGTCTCGAAGGCCACCGGGTAGCCGACGACCACGAGCACGGTGAGCACGATGTAGACCATCGTCGTCAGTGCCGAATCGTTCAGGAACCCCAGGCTGCCGACCAGCAGGGAGGCGCCGAACAGCGTCACGACCTGGAGCGTCAAGTCGATCAGCAGCGCCGCGGCCCTGCTCGGAAGCTGGGCGATACGGACCTCGACGACGACGGCCTCGCCGGTTACGACATCGGACACAATCAGCACCCTACCTTCGACTGGATAGGCTGCCCGCGTGGACATCGACGCCTTCGTCACCGCGCACCGGCCCGCCTGGGACCGTCTCGAGGACCTGGTCCGGCGGCGCGGCTCGCTGGACGGCGCCGAGGTCGACGAGCTGGTCGACCTCTACCAGCGGGTCGCCACGCACCTCTCCCTCGTCCGCTCGGCCTCCGCCGACCCGATCCTGGTGGGCCGCCTGTCGGCGCTCGTCGCCCGCGCCCGCTCCGCCGTGACCGGGGCGCACACCCCGGCCTGGCGGGAGTTCGTCCGCTTCTTCACGGTCTCCTTCCCGGTGGTCGCCTACCGGGCCCGCTGGTGGTGGCTGGCCACGAGCGTCGCGTTCCTGCTGGTCTCCACGGTCGTCGCCGTCTGGGTGGGGCAGAACCCCGATGTCCAGGGAGCGATCGCCACCCCCAAGGAGATCACCCAGCTCGTCGAACACGACTTCGCCGACTACTACTCGGAGAACCCGGCGACCTCCTTCGCCGGGCAGGTCTGGGTCAACAACGCCTGGGTCTCGATGCAGGTCATCATCATGTCGATCTTTCTGGGCCTGCCGATCCCCTACGTCCTGTGGGAGAACGCGTTCAACGTGGCCGTCTCCGCCGGGCTGATGGCCTCGCGCGGCAAGCTCGACATCTTCTTCGGACTGATCACCCCGCACGGCCTGCTGGAGCTCACCGCGGTGTTCCTCGCCGCGGCCGTCGGTATGCGCCTCGGCTGGACGGTCGTCGACCCCGGCCCGCGCAGGCGTGCCGAGGCCCTGGCCGAGCAGGGCAGGGCCGTGATGAGCGTGGCCCTCGGCCTGGTCGTGGTGCTGCTCATCTCGGGGCTCATCGAGGGCCTGGTCACGCCCTCGGGGCTGCCGACCTGGGCGCGGATCGGCATCGGGGTGGTCGCGGAGGCGGCCTTCCTCGCCTACGTGATCTTCTTCGGCCGCCGGGCCGCGGCCGCGGGCGAGAGCGGCGACGTGGAGCGCGCCCCCGACCTGGCCCCCAGCGCCGGTTGAGCGCCCCACCTCGAAGCCGCCGGCCGTCTTCAGCGCCAGGCGGCGCGCAGGCGGTTGTTCGCGCCCGGCGCCCGGTTGAGCGCCACGCGGCTCGGAGCCGCCCGGCCGTCTTCAGCGCCAGGCGGCGCACAATCGCCTGTTCGCGCCCGGCGCCCGGTTGAGCGCCACGCGGCTCGGAGCCGCCCGGCCGTCTTCAGCGCCAGGCGGCGCGCAGGCGGTTGTTCGCGCCCGGCGCCCGGTTGAGCGCCACGCGGCTCAGAGCCGCCCGGCCGCCTTCAGCGCCAGGTAGGCGTCGGCCAGGGCCGGGGCGATCTGCTCGGGGGCGGTGTCCACGACCTCCACGCCCTGGCGGCGCAGCAGGGCGGTGATCCTGCGCCGCCCCGCGCTCAGGTGCTCGGCCGCCGCCGCGCCGTAGACCAGCTCGGAGGTGCCGCGCCCGGCGGCCATCTCGGCCACCTGCGGGTCGGAGACGGCGGCCAGGAGCACCAGGTGCCGCGAGGAGAGGCGGGGCAGGACCGGCAGAAGGCCCTCCTCCAGTGCCGCCGGGTTGAGATCGGTCAGCACGACGACCAGGCAGCGCCGCCTGGCCCGCGCCATGACGGCCGCGACCATCCCCGCGGAGTCGGCCTCGACCAGCTCGGCCTCGATCGGGGCCATGGCGTTGACCAGCGACGACATCAGCTCCGTACGGCCGGTGCCGGACACCCAGGCGCGCACCCCCCGGTCGTGGGCCATGAAGTCGACCCGGTCGCCCGCGCGGGAGGCCAGGGCGGCCAGCAGCAGCGCCGCGTCCATCGACCAGTCCAGGCGGGGCCAGCCGGGCACGACCCGCGACCGCTCGCGCCCGGCGCCCCCCGGCACCTCGCCGGCCAGCGGGATCGGGGCGGTGCCCACCCGGCCGGCCGAGGTGCGTCCGGTGTCGAGCACGATCAGCACCCGGCGGTCGCGCTCGGGCCGCCAGGTGCGGACCACGACGTCGTTGCGGCGAGCGGTGGCCCGCCAGTCGATCGAGCGGACGTCGTCACCGACCACGTACTCCCGCAGCGAGTCGAACTCGGTGCCCTGCCCCCGGATCATCGACGGGTGCCGGCCCTCCAGCTCCCTGAGTTTGGACAGCTTGGCGGGCAGGTGCTTGCGGCTGAGGAAGGGCGGCAGCACCCGGACCGACCAGGGCACCCGGTGCGAGCCCTGGCGGGCCGCGACGCCCAGCGGGCCCAGCGACCGCACCGTCACCGTGACCGCCTCGCGGTCGCCCCTGCGGGTGGGAGTGAGCGTCGTGACCAGCCGGCGGCGCTCGCCCGGGGGCACGTCCAGCGGCAGGTGCCGGGGCGTGGCACCGGCGGACGGCGGCCAGGCGTCCCTGAGCACGCCGCGCGCCCGGCGGGAGCCGGGATTCTCCACGATCAGCTCGACCGCGACCGACTCGCCGAGCCGTACCAGCCGCTCGCCCGAACGGGTGAAGCGCAGCGGGCGCACGCTCCCGGCCAGCAGCAGATCGACCACGACCAGCGCCACGATCAGCAGCGCCACCCCGGCCACGGCCGGCCCCGGCCGGGGGGCGAGCAGCACGGCCAGGGTGCCCAGCAGTGCCAGCAGCGCGGCCCGTCCCGTCAGCGCCATGGTCAGCGGGGAACGGGGACGGAGGCGAGGATGGCGTCGATGAGGCCGTCGGCGGTCGCGCCCTCCAGCTCGGCCTCGGGACGTATCTGGATCCGGTGCCGCATCGCGGGCCTGGCCAGCGCCTTGACGTCGTCGGGCGTGACGTAGGCGCGGCCGGACAGCCACGCCCAGGCCCGCGCCCCGGCCAGCAGCGCGGTGGCGCCGCGCGGGGAGACGCCGAGCTGGAGCGAGGGCGACTGGCGGGTGGCCCTGGCGATGTCCACGATGTAGCCGAGCACCTCGGGGCCCACGTGTACCTGGCCGGCCGCCGCGCGTCCCGCGGCGAGGTCGGCGGCGGTGGCCACGGCCTTGACGTACGACAGGTCGCGTGGGTCGAAGCCGAGCGCGTGCCGCTCCAGCACCGCGATCTCCTGGTCGCGGGGCGGCAGCGGGACGGTCAGCTTGAGCAGGAACCGGTCGAGCTGCGCCTCGGGCAGCTGGTAGGTGCCCTCGTACTCGACGGGGTTCTGGGTGGCGGCCACGATGAACGGGTCGGGCAGCCCGCGCGCCGACCCCTCCACGCTGACCTGGCGCTCCTCCATCGCCTCCAGCAGCGCGGCCTGCGTCTTCGGGGGCGTGCGGTTGATCTCGTCGGCGAGCAGGAGGTTGGTGAAGACCGGGCCCTCACGGAACTCGAACTCCGACGTCTTCGCGTCGTAGATCAGCGAGCCGGTGATGTCGCCCGGCATGAGGTCGGGGGTGAACTGCACCCGCTTGAAATCGAGGGAGAGCGCAGCCGCCAGCGTCCTGACGAGCAGGGTCTTGGCGACGCCGGGCACGCCCTCGAGCAGCACATGGCCCCGGCAGAGCAGCGCGATCACCAGCCCGGTGACCACGGCGTCCTGGCCGACGACCGCCTTGGAGACCTCGGCGCGCAGGGCTCCCAGCGCCTCCCTGGCGCGGTCCGCGCTCTGCGCGGCGGGCACGGCGGATGCGCCGGGCGGGGTCCTGACGACGGAGGTCGCCTCGGTGAGACCGCCGTTCCCCGGTGGTGTGGTCACGACTTTCCGACCTGCCTTTCCACGATGTCCATGTATTCGGCCAGGGCTACCAGCCCCGCCTCGTCGACCGGCGGCGGTCCGTACAGGGCGGCGCCCACGTGCGACGCCGCCTGGCCGGTCCGCTCGGCGATCGCGTTCACCAGCGCGTCGGGTCCCGTCCCCGAGGGCAGCCCGAGGCGGGGGGTGACCCGGTCGGTGAAGCCCGCCCGCAGGGCCGCGGCGGCCCGGTCGCGGGCCCGCCGCGCGCGGTAGAGCCCGGCGCGTCCCTCGACGGTCTCGGCCGCCCGCACGACGACGGGCAGCCGCTCGGCCACCACGGGGCCGAGCCTGCGGCCCCGCCATAGTGCCAGCAGCAGCACCGCGACGAGCACCTGTACCACGGCCCATTTGACCCCTTCGGGGACCAGGTCGTAGAAGCCCGCCTTGCCGCCGCCCGCGGGGGCGGCGGTCTCGGGGGCGGTCAGCCAGATCAGGGTGGGCCGCCCGCCGGCGAGGTTCATCGCCAGCGCGGCGTTGCCGTCCTCGGCGAGCCGCAGGTTGGTCATGAACTGCCCGTCGCCCGCGACGGTGACCGTCCGGCCCGCGCCGCTGTGGGAGACCAGGGTGGGCGCCCCGTCCGCGGGGTAGCAGCCGATCGACCCCGGGGGTGGGGTGAGGGCCACGCCGCCGGTGTAGGCGCTGCCCGCCCTCTCCGCGGCCGGCAGCCCGCACCGGGGCTCGCGGGAGCGCGCCCGCGCCTCCCGCATCGGGGCCACTCCCGGCGCGAGCACGTTCAGGTGGGTGCGCACGCCCGCCACCAGCAGGTCCGAGGGCAGCGCGGCGAGCCGCCCCGCCTCGTCCTCGTCGAGCGGGAAGTCCGGGCTCACCAGCAGGGTGCTGCCCGCGGGACCCGCCTGACCGGCCAGCGCCGCGGCCTCGGAGACCGAGGTGACCCGCTCGATCCGCACGCCCCGCGCCTGCAGCAGCCTGGCCAGGCCCTTGCCCCCCGACAGCGAGGTGCCGGCGGGGTCGAGGGTCCTGCCCTGCCCGCCGGAGCCGCCGAGCAGCACGCCGGTGACGGCGACGGCGACCACGAGGAGTGCCACCAGGAGGGCGCCCCTGCCGCCGCGCCAGAGGCCGGCGGCGGTCGGCGAGACGGAGGTCGTCGCGGAGTCCCGCGCGGCGGCCTGCCCGGCGGTAGGCGTGCCGGTCCGCCCGGAGGGCTCGGGGACGGCCCCGGTGGCGGCCTCGGGGACGGCCTCGGCGGCCTCAGGGGCGGTCTCGGGTGCGGTCGATCCCGGCTGTCCGGGCGCGGCGGGGTTCACGGCGCGTCCGCCCGCACGACGGGCGCCGGGCGGGCCGCGCGCAGGTGATCGTCGAGATCGCGCATGACCCCGTACGCCTCGGGCGTGCCGGGCACCTCGCCGTAGGTCACGTCGTCGAACACCCGGGCCGCGGAGGCCAGCTCGGAGGCGAGCGCGGGCAGCGCGCGGCCGGCCTCGACGGCCAGCTCACCGGCGGTACGGCCGGGTGTGTAGTCGATGATCACGCGGTCCTCCAGATCGCGGGCGACGGCCCGGAGCCGCTCGCGGACCGCCTCGGCCCACCGGCTCTCCTTCGCCAGCCGCTCGGCGGCCTCGCGGTGCTCTGCGGCGGTGAGGCGACGGTCTCCGAAGATCCCCTCCGCGCGGGAGGCGCCGCCCCCGGCGGTCCTGCGGGCGATCAGGAGCAGCGCGACGACGATCCCGATCACGATCACCAGGAGGACCGCCCGCGCCGCCACGCTGCCGACGGCGCCCAGGGACTCCTGGTCGAGCAGGTCGCCGAGGAACTGGTTGACGTTCCGCCAGAGGCGGTCGACCAGGGACTCCTTGGCGTACTCGGACCTGAGCAGCTCCTGGATCGCCTGGCGCCGCGCCTCCTCGCGCTCGACGTCGATCGGGGACGTCAGGAGTGGGACCACGGGGCTCCCCGGCCGGGGGACCCGTGCCCGGCGGGGCCCCCGGGCGTGATGGAGGGATCCCACAGGTCGTCGGCCGACGCGTGGACCCATCCCTGCCGCCGCTGCTCGATCGCCGCGGTCTGGAGCACCAGGTCGAACGCCTCGGAGCGCATCCGCCGGTCGGCGTAGAGCAGGCCGTTCACCCCCGCCTGGAAGGGATAGGTGATCATCGAGCCGAGGGTGACGCCCACGGCGATGAGGACCGCCGAGGCGATCTGCGCGCCGGTGGAGCCCCCGCCGAGGACGGCGAAGAAACTTCCGCCCAGGACGAAGGGGAAGGCGAGCACCTGGCCGACCAGGAAGGCGATGATCTGGGTGAGGATCATGATGCCGAGCGTCCGCCAGAAACCGCCCGACACCAGGTGCCAGGACCTGCGCAGGGAGTCGACGACGCCGCGCCGCTCCAGCACCGCGGCCGCCGGGGCGAGCAGCAGCCGGGTGGTGACGAAGAAGGCGTAGGCCACGTAGGCGAGCAGCGCCACCACGCCCACGATCGCCATCGCGGAGACCCCGGCCCCGGCCGCGCCGAGCGCGAGGAACAGGCCGACGATCAGGGCCATCGGGATGAGCAGGATCAGGAGGTTCACGACGACCAGCCCGAAGAGGGTGGGCACCCGGTTGCGGGTCAGCGTCCAGGCCTCGCCGGCCGTCATCTTGCCGCCGAACACCGCGCGGCCCAGGATGCGGGTCAGCACGCCGGTCAGCAGCGTCACCGCGACGAACTGGACCGCGAAGGAGAGCAGGCTGCCGCCGTACTGGGTGAGGAAACTCTCCGGGGGAGGGGTCGCGGCCGGGTTCTCCACGATCGGGGCGAGAGAGGCGAGCATGATCGCCTGCCCGACCGCCAGGGGGATCGCGCCCAGCGCGGCGGCGATCGCCGACAGGCCCAGGACGCTTTTGGGGTTGGAGCGCATCAGCTTGATCGCGCCGTCGAGGATGTCGCCCAGGCCGAGCGGGCGCAGCGGGATGATGCCGGGGCGCATCGCGGGGGGCGGCGCGCTCGCGCCGTAGGGGCCCTGCGGGTACGGCTGCTGGTACGGCGCCTGGCCGTAGGGCTGCCCGGGGTCCGGCGGAGGGCCCGGCGGGAACCCCTGGGGCGGGCCCTGGGGAGTGCCGGACGCCGGGCCGGGCGCGGTCCACGGCGATCCCGGGGCGTTTCCGTACGGCGGCGGTTGGTTGGACGCCCAGCCGGGAGGCGTGTCGGGAGCGCCGGGGGTGGAGCCGTGACCGTCTGACATATCCCAATCCTGACATGTGGACCCGCCATCCGTGGTGATCGGGCGATCACGCGAACGTTTCATCCTTCCGGAGAGCGCCGGAGATGGCGGAGGGATGGCCGAGACGCCGTGGTTTACCGCAGACTGTGACCGTGGTCCTCACCGCCCGGCGTCCGCAGTCGCCGGGGCCGGCGGCGGCCGTAGGGGGGCACCACTGCGCGTTTCACGTTGCGTGCGCCTAAAATTCGTCATTTGGACGCCCGGTCGTCGACCGGTGTCATCCAGTAGGCGGACAAGGGTAATCTTCGACGATCGAGCGGTTTATCCCAATAACTCCCGAACTGCGTAAACCGAATGAGGGGCCATGAAAGGACGCGTGCTGGTCGTCGACGACGACGCCGCTCTCGCCGAGATGCTCGGTATCGTGCTGCGCGGGGAGGGCTTCGAACCCTCCTTCGTCTCCGACGGTGACAAGGCGCTCGACGCGTTCCGCGACACCCGGCCGGACCTGGTCCTGCTCGACCTGATGCTGCCCGGCGCCGACGGGATCGACGTCTGCCGGCGCATCAGGGCCGAGTCCGGGGTGCCGATCGTCATGCTGACGGCCAAGAGCGACACCATCGACGTGGTGCTCGGGCTGGAGTCGGGTGCCGACGACTACATCGTCAAGCCCTTCAAGCCCAAGGAGCTCGTCGCCAGGGTCCGCGCCCGGCTGCGCCGCACCGACGAGCCGACGCCGGAGATCCTGCAGATCGGCGACATCACGATCGACGTCGCCGGGCACTCGGTCAAGCGGGAGGAGGAGACCATCAACCTCACCCCGCTGGAGTTCGACCTGCTGGTCGCCCTCGCCAGGAAGCCGCGCCAGGTCTTCACCCGCGAGGTCCTGCTCGAACAGGTCTGGGGCTACCGCCACGCGGCCGACACCCGCCTGGTCAACGTGCACGTCCAGCGGCTCCGCGCGAAGATCGAGAAGGATCCCGAGCACCCCGAGATCGTCGTGACGGTCCGCGGGGTCGGCTACAAGGCCGGGCCGGCCTAGCCGCCGACCTCCCCCGGACCCCGAGATGCCTCCCGCACCGAAGAAACGCCGTCGCACCCCGCGCCAGCTGCTGCGGGGTGTGCGGCGCCGCACCCGGCGCGTGGCCGGCCGGGCGCGCCGCGTCTTCTGGCGTTCGCTCCAGCTGCGCGTGGTCACCAGCACGATGGTCATCTCCATCGTGGTCGTCGGCGTGCTCGGCGTCTTCCTCATGCAGCAGATCATCAGGACCACCCTGGAGACCAGGGAGAGCGCGGCCAAGAGCGAGGCGCAGGCCGACAGGAACGCGGTGCTCGGCTATCTCAACCAGCCGGCCGCCGAGGCCGCCAAGCAGCCCGTCGAGCCGGGCCAGGCGCCGCAGGCGGCGGGGGGCAGCCCGCTCGGCCAGGCCACGGAGGCGCTCGCGCGGCGCGCGGGCTCGGCCAGCCGCTACTCGGTGATCATCCGTAACGAGGAGCTGCCCGGGGCGTTCTACGGGACCACGGACATCGACCCCCGCAGCATCCCGCCCAGGCAGCGCGAGGAGCTGTTCAAGAAGGAGGCGGGCGAGGACAGCACCTGGTACACCCCGCTGTACTACAAGGGGCAGCCCGAGCAACCGGTGCCCGGAATGATCATCGGCACCCGCCTCGACTCGTCGTACGAGATCTACCACCTGGTCCCGCTGGACAGGGAGGAGCAGACTCTCGCCTCGGTGCAGCAGATGATCATCCTCGTCGGCGCCGGGCTCGTGCTGCTGCTGGCCGCGATCTCCTCCCTGGTCACCCGGCAGGTCGTCACGCCGGTGCGGCTGGCCAGGCAGGCCGCCGAGCGGCTGGCCGCCGGGCGCCTGGACGAGCGGCTCAAGGTGCGCGGAGAGGACGACCTGGCCCGCCTGGCCACCTCCTTCAACGAGATGGCCGCCAACCTGGCATTGAAGATCCACCAGCTGGAGGAGCTCTCCCAGGTGCAGCGCCAGTTCGTCTCGGACGTCTCGCACGAGCTGCGCACCCCGCTGACCACCGTCCGGATGGCCGCCGACCTGCTCTTCGACGCCCGCGAGGACTTCGACCCGATGGCCGCAAGGTCGGCCGAGCTGATGCAGAACCAGCTCAACCGGTTCGAGGCGATGCTCGCCGACCTCCTGGAGATCAGCCGCTACGACGCGGGCGCGGCCGACCTCGACGTCGACCCGGTGGACGTCAGGGACGTGGTGCTCCGCGCCGTCGCCGACTCCGAGGCGCTGGCCGAGCGCCACTCCACCCGCTTCGACCTGCGCCTTCCCGGCGAGCCGTGCATGGCGGAGATGGACAGCCGCCGGGTCGAGCGCATCTTGCGCAACCTGCTGTTCAACGCGATCGAGCACGGCGAGGGCCGCGACGTCATCGTCTCGGTCGCCGCCGACAGGGACGCGGTGGCGGTGGCCGTACGGGATCACGGGGTGGGGTTGAAACCCGGCGAGGAGAACCTGGTCTTCGACCGGTTCTGGCGGGCCGACCCGTCCCGGGCGCGCACGATCGGCGGTACGGGCCTGGGGCTGGCCATCTCCCGCGAGGACGCCATCCTGCACGGCGGCTGGCTTCAGGCGTGGGGCTCGCACGGCGAGGGGTCGCAGTTCCGGCTCTCGCTGCCCAGGGTGGCCGGGGCGGTGCTCAGGGGCTCGCCCCTGCCGCTCGTACCCCCGGAGGTGGAGATGCGACGCACGTGGCGAGGGCACGTGACGCCGGTGCTGTCGCCGGCGGTGGCCGACGGGGGACGCGATGCGGACTAGAACCGAACGGGCGCGACGCCGGCCGGAGCCGGCGGGGGGCGCCGCGCGGCCCGGAACCCGCGAGGCGCGGTACGGGCCGGTGCCGGCAGGAGGCGCGACGCGGTCCCGGACCGGCGGGAGGCGGCACGGGCGCGGGCCGGCGCGGAACGCGGGGACCGTTCTCCTGGCGATCGCCCTGGTCTACGGGGTGACCGCCTGCTCGGTCATCCCCACCGGCGGCAAGTCCGTCGTCGCGGTGGAGAACGAGCGCAAGGGCAGCCCGCTAGGCGATCCGTACGCGCGGGTCATCGCCATGCCGCCGAAGGCCGGCTGGTCGCCCGAGGAGGTCGTCACCGGCTTTCGCGCGGCCATGGCGAGCCCCGACGACCCCGGCTTCCAGGTGGCCCGCAAATACCTCACCGGCGACTTCGCCGCCAAGTGGAACCCGCGCAGCGGCGTCACGGTCTACCGGCAGGGCGACTACGAGGAGTTCGCTCCCCTCACGGATGAGGACAAGCAGGCTCAGGTCACGCTCAAGGGCACCAAAACCGCCATCATCGACCAGGATGGTCGATACCGTCCGAGCGGTGGCCCGCTGAACCAGCCCTTCACGCTCGCCAGGGGAGCGGACGGCGAGTGGCGCATCAGCATGGCCCCCGACGGCCTCCTGCTGTCCGAGGCCGACGTCGCCCGCGGCTACCTGCCCGTGGACCTGTACTTCCTCGACTCCCAGTGGAAGGGGCTGGTGGTCGACCAGGTACGGGTGCCGATCGACCCCGGCTCCAACTTCGCCAAGACGACGGTCGAGCGGCTGCTGCGGGGACCGAGCAGCTCCCTCAAGGACGCGGTGCGCACCGCCTTCACCGACACCGAGCTCATCGACGTCACCATCGAGAACAACAGGGTCGTCGTCGACCTCACCAGGCGGGTGGACTCCGACCTGATCGACCCGATGTCGGCCCAGCTCGCCGCGACCCTCGCCGCGCTCACCAAGGGCGGCTGGGGCTTCGAGGTCAAGGTGAACGGCGAGCCGTACTATCCCGACGCGCCTCTCCGGATCGACGCCCAGGAGCAGTCGAACTTCGACCCCTGGACGACCCCCGACGCCGTCTACCCGTTCTATCTCGCCGACGGCGCGCTGCGGCTGCTGGACAAGGAGAACATCGGGCGGATCGTGCCGGGCAGGGCCGGCCAGAAGGGGGTCGGGCTCACCAACCCGGCGATCAGCGGCCAGCCCCTGCAGCAGGTGGCGGCACTCTCCGGGGGCGGAAGGAGCGTCTCCGTCGCGCCGCTCGCCGCGGGCGGCGAGTGGCGGGTGTGGGCCACGGGGGTCTCCCTCGCCCCGCCGGCCTGGGACCGCTACCACACGCTCTGGACGGTCGACCGGCCCAACGACCACACCTCGGTCATCACCCGGCACGACGGCGACAACAAGCACCAGTACCGGGTGTCCGCCCCCGACCTGGAGACGTTCCACATCGAGTCGCTCAAGGTCGCGCGGGACGGCGTGCACGTCGCGGTGGTCGTCAGGGACGGGCTGGGCGAGCAGGTCCAGGTCGGAACCGTCATCGGGGATCGGGAGAAGACCCGCATCGCCAACCTCCAGACCGTGGTCGACACCGACGGAAACCGGACGATCAAGGACATCGCCTGGAAGGACGGCAAGACCCTGTACGCGCTCACCGGCAAGTCGGAGCTGCTCGAGGCCTCGGTCACCGCCGAGCCCAAGTCCCTGCCCTTCGACTCGCGGATCGAGAGCATCACCGCCCTGGACGGCACCCTGCTCGCCGGGGCCAGGGACGAGCAGGGCGACCGGCAGGTCCTGTTCTGGAACTCCACCAAGTGGGAGCCGCTGATCAAGAACGAGACCGGGACCACCGACTTCACCGAGAACGGCCCCTCCTCCCCGGCCTTCCCCCTGGGTTGAACCTGGCGGCTTCCCCTGGGTCGAACCCGGCGGGTCGGACCCGGCGGGCTGAACTCGGCGGGTCGGACCCGGCGGGCTGAACCCGGCGGGTCGGACCTGGGCTGAACCGCCTTCGCGGGGGAGCCTTCCCTCCGTGGCCGGCACGTGGTGCGCGGCCTGGGCAGACGCGTGGTGCGCGGCCGGGGACGGTGCGCGGCCGGGGACGGTGCGCGGCCCGGGACGTGGGAGGCGGCGCCTTCGTCCCGGCGCGAGCCGCGCTCCCGGGACGCGTCGTGCCGTGAGCGGTCCGCGCCCTGGCGGTGCGCGGCCCTCGCCCTGGGTCGAGGCGTTTTCCGGGGAGGACCGCCCCGGCTCCGGGCGGGGCCGGCCGCCGCCGCCCCCGCGTGCACCGAACCCCCCTCCGGTACTCTGGGCTGGGCTTTTTGTCGGTGCCATCTGAAACCTTGGATCCGTGACGACCGCCATGCTCGACCTGATCCTGCCGCCCCGCTGCGCCGGATGCGACGCGCCGGGCGCCCTCGTCTGTCCCCGATGCGCGACGGAGCTTCACGGAGCGCCCGCCCTCCGGATGCCCGACCCCGTCCCGCCCGGCCTGCCCGAGTGCTGGTCGGCGGCCGAATACACCCCCGCCGTGCGGCGGGCGATCATCGCCTACAAGGAGCGCGGCCGCACGGCCCTCGCTCCTCCCCTGGCCGGGGCCCTCGCCCTCGCGGTCGCCACGGCGGCCGGCGAGCGGCCGGTGCTGCTGGTGCCGGTGCCCAGCGCCCGGCCGGTCCTGAGGCGCCGGGGGCACGATCCGGTGGCCAGGCTCGCGGCGCTGGCGGCCGGTTACCTCCGCGAGGCCGGCTGGCCCGCGAGCGTGGCGAGGATTCTCGCCCAGCGCCGCCACGTCGCCGACCAGGCGGGGCTGAGCTCCCTCCAGCGGGCCGCGAATCTGTCCACCGCCTTCACGGTCACGGTCGGCCGCAACGCGCCCGTGCCGCGCTCCTGGGGCGGTACGGAGGCGATTGTGCTGGTCGACGACATCGTCACCACCGGTGCGACGCTCGCGGAGGCCGCGAGGGCGATGCGCGAGGCGGGGGTGACGCCGTCCCTCGCCGCCACGGTCGCCGCGACACGCCGAAGATCCAAAACTGGTGACCGTGACGGAGGGTGATACGCCGCCCGGGCCCCGGCCTCACCCGGGAGCCACACCTCACTGTCCTGGCGGTGCCTTCCGGCTGTTCAGCGAACGCGAGAAGCCTTCGCCTGTGATGCCGCCCGCCCGCGCGCGCGGGGGACCCGGGGGCCGCCCATCCGGCTGTGAATTACGCAAAGTGATCCTTTGGCCGATCGTCAGGCTGACATTCGGCCAGGATGCGGATAGCGTCTGAGCCATGGCACCCGCTCGGGTCCGTGGTTGCACCGGACC
Organism: Streptosporangium sp. NPDC023963; assembly: GCF_040639135.1. Classification (NCBI taxonomy): domain Bacteria; kingdom Bacillati; phylum Actinomycetota; class Actinomycetes; order Streptosporangiales; family Streptosporangiaceae; genus Streptosporangium; species Streptosporangium sp. NPDC023963. The sequence continues at coordinate 646,474 of NZ_JBEZZK010000002.1, forward strand.
GACCTCCGCGAGGAGGCCGGCCCGGCTAGCCGATGCCAGCCGCAGGCCAAACGGTCCACGTAAGACGACTTTTCGTCGATCGATCACGGTGCGGCTTAGAGGTAAGTCCTGCCTTCCCAAGGAGCCAGATGTTCCTTGCCAGAAGAGAAGGGCATGTAGTGGCAAAGAGCTGCGAAACCCTCAGCAGGCGGATGTGGGGACGAAGACCAGGTCGGCCGAGCGGGTGTCGCAATACCACCGTCGAGATTCGAAGGGGGGCTGTGCATGGAGATCATCGTCAAGGGTCGGCACACCGGAGTGAGTGACCGATTCCGTGACCACGTGAACACCAAGCTGGCCAGGATCGAGCGTTTGGACCACAAGCTCATTCGCGTTGACGTGGAGGTGTCCAAGGAACGTAATCCCCGTATCGTCGACCAGCGAGAGCGAGTCGAGCTCACGATCCACTCACGTGGTCCCGCGGTCCGGGCGGAGGCTTCGGCCGACGACCGTTTCGCCGCCCTTGACATCGCACTCGGCAAACTCGAAGGACGGCTGCGGCGTCTCGCCGATCGCAGGAAGATCCATCACGGGAACCACTGCCCTCCGTCGGTCGCGGAGCTGACGGCCACCGCGCTCGCCGAGTCGTTCGAGTTCGAGAGCGCCCCGGCCGACCTGCTCACCGAACAGTCGCCGGCCGAGTCCCAGGCCGACGCCGACGTTCCGGAGGACGAGAGCATCATCCCGATCCAGATGGACGGCGACGGGCCGCTGATGGTCAGGGAGAAGTTCCACGAGGCCGATCCGATCACGGTCGATCAGGCACTTCTCGAGATGGAACTGGTGGGACACGATTTCTATCTCTTCCGCGACAAGGAGAGCGGGCAGCCAAGCGTCGTATACCTCCGACAGGGGTACAACTACGGCGTGCTGCGGCTCGTTGAGCCCTGACGAACGCATTCGAAGATCCTCTCCGACCAACCGAGGACCATGAAACCCGTGTAATCATGGCGGTCCACCGGCTCTGGCCCCCCGAGGAGGAGGCGTGACGGAACCCGACGACGCAACCGGCCCGACCGGACGCGGCGACCCGATCCGCGTGCTGATCGTTGACGATCACGCGCTGATCCGCCGCAGTCTGGAGATGGCGCTGGCAGCGGAGACGGACATCGAGGTTGTCGGCGAGGCGAGCGACGGACAGGAAGCGGTCGAACTCGCCGACCGCCTCACTCCGGATGTCATGCTCATGGACGTCCGGATGCCACGGAGGAGCGGTATCGAGGCCACTCGTGAGATCAAGGCCTCGGTGCCGAGCACGCGGATCATCATGTTGACGGTGAGTGACGAGGAGGAGGATCTCTTCGAGGCGATCAAGGCGGGCGCCACCGGCTACCTGCTGAAGAACGTCCAGCTCGACGAGGTCCCGGAGGCCGTCCGCGGCGTCCACGAAGGACAGTCGCTGATCAACCCGGCGATGGCCGCCAAACTGATCAGCGAGTTCGCCAACATGAGCCGCAAGGAGGCCGAGCGGCCTCCGCAACTCCCCGTTCCACGCCTGACCGAACGGGAGATGGAGGTGCTCCGCCTCGTCGCGAAGGGGATGAACAACCGCGAGATCGCCAAGCAGCTGTTCATCTCGGAGAACACCGTGAAGAACCACGTCAGAAACATCCTGGACAAGCTTCAGCTTCACTCCAGGATGGAGGCGGTGGTCTACGCGGTCCGCGAGCGGATGCTCGAGATCACCTGACACGCTGCAGGTGCGGTGACCGTCCGGCGGTCACCGCACTCCGGTTCGGGATAGATGTCCCGAACCGGCGCTTCGAGCCGACGTCCCGTCCGGTGTCGCGGCCCGGCCCTCCGATCCGGCGTTCCGGCTCGGGGGGCGGCTCGGCCGGACAGGTCGTCCCGGTCCGGGAAACGGCCCGGTCCGGAGGGATTCTTCCCGCTCAAGGAGCGCTCCCGCTCACGGAGCGCCCTCGCTCAAGGAGCGCCCTCGCTCACGGAGCGCCCCCGTTCACAGAGCGCTCCCGCTCACGGAGCGTCCCGGCGCAGGGCGTCCTGGAGAGGGCCGGCCAGGAGGGGGTCGACGCGCTCGACCCGGACGGCCTCGCAGCCGACCCAGCTCGCGGCCTCCCAGAGGGCGCCGGCCAGCGCGACGGCACCCCTGCCCGGCGAGACGCCGGGTTCGAGACTCACCTGGCGGGCCACCAGCGTGGCCCCCTCTCGGGCCGGGTCGATTCGCCCGACCAGCCTGCCCCCGGCCAGCACCGGCATTGTGAAGTAACCGTGGACGCGCTTCTCCTTGGGCACGTACGCCTCAAGACGGTGGTTGAAGCCGAACACCCGGGCGGTGCGGGCCCGGTCCCAGACGAGGGAGTCGAAGGGGGAGAGCGGGGTCGTGCGGTGACGGCCCCTGGGCTCGGTCTCCAGCGCGGCCGGGTCGGCCCAGGCGTCGGCGGCCCGCTCGGGCCACCCGGCGACGCGGACGGGCACCAGCCCGGTGGAACCGTCGAGCAGGCACGCGTCGAGCAGTCGCGCCTCGGGCGCCTTCAGGCGCAGGAAGTCGACGAGGTCGGCGCGGGTGGCCACGCCGAGCGCGACCCCGGCGATCCCGGCGAGGCGGGTGACGCACTCGGCGTCGGAGAGCTCCTCGGCCAGCAGATCCGCGGGGACCGCGCGTTCGGCCAGGTCGTAGACGCGTCGCCAGCCCACCCTGCGCGTGCAGACGACCTCGCCGGTGTCGAGCAGCCACTCAATGGCGATCTTGGAGTCGGACCAGTCCCACCACGGGCCGCCCTTCTTGGCGCCGCCGATGTCGGCGGTGGTGACCGGGCCGCTCTCGCGGACCAGGTTCAGCACCTTGCCGACGCTGTCGGGCACCTCGTGCCAGCGGAACCTCCTGGCGCGGAAATATCTCCGCCTGAAGGCGTACAGCGCCCAGTCGCCGATCGGGAGGATGCAGGCGGCGTGACACCAGTATTCGAAGGCCCGCGCCGGCTCGTCCCAGTAGGCCCGCTCGACCTCCTGCTTGCCGACGGCGCCGAGGCGGGCGTACGCGACCAGCTCGTGGGAGCGGGCCAGCACGGAGATCGTGTCCAGCTGGACGGCCCCGAGGCGGCGCAGGACGGCGGGGGCGCCGCCTCGCCGGGCCTCCGCGCCCAGGAACCCCTGGGCGCGGAGGATGACACGGCGGGCCTCGTCGGAGGAAAGGGAAAGATGCATGACCGCCCCAGGGGGAGACAACACGTCGTGGGCCGAGGCTAACGCCTGACACCGACGAAAAGGCTACGCCGGTGTCAGGGTGTCCGCGGCCGGGGCGAATCGGGGCAGGTCGCGCCGGGCGAGGTGCTCCGCCGGGCCGGGCCGGGCCGGGAAAGGTGTCTTCGCGGGGCCGGATGATCGGTCCGGGGAAGGTGTCTCCGCGGAGTTGGACGGTCGGTCCGGGGAAGGTGTCTCCGCCGGGCCGGATGATCAGTCCAGGACGCCCCGGCCGCTTCCGCCGCTCATCGAGCGGGGGGCCTCGAGGACGATGTCCTGGAAGACGCGGAAGACCAGCGTGAGGATGCCGCCCATGACGCAGACCGCCGTGCCCATCCAGAGGAGGGGCCAGTTCGGGCCCAGGCAGAGGGCGACCCCCGCGATGGTGAAGCCCAGCAGGATGACGGTCACCGCCAGCCAGGACGACGCCCGGCCCCCGTGGCCCCCGGAGCCCTGGTGGACCGCGGGACCGCCGTCACCCCCCTGACCCTCGTGGGTACCGCCGGTCGCCTGACCCGCGTCCTCCGCCATCACGGCTCCTCCCTCCAGGCGCGGCGACGCGCCCGCGCGGATCCATCACGGACGTGACAAAGACCGGCATACCCTCTGAAGCTGGTCGTACTCTCTCAAAGAAGCGGGCAAGGAACTCCATCGGCCACAAGAGCGTCTTTCAGGGTGGCTGTGTCTGGTGGCGGAACCGCCTACGATGGCAGCGGAGAACCATGTCTCGTCCTCAGCCGGGCCGGTCCGGCCGCGGAAGACCTGCGAGGAGCTTTACCTAAAGTGCCAGCCTTTCTCGATAGAATTCTTCGCGCCGGCGAAGGCAAGCTTCTGCGCAAGCTCAAGCGGATCGCCGACCAGGTCAACTCCATTGAAGACGACTTCACGAGCTTGACCGACGCCGAGCTTCGCGCGCTCACCGACGACTACAAGCAGCGCTACGCCGAGGGCGAGTCCCTCGACGACCTGCTTCCCGAGGCCTTCGCCACCGTCCGTGAGGCGTCCCGGCGCGTGCTGGGCAAGCGTCACTTCGACGTGCAGATCATGGGCGGGGCCAACCTGCACATGGGCAACATCTCGGAGATGCGCACCGGTGAGGGCAAGACCCTCACCTGCACGCTGCCCACCTACCTCAACGCCATCTCGGGCAAGGGCGTCCACGTCATCACGGTCAACGACTACCTGGCCAAGCGTGACGGCGACGAGATGGGCCGGATCCACCGCTTCCTCGGTCTCGAGGTCGGCGTGATCCTGGCCAACATGCCCGCCGACGAGCGCCGCAAGCAGTACAACGCCGACATCACGTACGGCACGAACAACGAGTTCGGCTTCGACTACCTGCGCGACAACATGGCGTGGTCGCTCGAGGAGTGCGTCCAGCGCGGCCACCACTTCGCCGTGGTCGACGAGGTCGACTCGATCCTCATCGACGAGGCCAGGACGCCGCTGATCATCTCCGGTCCCGGCGAGCAGTCCGGCAAGTGGTACGCCGAGTTCTCCAAGATCGTCCCCCGGCTCCGCAGGGGTACCGAGGGCAAGGACGGCGAGGAGAACACCGGCGACTACGCCGTCGACGAGAAGAAGCGCACGGTCGGCATCTTCGAGTCCGGCGTGGAGAAGGTCGAGGACTGGCTCGGCATCGAGAACCTCTACAAGCCCGAGCACACCCACCTGGTCGGCTTCCTCAACAACGCGCTGAAGGCCAAGGAGCTCTACAAGAAGGACAAGGACTACATCGTCGTCGACGGCGAGGTCCTGATCGTCGACGAGTTCACCGGTCGCGTCCTGCACGGCCGCCGCTACAACGAGGGCATGCACCAGGCCATCGAGGCGAAGGAAGGCGTCAAGATCAAGGACGAGAACCAGACTCTCGCCACGATCACGCTGCAGAACTACTTCCGCCTCTACGAGACGCTCTCCGGCATGACCGGCACCGCGGCGACCGAGGCCAACGAGTTCCACCAGACCTACAAGCTCGGCGTCGTCCCGATCCCGACGAACCGGCCGATGATCCGCAAGGACCAGGCCGACGTGGTCTACAAGACCGAGGACGCCAAGTTCATGGCGACCGTCGAGGACATCAAGGAGCGCTACGAGCGGGGGCAGCCGGTCCTGGTCGGCACCACGAGCGTCGCCAAGTCCGAGCGCCTCGCCAAGGAGCTCAAGCGCAAGGGCGTCAAGCACGAGGTCCTCAACGCCAAGAACCACGCCCGTGAGGCGGCGATCATCGCCGAGGCGGGCCGCAAGCACGCCGTCACCGTGGCCACCAACATGGCCGGTCGAGGCACCGACATCATGCTCGGCGGCAACCCCGACTTCCGCGCCGACCTGGAGCTGCGCAGCCGCGGCCTCGACCCGGTCGAGACCCCGGAGGAGTACGACAAGGCCTGGGGCGAGGCGCTGGAGAAGGCCAGGGCGGCCGTGCAGGCCGAGCACGACGAGGTCACCGAGCTCGGCGGCCTGTACGTGCTGGGCACCGAGCGGCACGAGTCGCGCCGCATCGACAACCAGCTCCGCGGCCGTTCCGGCCGTCAGGGAGACCCGGGCGAGTCGCGCTTCTACCTCTCGCTCGAGGACGACCTCATGCGCCTGTTCAACTCGGCCAGGGTCGAGATGATCATGACGCGCCTCAACATCCCCGACGACGTCCCGATCGAGTCGGGCATCGTCTCCAAGGCCATCGCCTCCGCCCAGCACCAGGTCGAGCAGCAGAACTTCGAGATCCGCAAGAACGTTCTGAAGTACGACGAGGTCATGAACCGGCAGCGCAAGGTGATCTACGCCGAGCGTCACCGGGTGCTGGAGGGAGCGGACCTGCACGAGCAGATCCGCGGCTTCGTCAACGACGTGATCGACGAGTACATCGCGGGCGCCACCGCCGAGGGCTTCGCGGAGGAGTGGGACCTCGACAAGCTCTGGAAGGCCCTCGGCCAGCTGTACCCCATCAGCATCACCGCCGAGCAGCTCATCGAGGAGGCCGGGGGTCGCGAGGAGCTGACCGCCCAGTTCCTCACCGAGAAGGTGAAGGCCGACGCGATGGCCGCCTACGACCGTCGCGAAGAGGAGATCAACGCCCAGGCGATGGACCCCGAGGGCATGCGGGTGCTGGAGCGCCGCGTCATCCTGTCGGTCCTCGACCGCAAGTGGCGCGAGCACCTCTACGAGATGGACTATCTCCAGGAGGGCATCGGCCTGCGCGCGATGGCCCAGCGCGACCCGCTGATCGAGTACCAGCGCGAGGGCTTCGAGATGTTCTCCCAGATGCTCGAGGGCATCAAGGAGGAGTCGGTCGGCTACCTGTTCAACCTCGAGGTCGAGGTGCAGAGCAATCCGATCGTCGAGGAGCACGACCACTCCGAGGACGCCGCGATCGCGGAGACCCGCTCGATCATCGCCCGCGGCCTGCGCGCCCCGCAGCGCCCCACCGAGCTGGAGTACACGGCTCCGGGCGAGAGCGGCGAGGTGGAGCACACCCGGATCAGCACCAAGGCCGAGCGTGACGCGTACGGCAACGTCGAGCGCAACGCCCCGTGCCCCTGCGGTTCCGGCAAGAAGTACAAGCGCTGCCACGGCGACCCCAAGCACGTCGAGGTCTGACCGCCGCCGGAGGGCCCGCACCACGCACGGTGCGGGCCCTCCGGCGTGTCCGGGCCCTCAGGCGAGCGCGGGCCGGTGGCCGGGCGTCGCGTCGCGAGCCGTTCCCCGTACGGGACGCGGGTCAGGGGTCGTCTCGAACTCGGTGCACAGCCACCGCACGCCCCTGCGTTCCAGCCTCAGCGCCAGGACACGTGAGCGGTCGCCGCAGTCGACCACGGCGCACATCTCCACCACCCCGTCCTCCGGCTGGGAGACGTGGGCCCGGCCCACCCGGGGCGGCCGCGCGCTGGTGATGATCTTCCCGCTCCGCGCCAGCTCGGCCTGGGCCCTGCCGGTCATGTGGCAGGAGACGCTCGCCGGAGGGCGCCTGCCGGACAGGATCTCGGCGACGGCCTGCGCGAGGGCCCGCAGCCGGCGCTCGTCGGGAACCGCGCCGGGCGAGCCCCAGACCAGCGGTTTCCCGGCCGGGAGGCCCGGCGTCCCGGGATCGAGGGCGAGGGCGAGGGTGCCCTGCACGTACGGCGGCATGGCCGGGGTGTCACCGGCGGGGCGGTCGTCGTCGTAGGGCGGCTCGGCGGCGGGGGAGGGCGCGATCCTGGGGAGCGAGGCCGGACGTCGTGGGGGCGACATGGGAACTCCGATGTGCTCGGCTGGGGCGGAGAAACTGACACATCAGGGAGTTTCCGGTCCGCCGCCCAGATACGCCGCCCGCCAACTTCCGGTGGATCCCGGTCGCTTCGCCCCGTTGGGCGGAGAAGGTGACCCCGGGTTGGAGTGGTCGGTCCTCGCGAGGGGGCGGGTTGCGGCCGTGGCCGTGATCTCCGGTGGACGGCCGAAACCGCTCGGCGCGCCTGCCGGGCGGGGATCGGCCCAGGCTCGGAGAAGGGCGTCGCGCCTCCGTCGCGCCTCCGTCGCGCCTTCTCGGGCGGAGGCCGGGTCAGGCGGAGGGCGGTTCGGGGGAGGGCGGCTCAGGGCTCGGGGGAGGGCGGTGCGCCTCCCGGGTGGCGGGAGGGCCGGTGTCCGCCCTGCCCCGCGCCGGGGCCGAGGGCTCGCCGGAGTCGACGTCGGGCTCGGGCTCGCGGCCGGGGGTCATGATGTTCAGCCTCCTGATCAGGAAACTGAACACGGTGTAGTAGATCACCGCGTAGACCAGCCCCATCACGATGATGATCGGTACCCCCCGGGCGTTGGGCGCCGTCCCGTACAGGCCGAGGTCGATCAGCCCGGAGGAGAAGCTGAAGGCGAGTTTGACGTCCAGGGCGGAGGCGAGGGCCATGGAGACGCCGGTGAGCACGATGTGGATGACGAACAGGACCGGCGCCACGAAGATGAAGGCGAACTCGATCGGCTCGGTGATCCCGGTGAGGAATGCGGTGAGCGCCGCGGAGATCATGATCGAGCCGACCGCGGTGCGGCGGTGCGGTGGCGCGGCCCGCCAGATGGCGATCGCGGCGGCGGGCAGGCCGAACATCAGGACCGGGTAGAAGCCGGCCTCGAAGCCGCCGTAGCCGACGGCGCCGTTGTTGAAGCAGATCAGGTCCCCGGCGAGCTTCTTGCCGTCGACCACGCACTCGGGGACCTGGGTCCAGATCACGTTGTTGACGATGTGGTGCATGCCGAGGGGGAGCAGGGCGCGGTTGATCATGCCGTACACCCCGGCGCCGAGCTCGCTGTTGGAGGCGAGCCAGGTCCCCGAGGCGCGGACCCAGCCGCCCAGCACCGGCCAGACGAAGCCGAGGAGCACGCCGATCACCAGCCCGGCGAAGGCGGTGAGGATCGGCACCAGGCGGCGCCCGCCGAAGAAGGCCAGCCAGGTCGGCAGCTTGGTGCGGTGGTAGCGCTGCCAGAGCAGCGCGGAGACCAGGCCCATCGCGATGCCGCCGAGCACCCGGGTCGGGTTCTGCGCGCCGAGGTTCAGGACCGCCTCGGGAACGCCGGGGTCGGCCCTGTCGAACACCTCCGTGGTGATGGGCTCCCTCAGGTCGGCGTCGAAGAGGATGAAGAACATGTTCATGCTGACGGCGTGGAAGACCAGGTAGCCGACGAGCGCGGCCAGGGCGGTGGAGCCGTCGGCCTTGCGGGCGAACCCGATGGCGACGCCGATCGCGAACAGGATGGGCAGGTTGTCGAACAGGGCGCCGCCCGCGGTGCCGACGACGCGGGCCACGTCGTCGAGCAGGGCGTTGTCGGTCCGGCCGAGAAGGTCGTCCTGCCCGAGCCTGAGCAGCAGGCCCGCGGCCGGCAGGACCGCGATCGGCAGCATCAGGGAACGTCCCAGGCGCTGGAGCACGCTCATCACGACGGACCCCGGGTGGGCGGCGGGCGGGCCCGCGTCCGCCGGGAGAGAGCTCATCGGGCTTTCCTCCAAGGGCTGGAAGGGAGGAGGGCGGCGAAGGGGCGGTCGCGCGGGACGGGACGGGGTGTGACGGCGGCGGTGCGGGGCCGGGAGGCGGGCCGAACGGGCGTGGCGGGTGGGCCGTGGTCTTCTGGACGTGGCCGGGACGGGCGCGGCCGGTGGGACGTGCTCCGGAGGTGGCCGGAACGGGTGTGGCGGACGGGGCGTGGTCGGGCGGGCATCGGGATCAGGCGCGGCGGGCCGGTATCTCCAGGATCGTACGGAGCTGGTAGCGGTCGGCGCGATAGGTGGACACCCCGAGTTCGGCGCAGACGCCTCCCGCGAAGGAGCGCCGCTGGAGCAGCAGCACGGCCCCGCCGCGCGGTAACTTCAGCAGGTCGGCGTCCCCGGGGTCGGCGATGCCGCCGTCGATGGTGAGCTCACCGGCGTCGAGCACCAGGCCGTAGCGGGTCTCCAGGAGGGCGTACAGGGAGCGGCCCGTCAGGTCGTGGGTGTCGAGGTCGGGCGCGAGGGAGACGGGGATGTGGGCCCGCTCGATGCACATGGGCTCGTCGGCCGCGGTCCGCAGCCGCTCGATGAAGTGGACCTCGTCGCCCGGCTGGATGCCGAGTTCCCTGGCCAGGTGCGCGCTGGCCCTGACCACCCGCCGGTCCAGGTCGCGGGAGCCGGGCTCCATGCCCCTGGCGCGCATCTCGTCGCTGAAGGAGGTCAGCCGCAGGGACATCTCGATCTTGGGGCGGGCCACGAAGGTGCCCTTGCCCGCCACCCGCTGGAGCCTGCCCTCGGAGACCAGGTGGTCCACGGCCTGCCGTACGGTCATGCGCGAGAGCCCGAAGCGCTGGCAGAGCTCGCGTTCGGACGGGATCGCCGTGCCGATCGCCAGCTCGTGGTTCTCGATCAGATCGAGCAGGATCTCCCGGAGCTGGAAGTACTTGGGCACCGGGCTGTCCGGATCGATCTGGGCCACAGGATCCTCCCCCCTCGATCTGAGATGTCGCATGAGTTAGGGTTCGTACTGGTCTAGTCCGGACTAGACCACAGGCCGGAAAAGGGTGTCAACGTACGGACCGGAGACGGATCGATAACGGCCCGGTCTCGTCCGTCCGAAGCGAAGGATGAGCGCGAGATGACGACCAACATGCGCAGCGAGATCGCCGAGCAGCCCGCCGCGCTGCGAGCCACGCTCGACGCCCTCCTTCCCAGGGTCGGGGAGGTGGAGCGGCTCGCGGGGCAGACCCGCCAGCTGCTGTTCATCGCCCGCGGCACCTCCGACAACGCCGCAGTCTACGGTCGCTACCTGGCCGAGGCCCACACCGGCAGGCTCTCCACTCTGGCCGCCCCCTCGATCGCCACGACCTACCGGCGCAGGCTGGACCTCGACGGCGTGCTGGCCGTCGCCCTCTCCCAGTCGGGCAGGACCGAGGAGATCGTCGAGACCCTCGCCTGGGCGAAGGACTGCGGCGCCAGGACCGTGGCCATCACCAACGGCGGCGAGCAGAGCCCCCTGGCCCAGGCCGCCGACCTCGCCCTGTGCACGGTCGCGGGCGAGGAGAAGGCCGTCCCGGCCACCAAGACCTACACCACCCAGCTCGCCGCGCTCGCCGTGCTCGCCCTCGGTCTGGGCGCGGACGTCGACGCCGCCGACCTGCAGCGGGTGCCGGACGCGGTCGAGAAGCTGGTCGGCGACCCGGGTGACCTGGAGGCGATCGTCGAGGGCCTGGCCGACAAGCCGGGCGTCGTGGTCTCCGGCCGGGGGCTCGCCTTCTCCACCGCGCTGGAGCTGGCGCTCAAGCTCAAGGAGGCGTGCTACCTGCACGCCATGGGGCTGTCGTACGCCGATCTGCTGCACGGCCCGATCGCCGTGGTCGACGAGGACACCCCGGCCATCCTGGTCGCGGCGGGGGAGGGCCCGACCCTGGCCGGCACCGTGGCGCTCGCCGAGCGGGTGACCGGTGCGGGCGCCTCCGCCTACACCGTCGGCGGCGGTACCGCGCTCTCCTCGGTCTCCACCGCCGCGCTGAACGGCCCCGACCTTCCCGAGTGGGTCGCCCCGCTGGGCCTCATCGTCCCCGGTCAGCTGCTCACCGAGGCCCTCGCTCGCAGGCTGGGGATCGACCCCGACGCTCCCCGAGGTCTCAACAAGGTGACCCAGACCGACTGATCGCGATATGTCCTTTAGCCTGGTCATAGCCTTGGGAACAGGGTGATCACATCTGGAGGGCGACATGGCGGCCGACGCCGACGCGATCATCGCTGGACTCGGTGGTGCGAAGAACATCATCGAGATCGAACCGTGCATCACCCGGCTCCGCACCGAGGTGCACGACGCCTCCAAGGTCGACCAGGCGGCCCTGCGGGCGGCCGGCGCGCACGGTGTGATGGCGACGGGCAACGTCGTCCAGGTGGTGGTGGGTCCCGAGGCCGACACGATCGCCAGCGACATCGAGGACATCATGGGCTGAGCGAGGGCCGACAGGAGCCGGTAGGGGCTGACAAGGGCGCTCTCGCGGGCGGGGCGTGCCCGGACGGCACGCGTGGGCGGCCGGGGGCGCGGACGGGCCGTCCTCGCGGGCGGCGGCATGCCGAGGGGGGTGCGGTGACCACAGTTCTGGCACCGGTCGCGGGGGTGGCCGTGAGGCTCGGCTCGGTGCCCGACCCGGTCTTCTCCGAGGGGCTGGTCGGGCCCGGCATGGCGATCGAGCCGGACAGGGCGCCCGGCCGGGTGCTCTCCCCCATCGCGGGCACCATCGTCAAGCTGCACCCGCACGCGTTCGTGGTCGTCGGCGAAGACGGCAGGGGGGTCCTCGTCCACCTGGGCATCGACACGGTCGAGCTCAGGGGGGAGGGCTTCGAGCCGCTCGCCGCCGAGGGCGACCGGGTGAGCGCGGGGCAGCCGGTGGTGGCGTGGGATCCGGCCGGGATCGAGGCGGGCGGGCGCTACCCGATCTGCCCGGTCGTGGCGCTGGACGCCGCCGCGAACTCCGTCACCGGCCTCGCCACGGGGGCCGTGGGCGCCGGTGACGAGCTTTTCGAGTGGAGCGATCCCGCCTGAGGGCTCGCGGGACGGGGAAAGGGCGAGGAACGTGGAAGGCGGACGCGGGCGACGGCCGTGCGGACGAGAACGGAGCCGGGAGTGGTGACGGGAATGGGGACGACGGCGAGACCGCCGGTGCGGGCGGCGCTCTTCGATCTCGACGGGACGCTGATCAACAGTGAACGACGGAGCATGGCCATGTGGTCGATGCTGCTCGACAGCCACGGAGTGGTCCACGACGAGGTCGTGCTGCGCGGGTTCATGGGGCGGCGCGGGCGCGACGTCCTGACGGAGAGCGCCCACCTCTTCCCCGGCAAGCGGATCGACGACCTGATCGAGGAGGTCTTCTCCTTCCAGGACCATCCCGGCCTGCCGGACATCGTGCCGGTGCCCGGCGCCGCCGAGCTGGTCCGCAGGGTCTCGGCGCACGGTTCGCCGATCGCGGTCGTCACCTCCGCCGGCCGTGACTGGGCGGAGGAGCGGCTGACGCAGGTCGGTATCCGCGACCTGCTGGAGACGATCGTGTCCGCCCACGACGTGGCCGTGGGCAAGCCCGACCCCGAGGGGTTTCTCCTCGCCGCCGCACGCCTGTCGGTCGATCCGGCACACTGTGTGGCGTTCGAGGACTCGATCGCCGGGATCGCGGCGGCCAAGGCGGCCGGTATGGCGTGCGTGGGCATAGCGACCACGCACCCGGGCACTGAGCTGGCCGAGGCCGATCTCGTGGTCGCGGACCTGACGGGGGTCGACTGGCCCCTGCCGAGCATCAATGATCCCGCGGTCTAGACCGCGGGCGAACTTCTGGGAGGAACACGTGGCCGAGCGCCAAGTCACCGTCAAGGCGGAGGTCGGCCTGCACGCCCGGCCCGCCGCGACGTTCGTCCAGACGGCGGCCAAGTCGTCCCTGGACGTCACCGTCGCCAAGGGGTCCGGCGAGCCGGTGAACGCCAAGAGCATCCTGGCGGTCCTCGCGCTCGACGTCAGGGAGGGCGACACGGTGACGATCAGAGCGGAGGGCGAGGGAGCCGACGAGCTTCTCGACCAGCTGGCCGGCATCGCGTCGGCGCCGTGAGCACCCTCACCGGGGTGGGGGTGAGCCCCGGGGTCGGCGTCGGTCCCGCCTACGTGCTCGCGTACGAGGCGACCGTCCCGGCCCCGGGCTCCCGGCACGGCGGGGGCGCCGAAGCCGCGGCCGCGGAGCTCGCCCTGGCCGGGCGGGCGCTGGAGCGGGTCGCCGCCGACCTGGAGGGCCGAGGGGCCCGCGCCGGTGGTGAGGCCAGGGAGATCCTGGAGGCGCAGGCCATGATGGCCCGCGACCCCGGCCTGGCGGACGGGGTGGCCACGCTGGTCGGGGCGGGCACCGCCGCGGCCCGCGCGGTCTACGAGGCGTTCGGCCACTACCGCGGCCTGCTCGCCGCGGCCGGGGGATACCTCGGCGAGCGCGTCGCCGACCTGGACGACGTCAGGGACCGCGTCATCGCGGTGATCGAGGGCCGGGCCGTGCCCAGCATGCCCGGCGTTCCCACGGACACCGGGCAGCCGTACGTCCTCGTCGCCCGCGACCTGGCGCCCGCCGACACCGCGCTGCTGTCCCCGGACGTGGTGGCGGCCTTCGTCACCGAGCAGGGCGGCCCGACCAGCCACACCGCGATCCTCGCCCGCGCCATGGGGGTGCCGGCCGTGGTGGCCTGCCCGGGGGCGACCTCGATCGTGCCGGGGACGCCGGTGCTGGTCGACGGGGCCTCCGGTCTCGTACGGCCCGCGCCCTCCGACGACGAGGTCCTCGGGGCGCGCAACGCCGCGGCCGCGCGGGAGGCCGTGCTGGCCTCCGCCACGGGGCCGGGGACGACCGCCGACGGGCACGCCGTGCCGCTGCTGGCCAACATCGGCGGGCCTCGTGACGTGGCCGCCGCGCTGGAGCACGGGGCCGAGGGGATCGGGCTCTACCGGACCGAGTTCCTCTTCCTCGACCGGGCCGAGGCGCCCTCCGCGGCGGAGCAGGAGGCCGCCTACCTGGAGGTGCTGGACGCCTTCCCCGGCGGAAGGGTGATCGTGCGGACCCTCGACGCGGGTGCCGACAAGCCCCTCGCCTTCCTGCCGCCGGGAGCGCACGAGCCCAATCCCGCGCTGGGGGAGCGGGGGGTACGGCTGTTCAGGACGCATCCGGAGATCATGGACACCCAGCTCGCCGCCCTGGCCGCGGCGGCCGCGCGCTCGTCGGCGAGGCTCCAGGTGATGGCGCCGATGGTGGCCACCGCCGAGGAGGCCGCCTGGTTCGCCGACGCCTGCGACGCGGCGGGGCTGCCGTCGGCGGGCGTGATGATCGAGATACCGTCGGCGGCCCTGCGCGCCTCCGACCTGGCCGTCCGGGCGGGCTTCCTGTCCATCGGCACCAACGACCTGGCCCAGTACGCCCTCGCCGCCGACCGGCAGCTGGGCGCGCTGACCGGGCTCCAGGACGCCTGGCAACCCGCCCTGCTCGACCTGGTCGCCCTGGCCGCGACGGGCGCCGCGGAGCGTGGCAGGCAGTGCGGGGCCTGCGGCGAGGCCGCGGCCGACCCGGCTCTGGCCTGCGTGCTCGTCGGGCTCGGGGTCACCTCGCTGTCGATGTCCGCCCCGGCGCTGCCCGCCGTACGGGCCGCGTTGTCGCGCCACACGCGGCAGCAGTGCCATCTCGCGGCCACGGCCGCGCGGGCCGCCGCCTCCCCGCGGGAGGCGCGTGCCGAGGCGCGCTCGCACCTGCCCGGCCTGGCCGGTCTGGCCCTGTGACGTGGGCGGGCCTCTTCAGTGGGCGGATTTCTTCATGGGTGACGTACGGGCCGGAAAGCACCGGTCGGTGGGAGGCGTGTGGCCGATGGTGACCGGGTGGATGGGCGGGCGCCGGGGCGCGGGCCCGGATAGCGTAAGCGGCATGGCTGGGTGGAGACGTGTGACGGGTATCGCGGTGATCGCGACGATGGTGGCCGGATGCGCGGAGGCGGGCAGGACCGCTCCGCCCGTGTCCGGTGCGACGCGGGCGGGCGAGACCTCCGCGAGCGCCGACGCGGCGGCACCGGCCGACACCGCGGCCGCGACCCCCGGGTCCTCCGGATCCCTCGAGGCGTCCGTTCCCGCCGCGGCCTCCGCGACGACGGAAGTTGCGGGGGTGGAGGGCGTGCTCGCCTCGATGAGCGTGGAGGAGAAGGTCGGCCAGCTGTTCATGCCCGTGCTGTACGGCCCGTCGGCCGACACGGCGTCGGGGGAGAACCAGGCGCGGTTCGGCGTGGACACCCCGGCGAAGATGATCGCCCGCTACCGCCCCGGCGGGGTGATCCTCTTTCCCTGGGCGGGCAACGTCAAAAGCGTCCGGCAGGTCGTGGCGCTCACCAACGGCCTGCAGAAGGCGTCCCCCGAGATCCCGCTGCTGATCGGCACCGACCAGGAGAACGGCAAGGTCTCCCGCCTCGCCCCGCTGGTCACCCCCCTGCCCGGGGCGTCGGTCATCGGCTCGACCCGCGACCTCTCGCTGGCCCGCCGGGCCGCCGAGGTGACGGGCACCGAACTGCGCGCCCTGGGCGTCAACCTCGACTTCGCGCCCGTCGCTGACGTCAACCTCAACCCGCGCAACCCGGTGATCGGCCCGCGCGCGTACGGCTCGGACCCGAAGAAGGTCGCGCCGATGGTCGCCGCCGCCGTCCAGGGCTTCCACGACGCGGGGATCGGGGCCACGGCCAAGCACTTCCCCGGCCACGGCGACACCGGTGTCGACAGCCACACCGGCCTGCCGGTGATCAGGCACTCCCGCTCCCAGTGGAACAGGCTGGACGCCCCGCCGTTCGCCGCCGCCATCGGCAAGGACGTCGACGCGATCATGAGCGCGCACGTCGTGATGCCGAAGCTCGACCCCTCGGGTGACCCGGCCACCCTCTCCAAGCCGATCCTGACCGGGCTGCTCCGGGAGAAACTCGGCTTCGACGGGGTCGTCTCGACCGACGCGCTGGATATGGCCGGGGTGCGCAAGAAGTACGGGGACGGGGAGGTCGCGGTACGGGCGATCCAGGCCGGGGTGGACCTGCTGCTCATGCCGCCGGACTACCGCGAGGCCCACCGGGCGCTGCTGGCCGCCGTGGCGTCCGGGAAGATCTCCAAGGCGAGACTCGACCAGTCCGTCCGGCGGCTGCTGACGCTGAAGGCCGCCCGCGGCCTGCTGGACGGGGCGCCGGTCGCCGACCCGGCCGAAGCCGAGCGGGTGCTGCGCTCGGCCGAGCACCTCAAGGTCGCCCGGCTCATCACCTCACGAGCCCGCTGAAGTCACCTCACGGGCCCGCTGAAAGGGGATCCAGGGGCCCTGCCGCGAGGCCGGATCAGGCGAGCTGGAGGTTGCCGGTCCTGGCCAGCGAGATGACGAGCGACTGGACGATGCGCGTGAGCAGGGCCTCGATCAGCATGACGGCGGCCTTCGCGAGCACGGTGGAGATGAATCCGGACATAGCAACCTCACAGGGAGAAAGTGGTCTTAAGGCGATAATTCATACCAAAGGAGTCTAAGTCACCAGTCATGAGGTTGCTGTTTGGTGAACGTTCGGTGACGTTCCCCGCGTCGACGCCTGGAAGGCCACCCCCGCGGCCGTCGTGGTGGCGGCGCTTCCCAGGGCGACGGTCCACCCCACGGGCCCCAGGAAGTGACAGCCGAAGAACCGGCAGAGCCCCGGGACCGAGACGGCCATGCCCAGGACGCCCAGGGACAGGAGCGAGGCCAGCACCACCAGGCGGTCCCGGCTGCCCAGGGCCAGAGTCTGCAGCAGTTGCGACGCCACGAGCGCGACCAGCCCCATGGAGTCCGCCCGCCCGCGCGTACCGGTCACCCGGCCGATCGCCCAGGCCAGGCCCGCCGCGCTCGCCGTGGTGGCGGCGCGCAGGTAGATGTCCCGGGTCAGGGAGGCGCCCAGCGAGGCCTCCGGGCCCTCGTCCAGCAGCCTCTCCGGGCTGGTGGCCGCCGGCGGACGGGAGGCCACCGCCATCGCGGGCAGCATGTCGGTGAGCAGGTTGACCAGCAGCAGCTGCCGGGCGTTCAGCACGTTCCCGCCGCTGATCAGGCTGGATCCGACCGCGAAGACGATCTCACCGATGTTGCCGCCGAGCAGGATGCTGAGGGCGTCGCGGACCGAGCCCCACATCGCCCTGCCCTCGATGATCGCGTCGACGATCGTCTCGATGCGGTCGTCGGTCACCACGATGTCGGCCGCCGCCCGCGCCGCCGGGGTGGCGCGGGACCCGAGGGCGATTCCCACGTCCGCGACCCGGATCGCGGGGGCGTCGTTGGCGCCGTCGCCGGTGACCGCGACGACCTTGCCGGTCCGGCGCAGGCAGCCGACGATCCGCGCCTTGTGCGCCGGGGTGGTCCTGGCGAAGACCGTCACGTCCGGCAACGCCTCCACCAGGGTGTCGTCGTCCATCTCGTCCAGCTCGGGCCCGGTCATGATCCGCCCGCCGTCCAGCACGTTCAGCTCGGCGCCGATCGCCTCCGCCGTGCTCGGATGGTCGCCAGTGATCATGATGATGCGCACGCCCGCCCGCGTGAGGCGGCCGACGCTCTCGGCGGCCGTGGGCCGCACGGGGTCGGCCAGGCCGAGGAACCCGAGGAAGCACAGGTCCTGGATGCGGGACTCGTCGAGGTCGCGGCGGTCGGAGGCGGAGCGCTCCGCGACCGCGAGCACCCGGTAGCCCTGCCGGGCGAGCTGGTCGAGCTCCTTCTCGACCTCCGCCACGAGGTGGTCCGCGAGAGGGACCACCTGGCCGTCACGGAGGATGGACGTGCAACGAGTGACCACGATCTCGGGGGCGCCCTTGACGCTCAGCAGCGGGCCCGAGTCGCCCTTGCCCAGCACGGCGTGGTAGCCGCGTCCCGGCTCGAAGGGAAGTTCGTCGACCCGTTCCCAGCTCCCGGTCCCCTTCTCGGTCACCCCCAGCCGCTCGGCCCCCTTCAGCACGGCGCGGTCGGTGGGATGCGGGACGGGGCGCCCCTCGTCGTGCCGGGGGCACGCGCGCATCCCGGCGGTCACGATGTGCCGCAGCTCGGGCGTCAGGTCCTCCAGCGTGCGCTCGTCCTGCACGTCCGAGACGCACCGCAGGCTGATGCGCCCCTCGGTGAGGGTTCCCGTCTTGTCGAAGCACAGGACGTTGACCCGGCCGAGGGCCTCGATCGTGGAGGGGTTGGGCACCAGGGTGTTGCGGGTCGACAGCCGCCGCGCGGAGGCGAGCTCCGCGACCGAGGCGACGAACGGCAGCCCCTCGGGTACGGCGGCGACGGCGAGGCTCACCGCCGGCGCGAGCGCCTGCGGCGCCGAACTGCCGCGCAGCAGGTCGGCGGCGAGCAGGACGACGCCGGACCCGACCGCGACCGGGAGGACCCGCCGGCTCAGCTCCCGCAGCCGCAGCCGCACGCCCGTGACCGGAGGCTGCTCCGCGGCGAGCCTGGCGGTCCTGGCCGTCTCGGTCGCCTCGCCCGCCGCGACCACCACGGCCAGCCCGCTGCCGGCCGCCACCGTCGTACCCTCGTAGACCATCGAGGTCCGGTCGGCGATGGCGGGCGCGTTGACGGGCTCCGGGGACTTGGTGACGAGCTGAGACTCGCCGGTGAGGGCGGCCTCGTCGATCTCCAGGCCCACGGCCTTGAGCACGCGGCAGTCGGCCGGCACGGTGTCGCCCGCGCGCAGCTCGACCACGTCGCCGGGTACGAGGTCCTCGACGGTCGCGTGCGACTGCTCGTGGGGGCGGGAGCCGGAGTCATGCCCGGGAGTGTGAGTCGCGCTCGCCTTCTCCTTCGTGCTTGTCTTCTCCTTAGTGCTTGTCTTCTCCCGGGGGCGGCGCAGCCGCACGGGAACCGCCACCGCCTCGGTCAGGCGGTGCAGCGCCCGGTCGGCGCTGTATCGCTGGCCCCCTCCGATGAGCGCGTTGGCGAGGACGACCGTGCCTATCATCACCGAGTCCGACACCGAGCCGACCAGGGCCGACAGGCCCGCCCCGGCCGCCAGGACGGGGGTCAGCGGGTTGGCCAGTTCCGCGACGGACACGTGGAGCAGCGAATCGGGGCCCTGCGGTTCTCCCGATCCGGTGGCGGACCTGCGCCGCGCGGCCTCGGCCTCGCTGATCCCGCCGGCCGACGAGCCCAGCAGGGCCAGGACCTCCTTGGCGGGCATCGCGTGCCAGGGGGTCCGGTCGACCCGGGCCGGCGGGGCCTCCCGCCCGGCGTGCCAGCCCGCCCACCCGCCCGTGACGAGGGTGGCCACCGACGTGCAGCTGCTCGCGAGCTGCGCCTTGTGCTGTGACTCCTCCGCCGGTCCGAGGGTCGTCAACACGCCTCCGGCGGCGGTTCCGGCGGCGGTGAGCCACACGCAGCGCTCGCTCGTTTTTCTCGCCGGGCCCAGGCAGCTCAGGAGCAGGTGGACCTCCTCGAGCTCGGCGATCACGTCCGCGTCCCAGGGCACCCGGCCCGAGCCGCGCAGCACGCCTATGCCCAGGTCGGCCTGGGCCAGCGCGGCCATCCGGCGCGCCGACACCACGGCGACCCCGTGGCCGGCGGCCTGGAGCGCGCGGATCGACCGGGCCAGCCGGGAACCGCCGGGCACGGTCTCGTCGATGCCGAGCCGCAGGCCGAGTTCCGCGTCGCCCCCCGCGAGCGTCACGGCGCACGCGTCCTTGGCCGCGGCGACGATCGCGTCGGCCAGCGGGTCGACGCGCGGCGCCAGGCCGACCAGGGCGGCCGGAACGCCCTTCCTCGTCACGCGGACGGCCCGGATCCCCCGGGCCTCCCAATCCTCGGCGTCCTCCGTGACGAGCCCGGCCGGGCCCGCGAGGGGCTCGGCCTTCCACCCGTCGCGTTCCCGCCGCGCGCCGGGATCGTCGACGTCGATCAGGGTGAGGAGCCGCGCGCGCAGCCCGTCGTTCCCCTCGCCGTTCGCGGAGTCCGCGTCGCCGAGGGGGACGATGCGATCGATCTCCCACGAACCGGTGCCGAGCACGTCGGCGTCGAGGATGACCGTGTCGACGCCGTCCATGTGGCGCAGGGCGCGATCGTCGAGAACGATCGCGCCGCGTCTCGCCATGGCACGCCCGATCGCGGCGGCGAAGAACTCGCGGCCCAGCTTCGCGGCCTTGGGCGTCGTCGCGGTGAGCATGGCGACGGCGCGCGCGTGGCCGTCGCTGAGAAGGTACGTCAGCCCGGAGGCGCCGGCCGCCACCGGACTCGCGACGCGCTCCAGCCGGTCCACGGGGCTGTGGGCCATGGGCGCGGGGCGTGGTTTCCCGGCCGCGCGGATGTGGCGGTAGGAGCCCTTCCGCGACGCCAGTTCGTGCTGGCGCGCCTCCCAGGCCCGCCGCGTGTCGCGCGCCTCGATGTAGCGGCCGGCGGCGGTGGCCGACTGGACGAGCATCCCCACCCGGCGCAGCGCCAGCGTGTGGGTGATGATGCTCGCCGTCGTGAACAGGGTGACGGTGGCCGGGCCGCCGAGGTGGCGTTCCACCTCGTGGCGGACCCTCGGGGTGGACTCGGCCAGGCCCAGCAGGGCGGGAAAGATCGCCGGGATCGACGGGGCGCGCAGCGCGTGCCCGGTGAACGCCATGCCCGCCCCGAGCAGGCTCGCGCCGAGCCGGATGCCGGCACGGGTCTGCCGTTCCACCAGCCTGGCGGTGTGGTGCTGCACCAGCATGGAAACGAGGGACCCCGGCTCCGGAGACGAGACCTTGCCGGATTCGGCCTCCTCGTCTTCGGTGTCCTCTGCGTCTTCGGTGTCCTCTGCGTCCTCTGCGTCCTCTAGGTTCTCGTCCAGGTCGTCGTAGCCGTCGGTCAGATCGTCGTCGTCATCGTCGTCGTCCCCCAAGCCCTCGCCGTCGAGCGCGTTGACGATCGACAGCAGCTTCTCCAGATCGATCGCCCCTGGGTCACACCCCACGAAGACGGAGCTGAGTACTCCGTTGACCTCAGCCCGCTCGACCCCCTTCAGCTTCAGCAGGGCGTTCTCCAGCCGCCGGGCCATCGGCTCGCTGCCAGGCGAGCCGATCACGCGCAGATCGACATGGAGCCCTCCGGGACAGACCCGTCTGCCGCGCGAACGCGGCAGGGCGTTCATGACCGCGGCGGGCACGACCTTGATCGCACCGGGCACGACGTTCCAGAGGGTTTCCGCGGGCACGGACAGCAGGCGGGGCACGAACATTCAGATCTCCGGCAGGCAAGATGACGGGGCCGATCAGGCCGTGGTTACGCGCGGCCTGATCGGCCCCGTCGCTGCGATCACTTGGACGATCTCCCGCGGGCCGAACTTCTCGCCCGGGAGGCGGAGCCCGCGGTGCGGGAAGTGGACGCCGAAGATCGTGACGCGGACGTCGTGGCCCGGGACGCGGGCCTCGCGGTCCGCGGCGTGGGCTTCGTGGCCCGGGACGCGGGCTTCGTGGCCCGTGAACGTGAGGTGGACGTGGTGGTCCGGGAGCCGGTGCTCGCGGTCCGTGAGGTGGGGCTCTTCGCCCGGGACGTCGTGCCGGTCGTCCGGGATGTGGAGCTCTTGGTGCGTGGTGTGGCGCCGGTCGCCCGGGAGGCGACGGTGCTCGCCGCGCGGGTGGCGGTGCCCGCGGCGCGGTTCGCGGTACCGGCGGCGCGGGTCGCGGTGCCCGCGGCCCGGTTCGCGGTGCCCGCGGCCCGGGTCGCGGTACCGGCCGCCCGGGTCGCGGTGCGTGACGCGGGTCTCGTGGTCCGTGAGGTGGTGCCTCCCGTGCGGGAGGTGGTGCTCGCGGTCCGTGAGGTGGGGCTCTTCGCCCGGGACGTCGTGCCGGTCGTCCGGGATGTGGAGCTCTTGGTGCGTGGTGTGGCGCCGGTCGCC
>NZ_JBEZZK010000002.1:668651-822292 GCF_040639135.1 Streptosporangium sp. NPDC023963
GCCCGGGAGGCGGCGGTGCCGGCCGCGCGGGTGGCGGCGCCCACGGTGCGCGACGCGGTGCCGGCCGCGCGGGTCGCGGCACCCGCGGTGCGTGACGCGGCGGTGCCCGCGGCCCGGGACACGGTGCCCGCGGCCTTGGAGGCGGTGCGTGACGCGGACGCCGCCGTACGGGACGCGGGTGTGGTCCGTGAGGTGGTGCCTCCCGTCCGGGACCTGGATGTCGAACCCTTCGTCCGGGACGTGGAGCCTCCGGACGCGGAGGTGCCCGTCGAAGACCCGGAAGCGGAGCTCGCGGGCCTGGAGACCGGACTCGACGACCGGTTCTTTCCGCGCGCACGCTGCGCGATCAACGTCCCGACCCCGATGGCCGCCGCTACCGGCCATTCGAGCAACCCCGCCACCGCGAGCGCGCCGAGCCCCCCGTAGTAGACGATGCGCTCGGCCGGAGGAAGGAACGACTTGGCCGTGTCAACGGCCTGTCCCGCCTCCTGCCTGCTGACGTGCGGCATGTGAACATGCGGCGGTCGCAGCTGCACGGTCAGCATCGGAAGTTTGAGCGTTAGCGAGTTGCCGTCCTGTTTCCTGCTTGCCTGGGCATGCGTGGTGGACGTTGCGGGTGTGGTCGGTCTCTGCGCCGTGCGGGCGCGTGACCGGCTCGTCTGAGCTACTGCCATGATCCCTCCTCATGGGAACCGAGGGAAGGTGCAAATGGAGCCCGCAGGAGGTCGATCATGCCTTCTACGTGCGGTTATATGGCCCGAGTGCCATTCTCGTAATCTTCCTCGTATTGTGGCCGCGAAACGCGTAACGGCCGTTGAATCGGATGTTAGGGGATGAATCTCCGACCAACCGGAGCGCTCGATGTCCGTTTGGGGATGGTTTAGGAGAGGTACGGCTTGAGCTCGCGACGGGCCACCGTGCGGAGGTGAACCTCGTCCGGACCGTCGAAGATGCGCATCGCGCGGGCCTGCGCGTACATCGTCGCGAGCGGGACGTCGTCGGACAGTCCCATGCCGCCGTGAACCTGGATGGCGCGGTCGATGACGTCGCACGCCATCCTCGGGGCGACCACCTTGATGGCGGATATCTCCGAGGCGGCCGCCTTCACGCCGACCGTGTCGATCATCCAGGCGGCCTTCAGGGTGAGCAGCCTGGCCTGCTCGATGGCGAGCCGCGACTCGGCGATCTGCTGCTGCACCACACCCTGCTGCGCCAGCGTCTGGCCGAAGGCCACCCGGTTGGCGGCGCGGGCGCACATCAGTTCCAGAGCGCGCTCGGCCATCCCGATGGCGCGCATGCAGTGGTGGATGCGGCCGGGACCGAGCCGGGCCTGGGCGATACGGAAGCCGTCCCCCTCCTCCGCGACGAGGTTCGCCGCGGGCACCCGGGCGTCGGTGAAGACGATTTCCGAATGGCCGTGCTGCTCCTGGTAGCCGAAGAGCGGCAGGTGACGTACGACCTCGACGCCCGGGGTGTCCATCGGGACCAGGATCATCGACTGCTGGCGGTGCGGGGGGCCGTCGGGGTCGGTCTTGCCCATCACGATCAGGATCTCGCAGCGCGGGTCGGCCACCCCGGTGATGAACCACTTGCGGCCGTTGACGACGTACTCGGAGCCGTCGCGCGTGATGGAGGTGGCGATGTTGGTGGCGTCGCTGGAGGCCACCGCGGGCTCGGTCATCGCGAACGCCGAACGGATCTCGCCGGAGAGCAGGGGCTTGAGCCACCGGTCCCGCTGCTCGGGCGAGCCGAACATGTGCAGGACCTCCATGTTCCCGGTGTCGGGGGCCGCGCAGTTCAGTGCCTCGGGGGCGAGGTCGATGGAGCGGCCGGTGACCTCGGCCAGGCCGGCGTAGTCGAGCACCGACAGGCCCGACTCGGCGGGCAGGAACAGGTTCCAGAGGCCGCGTGAGCGTGCCTCGGACTTGAGCTCCTCCACCACCGGCGGCAGCTCGTGGTTGTCGTGCCCTCTGGCCCGGCGCCACGCGTGGTAGGCCGGCTCCGCCGGATAGACGTGGGTAGCCATAAAATCGGTCAGATTGGCGAGGTATTCCTGCGCCGTGTCGCTGAGCGCGAAGTCCATGGCGGCCAGTTTGGCACCACCCCTTCTTCGGCCGTCCATTGGTCCACGCCTAACCTGGAACCCGTTCCATCGAGGAGGACAGATGCTGAAGGGCGTGCTGATCGACTGGGGTGGCGTGCTCACCGTCGGTCTCGCCGAGGCGATCGCCGAGTGGATCGTCGCCGAGAATCTCGACGAGGCCCACTACCGGAAGGTGATGCGCGAGCTCGTCGTGCACGCGTACGAGAACGGCGAGAACGGCGAGAACGGCGAGAACGCTGCGAACGGCGAGAACGCGATCCACGCCCTGGAGCGCGGAGAGATATCCGGCCCGGACTTCGAACGCGACCTGGCGGCCAGGCTGATCACGACGGACGGCGTACCGCTGGTCGCCGAGGGGCTGCTGACCAGGATGTTCTCCCGCTTCCACCGGGTCGAGCCGATGTACGAGATGCTCCGTGAGGCGCGTGCCGCGGGGCTGCGCACCTGCCTGCTCTCCAACTCCTGGGCGAACGAGTACCCCCGCGAGGGCTGGGAGGACTTCTTCGACGCGGTCGTCATCTCGGGAGAGATCGGCATGCGCAAGCCCGAGCCGAGGATCTTCGAGCACGCGCTCGGCAGGATCGGCCTGGCCGGGGAGGAGTGCGTGTTCGTCGACGACATCGAGGCCAACATCGAGGCCGCCCGGCGGCTCGGCATCGTCGGCGTGCACCACCGCGACCCCGAGCTGACCATCACCGAACTGGAGACCCTGTTCCAGGTCACGCTCCGCTGACCCGGCCCGTCCGCCCGTCTCCCCGCTCCGTCCCCGCTTCCTCTCTCCGTCCCCGCTTCCTCTCTCCGTCCCCGCTTCCTCGCTCCGTCCACCGGGTGCCGCCCGGTGGACGGAGCGAGGCCGGCCCCCGGATCGTGCCGCTCCGCGCGGGCGGTATCACCGGGGGTCGCGGGTACTGGCACACTCGATGCGTGAATAGGCGCCGGAGCGGCGCCGATGTCGGAGAGACAGATCGAGGCATGGATGCGCGTCTACCTGCCGTGTACGCTCCCGGCGCTGGCCCGCGTGGCCACCGTGGGGGAGCTCGGCCCGGCCCCGCTGACCGGCTACGCGGTGACCCCCGCGTTGATCGAGTGGTACGTCTCGGGTGACACCGAGGAACTGGAGTACGTCGCCCTGACCGAGGCCGCCAGGGATTCCCTGCGGATGCTGGCCGCGGACCGTGCCGACGGGGTGGAGGTCGCCGCGCGGCGGGTGGTCGTCGCCGTCGACGTGCCGGAGGGTGACGTGAGCGCGAGCGCCGACCTGGAGGAACGCGCCCGGGTGCGGCTCGCCGCGGCGGTCCCGCTGGAGCTGATCGCCGCGGTCCACGTGGACGACCCGTCGGCGGTGAAGGACGTCGAGGCCGCTCTCGCCGCGCTGCCCGCGGCCGACGGCGGCGACGACGACGCCCGCTTCACCGTGGACGGCGCCGAGGCCAACGAGCTCCTGTGGTACGCCACCCAGGAGATCCCCGACCTGGTCGGCTGACCTCCGCGCCGCGTCCGGAGCCCGGCGTCCGTGCCCCCCGGCCGCCCGGTGTCCGTGCCCCCGGCCTGGGGCGGGACTCCCCGCGCCGCGAGCGCCCCGCGCGGGCCGGTCCCCTGTCGCGGCGCCGTCCCGGCGGGGATTTTCGCTATTCTGGATGGCAATATGAGACACATTGTTTGGGATTGGAACGGCACGCTGTTTCACGACATCGACGCCGTCGTCGGTGCGACGAACGCGGTGTTCGAGCCGTACGGACTGGGTTCCTATGACGCCGACCGCTTCCGCGCGGTCTACACGCGCCCGATCTGGGCCGCCTACGAGCGCATGCTCGGCCGTGCCCTCGAGGACGGCGAGTGGGAGAGGCTCGACCTCGGCTTCCACGAGAGCTACCACCGGCTGATGCTGGAGTGCGGGCTGGCCGCCGACGCCCTCTCCACCCTGCAGAGCTGGGAGCGCGCGGGGGGCAAGCAGTCGCTGCTGTCCATGTGGGCGCACGAGCGGCTGGTTCCCAAGATCGCGGAATTCGGCATCGACCACCACTTCACCCGGATCGACGGCCTGCGCAGCGCCTCCGGCGGGCACAAGGCCGAGTCGATGGTGGCCCACCTCGCCGCGCTCGGCGTCGACCCGGCCGACGTCCTGGTGATCGGCGACAGCCTGGACGACGCGCACGCCGCCCAGCACGTCGGGGCACGCGCGGTCCTCTACACCGGTGGCATGACCAGCCGCGCCGATCTGCTGGCCTGCGGGGTCCCCGTCGTCGACACCCTGGAGAACGCGCTCGACCACGCCTGAGGCCCCGTCACGAGACCTCGTGAGCACGGCCCGTCACGCGACTCCGTGAGCGCGATCCGTCGCACGACTCCACGGGGAATGGCCCGTCGCGCGGCCTCGTGAGAACCGGCAAACGGATCCTTTCGGTATCGAAGGCGGTCGCCGTGCGCTCAGGGCCTTACCCTGGGCATCCGCACCCATTCCGGGAGGCCCCCGATCAATCGCCTCGTCCTCTGGAACATCGACCTCACGCTGGTCGACGTGTCGATCGTCACCCGCGAGGCATACGCGGACGCCTTCCGCAGCGTCACCGGAAGGCCCCTGGTCAAACTGACCCAGGCCAACGGACGTCCCGACTCGGAGATCGTCTTCGAGATGCTCGCCATCAACGGGATCGTCGCCGGGGACGACCACCTTCCCCGGTTCCTCGACGCGCTGGCCGGGTCCTTCGGGGCGCGGCGCAAACGCCTGGCCAAGGACGGCCGGATGATGCCCGGTGCCCGCGACGCGCTGAAGGCCGTGGCGAGGCTTGACGGCGTGGTCCAGTCGGTGCTCACCGGCACGATCAAGAGCAACGCGGTGCACAAGCTGACCGCGTTCAGCCTCGACAAGCACATCGACTTCGAGGTCGGCGGTTACGGCGAGGAGGTCTACCCCAAGGCCACCCTCCTGCAGGTCGCGCAGGGCCGCGCCAAACGGAAGTACGGAGCGGTCTTCGACGGGCACAACACCGTGCTGATCGGCGACTCGGCCAGGGACGTCCAGGCCGCCAGGATCGCCGGGGCCGCGATCATCGGGGTCGCCTCGGGACGATCCCTCCCGGCCGAGTTGCACGAGGCGGGAGCCGACGTGGTCCTGCCCGACCTCTCCAACCCCTCCG
Organism: Streptosporangium sp. NPDC023963; assembly: GCF_040639135.1. Taxonomy (NCBI): domain Bacteria; kingdom Bacillati; phylum Actinomycetota; class Actinomycetes; order Streptosporangiales; family Streptosporangiaceae; genus Streptosporangium; species Streptosporangium sp. NPDC023963. The sequence continues at coordinate 673,893 of NZ_JBEZZK010000002.1, forward strand.
AGGTCGTCGCCGCCGTCGCCGGCCTCACCTCCCCGGCACGGCGCGCCGGCCGTTCCCCGGCGGGCCGCTGACCTCCGGCCCTCGACGGCCCTGCGGGGTGAGCCGTACGAGGTGAGCCGCGCGAGGTGAGCCGTACGAGGTGAATCGCGCGAGGCGAGCCGGGCTTGTCGTCGCTTGCCGGTCCCACATGTCCGGCCGGGTTTCATGTCCGTGGCCGGCCGCCGCTCGTTCCCGGCGAGGGGCGCGTACGTGGCCGTCCCACACGGGACGGCCGGAGGGTGTGTGGCCACGGGGGATGACATTCGAGTGGGGCGCCGAGAGGATGGGGCCATGGTTGAGGAAGGTGCGCCGCTCTGGGAACCGTCCCCGGAGATCGTGAGGAACGCCAAGGTCACCCGTTACGCGGAGTGGCTGGGCAGGGCTGGTGACAGGGCCGGTGACAGGGCCGGTGACTACGAGTCCCTGTGGCAGTGGTCGGTCGACGCCCCGGAGGAGTTCTGGACGTCGATCTGGGACTACTTCGAGGTGGTGGGAGAGCGCGGTGACGGGCCCGTCATGTCGGGGGAGATGCCCGGCACCGAGTGGTTCGCCGGGTCGACGCTGAACTACGCGGCCAACGCGCTACGCCGGGCCGCCGCCGACCCCGGGCGGCTCGCGGTGGTCTCCCGCGACGAGGCGGGCGGGCGCCGGACGCTCACCCTGGGAGAGCTGGCCGAGGAGGTGGCGCGGGTCCGCGCCGGGCTGGCCGCGCTGGGCGTCGGGCGCGGCGACCGGGTCGCGGCCTACGTGCCGAACGTCCCCGAGGCGCTGATCGCCTTCCTGGCGACCGCCTCCCTGGGCGCCATCTGGTCCTCCTGCTCGCCCGACTTCGGCGCGCCCAGCGTCATCGACCGTTTCACCCAGATCGAGCCGAAGGTGCTCGTCGCGGTCGACGGCTACGGCTACAACGGCAGGCGCTTCGACCGGAGCGAGGTCGTCCGGGACATCGCCGCCAAGCTGCCGACCCTGGTGGCACGGGTCCGCATCCCGGCCCGGGACGCGCCCGGCGCGGCGGACGCCCCGGAGCCTGGGGACGCGGCCGTGACCGGTGACGGGGTCCGTACGGTGAGCTGGGCGGAGGTGCGCGCCGTCGCGGAGCCGCTCGCCTTCGAGCCGGTGCCTTTCGGGCACCCGCTCTGGATCGTCTACTCCTCGGGCACCACCGGGCTGCCCAAGCCGATCGTGCACGGTCACGGCGGCGTGGTGCTGGAGCACCTCAAGGCGCTCTCCTTCCACCAGGACCTGGGCGAGGACGACGTCTTCTTCTGGTACACCACCACCGGCTGGATGATGTGGAACTACCTCGTCGGCGGCCTGCTGGTCGGCTCGACGGTGGTGCTCCACGACGGGGCGGCGACCTACCCGGAGACCGGTGCGCTCTGGCGGCTGGCCGCCGAGGAGGGGGTCACCTACTTCGGCACGGGGGCTCCGTACGTGATCGCGTCCATGAAGGCCGGTCTCGAGCCGTCCGGCCTCGACCGGCTGCGGGGGCTCGGGTCCACCGGCTCGCCGCTGCCGCCGGAGGGGTTCGCCTGGGTGCACGACGCGCTGCCGGAGGTCCAGCTCGGCTCGTTCTCCGGCGGCACCGACGTGTGCACCGGTTTCGTGGGCGCCGTACCGCTGCTCCCGGTCCGGGCGGGGGTGATCCCGTGCCGCTGCCTGGGCGCGCGGGTCGAGTCCTTCGACCCGTCGGGCGCGCCGGTGGTCGGCGAGGTGGGCGAGCTGGTGCTGACCCTGCCGATGCCGTCGATGCCGGTGATGTTCTGGAACGACCCCGACGGGTCCCGCTACCGCGACAGTTACTTCTCCGAGTATCCCGGCGTCTGGCGGCACGGCGACTGGATCAAGATCCTTCCCGACGGCGGCTGCGTGATCTACGGCCGCTCCGACTCGACCCTGAACCGGGGCGGCGTCCGGATGGGCACCAGCGAGTTCTACCGCGTGGTGGAGCGCTTCGAGGAGATCGCCGACAGCCTGGTGATCGACACCGGCCAGCTCGGGCAGGAGGGTCGCCTGCTGCTGTACGTCACCATGGCCGAGGCGGCGACCCTGGACGACGACCTCGTCGCGCGCCTGCGCCGGGAGCTGCGGGAAGGTCTCTCCCCGCGCCACGTGCCGAACGAGATCATCGAGGTCCCGGGCATCCCCCGCACCCTCAGCGGCAAGAAGCTGGAGGTCCCCGTCCGCAAGATCCTCCTCGGGGTCGCCCCGGACAAGGCCGCCAACCTCGACGCCATGGCCAACCCCGAGGTCCTGTCCCACTTCGCCCCGGGAGCCGACGTCACGCGGCACTGACCCCTCGGGGCCGGCGTCACACGGCGCCGGCCCCGAGGCGGCCCCGTCCCGGGAACCGCCGTCCCGGGGAACCACCGGGAAACGGCGTCCCGAGGACCCCTGCGGCCCGCGGCCTCCGGGGTCAGATCCCCTGGGGGAGGCGGAACAGGCGGCCGGGATCGCGGGCGGCCTTGATCTGGGCGAGCCTGGCGGCGTTGTCCCCGTAGTAGGCCGCGCGCCAGCCGCCGAGCTCCGGGTCGACGTAGTTGACGTACGCGTGGTCGCCGAAGTGGGGCCGCATCGCCGCGTGCGCGGTCCTGGCCCAGCCGGCCGCTCCGGAGCGGTGGGCGTAGTACTGCACGCTGTAGAGGGCGGCCCGGTGGGGGAAGGCCGTGGCGTCGGGGCGGACCCTGGCGACGGCGCCGCCGAGGGCGTCCAGCAGCACGGTGTGCTCGCCGGGCCGGGCGACCTGGGCGACCAGGGCCCTGGCGCCGGCCTCGGACAGCGGGCGGTAGGCCATGTGCGACTTGGCCCTGAAGGTGTCCCTGGACAGCCGCCCGCCTCTGGTCTGCCCCGGCAGGGAGCCGCCCAGGTGGCACTGGGTGACCGAGAGAGAGCCGCAGCCCGCCATGGTCAGCATGGCCTGGCGGTAGGAGGTCTGCCGGACGGAGCTCGACGACGGCGACCCGGCCGCGTCGGCCAGCCGGTCGAGCAGCCGCTCGCAACCGGCCCTGCCGCCGAGGTAGAGCCCGACGACCTCCACGTCCGTCCCGCCGTCGCGGCTCAGGTGCATGCCCGACCACATGGCGTCGGGGGCCGAGGGCCCCCACGCCTGCCAGGCGCGCAGCGCCCTGACCGCCCTCGACCACGGCCAGTGCAGGAAGAACACCGTGACCTCGCGGGCGGGGTGGGTGCGGAACCCGAAGGAGACCGCCACGCCGAGGTTGCCCCCGCCGCCGCCCCGCGAGGCCCAGTACAGGTCGGCGTTGTGGTTCGCGTCGCAGGTCAGCAGCCGCCCGTCGGCCGTGACGATCTGGACCGACTCCATCACGTCGCAGGTCAGGCCGTACTTCCTGGAGACCACGCCGATCCCGCCGCCCAGGGCCAGCCCGCTCACCCCGACCGTGGCGCAGGTCCCGGCGGGGATGCTGACCCCGCTCGCGGCCAGCCTGTCGTAGACGTCGATCAGCTTGGCGCCCGCCCCGACGGTCGCCCGCCCCGAGGCGTGGCTCACCTTGCTCATCCGGGAGACGTCCAGGACCAGGCCGGTCCCGGTGGACCAGCCCGCGTAGGAGTGGCCGCCGGACCGTACGGCCAGCGGCAGCTTCAGCCGGCGCGCGAAGGCGACGCACTCGGCGACGTCGGAGGGGTTGGCGCAGTAGGCCACCCCCGAGGGCCGGACCGCGTCGAAGGCGGGGTTGAACAGCTTCCTGGCGCCGTCGTACGCGGCGTCGCCCGGCCGGACGAGCCTGCCCTCCAGCCCGCCGGCCAGCGCCCGCCAGTCGGCGGGCCGCGGCGCGCTCGCGGTGCCCCGGCCGGTCGTGCCGGTGGCGCCGGTGGCGTCGTGGCCGGTCATGCCTGCGGCGCCCAGGGCGGGTGTGCCCTGGGCGCCCAGCGCGAGGGCGGCCAGGCCGCCGGTCCGAAGGAATGCCCGCCTGTCCGGAGGGGTCCGCATATCGTCACTCCCCGAGGTTCGTTGTCACCTTCCCGATAGGACGACCGCACCGCCCTTCCGGTTGGTCACATTCGTGTCACTCCTGAGGTGACGGAAGCGGCTCACGCCCCCTGCGCCACGCGCAGCGCGAGGGCCGGGCACATCTCGACGGCCCTGCGGGCCATCCGCCGGAACTGGGCGGGCACGGTGTCGCGGCCGAACACCGGGTAGCCGTGCTCGTCGAGGTGGACGAGGTCGGGGGCGAGCTGGGCGCACAGGCCGTGGCCCTGGCAGCGGGTCCAGTCCACGGTGAGCTTCACCTCGGGCTCGTTCTCCTGCGGGGGCAGGGGAAGCACGCCGAGTACCGGGCGCCCGCAGCTGCCGCGCAGCAGGTGTTCCTCGATGTCCTCGGGGAAGGCGTCCAGCGCCGACAGCACGAACCTGGACGTTCCGTCGGGGTGGAAGCACGCGCCCCTGCCCCTGACGCTCGCGGCCCTGCTCCGCAGCTCGTCCAGGGCGGAGGCCGACCCGTTCACGAGCTCGGCCATCGACTGCGCGACGTCCGGGAGTCCCAGACGGCAGGGACCGCACTGTCCCGACGACTGGGCGGCCAGGTACTTCGCGACCCTGACCGTCTCGCCCAGCGGGCAGGTCTCCCCGCCGAGCGGCACGATGATCCCGGCGCCGAGCTGGCCGCCCGCCTCCGCGATGCCCTGGCGGGAGACGGTCGCCACGGCCGCCGCGTCCGCGTGCAGCCACGCTCCGTGGTAGCCGCCGACCAGCACCCCGTCGCCGGTGGAGGCCTGGCAGGCGTCCAGGACGGCGTACAGCGGGGTGCCGGTCGCGACCTCGACCACGGCCGGGGCCTTGGCGGAGCCTCCCACCGTGAGCAGGACCGTCCCCGGCTCGCGCGCCGTGCCGACGTCGGCGTACCGCTCCGCGCCCAGGGTCGCGAGGACCGCGAGCTGGGCGTACGTCTCGGCGTTGGACAGCAGGGTGGGCAGCCCGTTCACGCCGCTCTCCACGGCCCTGACCTTGCGGCCCGGCGGCTCACCGACCAGGCCGTTCACCGAACGGACCAGCGCGCCGCCCTCTCCGGAGATGAACCTCTCGACGATGCCCACCACCCGGACCTGGCCGCTGATGCCCCGCTCCTCGACCGCGGCGGCCACGGACGCCTGGCCCATGCCGCCCTCGACGGTCGCGATCACGACCTGCTTGGCGCCGATCGCGCCCGCCGCGAGCAGCGCGCCCTCGATCACCAGATGGGGGGTCCTGGTGAGCAGCATCGTGTCCTTGCTGCTCGCGGGCTCGCCCTCGGCCGCGTTGACCAGGACGACCTTGTCCGCCTTCTTGTCCATCACCGCGCGGACCTTGCGGGCGAAGGGGAACGCGGCCCCGCCCCGCCCGCGCATGTCCACCTCGTCGGCGAGCGCCGCCAGCTCCTCGCCGGACATGCTCGGCGCCGTGCCGTGCATGTCGCGGTGTTCGGCGAGGTCCATCCTGCGGCAGTCCTCGAGCCCGGCGGTCAGCCGGGCGGGCCCTAACTGGCGGACGGGGGGAACGCGGTAGGGAATCATCCGACATCTCCGATACGACGAAGCTCCGACGGGTCCTCACGGACGATGCGCGGGATGCGGCCGACGATGCTCGTGGGCGGGGTGAGGCTCGTGGGCGGCGTCAGGTCGGCGGCGACGGGCACCTCCACCGGCATCTCCTCGCGCACGACGATCGGCTGGGGCTGCAGCTCGGAGATCACCCTGATCAGCAGGGCGGCTCCCACCGCGACCAGGCAGACCACGTAACTCCAGGTCACCCACTCCGCGGGTGCGCGGCCCGCGGTCAGCCCGTGCAGGACCGCCATCGGCCACGCCAGGTAGGCGGAGCCGTGCAGCATGCGCCAGAGCCACGGCCTGCGGTTCTCCGCGAACCTGGCCCGGGCGACCCCGGTGAGGAAGACGAGGATCATCAGGTCGGAGGCGACGGCGCCGAAGCCGACGTACAGGCTCTGGCCGCTCGCGCCCAGCGGGACCACGACGGAGGCGAGAGAGGTCCTGCTTTCGATGATCTTCATGATGACGTGGATGGCGAGGAAGCCCATGCCGAGCATGGCGGCGGCCCGGTGGGCGAGCTGCGAACGGATCCTGCCCAGGACCGGCAGCACGATCCGGTCGGCGGAGAGCAGGCCGAGTGCCACCGTCGCGGTGAGCGAAACGAGGGCGATCACGCCCGAGAAGAACGAGAAGACGCCACGGACGGCGGCTGCCACCTCCATGCCGGGCGCTGTCCGCCCGAGCACGAGGAGGCCGACCACGGAGATCGTGATCGTGACGCCGAGGCCGATCCTGGCGGGCCTCTGGTCGAGACTCATCCCGGCTTCGGCCCGGGTGTGTCTCGGAGTCCGTCTGTTACCCACCTATGGCTCCTGTCTGCGAAGCGGCTCGGACGTCCGCGTCCGAGGGTGATGGACTCTGACATCGCGAGATGCCGCCCCCCGTCTCCGCGGGGTGTGGAAGAGGCGCGGAGACGGGGGGCGGCGGTCTCGAAGGGAAGCCGTCAGCAGCGACGGTTCCTGTTGATGCAGTCGACCGCGAACCTCATGAGCCGGTCGGGCATCAGGTTGGCGAAGTCGGCGTGGTCGGTGACGGGGTTGTGCCGTTGCTCGGGGAAGGCGTCCAGGGCGAAGGACGGCGTGCGCGGCGTGGAGTAGACCAGGGTCATCCGCAGCTGCGGGATGGCCCTGGTGCCGGACGGGCAGGCGCCGTTCGCGTCGGGGAACAGCACGTGCGTGCGGTGGTTGGCGCTGTCGGTGTTCTGGCCGTCCCAGCAGCTGGGGAAGTCCAGGATCCGGACGAGCTGGCTGCCGCGGGGGCAGAGCGGGTACTTGGTGGTGATCCGGTTGGTGAAGCCGGTGCAGCTCCACTTGGCGAGGGCGTTCGCGCCGCCGTTGGTGGCGGCCTTGGCGTCACCGGTGATCATCCTGATGAAGCGCGGCATCGGGCTCACCCTGGAGACCGGGTTCCCGCGGAACTGCAGGTTCACCTGGCGCGCCTGCATGATGGTGCCGACGTTGCCGTCCGGGTCGTCGGCGTTGGCGTCACTCGTACGGTCGCGAAGGACCGGCCAGAAGTAGACCGAGCGGTCGTTGAGCGCGCACGTGGTGCCCGCGGCGGCCAGGGACTGGTCCGTGGAGAACCCGTCGGTCGACAGGTTGCCGACGTAGTCGTGGACGTGGTGGGCGCCGTTGGTCACGCCGGGGGCCACGATGAAGTTGTCGGAGTTGCGGTGGCCGTTCCTGTTCGTGCCGCACCGGGAGGTGAAGAGGCCGGCGGAGCCGCCGCGCCGCGTACGGACCTCCTGGAAGTTACGCGGGACCTGCCGGATGTCGATGAAGTCCTCGGGGAACGGCCCGAGGTCGGCGCACTCGGCCTCCTCGTCGTCCTGCGGGGGAGCGGGGGTCTCGCCGGGAGCCGGCGTCTCCGCGGGCGGGTTGTCCGGGGCGTCGGTCGGCGGAGCGTCGGTGGGGTTCTGCGAGGGCGCCTGGGTGGGCCTGCGGCGGGCGTTGCCGTTGTCGGCGTTCTCCTGCTCCGGGGCCTGCTGCTGGTCGGCCGACTCGTCGGGGGCGGGCGGCTCCGTGGGAGACGCCTGGATCAGGCTTCCGCCCGCGAGTGGCGCGTCGGCGGGCTGGTCCTGCGCGGGCTGGTCCTGGGCCGGTTGGTCCTGAGGAGGCTGGTCCTGAGGGGGCTGGTCCTGCGCGGGAGCGTCCTGCGCGGGGGGTGCCTGGTCCTGGTTCTGCTGGTTCTGCTGGTTCTGCTGGTCTTGGTTCTGGCCCTGCTGGTTCTGCTGGCTGCGCTGGTTCTGCTGGTTCTGCTGGTTCTGGCCCTGCTCGGCGGGGTCGCAGTGGTCACCGTAGGCGGGGGCCGTGGCCGCCACGGTGAACGTGACGGTGGTGAGCGTGCTGGCGGCCAGCGCCAGCGCCGACAGGGAGACGAGCGAGCGTTTCATGATTTTCAAGCGTTTTCTCTCCTCACAGGTGTGTCGAGAGCGGAGACGGGCGGCGCCGGGGAGGGCATCGGAGGCTCGGGCAGGTCCGAGTAGTCGACCAGCCCCGTGCTCTCCAGCAGGGTCATGTGCTTCATGACCACCTCGACCGCCCGCTGGGCGAATGTCCTGACCAGGTCGTTTCGGGTGCCGGACCGTACGCCGGCGACCACCCCGAAGACCTTTCCGTGGGCCGCCCGCAGCAGCTGGGCGAACAGGAGGTCGTACTCGGCGCCCGGCTTCACCGCCGCCAGCTGCGCCATCCAGCCCTGCTGGTCGGCGTTGGGCTGGTCGGGCAGCGGCACGTTCAGCTTCGCCGCGAGGGCGCGGACCTCCTCGTCGAGCTTGAGGTGGTCGGTCATCAGGTGCATGCCGACCTCCTTCACCCGCTTGCTCGCCGCCTTCTGCTGGGCCTGCTGACCGCTGGGAATCTCCCAGAGACCGGCCAGCCGGACCTTGACCAGCAGGTCGCGGTCGGCCGCGCCCAGCGGCCCCTGCGGGGTCTGGACCCAGCCCTGCGCGGCCGCCCCGCCGCCGGGCGGGGTGATCAGGACGACCGCCACGGCGGCGATCGCGATGAAGACCCCGAACAGCAGGGGCTCGCCGTTCTTGAAGCGGCGGAACAGTGATCTGAACATGGGCCCGGTTCCGCTCTCAGAGACTGGCCGCTACCAGGGCCTTCTCGGCGCCCGGCGTGGTGGCGAACGTGCCGCCCGGCCCGTGGGGGACCGGGTGCGTGAGGAGGAGGACAGCTCCGACCGGCCACGGAATGTGCCGCACTGCCATGTCGTTTCCTTTCCCCGAGGCCCGCCGGTGCGGGCGCACTTGGTGGGAGGTACGCGGTGTCGCCCGGGGTGGTTCAGAAGAAGTGATGAGATAGTTAGAAATGACTGGAGTTGCCAGAGTTGCAGACGGGACTCATAACGAAGGTGTAAAGATGTGCCCGTGCGTCAACTCGACAGTCGGTTCGAGAGCGCGGACACCGATGTCCTCTTGGTAGAAGATCTGTACCGGGAGTTCGGTGTACCCCTGCTCCGCCACGTGCGTAAGGCCACCGGTAACGATCTGCAATGGGCGGAGGACGTCGTCCAGGAGACGCTCGTCCGAGCCTGGCGCAATGCAGGAAGGTTGCAACGAGAGCCCGGCCTTTTGTGGGCCTGGCTCCTGACCGTCGCCCGGCGTATCGTCATCGACGGTCGTCGCAGGCGAGGGACCAGACCACAGGAGGTCGAACCCGCCGACGCGAACGCTGTGCCCGTTCCCGACGGGGCCGATCGCGCGCTGGAGGCGATGATCGTCGCCGAGGCGTTGCGAGAACTGTCCCCAGAACACCGCGAAGTCATCGAGCAGACTTACCTACGGGACCGTACGATTAACGAAGCGGCGGAAATCCTCGGGATACCGCCGGGTACGGTCAAGTCCCGGCTCTACTACGGGATCCGGGCTCTCCGAAAGGTCCTGAAGGAGAGAGGTGTCGCGAGCTGATGGTCCCCTCCCCGCATCATGACGTGGCGGCTTACGCGCTCGGGGTTCTCGACGAAGAGGATCACGAGGTGTTCCAACGTCACCTCATGACGTGCGAGGAGTGCCAGGTCGAGCTCCGGGAACTCAGCGAGGTTCCCGGATTCCTCGATGGGGTCAAACGGGACCGCTCCAATGCCCTGGACGATGATCGGACGTCACATTGACGTTTAGCCGGTTTTGGGGTGATATCAGAAGCGGTGGTTTGTACCGGTCAACGAGGATCGGGACAGACGACCACTGGAGGTGTCGTGCCACGGGCCATGCCCGATGGGCGGAGTGCGGGCCGACCGGCCCCGCCCGCCGGGCGAGGCGCCCGGAGCGAGGTCGGACTCGCCCGGCGGCGCCGTAGCCGTTCCGAGGCGACCCTGTGGGATGATTGCCCTACCGCCACCTCGCAGGGAGAACCCGCCGTCTCCGACCAGGAGCCCTTACGTTCCCCGCCGGCAGCGGCGAGAGACCGTGGCTCCCATGACGAGCCGTGGCGCCTGGCCGAGATCCCGATCATCCGTGACGAGACGACCGCCCCGCGGCGGGCGTTCCGGGCCCGGATCTCCCGGGAGCGGAGCCGGTGGCCGGGCGAGGGCACCCCATCCTGGCGGGCGCGCGCGACATCACTTCCGCTCCGCTGGGCAACATTTCTCCGGGAATCATGACTTTCGCCATGGATTCCCGTTCATCTATGCACAACCCCTCACAAAGGAGTGAGAGCGACATGCCGCTCGACGAGGCCAAGGACGAGCTGCTGAGGAGTGCCGCGGAGACGTGCGCGCACACACCGGGCGGCGATCACGTGAGCGTGGAGGAGGCGCTCGCCTTCCTGCGGCTCTACTACCGGCATGTCGCCCCGGAGGACCTGCTCGGCCGCGACCTGACGGACGTGTACGGCCCGGCGACGGCCCAGCGCCGGCTCGCCGAGAGGCGTCCCCAGGGCCGCGCCCTGGTGCGGGCCTACACTCCCACCGCGGAGGAGCACGGCTGGGATCCCGGGTTCTCCGTCGTGGAGATCGTCACCGACGACATGCCCTTCCTCGTCGACTCGGTGACGATGGAGCTCGACCGGCACCACATCGGCACCCACCTGGTCGTCCACCCGCAGATGCGGGTGCGCAGGGACATGACGGGCAAGCTGCTCGGGGCCGGCGAGGAGGACGTCACCGGGCAGGTGCTGGCCGAGTCCTGGATGCACTTCGAGATCGACAGGCAGGCCGACCCGGCCGTGCTCAAGACGATCGAGATCGACCTGCAGCGCGTCCTGGAGGACGTGCGCGGCGCCGTCGAGGACTTCGTCAAGATGCGGGCCCTCGCCCTGCGGACCGCCGAGGACGTCTCGGCCAACCCGCCGCCCCTCGATCCCGCCGGGGTGGAGGACAGCCTGGAGCTGCTGCGCTGGCTGGCCGACGGGCACTTCACCTTCCTCGGCTACCGCGAGTACCGCCTGGAGGAGGGCGAGGAGGGTGACAGGCTGCACCCGATGCCCGGGACCGGGCTGGGCATCCTCCGCAACGACAGCGCCGACTCCGGCAGCTTCGCCGCGCTCCCCCCGGAGCTGCGCGCCAAGGCCCGCGAGAAGCAGCAGATGCTGATCATCACCAAGGCCAACACCCGGGCCACCGTCCACCGCCCCGCCTACCTCGACTACGTGGGCGTCAAGCTCTTCGACGCCTCGGGCGAGGTCGTGGGCGAGCGGCGTTTCCTCGGCCTCTTCACCCACGTCGCCTACAGCGAGTCGATCTCTCGCGTCCCGGTGCTCAGGCGGAAGCTGGCCGAGGTGATGGCGCTCGCCGGGCTGACCGCCGACAGCCACGACGGCGGGGACCTCATCGAGATCCTGGAGACCTTCCCCCGCGACGAGCTCTTCCAGACCTCCGTGGACCAGCTGCTGCCGATCGCCCTCGGCGTGCTCAGGCTCCGCGAGCGCAAGCAGGTGAAGCTCTTCCTGCGCCCGGACGACTACGGCCGCTACGTCTCGTGCCTGGTCTACCTCCCGCGCGACCGCTACACCACCAAGATCCGAATCCAGATGCAGGAGATCCTGCTCAAGGCGCTCGGCGGCACCTCCTTCGACTACAGCGCGATGATCGGCGAGTCGGCCCTCGCCAGGCTGCACGTGGTGGTGCGCGGCGAGCGCGGCAGGCCGCTGCGCGCCGACGCGGTGAACGTCGAGGAGCTGGAGGCGAGGCTGGCCGCCGCCACCAGGTCCTGGGAGGACGACCTGGCCTCCGCGATCACCGAGCTGAGCCCCGAGGAAGAGGCGCCCAAGCTCATCCGCCGCTACGCCACGGCGTTCCCCGAGGGCTACAAGGCCGACTTCCCCGCCCGGATGGCGGTCGCCGACCTGCGCCGCCTGGAGGTGCTGGCCTCCTCCTCCGACGAGATCGGGATGAACCTCTACGAGCCGCACGACGCCTCGGAGGGCGAGCGCCGCTTCAAGCTCTACCGCCTCGGCGCGCCCGTCTCCCTGTCGCGCGTGCTCCCGCTGCTCCAGCGGATGGGCGTGGAGGTGGTCGACGAGCGGCCGTACGAGATCGACCGCGACAACGACCCGGCGACCAAGGACGCCTGGATCTACGACTTCGGCCTGCGCTACACGCCCTCGCCCGAGGTCGACAGGGACGAGTTCAAGCGGCTCTTCCAGGACGCGTTCGGCGCCCTGTGGGCCGGGCGGGTGGAGAGCGACGGGTTCAACGGGCTCGTCCTGGCCGCCGGGCTGACCTGGGAGCAGGCCGAGATCCTGCGCGTCTACGCCAAGTATCTGCGCCAGGCGGGCACCACGTTCAGCCAGGAGTACATCGAGCGGGTGCTGATGGGCAACGTGCGGCTCGCCCGGCTGCTGGTGCGCCTGTTCGAGGCCAGGCTCAACCCCCGGCGCCCGGCCGAGGTCCGCTCCGACCTGTCCGACGCGCTGCACGAGGAGATCCTCGGCGCCCTGGACGACGTGGCCTCGCTGGACGAGGACCGGATCCTGCGGGCCTACCTGGAGATGATCCGCGCCACCCTGCGGACCAACTACTTCCAGCGGGTCGACGGCGAGCGCAAGCCGTACGTCAGCCTGAAGCTCGACTCGCCGTCGATCAGCGTGCTGCCGCTGCCCCGGCCCAAGTTCGAGGTGTTCGTCTACTCGCCCCGGGTCGAGGGCGTGCACCTGCGCTTCGGCAAGGTCGCGCGGGGCGGGCTGCGCTGGTCGGACCGGATGGAGGACTTCCGTACGGAGGTGCTCGGCCTGGTGAAGGCGCAGATGGTGAAAAACACCGTCATCGTCCCCACCGGCTCCAAGGGCGGCTTTGTCGTAAAAAATCCGCCAAAGTCGGGGTCGCGGGAGGACACCCTGGTCGAGGGCATCGCCTGCTACCGGATGTTCATCTCCGGCCTGCTCGACCTCACCGACAACCTCGTCGACGGCGAGGTGGTCCCGCCCGCCGACGTCGTCAGGCACGACGGCGACGACACCTACCTGGTGGTCGCCGCCGACAAGGGCACCGCCACGTTCTCCGACATCGCCAACGCGGTGGCCAAGGAGTACGGCTTCTGGCTGGGCGACGCCTTCGCCTCCGGCGGCTCGATCGGCTACGACCACAAGGCCATGGGCATCACCGCCAGGGGCGCCTGGGAGTCGGTCAAGTACCACTTCCGCACGACCGGCGTCGACATCCAGAGCACCGACTTCACCGTGGTCGGAGTCGGCGACATGTCCGGTGACGTGTTCGGCAACGGCATGCTGCTCTCCCAGCACATCCGGCTGGTCGCGGCGTTCGACCACCGGCACATCTTCGTCGACCCCCAGCCGGACGTCGCCAGGAGCTACGCCGAGCGCGCCAGGCTGTTCGCGCTGCCCCGCAGCTCCTGGGAGGACTACGACGCCTCGCTCATCTCGAAGGGGGGCGGCGTCTGGCCCCGTACGGCCAAGTCGGTCCCCGTCTCCGCGCAGATGCGCGCCGCGCTCGGCATCGACGGCGACGTGACGTCGCTGGCTCCCGGCGACCTGATCAGCGCCATCCTGCGGGCCCCGGTCGACCTGCTGTGGAACGGCGGCATCGGCACCTACGTCAGGGCGTCGAGCGAGTCCAACGCCGACGTCGGCGACAAGGCCAACGACGGCCTGCGGGTCACCGCCGCCGAGCTGCGCTGCAAGGTGATCGGCGAGGGCGGCAACCTGGGCTTCACCCAGCTCGCCCGGATAGAGTTCGCGCTCAACGGCGGCCTGGTCAACACCGACTTCATCGACAACTCCGCCGGGGTGGACACCTCCGACCACGAGGTCAACATCAAGATCCTGCTGGACCGGGCCGTCCGCGACGGGGAGCTCACCGACAAGCAGCGCAACCAGCTCTTCCTCGACATGACCGACGAGGTGGCCGGGCTGGTCCTGCGCGACAACTACGACCAGAACGTGGTGCTGGCCGCCGCCCGCGAGCAGGCTCCCGAGATGCTGCACATCCACTCGCGCCAGCTGCGCAGGCTGGAGCGGGCCGGGCTGCTCAACCGGCAGCTGGAGTTCCTGCCGTCGGACAAGATGCTCGCCGAGCGCCGCCAGGCACGGCTCGGGCTGACCGCGCCGGAGTTCTCGGTGCTGCTCGCCTACACCAAGCTGGTGGCCGACGCCGAGATCCTCGCCTCCGACCTGCCCGACGACCCCTACCTGGAGTCCTGGCTGGTGTCCTACTTCCCGTCGGCGCTGCGCGACCCCGGGCTCCGCGCCTACATGGGCACCCACCCGCTCCGCAAGGAGATCATCACCACCGGCGTGGTGAACGACCTGGTCAACTCCAGCGGGACCACCTTCATGTTCCGCCTCGGCGAGGAGAGCGGCGCGTCCACCCCGGACATCGCCCGCGCCTACCTGGTCACGCGGGAGGTCTTCGACATGCCCAGCCTCTGGCGCCAGATCGAGGAGCTGGACAACAAGGTCGACACCTCCACCCAGATCGCGATGGAGCTGGAGGCCCGCAAGCTCGTCGAGCGGGGCACCCGCTGGCTGCTGGGCAACCGGCGCCCGCCGCTCGACCTGGCCTCCACCGTCGGCTTCTTCGCCAAGGGCATGAACGGCCTGCTGCCGCACCTGCCCAAGCTGCTGACCGGGTCCGACCTGTCCGCGTTCGAGGAGCGACGCGACGCCTTCGTCTCCAGGGGCGTCCCGTCCGAGCTGGCCGAGCGGGTCGCCGCCATGGTGCCCGCCTACTCCACGTTCGACCTGGTCGAGGTGGCCTGGCGCACCGGCCGTCCCGTGCACGACGTCGCCGAGGTCTACTTCGACCTCGCCGACCGGCTCCAGCTCTCCAGGCTGCGCGAGCGCGTCGTCGCGCTGCCCAGGGACAGCCGCTGGAACTCCATGGCGCGGGCCGCGCTCCGCGACGACCTCTACGCCGCGCACGCCGCGCTCACCCACAACGTCCTGACGCACAGCACGCCCGGGCTGTCCCCCGAGGAGCGCCTTGCGCGCTGGACCGAGGCCAACTCGGCGGCGGTCTCGCGGGCGCGGCAGACCCTGTCGGAGATCTGGGAGAGCGACAACTTCGACCTCGCGACGCTGTCGGTGGCGCTGCGCGCGATCCGCACGCTGGTGGCCACCATCAACCTCCCGCACGCCGACGCCTGACCCGCCCGGCGCGCGGCCGGGCCCCTCACCGGGCCCGGCCGCGCGTCACGTCCCCGGCGCGGCGGGTCCGGTCGCGAAAGAGGCGGGGAAGGACGGCCGGGCGGGTCCGGTCGCGAAAGAGGCAGTGCGGCGGGTCCGGTCGCGAAAGAGGCAGTGCGGCGGGTCCGGTCGCGGGAGGGGCGGGAAGGACGGCCGGGCGGGTCCGGCGCGCGGGCTACGCGACGGTCACCTTGGTGAGGCCTCCGAGATAGCCGATGACCTTGGCCGGCCGGCCGCTGCTCTTGGCCGGGACCGTGCTCACGTACAGCTGCGTCTCCACCGTGCGCAGCTCCTTGGGGATGAACCGCTCCTTCGTCAGCCTCCGGGCCTCGGGCGGTATCTGGATGTCCGACCCGCACGGCGTGATCTTGATCGTCCGCGTCGTCGTCCTGATCAGGGAGTAGAGGACGAGCGCGCCGCCGTCGGCGGTGCGCAGCGCGTGCACCGGGTATTCGCTCGCGGCGAAGATCGAGTCGTAGCTCAGGCAGTCGTCCGTCTTCCCGTCCGTCCGCCGTTTCGTGATCTCGTCGGCGAAGCCGGTGGTGTGCGGGCCCTCCTCGATGAGCCCCGCCGCGAACCCCCGCTCGCCCTCCTCGGCCGAGGTCGCGTGCAGCGGGGCCATCAGCCGCGGGCTGATGGCCAGCGTCGCGTCCTCCTCGCCCAGCGCCGTCGCGTACCCCTCCGCGTCCGTGACGACCACCGGGGGCCGGACGCCCTCGTCGAGCAGCGAGGTCGAGCTGACCTGCCAGTCCTCCACGTCATCCCGCATCAGGGTCAGCACGGCGGTGCGGACCCGGCCCGAGGGCTCCTCACGGTCCACGATCGCGGCGAACCAGAGCGGGCCCCGCTGGTTGCGCGGGACCAGCAGTCTGGGGGTGCCCCACGTGTAGTGGGGGAGGGCCTCGGCGGAGCCGTTGAAGGCAGCCGAGGTGAGGGCCCTCTGCCCGTCGCGGGTCTGCTCCTGCATGAGCCTGCGGTCGGCGTCCAGGTGCGGCACCGCCGCTCCCAGCACCCCGTCGGCGCCCACGACGCCCGCCAGCGCCTTCGCCGCCTCGGCGAGCGTGACCGGGGGCGGCGAGGGGACGGACGCGGCCGAAGTGGCCGGCGTGCCACCGTCGCCGGCCGAGGGGCTCCGCTCCGGCGGGGCTTCGCCGGGACCGGAGCACGCCGCGGTCGCGGCGGTCACGGCGATCAACGCCAGCGCGAGTGCGAGCGCACCCCGTCGCCCGTGTTCGCGCACGTCCACCTCCCGATGCTCCCCGATGCTCCCCCGATGCGGGCCATGCTAGCCATGGTGGGGGAGCGCGCCGTACACGATGGGGTTCGGAGGTCGCGTACCCTTTACAGACGTGGCACTCATCGATCCGGCAGAACAGATCAACGAGCTTACCGG
Organism: Streptosporangium sp. NPDC023963; assembly: GCF_040639135.1. Classification (NCBI taxonomy): domain Bacteria; kingdom Bacillati; phylum Actinomycetota; class Actinomycetes; order Streptosporangiales; family Streptosporangiaceae; genus Streptosporangium; species Streptosporangium sp. NPDC023963. Next base: position 690,450 of record NZ_JBEZZK010000002.1, read on the forward strand.
GACGCTGAACAGCATCCAGGACGTGCTCGACCTCGGCGCGATGCGCAAGCAGATCGAGGAGCTGGAGGATCAGGCCGCCGCGCCCGATCTGTGGAACGACCAGGATCGCGCCCAGAAGGTCACCAGCAGGCTCTCCTACCTCCAGGGCGAGGTCAACAGGATCGAGTCGCTGGGGCAGCGGCTGGACGACCTCTCCGTCCTGTACGAGCTGGCGGCCGACGAGGAGGACGACGACACGCGGGAGGAGGCCGACCGCGAGCTGGAGTCCCTGAAGAGCGACATCGGCGCCCTGGAGGTCCGCACCCTCCTGTCCGGCGAGTACGACGCCCGCGAGGCGGTCGTCACGATCCAGTCCCAGGCGGGTGGCGTGGACGCCGCCGACTGGGCCCAGATGCTCCAGCGGATGTACCTGCGGTGGGCCGAGCGCAAGGGCTACCCGACCGACGTCTACGAGACCTCCTACGCGGAGGAGGCCGGGATCAAGTCGACGACCTTCACGGTCAAGGCCCCCTACGCCTACGGCACGCTCCGCGGCGAGCACGGCACCCACCGCCTGGTCCGCATCAGCCCGTTCGACAACCAGGGGCGCCGCCAGACCTCCTTCGCGGGCGTCGACGTGGTGCCGGTCGTGGAGACGACCGACCACATCGACATCAACGAGGACGACCTGCGCGTCGACGTCTACCGTTCCTCGGGCCCCGGCGGCCAGGGCGTCAACACGACCGACTCCGCGGTCCGCCTGACCCACCTGCCCACCGGCATCGTGGTCTCCTGCCAGAACGAGCGCTCGCAGCTGCAGAACAAGGCGACCGCGATGGCGGTCCTGCAGGCCAAGCTGCTGGAGCGCAAGCGCCAGGAGGAGAAGGCGGCGCTGAACGAGATCCGGGGCGAGTCGACCACGTCGTGGGGCACCCAGATCCGCAACTACGTGCTCCACCCGTACCAGATCGTCAAGGACCTGCGGACGGGCGCCGAGGAGGGCAACCCGAGCGGGGTGCTCGACGGCGACCTGGACGCCTTCATCGAGGCCGAGATCCGCTGGACCCGCCGCCAGGAGTCGGGCGTCGACGAGTGAGGCGTCCGCTCTCGCCTCCGGGAGACGGGTAGGGCGTTCTCTCCCGTCCCCGGAAACCGGGAGCCGGGAGCCCGACGCGTGAAGCCGGGACCGGCGAGGAGCGGGGAGACCCTCTTCTCCCGACGCCTTCGTCTCGTCCCAGGGTCCCTATTCCCCATTCCCCCGGCCCGTCGAGGAGCCCGCTCACGGGCGCCCCTGAGCGCCCGTGAAGCGATCTCCGCCCGGCGAGGCCCGGGGAGCCCTCCGGGAGGGCGGTCAGGCGCCGCTGAGGTGCTTCAGGGCCAGGGTGAGAAAGAAGAGCGCGAGGAGCACCAGTGACAGGAGCGCGGGGGTCATGCCTCCGAAGCCGTTCTGGTGCATCCGGTCGCGGTACGCGCGGCAGCGGGGGCAGCGGCCTTCGGCCACAGGGTGAGCGCACCCCGCGCAGACCAGGTCTTCACAGCTCATGACGTCCTCCCTCTTCGAGGTCAGAACTACTTTATGCGGTCGTTACCGGGCGCCGAATCGTTTTGTTTCCGTTATGGGCTTTCCATGCCAGTCTTCCCCCTAGACTGGGCTCCGGCCAACCGGAACGTCGATCGAGAGTAAAAGACCGGCGCCCCCCGGCCGGCGAGAGGCGGAAGTGGCCCTCTGCCACTCCTGCGACCGTCCTAACCCCTAGACTGGCATGCCGTGATGCGCCCGTGATCCATTTTGATAATGTCACCAAGGTCTACGCGAACCAGAACCGGCCCGCGCTGGACCACGTCAGCGTCGACGTCGACAAGGGCGAGTTCGTGTTCCTCGTCGGCCCCTCGGGGTCCGGGAAGTCGACCTTTCTCCGGCTGGTCCTGAAGGAGGAGCGCCCCAACTCGGGTGCGATCCACGTGGCCGGCAAGGACCTCGCCCGACTGTCCAACTTCAAGATCCCGCACCTGCGCCGCCGGATCGGATGTGTCTTCCAGGACTTCCGGCTGCTCCCGAACAAGAACGTGTACGAGAACGTCGCGTTCGCTCTGGAGGTCATCGGCAAGCCCCGGCGTTTCATCCGTAAGGTGGTCCCGGAGGTCGTCGAGCTGGTCGGCCTCGAGGGCAAGGCACATCGGATGCCCGACGAGTTGTCCGGTGGCGAGCAGCAGCGGGTCGCGATGGCCCGGGCGTTCGTCAACCGGCCGATGATCCTGCTGGCCGACGAGCCGACCGGAAACATCGACCCCGCGACGAGCATCGGCATCATGAAGGTGCTCGACCGGATCAACCGGACCGGCACCACGGTCGTCATGGCCACGCACGACGCGGCCATCGTCGACTCCATGCGCAAGCGGGTGGTGGAACTGGAGGACGGAAAGATCGTCCGTGACCAGTCGCGAGGCGTGTACGGCCAGGCGTACTGACACCAGGACCGGATAGAGCGACAGGAAGAGCATGCGGGCAAACTTCATCTTCTCCGAGGTCTGGATCGGCCTCCGCCGCAACCTCACGATGACCATCGCGGTCATCGTGACCGTGGCGATCGGCATGGCGTTGCTGGGCGTCGGTCTGATGATCAACTCCCAGATCAACAGCATGAAGGACTTCTGGGCGGACAAGGTCGAGGTCTCGGTCTTCCTGTGCAAGAAGAACGATCCCTTCCCGCAGTGCAAGGGCAGCGGCGGCGTGAACGCCCAGGAGCAGGCCGAGCTGAAGTCGACCATCGAGGGCATGTCCCAGGTCGAGACGGTCACCGTGGAGAACGCGACCGAGGCCTACAAGAACTTCCGGGACCAGAACGCCAACAACACCGTGCTGCTCTCGGCCATCCAGGTCGAGGACATGCCCGAGTCGCTGCGGGTCAAGCTCAAGGACCCCGAGGCGTACGGGCCGGTGATCGAGGCGGTCAAGGGCGCCCCGGGGGTCTCCAACGTGGTCAACCAGAAGGAGCTGCTGGAGAAGTTCTTCGGGTTGCTGGAGAAGCTCCGCTGGGCGGCCCTGGTGGTGGCGATCATCCTGGTCTTCGCGGCCACGCTGCTGATCGGCAACACGGTCAGGCTGTCGGCGTACAACCGCAGGCGGGAGACCGGCATCATGCGGCTGGTGGGTGCCTCCAACCTCTACATCCAGCTCCCGTTCGTGATGGAGGGCGTCATCGCCGGCCTGATCGGCGGTGTGCTGGCCGCGATGCTGCTGATCGTCAGCAAGGTCTTCCTCTTCGACGGGGTGCAGCTCTACCTCTCTCCCAACAGCCAGCTGTCCTGGGAGACGGTCGCCTCGGTGATCAGTGTCACCATGGTCTTCGGCGTGCTCATCTGTGTGCTGGCCTCCTTCGTCACCCTCCGCCGCTACCTGCGGGTGTGACGATCCCGTGGCCCCGTCGGCTGTGACAGTCCCGCGAGCGCGGCGCGTCCGCGCGCCGATCCAGGTCCCGCCCGCGCTCGCGGGCGCGGCCCGCGGCTCCGGTCACCGGTAGGCTCCAGGCATGCCACGTGAGACCGGGCGTAAGGTAATCGCCCAGAACAAGCGTGCCTGGCACGACTACCACATCGAGGACACCTACGAGGCTGGTCTCGTGCTCCAGGGCACGGAGGTCAAGTCGCTGCGGCTCGGCCGTGCCTCCCTCCTCGACGGGTACGCCGTCATCAAGGACGGCGAGGCCTGGCTGATCAACGTCCACATCCCCGAATACACCATGGGGACCTGGACCAACCACGCCGCGCGCCGCACCCGCAAGCTCCTGCTGCACCGCAAGGAGATCGACAAGCTGGTCTCCAAGACCAAGGAGGGCGGCCTGACCCTGGTGCCGCTCGCCATCTACTTCAAGGACGGCAAGGCCAAGATAGAGATCGGCCTCGCCAAGGGAAAGAAAGACTGGGACAAGCGGCAGACGCTGGCCGAGAACCAGGCCAAGCGGGAGATGGCGCGCGCGCTCAGGCACAGGAACAGGTGATCGTGAGGGGCAGGGCCCGGCGAACCGCCGCCGCCGCGCTCGCGCTGGTGGCGACGGCTCCCATGCTGTCCGCGTGCTTCGAGGAGCCCTCGGCCCACGAGGCGGTGCGCGACTTCCTGATCGGCTGGCAGACGGGCGACTACGCCGCCGCGGCCAGGCGCACGGACGGCGACCAGAAGGTGGTCAGCCGGGCGCTGGAGGACGCCAAGCTCCAGCTCGACGCGGCCTCGTTCCGCTTCAACGTCAAGAGCATGCGGCGCGCGGCGGACGAGGTCGAGGCCGACTTCGACGCCGAGGTCGACCTGGGGGAGAACAATCCCCTGTGGGAGTACGAGGGCAAGCTGCCGCTCCACCTGGTCGACGGCCAGTGGCGGGTGCGCTGGTCGCCCAGCGTCCTGCACCCTCAGCTGCGCGAGGGTGAGCGGTTCGCGGTGAAGGTCACCCCCGAGGGCCGCCAGCCGATCCTCGACCGCAACGGTGACCCGCTGCAGGAGAAGGCCGTCCTGCACGTGGCGAGCGTGGTGCCGTCCAACCTGAAGGGCGGCGAGGCGGACGAGCTCTGCGAGAAGCTCTCCAAGATGACCGGTTTCCCGCAGGACCGCCTGCTGAGCCGGATCCGCTCCGCGCCGCCCAACCTCCAGGTGCCGCTGGTCACCTTCAGCCGTACGAAGTTCCGGCAGCTGCAGGGGCAGCTGGAGGCGATCCCCGGCATCACCCTGTCCGCGCAGGACCAGGCGGTGGCCCCCGCCTCACCCACCCAGATCGTCGGCACCGTCACCGCCGTCACCGCGGAGAGCGAGCAGCAGCTCGGCGGCCCGCAGCGGGCCGGCGACACGGTCGGCAGGGGTGGCCTGCAGAGGGCGTACCAGGAGCATCTGACCGGCTCGACCGACACCCGTGTGATCACCGTCGACCTCAAGACGCTCAAGGTGACCGAGCTCAAGAAGTGGCGGCCCGACCGCGCCACCTCGCCGGTCCGGACCACGCTCGACCGCTCCCACCAGAAGGCGGCCGACGGCGCGCTGCTGGGCGGGACTCCCGGCATGCTGGTCGCGGTCCAGGCCTCGACCGGCGACATCCTGGCGGTGTCGAGCACCGAGCAGTACAACGACCAGGACAGGCCCGCCCTCGCCGGGAGGTTCCCCGCCGGGACCGCGTTCTCGATCATGACCGTCGAGGGCATGCTCAGGGCGAAGATCGACCCCAAGCAGAAGGTGGCCTGCCCGGCCGACAGGTCCGTCGGGGGGGCGGCGTTCCACCAGGAGGGCGGGCCCGCGGGGGGCTCTCCGACCCTGCAGACCAGTTTCGCCACCGGCTGCGTGACCGCGCTCGCCTCGCTGGCCCGCAGGATCAACGGCTCGGAGCTGGCGGCCGACGCCGCGAAGTTCGGCATCGGGGTGCCCTGGAGCCTCCCGCTGAAGTCGTTCAGCGGTTCGGTGAACTCCAGGAAGCCGCTGAAGAACGACGCGGCCACGGCCAAGGCCATCACCGGGCAGAACGTCCGGGTCAGCCCGCTGTCCATGGCGCTGGTCGCGGGGGCCGTCGCCTCCGGTACCTGGCGCCCGCCGGTCCTGGTCACCGAGCCCAAGACGGCCGACCCCACGACCGACACCAAGCCGACGAAGGTTCCCGACCCGGTCAAGCTGGACGACAAGACGGTCGAGACCCTCCGCGCCTTCATGCGCAGCGGGGTGACCGGGGGCTCCGCGCGGGCCGCCGCGGCCCCCGGCGACCCCGTCCACGGCATCACCGCCTCCGTCATGCAGAACCGCAAGCCGCTCTCCTGGTTCGTCGGGTGGCAGGGGGACGTGGCCGTCGCCGTGCTGACGCAGAGCCCGGACGCCGCGGCGGGGGCGACCGTCGCCGGGCGCTTCTTCCAGGGGCTGCACGCCGGACTGTGACGCTACGGAATATTCTTTTCACCCTGAGCAACCGTGGAGTGTCTTGTTTGCGTCCTTCTAAGTGACCGGGCTCCGCTTGGGGGGTTGCGGACCCGGTCGCTGTGATGAGATCAGGGCTTCATCTCGGGGGAGGCCCTGCCGTCAGGACCGGCTCGACCCTGCCGGTCAACCCCGGGGACACTCGCGATTCGCGGGTGTCCCCGGGGTTTCGGCGTTCGGGGCTCCGGCGCGCCCGGCGGGAATTCGATTCGCGCCGGCCGTGTTGTAAGGGGTATCTTCGGATAGCTCGGCCCCTCGGGGTCGCGTTGAAAACTCAACAGGGGGTGACTGGTTTCGACTTTGGCTTTTCAAGTCAGGTGAAGCGGGTCGAGGACTGCGGACATAACCTCGTTAACACTGTGACCGCGACCAACAAGTGCCAATAAGACGCACTCCGAAGTCAGCCAGGGCAACCTGGCACTCGCCGCCTAAGCAGCGAGTGACTTCTGCCGGCCCGGGAGCGCCTCCGGCCCGGATCCGGCATCGCTAGGAGGCTCAACCGATCGACCCGGCCACGGGGAAGATCGGGAAATCTTACAGTGGCTGAGCCCGTCGGCGACTTGCCTGCGTGATTGCCGGGGCTGAGAAAAGCACAGCAGGCTCCACCCGGAGAAGCCCTGTCTTGGAGTTGAAGGACGCGGGTTCGATTCCCGCCACCTCCACCCCCGTTCCGCATCGAACCGTGCGGAACAGATCGCCGAAGGGCGGTCGGGCCGGCCCCGTGCCGCCCCGGCCGCCCTTTCGTTTTCCGCGGACCCTCTCCGGTGTGATTCCCGCAGGTCAGGACACGTCGACCCAGTCGAGGGTGCGTTCGACCGCCTTCTTCCAGCCCGCGTAGCCGGTCGCCCGCTGCTCGTCCGACCACTGCGGCTCCCAGCGGCGGCCCTCCTGCCAGTTCTGCTTGAGCTCGTCGGTCGACTTCCAGAAGCCGACGGCGAGCCCCGCCGCGTACGCGGCCCCCAGGGCGGTCGTCTCGGCCACGACGGGCCGGGAGACGGGCACGCCGAGCACGTCGGCCTGGATCTGCATGCACAGGTCGTTCGCGGTGACGCCGCCGTCGACGCGCAGCACGTCGAGGGCGACGCCGGAGTCCTGCCGCATCGCCTCGACCACGTCGCGGCTCTGGTAGCAGATGGACTCCAGGGTGGCCCGCGCGAGGTGGGCGTTGTTGTTGAAGCGCGACAGGCCGACGATGGCGCCCCGGGCGTCGGACCGCCAGTACGGGGCGAAGAGGCCGGAGAAGGCGGGCACGAAGTAGACGCCGCCGTTGTCCTCGACCTGCCGGGCGAGGGCCTCGCTCTGCGCCGCTCCCGAGATGATGCCGAGCTGGTCGCGCAGCCACTGCACGGCGGAGCCGGTCACCGCGATGGAGCCCTCCAGCGCGTACACCGGCGGCTCCTCGCCGAAGCGGTAGCAGACGGTGGTGAGCAGGCCGTTCTGGGAGCGTACGAGCTCGGTGCCGGTGTTGAGCAGCAGGAAGTTGCCGGTGCCGTAGGTGTTCTTGGCCTCGCCGACGCCGAAGCAGACCTGCCCCACGGTGGCGGCCTGCTGGTCGCCGAGGTCGCCGGAGAGCGGGACCTCCCCCTTCAGCGGGCCGGTCGCCCGGGTGGTGCCGTACAGGCCGGGGTGGGAGGAGGGGGCGATGGACGGCAGCATCTGACGGGGGATGCCGAAGAACGACAGCAGCTCGTCGTCCCAGTCGAGGGTCTCCAGGTCCATCAGCATCGTGCGGCTGGCGTTGGTCGGGTCGGTGACGTGCACGCCGCCGTCGGTGCCGCCGGTCAGGTTCCACAGCAGCCACGTGTCGGTGTTGCCGAAGATCGCGTCTCCCGCCTCGGCCGCCTCGCGCACGCCGTCGACGTTCTCCAGGATCCACTGGATCTTGCCGCCGGAGAAATACGTCGCCGGGGGCAGGCCCGCCTTGCGGCGGATGACGTCGCCCCTGCCGTCGCGGTCCAGGGCGGAGGCGATCCGGTCGGTGCGGGTGTCCTGCCAGACGATCGCGTTGTGGTACGGGCGCCCGGTCTTCCGGTTCCAGACCACCGCGGTCTCGCGCTGGTTGGTGACGCCGAGCGCGGCCAGGTCGGAGGCGGCCAGGCCCGCCCTGTTCATCGCGGTCTCGATCACCGCCCTCGTGCGCTCCCAGATCTCCGTGGGGTTGTGCTCCACCCATCCGGCCCGGGGCAGGATCTGCTCGTGTTCGAGCTGGTGGCGGCCTATCTCGTTACCGCCATGATCGAAGATCATGAATCGGGTGCTCGTCGTTCCCTGGTCGATCGCTCCGACGAAGTCAGGCATGGATGGTGCCTCCTCTGTGAGACTCTCCGGGAGATCTGCCGCTCTCCCCCTAACGGTTCCCGCCCCCGCCTGGACGAGGGCCGTCACCCGCCCTTGTTCAGGCGGGGGTGGCCCCCTCGTCGGACGGCACCCGCCCCACCTCGGGCTCGGCATCCTCGGGGGGAAGGAACCTGGCGATCAGGACCTGGTACAGGAACGCCCCGATCAGGGCCCCGATGACGGGTGCCACGATCGGCACCCAGAAGTAGAGCTGGCCGTACTGATCCTGCCAGGCGGTCTCGTATCCGGTGAGGTACGAGGCGAGTCGCGGACCGAAGTCGCGGGCGGGGTTGATGGCGTACCCGGCGTTGGTGCCCCAGGCCATCCCGATGGCCACCACGATCAGGCCGACCACGAAGGGGGCCAGGTTGGCCATGGGCGCCGAGTTGCGCGCGTCGGAGACGGCGAGGATGAGCAGGAGCAGGATCGCGGTGCCGATCACCTGGTCGCGGAAGGCGCCCCAGGTGCCGATGGGCAGGCTCCCGTTGCCGGGCAGGGTCGAGAAGACGCCCTGGGTCTTGATCGTGAGCCCGGGGTCGGCCTTCTGCAGCACCTCGCTGTAGTTGAAGCGCACGATGAGCGCCGCCACGAACGCGCCCGCGGTCTGTGCCAGGGAGTACGGCAGGACCTTGCGCCAGGAGAACCCCTTGAAGGCGGCGAGCGCGATGGTGACGGCGGGGTTGAGGTGGGCCCCGCTGGTGCGGGCGGCGACGTAGACGCCCAGGGTCACTCCGAGTCCCCACGCCCACGCGATGCTGTCGTGGTCGCCGATCTCGGCCGCCACGACCTGGGCCACCACCGCCACCCCGAACAGGATCAAGATCATGGTGCCCGCGAACTCGGCCGCCAGCTCGCCGACAAGCCCCCGCCCCTTCAGGCGCTCCGCCATCTTTCCCCCTCGCCGCCGCCATTCGGATGCCCGGACGGTAAGCGCGAATTTCACGGCAGTCAACGGTAACGTGACGAAATTGTCGAATTTTGGTCAACAATCTAAGTCATCGGTAACGAGACCGGAATATGGTCCGACGTCCGCACTTGCGGGGTCTCCGCACGGTGAGAACCCCGTCACCGTCCGGCGTGTCCGGATGTGGAGGCCCTCGTGGCCGGCGGAGTCGCGCGGCGCCGCCAAGAGCCGCTCCGGCGGGAACCTTTGCCGGGCGTGGAGGTCAACCCGCAGGTCAGAGGGGGATGAGAAGCGTATCGTCAGTGCGCTTTGGAGGAATTCGATGGGCCGTCTCAGAGTGGGCAGGGCCGGTGTGGTCGTCGTCGCGACAGGAGCCGTGCTGGCCGGATGTGGATCGACGGGTTCGGACGAGGGCGACGTACAGAAGGCCAAGGTGGCGGCCTCGGCGAAGGCGTCGGCCGCCGCCGCCTCGCAGGCCAACCTCCTCAAGGCCAAGACGCAGGCCGCCGCCAAGGTCAAGGCCAACGAGCTCGGGCAGGTGCCCGTCCTCATGTACCACCGGGTGGTCGACAAGCCCTCCACCCAGGACGACCGCACCCCCAAGCAGTTCCGCACCGAGCTTGAGCGGCTGGCCAAGGAGGACTACGTCGCGGTCACCGCGGCCGAGTTCGTCACCGGACGCATGGACATCCCGGCGGGCAAGCATCCCGTCGTCCTCACCTTCGACGACTCCTCGCCCTCGCAGTTCGAACTGGACGGGATGGGGCTGCCCAAGCCGAACACCGCCGTCGCGATCCTCCAGGACGTCGCCAAGACCTACCCGGGCTTCCGCGGCGTTGGAACGTTCTACGTCACGCGCGACATGTTCGGCAAGGCGACGCCCGAGGAGGGGGCGCAGATGCTCCTCTGGCTCACCGACAAGGGCTTCGACATCGGCAACCACACCCGCGACCACCTCAGCCTGGGCGGCAAGCCGAAGAAGGCGGTCAACGCGGAGGTGGCGGCGGGCCACCGGCTCATCACCGGCCTGATCAAGGTGCCGCCGGTCACGCTGGCCCTGCCGTACGGCATCCAGCCCGACGGCAAAGCGTGGGGTCGCAAGGGCTCCTCGGGAGACGTCTCCTACGACTACGGCGGCGTGTTCCTCGCCGGTTACACCCCGGCGCTGTCCCCGTTCAACAAGAAGTTCGACCCGCTCGGCATCCCGCGCATCCGCTCGATGGACAAGAAGGGCGACTGCGCCAAGTTCTGCTCCGTGGCCTGGCTCGACTGGCTGAAGACGAACGCCGACGAGCGCTACACCTCCGACGGCGACGTGAAGACGGTCGCCTTCCCCAAGTTCAAGGCGCCCTTCGTGGCCAAGCCCTTCGCCGGCCGCGTCCTGCCCTACTGACCCGTCACCGGCCCGGAACCGGCCCGGAACCGACGCGGCCGCCCGGCCCGGGACCGGCCCGGCCGCCCGGTCCTGGCCGGCCGGGCGGTCCCGGCGTCAGCCGCCGGAGAGCTCCTCGAGGGGAACGACCACGGTGGTCGTCGAGCCGTCGGGGCGCAGGACCTCGACCTTCGCGTCCTGGCCGGGCCTGAGCTGGGCGAGGACCGCCGCCAGCTCCTGGGTCGACGGGGTGGGCATGCCGTCGACCGAGACGATCAGGTCCCCGGACTTGAGCCCCGCCCGCTCCGCGCCGCTGTTGCGCTGCACCCGTACGACGCTGACGCCCGCGGGTTGCCCGTTCATGTCGATCACGGTCCGTACGACGACGCCGAGCGCGGCCCTGCGGGTGTTGGTGACCCTGCCGTCCTTGATGATCTGCGTGGCGACGTCCTTGACGGTGTTGGCCGGGATCGCGAAGCCGATGCCCGGGGCCTGGGCGTTGCCGAGCTCGGGGTTGACGGCGGTCAGGGTCGGCACGCCGACGACCTCGCCCCTGAGGTTGACCAGGGCGCCTCCGCTGTTGCCCGGGTTGATGGGCGCGGAGGTCTGGATGGCCCCGCTGATCGTCGCGCCCGGCGAGCCCTCGCCCCCGGGCTCGGTGACCGTGCGGCCCAGCGCCGAGATGATCCCCTCGGTGACGCTGCCCGACAGGCCCAGCGGGTTTCCCATGGCCATCACGATCTCGCCGACCCTCAGCTTGGAGGAGTCGCCGAAGACGGCGGGTTTCAGCCCGGCGGGGTCGTCCACCTTGATCACCGCCAGGTCGCCCAGCTCGAACGAGTCGACCAGCCTCGCCGTACGCGGGGTGCCGCCGTTGGCGAGCGTGACCTTGAAACTCCTGGCGCTCCCGACCACGTGGGCGTTGGTGATGATGTGCCCGGCGGTGTCGTACACGATCCCCGAGCCGAGGCCTTCCCCCGTGGTGATCTGCACGATGGACGGCAGCACCCTGGTGATGGTCCGCTCGTACGCGGCCTCCAGGGCGTCCGGGACGGGGCCGGGGGTGGTGGGGGAGCCCCTCGGGGAGGCTTCGGCGGAGGTGCTCGCCGACGCGCCGGGTGTGGGGGCGCCCGGCGAGCCGGCCGTCCCGGGTGTTTGCATTTGCAGGCCCTGACCGCAGCCCGCGAGCGTCATGACGGCGGCCGCCAGTAGCGCGGCGCCTGTCGTTGATCCCCCCATGCAAGGGTATTTGCCCAGCTCAGGAAGGAAGATACGTATTGCGAAGGTTGCTCCGGCTGAGCTTGCCCGTGGGAGTGCGCGGCAGCGGGTCGCGGTACTCGATCACCCGTGGGTGCTTGAGGCGGGCCAGCCGGGAGTCGCAGTGGGCCAGCAGCTCTCCGGTGAGCTCCGCTCCGGGGGTGACGCCCGCCGCGGGCTGGACCAGCGCGACGACGCGCTGGCCCCACTCCGGGTCGGGGACGCCGATCACCGCCACGTCCGCGACCGAGGGGTGTTCCTGGAGCACGGCCTCGATCTCGGCCGGGTAGATGTTGACCCCGCCGGAGATGATCAGGTCTGTGCGCCGGTCACAGAGGAACAGGTATCCGTCCTCGTCCAGATAGCCGATGTCGCCGGGAGTGTAGAGGGAGCCGAGCATCGTGGAGGCGGTCTTGGACGGGTCGCGGTGGTACTCGAAGCGGTTGATGCCGCCGATGTAGACCATGCCGGGCTCGCCGGGCGGGAGCTCCGCGCCGTCGTCGCCGATGATCGTGAACGTGATGCCGTCGATCGCCCGGCCGACGGTGCCCGGCCGCTCCAGCCACTCCGCCGAGGAGACCATCGTGGCCACGGCGGCCTCGGTCGAGCCGTAGTACTCCCACAGCACGGGGCCGAGCCATTCGATCATCGCCTGCTTGGTGGCGGGCGGGCAGGGGGCGGCACCGTGATAGAGGTGCGTTAGTGACGATAAATCGTACTTTGTCCTGATGGAGGCGGGCAGGGCCAGCAGCCGGTGGAACATGGTCGGCACCATGAACGCGTTGGTCACCCGGTGCCGCTCGACCAGCTCCAGCGTCTCCGCGGCGTCGAACCGCTCGGTCACCACGAGGGTGTGCCCGAACTGCAGGGCCATCATCGCCTGCCCGTACGGCGCCGAGTGGTAGAGCTGCGAAAGGAGCAGGTGCACCCCGTCGGGCGGCAGCCCGAAGTGCCGCCAGCCCTTGCGCATCAGGATCGGGTAGAGGTCCTCGGGACTCAGCTCGATCAGCCGCCGCCGCACGCCCTTGGGCCTGCCGGTGGTCCCCGAGGTGTAGAGCATCATCGACCCGGCCCTGCGCCCCTCGGGCGGTGTGGCCGGCCGCCCCTCGGCGAGGGCGCCGGTCTCCACGAACCCGCCCGGGACCGCGTGCCCGTACCGCTCGGAGCTCACCACCACCCGTGCCGCGCAGTCGGTGACGATGTAGCCGACCTCGTCGGCGGTGTAGTGCCAGTTGACCGGTACGTGATAGGCGCCGATCTGGTACGTCGCCAGCATCATCGTGATCGCGTCGACCCCGTTGGGCAGGACCGTCACGACGGTGTCGCCGGGCCGGGTGCCGCGCGCCAGGAGGCCGTGCGAGACCTGGTTGACCCGCTCGTGCAGCTCGCCGTAGGTCGTGCTCGCCGTCGCGGTCGCGTCCCCGGTCGCGTCCGCGGCGGTGGTCGTGGTCGCGTCCGCGACGACGGCGACGCGTCCGGGATCGGCCGCCGCGATCTCGTAGAAGCCCCTCGTAGCCCTCATGGCGCGACCATACAGAACGACATTCTGTTCATGGAAGGGGAAGGACGGTTACCTGGGCTGATGCACACCTCGTGGCCGAAGCGTAATAAAGGACGATGCGTCGAATCTTTCCGAGGTGACATAACCTGGCGCGTATGGCGGACGTCGGCGGCAACTCCTCCGGGCGCTCTCACGAGAGATTCATCCCCTCATATGACGCGCCCACGGCTCCCATACCCGCCATTCCCGCCGAGGACGGTTCGATCATCAGCCCCCGGGTGCCCCGGAGGTTCCCCATCGGCGACGGCGAGGAGACCGCTCTGGTCTCCAGGCCCCCTGGATCGTTCCCTCGCCCCGTGGCCGCGCCCGGCGACCGGCGGGAGGAGCCGGAGGCGGACGCCGGTCAGGCGCACGACTCGGGTGCGCTCGGGACGATCCCGGTCAGGCAGGTAGGCGGATCCGCGGGCCCCTGGCGGCCCGACAGGAACGGGATGCCCGGCCGGCCGGGCACGGGCGCCTCGGCGGGCGCCGGTGGCGGGCTCGGTGATGGGCGCGGCGACGGACGCGACGGAGTGGCGGCGGGGTGGCCCGGCGCGGCGCAGCGGCCCGAGGTGTTCGCGGAGCCCGGTCTCCAGAGCCGGCCCGGCGGCGCGCAGGGCGGCCCGGAGGCGAGGAGCGGGGCGAAGAGGTCCGGCGGCCTGCTGACGCGGATCGGCGACATCCCGATCCGGGTCGCCTACAGCCTGGGCGCCGCCGTCCTCACCGGTGTCATCGTGGTCCTGATCTTCGTGCTGTTCTCCGGGGACGAGCCCGGTGATCCGGCCGGGGTCGGCCGGGCCGTGCTGCCCACCGCGAAGCCCTCGCCGACCGTCTCGCCGATCACGCTGCCCGCCCTGCCGGGCGCGACCGCCCTGCGGGTTCTGCCGGGCAGGCCGAGCGTGGTGCTGGGCGCGGTGACCGACACCAGGTCCGCGCTGACCTACGCCAGCCTGGGCGCGCCGTGGGAGACCAAGGCCGTGCCGTCGTTCTCCGTCGGCCAGCAGGTCGGCACGGCCAGGTTGCCGCGTACGGTCATCGCCTCGGGGCCGCTTCCCGGCGCCACCCCGGCCAAGGCCCTCAAGAGCGACGCCGACTACCGCAGGGCGGCGCTGAACGCGGTGCGCTGGACGATCCGCAACCACCACCCCGCGGGCGGGAAGGTCGCCTGGACCGCCTCGCAGCGGCCCGCCGGAGGCAAGGGGTGGATGCTCGGCTACCGGGTCACCTACCAGGTCAAGGGCGTGAGGCACACCTCGCAGGCGGCGCTCGCGGTGGTCGACGTCGGCCGCCGCAAGCCCTCCGTGCTCTTCGTGACCGTGCCCGACACACGCAAGCGGCTCTGGGCCGACATCGCCCCCCTGATGGCGAGCGTCCGCGCCCTCTGACGTTCTCCGGCGCCCGCCCGGCTCGCCGGGGCCGGGATCCCCGCCGATCGGGTTCTCCCCGGCCGTCCACGGAGCGGGCCGGGGCGGGGCGGCAGGGGGTGGCGTGCCCGGTGATGAGGGCTCGCGCGTTGTGATGGAAGCACCTTCTAGAATATGGTTCTGGCATTGAATCCTGTCTGGAGGCTGTCATGGCGATCGGGTTGAGCGAGGAGCACGAGGCGCTCCGGGAGTCGGTGACCAGGTGGGCGGAGCGCAACGTCCCGTCCGAGGTCGTGCGCGCCGCCGTCGCGGCCGAGGGTGCGGAGCGCCCCGGTTTCTGGGCGGCGCTGGCCGACCAGGGGCTGCTCGGCCTGCACGTCCCCGAGGAGCACGGCGGCAGCGGCTACGGCCTGCTGGAGACCGCCGTCGCCGTCGAGGCCCTCGGCGAGCGCGTCGCTCCCGGCCCGTACGTTCCCACGGTGCTCGCCAGCGCCGTGATCCTCGCCTCCGACGGCAAGGCCCACGCCGAGCTCCTGCCCGGCCTCGCGGACGGCACGCTGACCGGCGCGGTCGCGCTGGGCGCCTCGATCACCGGCAGCAGGGGCGAGGACGGCGCCCTGACGATCGGCGGCACCGCCGACCTGGTCCTGGGCGGCGCGTCGGCCGACATCCTGGTGCTCCCGGTGAGCACCGACCGCGGTGAGGAGTGGGTCGCGGTGGACGCCTCCGCGGCGACCGTCACCCCGGTCAGGGCGCTCGACCTCACCCGGGGGGTGGCCAGGGTCGAGCTGGACGCGGTCACCGTACCGGCGGGACGGGTCCTCGACGGGCTGCAGGGGCCCGGGGTCCTCAACCTGGCCGCGATCCTGCTCGGCGCGGAGGCCGCGGGCCTCGCGTCGTGGTGCGTGACCGCGGCCGCCGGATACGCCAAGGTCCGCGTGCAGTTCGGCCGCCCGATCGGGCAGTTCCAGGGCGTCAAGCACAAGGCCTCCCGGATGCTCGTCGCCCTGGAGCAGGCCCGCGCGACCGTGTGGGACGCCGCCCGCGCCGCGGACGGGACCGGCACCGATACCGAGGTGTCGGCCGACGAGCTCGCCTACGCCGCCGCGATCGCGGGCGTGGTCGCCCCCGACGCGGCCGTGCTCTGCGCCAAGGACGCCATCCAGATCTTCGGCGGCATCGGCTACACCTACGAGCACGACGCCCACCTGTACTACCGCCGCGCGCTGACCCTGCGCGCCCTGCTCGGTTCCTCGGGGGAGTGGGCCGAGTCGGTCGCGGAGCTGGCCCTGAACGGGGTGAGCCGGGAGCTGGAGATCGAGCTGCCGGAGGAGGCCGCCGAGCTGCGCGAGGGCATCCGCGCCGAGATCGCCGGGTTCGCCGCGCTGGAGGGCAAGGAGCAGAAGCGGGCGCTGGCGGGCGCCGGATACGTCATGCCGCACCTGTCCAGGCCCTGGGGCCGCGACGCCAAGCCGCTGGAGCAGGTCCTCATCTTCCAGGAGCTCAAGGCCGCCAAGGTCAGGCTGCCCCAGATGATCATCGGTGCCTGGGTGGTGCCCTCGCTCGTCTCGTACGGCACCCCCGAGCAGCAGGAGCGCTTCCTGCCGCCCACGCTGAGCGGCGAGATGATCTGGTGCCAGCTCTTCTCCGAGCCCGGCGCGGGCTCCGACCTGGCGAACGTGCAGATGAAGGCCGAGAAGGTCGAGGGCGGCTGGCGGCTCAACGGCCAGAAGATCTGGACCTCCGTGGCGCACTTCGCCGAGTGGGGCATCTGCATCGCCCGCAACTCCTCCGAGGGCTCCAAGCACGAGGGCATCACCTACTTCCTGGTCGACATGAAGGGCGCCGGCGTCACGGTCCGGCCGCTCACCGAGATGACCGGGGAGAACCTGTTCAACGAGGTCTTCCTCGACGACGTGTTCGTCCCGGACGACCTGGTCGTCGGCGAGGTGGGCCAGGGCTGGAAGGTCGCCAGGAACACGCTGTCCAACGAGCGGGTCTCGCTCTCGTCGGGTTCCGGCGGCACCGGCTCGTCCGTCCCCGACCTGCTCGGCCTGGCCGGGCGCCTGGGCCGCGAGCTCACCCCCGCCGAGCGTCAGGAGCTGGCGCGCGTCGTCTGCGAGGGCCACTCGATCGCCGCGCTCGGGCTGCGGGTGACCCTGAAGCAGCTGACCGGCCTGGAGCCCGGTGCCGACGCCTCGGTCCGCAAGCTGCTGTCCACCTCGCACGCCCAGCACGTCTCGGAGTGCGCGGTCTCGCTGCTCGGTTCCTCGGCCGTCATCGCCGCCGACATGAAGCTCGGCGACGCGGGCTACTGGAACCGCGCGGTGCTCTCCACCCGGGCCATGACGATCTACGGCGGCACCACCGAGGTGCAGCTCAACATCATCGCCGAGCGCATGCTCGGACTGCCCCGCGACCCCGAGCCGGGTAAGTGAGCCGCCTTTCCCCGTAGGGGCCCGCTCTCCCCGCGCCGTCGTGAGGCGTGTTTTCCCGCCCGCCCGTGTCCCCGCGGGCGGGCGCCGCCGGTCAGAGCCCGCTACGTCTGGTACGGGCGGGTTTTGACCCTTCGGTTAGGCTTCGCGCATGTCGATGCGGTTCCGGCCCGGTGTGGCCGTGCGGAGCGCCGTCGCCGGCGCGATCCCGTTGCGCTGGTTCGGCGCCGCGATCCGCCGTGTCTACCCCCGGCTGGACGCCGAGCTGGCCCGTGCCGAGGAGTTCGCGCCGCGCGGCGGCACCGCCGTCGACGTGGGCGTCTGGTACGGGCCGTGGACCGCGAAGCTGCGACGGCTCGGCTGCGACGTCGTCTCGATCGAGGCCAACCCCCGCCTGGCCGCCATGCTCGGGCGGACCTTTCCCGACGTACGGGTGATCGCGGCCGGTGCCTCGGACCGCTCGGGCACGGCGCGGCTGTGGATACCCGGCGGCGGGCGGGGGGCGGAGGCCACGGCCTCGCTCGTCCACGGGGAGGGGAAGGGCGTCCCGGTGGACGTCCCGACCGTCACCATCGACGAGCTGGACCTGAGGGACGTCCGGTTCATCAAGGTCGACGTGGAGGGCCACGAGCTCGCCGCCCTGCGCGGCGCCGAGCGGACCGTCCGCCGGGACCGGCCCGTCCTGCTCGTCGAGCTGGAGACCCGGCACCAGGACATCGAGCTGGTCGTCGACCAGCTCGCCGAGTGGGGCTACACCGGTTCCGTGCTCACCGGCGGAACCTGGGTGCCGCTGGACGGCTTCGACCTGGCCGCTCACCAGAAGGCGGCGGTCGGCGAGGTGGAGCGGAGCTTCGTCTCCCGCCTTCTCAGACCCGGCGGCGAGTACGTGAACATGGTGCTGTTCCGCCCCGCGACCCGCTAGTGCGTCCTCCTCGCGCTCCCACCCCGCGCCCGGCTCTCGCCCCGCTCCTGGCTCCCGCCCTGGTGGGGCTGGTCCTCGGGGTGCTCGCGCTCTGGCCCGCGCTCGGTCCCGGTTTCGTGCTCCGCTACGACATGGTGTTCGTGCCCGACCCGCCGCTCCCGCCGGACGGCGGCGGTTTTCCCCGCGCGGTGCCGAGCGACCTCGCGGTGGCCCTGCTCTCGTCGGTCCTTCCCGCCCAGATCACGCAGAAGGCGATCCTGCTGGGGATCTTCGTGCTCGCCGCGACGGGCGCCGCGGCCCTGGTGCCCGGGGAGCGCAGGGTCGCCCGGCTGGCCGCCGCGGCGTTCTACGCCTGGAACGTCTACCTCGCCCAGCGGCTGCTGCTCGGCCAGTGGGCGCTGCTGCTCGGGTACGCGGGCCTGCCGTGGGCGGTGCGCGCGGTCACCCGCGAGGGGATCTGGAGGACGGCCCTCGCCCTGCTCCCCGCGGCGATCGGGGGCTTCCAGGCGATGCTCGTCTCGGCGATGACCGTGCTGCCCGTGGCGGGCCGCCGGGCCCCGCGCACCCTGCTGGTCGTCGCCGTGCTGAGCCTGCCGTGGCTGGTCCCGGCGCTGGGCAGTGCCGCCGTCACCGACCCCGCCGGGGTGCGGGCCTTCGCGCCACGCGCGGACGGGCCGCTGGGCACCCTCGGCAGCCTGCTCACCCTCGGCGGCGTGTGGAACTCCGGAGCCGCCGTACCGGGGCAGGAGACCTGGTGGTCGGCCCTGGTCAGGCTGGCGGTGGCCGTGGCGGCGGTGGCGGGGTACGCCCTGCTCGGAGGGGGGTGGCCGGTCGCGGGGCACGATCACCGCGATCAGGCCCCGGAGGGGTGGCGCGGCCGGGGCCCCGGCGAGGGGGGGAACGGCGGGCGGCCCGCGTACTGGGGCGGGCTGGCGGCCGCGTCGGCGGCGGGGCTGGCGGTGGGGTGTGCCGGCGCCTTCCTGCCGGGGGTGGTGGAGGCGATGATCGGGCTGTGGCCCGGCTTCGGGCCGCTCCGCGACGGGCAGGTCTACCTCGCCCCCTTCGCGCTGCTGCAGGCGGTCGGCCTGGCCGCGGTGACCGCGCGGCTGTCCCCGGCGGTCCGCCCCGGCATGCTCGCGCTGCCCCTGCTGGTGCTGCCCACCTTCGCGCTGGGGGCGTTCGGCCGGCTGGTCGCGGTCGACTACCCCCAGGACTGGTACAGGGTGCAGCGGATCGTGGACGCGGATCCCGCGCCGGGGGCGCTGCTGACGCTGCCGTGGGGGGCCTACCGGGCGTTCGGCTGGAACGGGGGCCGGGTGGTGCTCGACCCGGCGGTCAAGCTCTTCCGGCGCAGGGTCGTCTGGAACGACGGCCTGCCGGTCGGGCTGGGAGACGGCCGCACGCTCACCCTCGCCACCGAGGACCCGTCGGCGCGCAGGGTCGGCGCGATCCTCGCGAGGGCCGGCCCGCTGACCGGGCCGCTGGCCGCGGAGGGGATCGGCCACGTGCTGATCCAGAGATCGAACGAGAACCTGTTCCGTGCCAGGCTCCCCGGCGCAAGGTTGATCTTCGCTGGTCAGGACCTGCTTCTCTTCCGCCTGTGATCCGTTGAGATGCAACTATGTAGTGATTTACCAGCTGGTAACATTATTTATCACATTTTTACCGATTGACTAGCTGAGGACCTGTATCAGGTTCTACTGTCGGGCAGACCGCACGACCACGCGTTGGAGGGAGAACTCGAGTGTTGCGAGTGATTGCCGCTCTGGCGGTAGGGGCGGTGCTGGCGGTCGGAGCCTCGGTGGCCGTCACGAACGTCGCGGCGCCCACCCCCGAGCCGCCCAACAGACCGCTCTACAACTACGGCACCAGGTGACGGCCCGGGGCCGCGAGCCGGCCCCGGCAGCCGCCTGAGCGCAGCCACCCCCGACGCGACAGGGCCTGGCCGCCGCATGCGCTGATTCCCCCCGGCGCCGTTCACGCATGTCGTACGGCGACGGTTCACGTGGACACCCGTCGTGCGGGGACATGCCGCACGGCGTTACAGGAGATGCAGGAGATAGGAGTGGTCGTGGCCGGACAGGGCGCCAGGGCGACCTCCCGGGCCTCGGGCCCGCCGCCCGCCGCGGGCCTGGTGGTCGCGACGGCGCGGCAGCGGCCGTCCATGCGCGGGGTGCGCGTCGCCGTCCTGAACTTCCGCGAGCCGCTGCAGTCCGTGGCGGGCGGCGCCGAGGAGTACGCCTGGCAGGTCAGCCGCTACCTGGTCGGCCAGGGGGCCTCGGTCACCTTCGTCACCTCCAGGGAGCCCGGGCAGCCCGCGGCCGAGGAACGCGACGGCATCGCGCTGCGGCGGATGGGCAACCCGTTCCTGGTCTATCTCCTGGTCCCGCTCTGGCTGCTGTGGCGGCGCCGGCGCTTCGACGCCGTCATCGACTGCATGAACGGCATCCCCTTCTTCGCCCCCCTGGTCGTGAGACGGCGCACGGCGGTCGTCTCCCTGGTGCACCACGTGCACGACCGCCAGTTCCACGCCTTCTTCCCGCGCTGGCTGGCCAGGATCGGCTGCTTCGTCGAGGGGCCGGTCGCCCGGCTCGTCTACCGGCGTCGCGCGACCGTCACGGTCTCGGAGTCCTCCAGGAACGAGCTGCGCGAGCGGCTCGGCTGGCTCGCGCCGATCCAGGTCATCCCGAACGGCAGCCCGGTGGCGCGTCCGGTCGCGAGCGGCGGGGACACGGCGGGGGATCCCGCCGTGGTCTACCTCGGCAGGCTCGTGGGCCACAAGCGCGTCGAGCGGGTGGTGGACCTCGCCGGTGACCTCCAGGGGGCCTGGCCCGGCATCCACGTGCACGTCATCGGGCGCGGCGGCGAGCGGGAGCGGCTCGCCGCCCACGCCGCCCGCCGCGGGCTGGAGGACCGGGTCCACCTGCACGGCTTCCTGCCCGAGGCCGCCAAGAACGCGATCCTGGGGGCGGCGCGGGTCAACGTCACCGCCTCGGAGTTCGAGGGCTGGGGGCTGACCGTGATCGAGGCCGCCGCGCTCGGCGTCCCGACGGTCGCCTTCGACGTCGCGGGACTGCGCGACTCGGTACGCGACGGTGTCACGGGCTGGCTGGTCAGGGAGGGCGAGGCGCTGGCCGACGTGGTGGACCGCGCGCTGCGGGAGCTGGCGGACCCGGCCAGGCGCGAGGAGATCCAGCAGGCGTGCAGGCTCTGGGCCGCCGAGTTCACCTGGGGAAGAACGGGCGCTACGATGACCGGACTAATCACCACAGAACTATCTAAAAACGGTCGCCACCTCCATGTATCCGATCCCTGTCTCGCCACGGGTGAGACCGATCCGCCGTAAGTGTCCGTGATCCCTGAGGCGTGGATCGCCCGCCTGGCCGCGCCCCCCGCCACGTTCGGAGCCTCCGACACCGGGCTGCGCCTCCGGCTCAGGTTGCTCGCCGGATGCCTCTTCCTCGCGGCCGTCGCCTTCAACATGGCGCCGGGCATGCTCATCGCCGAGACGAAGCTGGACATGCCGATCAACCCGATCGGCTTCCTGTCCCAGGCGCTGAACATGTGGGACCAGGACTATCTGGGACACCTGCAGAACCAGGCGTACGGCTACATCTTCCCGATGGGCCCCTTCTACACCCTGCTGATCAACGCGGGCATGCCCCCGTGGGTGGTGCAGCGGCTCTGGGTGACGCTGATCCTGTGCGTGGCCTTCGTCGGCGTCGCCCAGGTGGCCAGGGCGCTGCGGATCGGCGGGCAGCTCGCCGGGGTGCTGGCCGGTCTCGCCTACGCGCTCGCCCCGCACGCGCAGGCGCTCATGGGGTTCAACTCGGTGGAGTTCGCCCCCAGCGCGGTCCTGCCCTGGGTGCTGCTCTTCCTCGTCAGGGGAGCGCGGGGCGAGACGAGCCCGCGCAGGGCGGCCTGCCTGTCGGCGCTGGCGTTCCTGTGCGCGGGCGGCATCAACGCCGCCGCCGAGCTGGCCGTGCTCGTCGTACCGATGATCTATCTGCTGACCCGGGCGCGCGGCCCGCGCAAGCGGCGGCTGATCGCCTGGTGGCTCGCCGCGATCGCCGCGGTGTCGTTCTGGTGGATCGTCCCCCTGGTGATGCTGGGCAGGTACGTCTTCTCGTTCATGCCGTTCACCGAGAACGCGTGGACGACCACGGTCGTGGGCTCGCTGACCAACGTGCTGCGCGGGATGAACAGCTGGGTGGCGTTCCTGCCGGTGGACGGCCGCCCCTTCCTGCCCGCCGCCTACGAGCACGCCACGACGCCCTGGCTCGTGCTGGTCACCGCGCTCGTCGCCGGGCTGGGGCTGGCCGGGCTCACCCTCGCGCGCACGCCCGAGCGGGCCTTCCTGCTGCTGACCACGCTCGCGGGCGTCGCCATCCTCGTCGCGGGACACGCCGGGCCGCTCGCCGAACCCCTCAGGGCGCTGCTGGACGGCCCGCTCGCGCCGTTCCGCAACCTGCACAAGTTCAACGCGCTCGTACGGCTGCCGCTGGTGCTCGGCCTCGCCGCGCTCGTCTCGTACGTGGGGGCGCGCAGGGCCCTCGTCCGCCTCCCCGTCGCGGTGGCGGGGGCCGGGCTGGTCGGGCTCACCCTCGTCCCCGTCGCCTCGGCGGGCATCGCGCCGAGCGGCGCGTTCGCCGACGTCCCCGAGCACTGGCGGCAGGCGGCCTCCTGGCTGGACGACCGGGCCGACCAGGGCACCGTGCTGGTCCTGCCGGGAGCCAGGCGCGGCGAGTACACCTGGGGACGGCCGCTCGACGAGCCGTTCCAGCCGCTGCTGAAGAAGGCCCGCTGGGTGAGCAACACGATCGTGCCGTGGGGCACGGCCGGCTCCAACCGGCTCGTCAAGGCGATCGACGACCGCTTCGCCAACGGGCAGGGGTCGGAGGGGCTCACACAGACGCTGCGCCGGATGGGCGTGCGCTACCTGCTGATCCGCAACGACCTCGACAGGATCGCCTTCGGCGACGCGTGGCCCGCCCGCGTGCACGAGGCGCTGGACCGTTCTCCCGGGCTGCAGCGGGTGCGCGGCTTCGGGCCCACGGTCGGGTTCGAGGAATCCTCGACCGGCGCGGGGTGGCTCGACCAGCCGTACACGTCCCTGGAGATCTACGAGGTCATCGGGGCGCGTCCCGTGGTCGGCACGGTCGCCGCGGAACGGCCGCTGCGCGTCTCCGGCGGCCCCGAGGCGCTGCTCACCATGGCCGAGGAGGGCGTCCTCGACGACGACCGGCCGGTGATCCTCGGCGACGACCCCGGCGCGGACGCGATCCCCGCCGCCGACACCGTGCTCACCGACACCATGCGGCGGCGCGAGCTGGTGGTGAGCGACCTGCGCAGGCCGTACGGCGAGACGATGACGCCGGACGAGCCCTACGAGGGCCGGGGGCCCGCCTACGACCTCACCGACCCGGCGTGGGCCGAGCCCAAGACGGTCGCCGTCTTCACCGGGATCAAGGACGTCACCGCCTCCTCCTCGCAGTCCAGGCTCGGCGTGACCCCCGGGACCCGCGACGGCGGGCAGCAGCCGTACGCCGCGGTGGACTTCGACCTGCGCACCGGCTGGCGCTCCACCGGCTGGGAGCCGCCCACCGAGCAGTGGCTGGAGGTCCGGTTCACCGAGCCGATCTCGGTGCCCTCGATGCAGGCCGTCTTCGAACGCTCGGAGAACGCGGTGACGGTCTCCGAGGTCATGGTCGAGACCGACACCGGCAGGGTGCGCACCCGGCTCGGCCTCGGCGCGCTGTGGGAGCGGCTGAACGTCCCGCCGGGCAAGACGTCCCGGATCCGGATCCGGGTCACCGGGGTCCTGCGCGACCCCAACCCCCGGGTCGGCATCACCGAGCTGGCCATCCCCGGGGTCCGCCCCGGGCGCACGCTCGTGGTGCCCGCCCAGGGGCCGGCCTCCTCGCCGGCCTCCTCGGCGGACCCCGCGTCGCCGGGGCAGACGGTCGTGACCAGCCGGACGGACACCGCCCCCGGCTGCATGCTCGGCTCCTACGCCTGGACCTGCTCGGACAGGCTGCGCTTCGTGGGCGAGGACGGTTACGCCTTCGACCGGTCGGTTCCCGTCGCCACCGGCAGGCGGGTGCTGGAGGGCAGGGCGGTGCTCACCGACCAGCGGGTGGCGGAGACCCTGCTGATGCCCGCCGGGAGCTTCCCGCGCGCCACCGCCTCCTCCACCGCGGGCGACATCCCGGCCACCGGCGCCTACGCGGCCTTCGACGACGACCGCAGGACCATCTGGTACGCCGGGGACAAGGACCTGGCGCCCTCGCTCTCCGCGGAGCTGGGCAGGAAGGTGACCCTGTCCCGGCTGCGCGTGGACTTCCCCGACACCAGGCTGGGCGCCCCGCCGGTCCGGGTCACCGTCGAGACCGACGGCGGCGTCCGGTACGCCTGGGCCTCGAGGGACGGGTGGATCCGCTTCGCGCCGATGAGGGCGAGCCGGGTGAAGCTCACCTTCGCCGCCCTCGGCTCCTGGCGGATGGAGGTGCTCGGGGTGGCCGTCCCGGGCGTCGCGCCGCTGCCCACCCCGGACACGCAGCCGGCGAGGATGCCCTGCGGGTTCGGCCCGACGCTCACCGTCAACGGGGTCGAGACGCCCACCGAGATCCACAGCGGGACCCTGGGCGACCTGCTCAACGGCCGCCCGGTCGGCTACCGGGCCTGCGAGGCGGTGTGGTCCCGGGGCGGCACGCTGCGGGTGCGTGCCGCCGCGCTCCAGGGCTTCCGGGTGGACTCGATGGTCCTGCGCGCCACCGGAGGCGGGAGCGCCAAGGGAGCCGGGAGCGCCAAGGGAGCCGGGAGCGGTGGGGGCACCACGGGCACCGGAACAGCCGGGAGCACCGCGACCGCGGCGGGGGTGACCCTGCGGCCCGCGGACGTCGAGAGGTGGGACGCCGGGGAGCGCCGGGTCAGGGTCTCCACGACGGAGCCCTCCTACCTGGCGCTCGGCGAGAACTTCAACCGGGGCTGGCAGGCGTCGTTCGGCGGGCGCGTGCTGGAACCGGCCCGGCTGGACGGCTGGCGGCAGGCGTGGCTGCTGCCCCCCGGGAACGGGACCGTCGTGATGACGTACGCCCCCGACGGCCTCTACCGGACGTCGCTGATCGCGGGCTGGGCACTGGTCGCGCTGGTCGTCGCGCTCGCCCTGGCCCGCCCCCGCCCGGCCGGGAGGCTTCCCGCGTCGCCGCCCGCGTCGCCGCGGGCGGCCTGGCTGTGGCCGCTCGCCCCCGCGCTGGGCCTCCTGGCCGAGGGCTGGGCCGGTGCCGCGCTGACCGGTCTGGTGGCGGCGCTCGCCCTGTGGCTGCGGGGCGTCGCCGGGGCCGGGCACAGCGCGGGCGGCCTGCCCTACCGGATCGGCCGGATGCTGCTCACGCCGTTCCCGGTCGCGGCGGCGCTCGGCGCGGCCGGTCTCGCGCTCGGCTACGGCGGGGACGCCGGGGCGGTGGCGGCGCAGTACCTCTGCCTGGTCGCACTCGGCCTGCTGCTCGCCGCGGCGCGCGTGCCGCCGCCGCCCCGCTCGTGGCTGCCGGTACGGGCACGGGCGCAGGACGGTCCCCTCCAACCCGCGGAGCGACGATGAACGACCAGAGGTCGCGCGGCGTGCTGCTCCTGGTCGCCGGTGCCTTCCTGATCACGCTGGCCGCGCTGGTGCGCCTCCACATCTACCCCAGCGGCCTGCTCCTGCCCGCCGAGCAGGACCGCATCACCAAGCTGACCACCGAGTCCGGCTCCTACTTCGACACCGCCACCCTGCGCACGCACCGGGGCGTCCCGCTGGAGACGGTCGTGGCCAGGTACGGGGACACGGTCAGGTCCACGCCGGACGTCGCCGTGTGGACCGAGTTCGTCTCTCTCGCCACCCGCGACGGGCGGCGCGTCGACTACCACGAGCGGCGCGCGGCCTTCGACCGCCGTACGGGGCTGGCGGTCAACTGCTGCGAGAACTACGTCGACGAGAACGCGAACCCCGCCCCGCGCGGGCTGGTGTTCCGCTGGCCCTTCGGCGCCCGGCCGGTCGCCTACCAGGTCTACGACCCGCTCGCCCGGCGCCCGGTGGCCGCCCGCTTCGAGGGGATCGAGACCCTGCACGGCGTCCGGGTCAACCGCTACGCGCAGCGCCTGGTCAACGAGCGGCTCGTCCAGCAGGCCATGGAGCTGCCCGGGTCGGTCCTCGGCCTGGGCGGCGGGAAGCCGTTCCCCGTCAGCGCCTACCTCGAGGGGACCCGTACCTTCTGGGTGGAACCGGAGAGCGGCATGGTGATCGGGTTCAGGGAGAACCTGGTCAAGACCCTGCGCACCCCCGACGGCCGGGGGCGGCTGGTCGCGCTCGCCGCCGACATGCGCACCAGCGAGGGGGACGAGCGATGGAACGCCGGGGAGGCGGAGCAGTTCCGCCGCTGGACGACGCTCGTCAATCAGGTGATCCCGCTGTCGTGCGCCGTGCTCGGCGCGCTGCTGCTGGTGGCGGGCCTGCGCGTGCAGGCACGCACCTCCACTCCCACGGCCGCCACTCCCACGGCCGCCACTCCCACGGCCGCCACTCCCGCGGCCGCCACTCCCGCGGCCGCCACTCCCGCGGATCCCGTTCCGGGAGGCTCCGTCCCCGCGGGCTCCGGGAGCGGAGGCGCGGACGGTACGGACGACACCGGCGAGGGGGAGGGAGACGGAGTCAGCGGCGGCGGAGCCGGTGGAGCCGGTGGAGGCGCAGCGCCGGAGCCTCGACCAGCCGGTGGCTGAGGTCGGCGAGCAGCACGGTGAACGCGGTGCACACCACCAGCGTCGTCAGCAGACCACCGGTGAAACTCTGCCGTCCGGTCAGCTCGTACCAGCCCACGATCACCACGAACTGCCACAGGAAGACGCCGTAGGAGATGCGGCCGAGATAGCGCATCACCCGGTTGCCGAGCAGCGAGCGCAGCGGCGAGGGCTCGGGGGTCTGCAGGGCCACCGGAGCCAGCAGGGCCAGCACGAAGAACGTGTAGAGGGTCATCTCGAAGATGTCCGTCCACAGGTCCTGGACCTCGAAGAGGCGGCCTCCCGCGACGGGGCTGGCCGCGACGGTGTAGACGAGGGCGGCGATGATCCAGCAGGTCACCCACGACTCGCGCAGTCCCCTGGTCAGCCGCCGCACCGGGGCGTCCGGGTCGGTCTCGGCGTGCGCCCACAGCGAGACGACGGCCAGTGCCATGCCCGTCGCGAAGTAGAGCATCGACCGGGGGAGCCAGAGCCCGAGTTCGGGCCGGTGCACCGGGAAGTGGCTGAAGACCGCCCAGAGGGGGGAGACCAGGGCGAGCGCGCAGATGCCGGTGAGCAGCAGCCGGGCCCTCGCCGCCGGGCCCGTGCCGCGCCGTGCCAGGGCGCGCAGCGCGACGGCGATCAGCGGGAGGGCGAGATAGAAGGTCATCTCGACCGAGAGGCTCCACATCTGCCCGAGCCCCGGCGGGCTCGCCCCGGCCCACCACGGGTCGGGGACGTAGTTCTGCACCAGAAGCAGGAAGGGCAGCCAGCTGACCGGGTCGGCGGCCCGCGGCCACGACCACAGCGACAGCGCGACGGCGACCACGAGCCAGTACGCGGGCAGGATGCGCAGCGCCCGCTTCCACAGGTAGTCGCCGACGCCGGGTGGCGCCGTGCCCTCCTTGCCCTCCGTGCCCTCCATGGCCTCCCGGGCCCAGGGCCGGTAGAGGAGGAAGCCGGAGAGCAGGAAGAAGATCGGCACCGCGATGTCGCCCCGGGAGAGCAGGGCGGGGAGGAACCCCTCCCGCAGGGAGGCGCCCGTCGTGCTCGCCACGTGGTATACCAGGACGCCGAAGGAGGCGACCGCGCGGACGCCGTCCATGGCGTCGAGATGCCCGCCGACCACCGGGAGATCCCGTACGTCCCCGCCGGCCGGCCCCCGGTGAACCGGCATAGAACCTGTTTCGGTCACTTTTTGGCATCCCTGGTGACGTAGATGATTCCCGGCACTAACATATCGCGAAATGGAACTTGTTATAGGGCGATCGGGACGCCTGTATAGCGCACGGCCCCTGGAGGAGCGATGCGTCGCGTCATCGGTTTGGTGTTGATCGGAATCGGGGCATTCCTCGTTGTTCTCGCACCGCTCGTGCGGTTCCAGGTGGCGACCAGCCTCATCGCCGCCCCCGCCGACCAGTACGGCATCAGCAAGCTGGAGGCCGTCGACGCCCAGTACTTCAGTCCCGGGGACCTGAAGGTGATGACGGGCGACCTCGACATCACCGTCACCACCAGGGGCGACGTCGCCGCGGCCGAGGGTGACCGGGTCGTCTGGGAGGAGGCGATGGCGGTCAACGACGTCACAAACCAGAACCCCCTCATCAACTTCACCGAGCGCCGCAGCGCCTTCAACAAGTACACCGGCGAGGGCGTCAACTGCTGCGACGTCAACATCGACAAGACCCCCGTGCAGCTCCAGGGCCAGATCTACAAGTGGCCCTTCGACGTCGAGAAGAAGACGTACAGCGTGTTCAACTCGACCACCGGCAAGGCGTTCGACGCCAAGTTCGTCGGCGAGGAGCAGGTCGGAGGGCTCACGGTCTACCGGTTCGAGCAGTCCGTCCCGGCGACCAAGATCGACACCATCACCGCCCCGGCCTCCGTCCTCGGCATGGACGACACCGGTGACGTGCAGGTGGACCGGATCTACGACGGCGTCAACACCTACTGGATCGAGCCGGTCACCGGATCGCCGGTGCGGCAGGAGCAGCAGCGTCACGACGTGCTCAAGACCCAGGACGGGGTCGAGCGCTCGCTCGCCTTCGTCGCCACCGCGAAAATGACCCAGCAGACCCAGGACGACCTGGTCAAGAACGCGGTCGACGGCAGGAACACCATCACGCTGCTCAAGACCACGATCCCGGTGGCGCTCCTGGTGGGCGGCCTGGTCCTGGTCGTCGTCGGCTTCCTGCTCATGAGGCGCCGCAGGGACGTCTGAGAGACGGCCGGGCATCTGACGGGCCACTGGCGGACCACTGACGGACCACGGAGGGAGGCCGCGGGCACACGCCCGCGGCCTCCCTCTTTTCGCGTTCCCCGGCGGGGTAATACTGGAACGCGTTCCACCTTTTTTCCGCTTCATTACTCGCGAGTAGCTTGAGGTTGTAGCGAGAAGAAATGTTCTGGAATAGAACGCGTTGCAGTTTGTTCCCGACCGGTCGTACAGTCGTGGTATGCGGACACGTGTTACCGACATGCTCGGGATAGAGTTGCCGATCTTCGCGTTCAGTCACTGCCGTGACGTCGTCGCCGAGGTCAGCCGCGCGGGGGGGATGGGCGTGCTCGGCGCCCTCTACTTCACCCCCGAGGAGCTCGAGATGGAGCTCAAGTGGATCGACGACCACGTCGACGGCAAGCCGTACGGCGTCGACGTGGTCATGCCCGCCTCGTACGCGGGCTCCGACCTCGGCGTCGACTCCCCCGAGGATCTCGTGGGACGGCTCCAGGGGATGATCCCCCAGGGGCACCGGGACTTCGTCGACGGCCTGCTCGCCGAGCACGGCGTGCCGCCGCTGTCGGCCGACGCGGACGCCGGCAGGGTGCTGCTCGGCTGGACCGACGCCACCGCCCGCCCGCAGGTCGAGGTGGCCCTGCGGCACCCGATCGCGCTGCTCGCCAACGCGCTGGGCCCGCCCCCGGCCGACGTGGTCGAGCAGGCCCACGCCAAGGGGGTGAAGGTCGCCGCGCTCGCCTCCACCCCCCGGCACGCGATCAAGCAGGTCGAGGTCGGCGTGGACATCGTCGTGGCCCAGGGCACCGAGGCGGGCGGGCACACCGGGGAGATCTCCACGATGGTGCTCATCCCGCAGGTCGTGGACGCCGTCGACGTCCCCGTACTGGCCGCGGGCGGCATCGGCGACGGCCGCCAGATGGCGGCCGGGCTCGCGCTCGGCGCCGAGGGCGTGTGGACGGGGTCGATCTGGCTCGCCGTGGAGGAGGCCGACACCTCCGAGGTGGTCAAGCGGCGCATCCTGGCGGCCACCTCTCGCGACACCGTGCGCTCGCGGTCCTGGACCGGCAAGCCCGCGCGGCTGCTCAAGAACGAGTGGACCGACGCCTGGGAGTCCCAGGAGTCGCCCGGCACGCTCCCGATGCCGCTGCAGTTCATGCTGATCTCCGACGCGCTCCGCCGGATCGGCCGCTCCGACGCGACCGAGCTGGCGACCTTCCCCGCCGGGCAGATCATCGGCACGATGAACCAGGTCAGATCCACCAGGGACGTCGTCTTCGGCATGGTCGAGCAGTATGTCGAGGCAATGGAACGATTGGGCCGCATTACCGGCGAGTAGGTAGCTCATACCTGGACGAATGGGCTAAGAACTCATCAGAGCCGATGAGTTTGGAGAACGATGGCGTCGCCCCAGGTCACCGACCGTGCCCCCGATCCTCTGGCGAGGGCTTCCCGGCCCCTCCCCGGGAGCCGGCGGGTGTTCGGCGTCGCGCTCGTTCTCGTCGCGGCCCAGCTGGTCTGGCGGGCCGTGGTCCTGAACCGGGGAGGCTTCTTCGGCGACGACCTCAACATGGTGGGCCGGGCCGCGGCCGAGCCGTTCGGGCTCGACTACCTCTTCGGCGTCTACTCCGCGCACGTGATGCCGGTCGGGATGATCGCCAACAAGGTCGTCACCTCGCTCGGCGCGTACAACTGGACGGTGACCGCGGCGGCGCTGCTGCTCTTCCAGCTCGCCGCCTCGCTCGCCGTGTACCGCATGCTGCGCGTGCTGTTCGGGGCCCGCTGGGCGATCCTGGTGCCCCTGTCCCTCTACCTGTTCACGCCGCTCGCCCTGCCCGCCTTCTACTGGTGGGCGGCGGCGGTCCAGGCTCTGCCGCTGCAGGTCGCCATCGCGATGGCGGTCGCCTCCCACGTGACGTTCCTGCGGTCGGGGCGGGGGGCGGACGCGGTCGTGACGGGATTGTGGTTCCTGTTCGGGCTCGGCTCCTTCCACCTCAAGGCCGTCTTCGCCATCCCCCTGCTGCTCGTCCTGGTCACCGTCCTGTACTTCCCGGTCCGCGAGCGCCTGCGCTCCCTGGCCGTGGTGTTCGGGGCGTACGCGGCCATGGCGGGCGCGTACTCGATCCTGTTCGTCCTGCAGCTCGACCGTCTGCACGGCCAGACCGTCGGGGCGCCCGCCTCGGAGGTGGCGGGCCGGGCCATGGCGCGGATGCTGGGCGTCACCCTCCCGGTGCTCGCGGCCGGGGGCCCCGGGCCCTGGTGGTACAAGTTCTACGCGGTCCCGCCGCAGCTGATGATCGTCGCGGCCTGGGCGCTCGTCGCGGTGGTCGTCGCCGTCACCCTGTTCTTCCGGCGCGGGGCCTGGAAGGCGTGGCTGATCCTCGCCGTCTACCCGCCCCTCCTCATGGTGCCGATCCTGGCCGGACGCTCCCTGGACCGCGCCCTGGGGGAGGAGGCCCGCTACCTCGCGGACGTGACCCCGGTGATCGCCCTCTGCCTGGCGCTGGCGATGCTCCCGCTGCTGGGCGAGGCGCGCCCGTACCGCAGGCGGATCCCGGCCCGCGCCGCCGTCAGGACCGCCTGCGCGCTGCTGGCGGCCGGGGTCGCGGCCTGCTCCGTCTACTCCGCGCACAGATACGTGACGGGGACGGAGCCGGGCCGGGCCGAGATCCGCTCCTACCTCGCCTCGGTGCGGGCCACGCTGGCCGCCGCCCCGCCGGGCAGCGACGTCTACCCCCAGCAGACCCCCTACGACCAGTTCGGCTTCGGGTACGGGGACGAGGGCCTCAGCAATCTCACCCTCAGCCCGCTGGCCCCGCCCGAGCTGGCCGCCCTCATGCGCAACCCCCGGCCGGCCACCGCCCCGCTCGTGCTCGACCGCACCGGACGCCGTCTCGTCCCGGCCCGCCTCACCGGCCCCTACGTCGCCGCCCCCGGAGGCTGCTTCCCCCAGCGGGGCGGCCTGATCTCGGTCCCCCTCACGCACAAGGGCGGCATGGTCGTCCTCGGCCTGGACTACAGCTCCACCGCCAGGACGGCGGCCTACGTGCGCGTCGGGGAGCAGGAGACCGAGGTCGTCTTCGAGCAGGGAACCGGCAGGATCCACATCCCCTTCACGGCCCCCGGCACCTCCGTACGGCTGGAGATCCTGTCGGCCGAGACCCAGGTCTGCGTCACCGGCGGCCTCTTCGGCGGCCCGGTCCCGCGCTAGACCCCGAACCCGGCGCGGCGAATGCTCCGGTGCCCGATCTACCCGCCGGGTGAACCGGCCAGCTCCTGGACGCCCTTGAGGAGCCTGTCCACGTCGGACTCGTCGGTGTACGGCGCGATCCCGGCCCGGATCGCCCCGGTGTCGCCGAGGCCCAGTCGCCGGGAGCACTCCAGAGCGTAGAAGCTGCTCGCGGGAGCGTTGACGCCGCGCCCGGCCAGGAAGCGGTAGGCGTCGGCGGGCCTGACGTGGCCGACGGAGAACAGCGTCGTGGGGGTACGGCGGCGCGACGCCGCGCCGTGGAAGGTCACCCCGGCGATCCCGGCCAGACCGGCGTCGAGCCGTTCGAGCATCGCCCTCTCGTGCTCCTCCAGCGCGGTCATCGAGCGGGCCAGGCGTTCGCGCCGGGTCCCCCCGCCGGGTACGAGAGCGGCGAGGAAGTCGACCGCCGCCGTCGTGCCGGCGAGCAGCTCGTACGGCAGCGTGCCCAGCTCGAAGCGTTCGGGCACCGCGTCGCTGGAGGGCAGGAGCTTGTCGGGGTGGACCCTCTCCAGCAGGCCGGGGTCGGCGGCGAGCACGCCCAGGTGCGGGCCGAGGAACTTGTACGGCGAGCAGGCGTAGAAGTCGGCTCCCAGCCGTCCGACGTCGACCAGGCTGTGCGGCGTCAGGTGCACGCCGTCGACGTAGAGCAGCGCCCCGGCCTCGTGCACCCGCTCGGCGATCGCCGGGACGTCCGGGCGGGTGCCCAGCAGGTTCGACGCGGCCGTGACGGCCACCAGCCGGGTGCGCCCGGTGAGCAGGCTCGCGATCGCGTCGACGGCCAGCTCGCCGCTCGCCGGGTCGAAGTCGGCCCAGCGCACCGTGACCCCGCGCGTCTCGGCGGCCTGGACCCAGGGCCGGATGTTCGCGTCGTGGTCCAGGGTGGTGACCACGACCTCGTCACCGGGACCCCACTCCTTGGCGAGCGCGCGGGCCATGTCGTAGGTGAGCTGTGTCATGCTGCGGCCGAACACGACGCCGCCAGGCGTGGCGCCGAGCAGGTCGGCCATCGCCTGGCGCGCCCCGGCCACGATCCCGTCGGCGCGCCGCTCGGCGGCGGTCTCGACCCCCCGGTTGGAGACGGCGGACCGCAGCGCCCCGGCCACGGCCTCCGCGACCGCCTCGGGCACCTGCGAGCCCCCGGGCCCGTCGAAGTGCGCCGCGCCCTCGTCCAGCGCGGGAAAGTGCGCCCGTACGGCCGCCACGTCGTATGTCACATGACCTCC
This sequence comes from Streptosporangium sp. NPDC023963, assembly GCF_040639135.1. Taxonomy (NCBI): domain Bacteria; kingdom Bacillati; phylum Actinomycetota; class Actinomycetes; order Streptosporangiales; family Streptosporangiaceae; genus Streptosporangium; species Streptosporangium sp. NPDC023963. The sequence goes on from NZ_JBEZZK010000002.1 coordinate 723,958, forward strand.
AGGATCGTGATGCCCATTAGTTTTCGACGGGTTCGTCTTAAGTCGGAGCTTCAGAGTACGAGGAGGAGGTCACGGCGGGATCCGTCGACGCTGGGCACACGCCGTAGCCGCATCTTTCCGGCTCACCTCGCTGAAGCGACACCCTCGAAGCTCGAAGAGGGCCATGTGGACAAGACGTGCTCCCAGACCTGAAGCGGTGTCGGGTACTGCGCCACGATCTTTCGTTCGGGAAATCAGTTGTTTCCGCTGTCATCGGAGATAGGGTATTTCACGAACACGGGAAAGGTGGAAGGGTGTGTCGACATCACCACAGCCTCGGAGCGAGACGGATGTTCTGAGAGCAGGAATGGAAGTCCTGGTCGGCCGGCTACCCGCTGGATGGACGGCGCGGCGATCGGAGGGCGGGGCGAACATCGATCGTGAGAGCGACGCACTTCTGACGGTGACGGCACCGGACGGAGCCTCGGTCACTTTGGTGATGGAGGTCAAAACCCTGGTGGAGGGACGCGACGTCGCCGCGATACGAGACCGGCTGAGGCATTTCACGCACCGGATTCCCGGCAGCCACGGTGTGATCGTCGCCAGGTATCTGTCGGCACCGGTGCGCAAGCGCCTCTCCGACGCGAATCTTTCTTATGTCGACGTGACGGGGAACATGCTTCTGAACGTGCCCAGACCCGGACTATACGTCGCGGACCGGGGAGCCGATCGTGACCCGTGGCGAGGTCCTGGCAGACCGAGAGGAACCCTGAAGGGTGCTCCCGCCGCGAAGATCGTGCGTGCGTTGCTCGACCACGACAGGTCATGGACGGTTCGCGGGCTGATCGATGTCGCCGGCGTTTCCACGGGGGCGACCTATCGGGTGATCGAATTCCTGGAGAGCGAGGATCTGGCGACGCGGGACGCCTCGGGCGCGGTGACCGTGCTCGACTGGAGCGCGCTACTACGTCGTTGGAGCAGCGACTACGGATTCGTCGGGAACAGTCGCGTCACGCGGTGGATCGCGCCGAGAGGCTTGCCGGACCTCGTGAGGCGCGCCGTAGGTAGTCCTGTCAAATACGCGGTGACGGGCACCCTGGCCGCTGCCGAGTGGGCCGCCTACGCGCCCGCACGCTCGGCGATGATCTACACGGCAGATGCCGGCCAGGCCGCGCGACTGTGGGATCTTCGTGCCGCCGACGCCGGAGCGAACGTGATGTTGGCAGAACCTGACATTGACATTCCCTTTACCCGTACCCTTGCCACTGATTCCGGTCTAACGATCGCGGCGCCGGCCCAGGTCGTCGTTGACCTGATGACCGGACCTGGACGTAGCCCATCTGAAGCTGAGGAACTTCTCAAATGGATGGTTCAGCATGAATCCTCCTGGCGGCGATAGAGACGACTTTCTCGCCAGGTCTCGTTCCGCCCTCCTCGATGCCTTGGGAGCGCTGGACGCTCACCGGGACGCGGTTATCGTGATCGGCGCACAGGCGATTTACCTACGCACCGCGGGAAGTCCTGTCGCGCTCGCCGAGATGACCAAGGACAGTGATCTCGCGCTGGACCCCAGAAGGCTCAACGATAATCCGCTCGTGGAGAAATCCATGAGCAGCGCAGGTTTCTACCGTGACCCCGTCGAAGGACAGCCTGGTGCGTGGCTGAATTCCGAGGGGATTCCCGTCGACCTGATGGTGCCCGAAGCCTTCGCCGGGCCCGGTTCGAAAGCCACACGTGGAGCTCGCATACCGCCGCACGACCGCAGGGCGGCGAACCCGAAACCGTCGCCTTGTCGATATCCCTTCTGGCGGCTGATCTCGTTCACGCGTTGAAACCGACCTGAAAACGGTGCCGTCGTCAGGAGATGTTCTCGGCGGCCCACAGGCGTCTTCGACGTGTGGTTCCGGAAGATGGTCCAGAGCCGCGCCGTACGGAAGACCGTGAAGGGTCATTCGCCCCGGTAGGCGGCCGGGCGCTTGTCGCGGAAGGCGCGGGAGCCCTCCTTGGCGTCCTCGGAGCCGATGACCGGCCAGCCGATGGCGTCGGAGACCTTCAGCGCCTCGGCCTCGGGCAGGCCCAGGGTCTCGCGGTAGGTGCGGAGGATGGCCTGGACGGCGAGGGGGCCGCACTCGGCGATCTGGGCGGCGATCTCCAGGGCGGCCGTCAGCGCCTCGCCGTCGGGGACGACCCGGTTGACCAGGCCCATGGCCAGCGCCTCATGGGCGGTGACGGCGCGGCCGGTGAGCAGGATGTCCATGGCGAAGGCGTACGGGATCTGGCGGGGCAGGCGGATCGCGGAGCCGCCCATCGGGAAGAGGGCGCGGCGGGCCTCGAACAGGCCGAGGGTGGCGGACTCGGCGACCACCCGCATGTCGGTGCCGACGAGCAGTTCGGTGCCCCCGGCCACGGCGTACCCCTCGACCGCGCAGACGATCGGCTTCGTCGGCAGCGCGCCGGAGTCGCGGAGCAGGCCCTTCCAGTGGAAGTCGGGGATGGCCGCGGCCCGCTCCCTGACCCGGGCGTCCTGCGACGGGCTGCCCATGGCCTTCAGGTCGGCGCCCGCGCAGAACGTCCCGTGCGCGCCGGTCAGCACGGCGACGCGGACCCCGGGCTCCTCCGAGACGTACGCCCAGGCGTCGGCCAGGCCGACCAGCATGTCGGTGGAGAGCGCGTTCCTCGCCTCGGGCCGGTCCATGGTGACGACCACGACGTGACCGTCACGCTCGACCCGGCAGTGCGGGGTGCTGATCGGCAGGAGTTCCACGGGACGACCTCCGTTGATTCGCCAGGTGCCTGATGGGAAATTCTGGATGCGTATCGTTCCCGCGCGGCCTGGCCGCCCGGGGGTGGGACCGGGGTTCCGGCGACCTCGGGCGGGGCACCGCTCGGAGTGGGACCGGGGTTCCGGCACCGTCGGGCGAGGCGTCTCCCGGGGTGCCGATCCTGCATTGAAAGGGCGGGGCCCGTGCTGAGTCAAGCGCTTGCTAGGCGTACCCCACGGGGTTAGTCTGCCCATGCGTACAAGAACAGATTCTTGTTCTAAATACCCCGTTCCGCCAGGGCTTGTCGCGATAAAGAGAACGTGATTCACTCCGGCGTGCCGGGGCCTTTCCACCGAGAGGATTTCCGATGGGTACGCTCGGTTTCTGGAGATTGGCGCAGGCGGACCCCGAGTGGGTGGCCGCCGTCGACCCGGACGGCACCGAACACCGCGCCGGTGACCTGCTCGCCCGTGCCAACCGCCTCGTCCACGCCCTGAGGGGACTCGGGCTCAAGGCGGGCGACGGCATCTGCGGGCTCGTGCCCAACGGCTCGGACGGGCTCACCCTCTACCTCGCCGCCCTGCAGGCCGGCTGGTACTACACGCCGATCAACTGGCACCTCACCGGACCCGAGATCGGCTACATCGTCGCCGACAGCGAGGCGCGCGCCTTCTTCGTCCACGAGCGCTACGCCGAGGAGGGACTGCGCGGCGCCGCCGAGTCGGGCATCGCCGCCGACCGCGTCTTCGCGTTCGGGCGGGTCGAAGCGTTCGGGCGGGTCGAGGGGGTACGGCCCGTCGCGGAGCTGACCGAAGGACAGCCGGACACCGCCCCCGCCGACCGTACGGCGGGCGCCACCATGCACTACACCTCCGGCACCACCGGCAAGCCCAAGGGCGTGCGCCGCCCGCTCAGCGGCCTGGACCCGGACGAGGCCGCCGAGCTGATGTCGTTCCTGCTGACGCTGTTCGGCATCACCCCGGGCAAGGAGAACGTGCACCTGGTCACCTCGCCGAACTACCACACCGCCGTCACCCAGTTCGGGGGGACGGCCCTGCAGATGGGGCACACGCTCGTCTACATGGACAGGTGGGACGCCGAGGAGACGCTGCGGCTCTGCGAGAGGTACCGGGTCACCAACTCGCACATGGTCCCCACCCACTTCAAGCGACTGCTCGCGCTCCCCGGCGACGTGCGGTCCAAGTACGACCTCTCCTCGCTCAGATGGATGATCCACGCCGCCGCCCCCTGCCCGGTCCCCGTCAAGTGGGCCATGTTGGAGTGGTGGGGCGACTGCATCTACGAGTACTACGCGGCCACCGAGGGCGGTGGCACCCTCGCCACCCCGGAGGGCTGGCGGAGCCACCCGGGCACCGTCGGCACCGCCTGGCCGATCAGTGAGCTGCTCATCGTGGACGAGAACCTGGAGCCCGTGCCGGCGGGGACCCCCGGCACCATCTACATGAAGATGATGGGCGTCCAGTTCGAGTACAAGGGCGACCCGGCGAAGACCGCGGCCAACCGGCTGCGCGACCACTTCACCGTCGGCGACATCGGCTACCTGGACGAGGAGGGCTACCTCTTCCTCTGCGACCGCAAGGCCGACATGATCATATCCGGCGGGACCAACATCTACCCGGCCGAGATCGAGAACGAGCTGATGGTCCACCCCAAGATCGCCGACGTGGCCGTGTTCGGCATCCCCGACGAGGAGTGGGGCGAGCAGATCAAGGCCGTGGTCGAGCCCGCGGCCGGCGTCGCCCCCTCGCCCGAGCTGGCGGCCGAGCTCGTCGAGTCGCTGCGGGGCCGCCTGTCGAGGATGAAGTGGCCGAAATCCATCGACTTCATCGCGGAGATGCCCCGCGAGCCCAACGGCAAGCTCCTCAAACGCAAGCTGCGTGACCCGTACTGGGAGGGACACGAACGTGCCATCTAGCGACCTGTCCAGCGAAGACACCCGTTCGCCGCTGCGGGCGCGGCACGTGCTGGAGTTCCCCGGCGGATACACGCGCACGACCGGACCGGTGATCGGGCGCTTCCTCACCGAGCTCCGGGACGGGCGGCTCGTCGGGGTCCGCACGGCGGGCGGCCGCACGCTGGTGCCGCCGCTGGAGTACGACCCGGAGACCGGCGACGCCGTGACCGGCGAGTTCGTCGAGGTCGGCCCGGCCGGCACCGTGGAGAGCTGGGCGTGGGTGACCGCCCCGAGGAAGAACCACCCGCTGGACCGGCCGTTCGCCTGGGCCCTCATCCGGCTGGACGGCGCCGACACCTCGCTGGTGCACGCGGTGGACGTGGGGAACGCGGCGGACGTCAGGGCGATGCGCCCCGGGCTGCGGGTGCGCCCCCGCTGGCGGGCCGGTCGCACCGGGCACATCACCGACATCGAGAGCTTCGTCCCCGAGGTCACCAGGATCGTCTCCGAGGTCAGCGCCGAGTACACCGTGACGCCGGGCCGGGCGCTGACCCGCTTCCTGGAGGGCGTCGCCGAGGGTGTCCTCATCGGCTGCCGGTGCGGCACCTGCCACAAGGTCTACGTGCCCTACCGGCTGTCCTGCCCCGAGTGCGGGGTGTCGATCACCGAGGAGACGGTCGTCCCGGACACCGGCACGATCACCACCTTCGCCATCAACAACCTGCCCGACCCCCGGGCCCCCGAGGTGCCGTTCGTCTCGGCGTACATCCAGCTCGACGGCACCGACATCCCGATGATCGCCCTGGTCGGCGGGATCCCGGCCCACGAGGTGCGCCAGGGCATGCGGGTGCGGGCCGTGTGGGTGCCCGAGGAGGAGCGGACGATGTCCATGTCGAACATCAAGTGGTTCGCCCCCACCGGCGAGCCGGACGTGGAGCTGTAGATGCGGGAGATAGCGGTCGTCGCGTTCGCGCAGACCCGGCACAGCGCCGTCGACGAGGGACAGAGCGAGGCCGAGCTCATCCTGCCCCCGCTGGAGGAGGTGAGGGCCGCCACCGGGTTGCGGAAATTCGGCTTCACCTGCTCGGGGTCGTGCGACTACCTGGCGGGCGCGCCGTTCTCGTTCGTCTCCGCGCTCGACGCGCTCGGCGCCTGGCCGCCGATCTCGGAGAGCCACGTCGAGATGGACGCGGCCTGGGCGCTGTACGAGGCCTGGGTCAGGCTCCAGCACGGCGACGTCGACTCGGCCCTGGTCTACGGCTTCGGCAAGTCGTCGCAGGGGGACCTGCGGGAGATCATGACGCTCCAGCTGGACCCGTACTACCTGGCCCCCCTCGGGCTGGACCAGGTCTCCTTCGCGGCGCTGCAGGCGTCGGCCACCGGGGCCGATCGGGCCGAGCTGGACGAGATCGTGCGGCGCAGCCGCGCCGACGGCAGGGCCAACCCGTACGCCCTCGACCTGCCCGACCCTGCTGGGGAGGAGGCGGAGGTCGCGCCGCTGCGGCCGTACGACATCGCCCCGATCACCGACGGCGCCGCCGCGGTGGTGCTGGCGGCCGGCGACCTGGCCAGGGAGCTGTGCGAGCGCCCCGCGTGGATAACGGGGATCGCCCACCGCATTGAGCCGCACTACCTGGGCATGAGGGACCTCGCCCGGTCGGCCTCCGCCGCCGACGCCGCACGCGCGGCGGGTGTCGGCAAGGGTGACGTCGACGTGGCCGAGCTGCACGTCCAGTTCAGCCATGAGGAGATCGTCCTGCGCGAGGCGCTGGAGCTCCCCGAGGGCACGCGCGTCAACCCCAGCGGCGGCCCCCTCGCCGCGAACCCGGTCATGGCCACCGGCCTCATCAGGATCGGCGAGGCGGCCGGGCGCGTCATGGACGGCACCGCGGGCCGCGCCCTCGGGCACGCCACGAGCGGCCCCTGCCTCCAGCACAACCTCGTCACCGTGATGGAGGCATGAAGGTGGAGCGAACCCGACGCATCGAGCGGAGCGGAGCGAGCGGCCCGCGGAGCGAGCGAGGAGCGGTGAGCGACCATGGGTAACCCCTGCGCTGTCATCGGTGTCGGCCAGACCCACTACACGACCAAGCGGCGCGACGTCTCCCTCGCCGGGCTGGTCCGCGAGGCGGCCCTGCGCGCGCTGGAGGACGCGGGCCTGACCTGGAAGGACATCGACGCGGTCGTCATCGGCAAGGCGCCCGACCTGTTCGAGGGCGTGATGATGCCCGAGGCCTACCTCGCCGACGCGCTGGGCGCCGCGGGCAAGCCGATGATGCGGGTCCACACGGCCGGCTCGGTCGGCGGGTCCACCGCGCTCGTCGGCGCCTCGCTGATCCAGGGCGGCGTGCACGACCGGGTGCTGGTGGTGGCGTTCGAGAAGCAGTCGGAGTCCAACGCGACCTGGGCCCTGTCCACCCACCTGCCGTTCAGCGCCTCGCTGGTCGTCGGCGCGGGCGGCTACTTCGCCCCGCACATCCGCGAGTACATCCGCCGCTCCGGCGCCCCCGAGCACATCGGCCACCTGGTGGCCGTCAAGGACCGGCGCAACGCACTGAAGAACCCGTACGCCCACCTGAGGATCCCCGGCATCGACCAGAAGATGGTCGAGTCGACGCCGATGCTCTGGGAGCCGATCCGCTACCTCGACACCTGCCCGTCCTCCGACGGAGCCTGCGCGATGGTCCTGGCCGCGGAGGACAAGCTCACCGGCAGCACCCCCGCCTGGGTGCTCGGCACCGCGATGCGCTCCGAGCCGATCTTCCGCGCGGGCCGCGACACCGTGAACCCGCAGGGCGGCAAGGACTGCGCGGCCGACGTCTACCGGCAGGCCGGGATCACCGACCCGCGCCGGGAGATCGACGTGGCGGAGGTGTACGTGCCCTTCTCCTGGTACGAGCCGATGTGGCTGGAGAACCTCGGCTTCGCCGCCGAGGGGGAGGGCTGGAAGCTCACCGAGTCCGGGGCCACCGCCCTGGACGGCGACATCCCGTGGAACGCCTCGGGCGGCGTGCTGTCGAGCAACCCGATCGGCGCCTCCGGGCTGATCCGGTTCGCCGAGGCGGCGCTCCAGGTGCGGGGAACGGCGGGGGAGCACCAGGTGGACGGCGCCAGGCGGGCCCTCGGGCACGCCTACGGGGGAGGCGCCCAGTTCTTCGCGATGTGGATGGTCGGCAGCGACAAACCCTGATCCCCCAGGAGGGGTGCGAATGGAGTTCAACCACGCGGATCTGTTCGAAGGGGTCGCCGACGCGGTCGGGGACCGCACGGCCGTCATCTGCGGCGACCGCCGCATGACCTACGCCGAGCTGGACGCGCACGCCAACCGGCTCGCCCACTTCCTCCAGGGTAAGGGCGTGCGCCCCGGGCAGCACGTCGGGATCCACCTGTACAACGGCATCGAGTACGTGGCCGGGCTGCTGGCCGCCCTCAAGATCCGGGCGGTGCCGGTCAACGTGAACTACCGCTACGTCGAGGCGGAGCTGCTCTACCTCTACCGGGACTCCGACATCGTGGCCCTGCTGTTCGACGTGGAGTTCGACGCCCGGGTGGCGGCCACCGCCCCGGACGCCCCCCTCCTGGAACACCTGATCGCGGTGGGGGGACCGTCCCAGGTCGAGGGCGCGGTGCCGTACGAGGAGGCGCTGGCCGGGCAGCCGGAGACGCGCGGGTTCCCCGAGCGGTCGGGCGACGACCTCTACATCATCTACACCGGCGGCACGACCGGCATGCCCAAGGGCGTGATGTGGCGCACCGAGGACCTGTTCTTCGCCTTCGGCGGCGGCAACCCCTACGGCGAGCCGCGCGCCACCCCGGGCGAGGTGGTCGAGGCGGCCGTCGCGGCGGGCGAGATGACCATGATGGCCGCGGCCCCGCTGATGCACGGCGCCGCCCAGATGGGCACGTTCATCACCTGGTGCATGGGCGGCACGATCGCGTACGTCCGCAAGTTCGACGCGGCCGACGTGCTGCGGACGATCGAGCGGGAGAGGGTCCTGACGCTCAACATCACCGGGGACGCGATGGCCCGCCCGCTGGTCGAGGAGATCGCCACCGGCGCCTACGACCTGTCCTCGCTGTTCGTGCTGAGCTCCACCGGCGCGATCCTCAGCGGTTCGGTGCGCGAGCGCCTGGAGGAGCTGCTGCCCGGGAAGATGCTCGTCGACAGCTTCGGCTCCACCGAGTCCGGCTACACCGCCTCGGCGGTTCCCGGCTCCTCTCCCGAGTCCGGGCTGCGCTACCAGGCGAACCCCCAGGCCACCATGGCCGTGCTCAACGAGGTCCTGGAACCGGTCAAGCCCGGCTCGGGCGAGCTGGGCACCGTGGCCAGGAGCGGCCGCATCGCCTCCGGCTACTACAAGGACGAGGCCAAGACGGCCCGCACCTTCGTGACGGACAAGGACGGTGTCCGCTGGCTGCTCACCGGCGACATGGCCACGGTCGAGGAGGACGGCACCATCGCGATCTTCGGCCGGGGTTCCGCCTGCATCAACACCGGCGGGGAGAAGGTCTTCCCCGAGGAGGTCGAGGCGGTGCTCAAGGGCCACCCGGCGGTCTTCGACGCGGTCGTGACCGGCATCCCGGACGAGCGCTGGGGCAACCGGGTGGCGGCGGTCATCGAGCCGCGCCCCGGCACGGCGCCGACGGCCGAGGAGCTCGAGGCCCACTGCCGGGAGAAGATCTCCGGCTACAAGGTGCCCAGGACCTTCGCCTTCGTCGAGCAGATGGTCCGCTCCCCGGCAGGCAAGGCCGACTACCGCTGGGCCAGGACGACCGCCGAGGCCGCCCGTTCCTGACGGTCCTTTCCGCGTCACCCGCCCCGCGTGCCCCTGGCGAGCCGATGAGTGGTCAGGGGCCCGGTGGCGGCTCGCGGGCGGCGACGGCGACGGCGGTCAGGGGCCCGGCGAGGGTTTCCTGGCGATGAGGGCGACGGCGATCAGGTGGTCGCGGTGCAGCCGGAAGGTGCGGCGCATCGCGAGGACGCGCCGGCGGGCGTCGGGATCGGCGAGCAGGTTCCGGACGAAGCGCAGCGCGCCGAGCGGGCCCTCGTCGGCGACGATCCGTCGTGGCCGCAGCAGGGCCATGGGAGCGGTGTCGACCCGCTCGACGACCAGTCCGTGCGCCTGGAGCAGGGACCGCCATTCGGTGATCGTCTGAGGGCGGGCGTTGACCTTGAGGGATTGGGCGAGAGCCCGGCGGATGCCCGTCTTGACCGGCTCGGGCAGCGGGTCGGGAGTGAGCCCGAGTTCGTGGACGGCGTAGCGGCCGCCGGGCCGCAGCAGGCGGGCGGCCTCGGCGACGACGGCGTGTTTCGCCCGGTCGCCCCGCATGGTGAGCATGGCCTCGCCGATCACCACGTCGGCCGAGGCGTCGGGCAGCCCGGTGGCGGCGGCGTCGCCGAGGACGACGGTGCCGTGCCCGGCGACGACGCGGCCGGCCGCGGCCACCGCCACCGGGTCCTGCTCGACGCCGGCGTAGGAGCGCGGATGCCGGTCGAGGATCTCCCGCGCGGTACGCCCGAGGCCCGGGGCGAACTCGACCACGTCGGCACCGGTGATCTCCGCCCCTGCCAGGAGGACCCGGGTGAGTTCGGCACCGCCGGGGCGCAGGACGCGTTTGCCCAGGCGGGCGAGGAGGGAGTGGCCCGGCGCGTCACCGTCGGCGCGGTCGCCCGGCAGGGGCGCCCGGCCGGCCAGGCGTAGTGCGGGGCCGGTCGCCGGTGGTTTCGGGTCGCCCGCCCGTGGTGCGGGGCCGGTCGTCCGCGGCTCGCGGCCGGTCGTCCGCGGCTCGGGCGGGGGCGGGACCGTGGTCATCGGCCGGGGCTTCCGGCGACGGGCTCCAGCACCAGGGCCTGGCGGCTGCGGTGCACGGTGAGGTAGCCCAATCCGTCGGGTCCGGCGGTGAAGGCGCGCCCGGAGCGCCTGGGCAGCCACACCAGCGCGCCGGGCCGCAGGTCCAGGGTGTCGAGTTCGGTGGTGAGCCGGCCGGTGCCGTGCAGGACGTGCAGCAGGACGTCGAGATCCGGGCCGGTGTGCGCGTCGATGGTGGCCCCGGGGGCCAGCTGGATGACGTTGGCATCCAGGTCGCGCTCGCGCATCCCCAGTTTCCAGGCCGCGCCGGTCACGCCCGGGTTGACCGTGCCGGTGTCGTGCAGGACACGGGGCAGCGGGGTGGTGGCCAGTTTGGTGATCCGGATCCGCCAGGCCTCGGGGCCCTTGTCGAGATAGTCCCAGCCGTACCCGCCGGGGTACTCGGCGTCGAACTCGTCGCGCAGGTGCCGGGGATCGTGGTTGTTGACCAGCACGAAGGAGCCGCCGACGGCGAGGGCCCCGTAGGTCGCGAAGATCGTCGGATGCTTGTCGGGCTTGCGCAGGGGGCGTACGTCAAGTTCCTGGTCAGCCATGGTTTTTCCTCTCGTCCCCCTATTTATACAACTGAATTTTGTATAAACTCAAGTCCATGACCTACGTGATCGGAGAACCATGTGTGGACGTGCTGGACCGGGCCTGCGTGGAGGAGTGCCCGGTGGACTGCATCTACGAGGGCGCGCGCAGCCTCTACATCCATCCCGACGAGTGCGTCGACTGCGGCGCCTGCGAGCCCGTGTGCCCGGTGGAGGCGATCTACTACGAGGACGACCTGCCCGAGGCGCTGCGGCCCTACCTGGCGGACAACGCGAGGTTCTTCGCCGAGCCCCTGCCAGGCCGACCCGAGCCGTTGTCGTCACCCGGGGGCGCGGCCAAACTCGGCCCGCTCGGAGTCGACACGCCCCTGGTCGCGGGACTCCCACGGCGGAACTCGTGATCGGGACGGCCGAGCCCCGGCGGTACGGCGCGGACGTCGTGGGCACCGCGAGCACGGCCAGGAGGCCGGAGCCGTTCGCCGGACCTGATCCGCGTCCGCGTCCGGTGTGCCTCGGCCGGCCCTGGGGCACGTCGTGACCGAGATGCAGGCGCTCGCCATCAGCGCCGCCGTGACGTTCGTCTGGCTCGGCATGGTGCTGGCGATCTCCTTCCTGGAGGCGCCGCTGAAGTTCCGCGCCCCCGGTGTGACCACGAAGATCGGGCTCGGCATCGGGCGGCTGGTCTTCCGCGCCCTCAACACGGTCGAGACCGTGCTCGCCGCCGTGCTCCTGAGCGTGCTGGCGGTCGAGACCGCCGTCGTCTCCGGCCTCCCGCCGGCCGGCGCCGTCACCCCGGCGGCGATCGCGGTCCTGACCCTGGCCGTGCAACTGGCGGTGGTGCGGCCATGGCTGGCACGCAGGTCCGACCGAATCCTCGCCGGACGGGACGCGCCGCGCTCGAAGGGCCACCACGCCTACATCGTCCTGGAGGTCGTCAAGGTCGTCGCCCTGGCCGTCGCCGGGGTCACGCTCATGATGAGCTGAACACCGCCGGGGGCCCGGAGGGGAGGTCACGTGGCCCGGTGGGGTGTGAACCGGCCGGGGGCACGATCCGTTCCTGGGGTGTGATGCGTTTTCTGCGGACCGTCGTCCTGCTTCCGTTCCTCCTCGTGACCGGCTGCTCCGGGAACGGCACCACCGCCGCCGTCGAGACCACCGCGCCCGCCGTGGAACGGCCGGGTGCCGTCGTCGTCCGGTACGTCAGCTGCGGCGGGATGACGTGCGAGGGCGGGGACGGCATGAGCGTCACCGCCGACGGCCGGGCCGTCTCGCTGCGCGACGCGGAACTCGTCGCCGTCCCGCTCCCGGCGGCCGAGCTGCGCGACCTGCGGGCCGGGCTCGCCGAATCCCTGGCCGGGCGGGAGGGCACGCTCGACCGCACCGGAGGGGCCACCGACCAGCCCTTCGCCGTCGTCACCGTCGTGGACTCCGGCGGGAAGACCCATGAGACCCGGCTGGAGGGGACGCCGACGGCGGAGGACGCACCGGTCGTCGCCGCGACCGAGCGCCTCTCGAAGCTGACCGCCAGGATCCGCTCCACCGGCACGCCCGACGTCACCGCGCCGATCACGGTGACGATGCACGAGGACCCGACCGCCCGGCCCAGGCGGCAGGCGACCTGGCCCGAGGGGATCACCACGCCGATCGAGGCTGCGACCGGCGGCAACTTCGGCACCCTGACCTACCGGGGACGCGAGGCGACGACGCTGCGTGCCGCCCTGGGAAAGGCGGGGGACAACGTGACGGTGGTCGCCGGGGGCAAGACCTTGATCGCCCGCTGGGAGGCGATGCTTCCTTGACATCCTCACCGTCCGAAGACGGGGATTCCAATTGTTCGAAGGTGTCGCCCGCGAGGTTTTTCCCGATGCCGACAGCTGGCTTGGTCGCCGGCGACACGGACCCGAGTGAGAGCTGCGCCGGTTGGTCCCTGGCAAGGAAAGCGCTTACCTTAGGAAGATGGTCCGGCGTGACAGGATCCGTTGAGGAAAGGCACTCGTTTTGATCCACTCAATCGACCCCAGGACCGGCGAGTCCGTCGGGGATCCCTTCCCCCTGACCTCGGACGACGAGGTGGACGCGATCGTCGGGGCGGCTCTCGCGGCCGGGCCCGCCTGGCGTACGGCGGACCGGGCGGCGGCGCTCGAAGCGGTCGCGGCGGCGCTGGAGGCGAACGTCGAGGAGCTCTGGCGGGCGGCCGACGCGGAGACCGCGCTCGGGGAGACCCGGCTGCGCGGGGAGGTGGGGCGGGCCGCCGGCCAGTTCCGGCTCTTCGCCCAGGTGCTGCGCGACGGCGGGCACGTGGAGGCGGTGATCGACCACGCGACGGCCCAGCCGCCGGTTCCCGACCTGCGGCGGATGAACCACCCGCTGCCCGGCGTGGCAGGGGTCTTCGCGGCGAGCAACTTCCCGTTCGCGTTCTCGGTCGCGGGCGGCGACACGGCCTCGGCGCTCGCCGCCGGGTGCCCGGTGGTGGTCAAGGCCCATGACGGGCATCCGGCCACCTCGGAGCTGTCGTGGCAGATCATCCGGCGCGCCCTGCCCGACCCGGCCCTGCTCGGCCTGGTCCGCGGGCTCGACGCGGGGAGGCGGCTGGCCGTACACCCGTCCGTGGCGGCCGTCGGGTTCACCGGCTCCATCCCCGGGGGCAAGGCCATCCAGGCGCTCATCGCCGAGCGTCCCGACCCCATCCCGTTCTACGGCGAGCTGGGCAGCGTCAACCCCGTCGTCGTGCTGCCCTCGGCCGCCCGCGAGGGCCTGGCCGAGGGGTTCGCCGCCTCGCTGACCCTCGGCGTCGGCCAGTTCTGCACCAACCCCGGCCTGGTGTTCGTCCCCGACGACACCGAGCTCCTGGTGTCGGTCTCCGAGGCCGTCTCCGCGACCGTGGGCGGGCCGATGCTCACCGAGCGGATGCAGGGCGGCTACCTGCGCGGGCTGGCCAGGCTCGGCAAGCTCACCCCGCTGGCCGAGGGGCAGCCGGGCGAGGGGGCGTTCGCGGTGACCCCGCAGGTGTTCGTCACCGACCTGGCCACGTTCGCCGCGGACCTGCCCGACCTGGTGGAGGAGTGCTTCGGCCCGGCCGCCCTCGTGGTGGTCTACGACGACCCCGCGGACCTGCCCGCCGTACTGGAGAGGCTGGACGGCTCGCTGACCGCGACGATCCACGCGGCCGACCCCGCCGAAGCGCGCGGGAGCGCGGAAGTGCTGCTCAAGAAGGCGGGACGGCTGATCTGGAACGGCTGGCCGACCGGGGTGGCGGTCCGCTGGGCCATGCACCACGGCGGTCCCTGGCCCGCCAGCACGGCCGCCGCCCACACCTCGGTCGGCGCCGCCGCGATCCGCAGGTGGCTGGTGCCCACCGCCTACCAGGACTGGCCGGCCCAGCTCCTGCCGCCCGAGTTGCGCGACGACAACCCGCTGGGCATCCCCCGCCGGGTCGACGGGGTCCTCGTCGAGGGACGCGCCTGACTTTTCCCGTCGCCTGACGTTCCCGCCGGTCGCCTGATGTTCCCCGCCGGTCTCCGGGCATTTCGGAGACCGGCTCGGCGCCGTTCCCTTTCACGTCGCTCCCGTTCGTGCCGTTCCTGCTCTCGTTCCCGTTCGCGTCGTCCCGTTCCCGTGGCTCCGGCCCAGGGTCTGCTGGTTTTTCAAGGTTGAGCGGGGCCGTCCGAGCTAAGATCAATCCCCGTGCTTCCGGATGGTTTATGGCGAATTATCAGGATTGGGATAGTAGGCCTGGTTCTTGCGGCGGCGGTCGCGGGCCTGGTGCTCGGCGATGCCTGGCTCTGGGTGGCCGTCGAATGGTCGTCGCCGCCCTATATGGAGTTCTACGCGCCCGACGGGTTCGACACCCTGACGACTGTGGCGCTGCTCGTGGCCGCCCTGGTGAAGGCCGCGCTCCTGTGGCTGATCCTGCGTGCCCCCGCGCCGGGACCGCTGGACCGCCGGGAGAAGGCGCTGCGCCGCCTGCTGTATCTGGCGGTGGCGTACACCCTCGTGCTGTGGTACCCGATGGCGCTGCTCCCCGACGCGGTCGACGCGGCGTTGCAGCTCGCGCTGTGGACCGCGATCGACGTCCTCTACCTGCTCGTCATCCGCTGGCGGTCCCGCACGCTGCGCGCGGCGGTCGCGGTGATGTTCGCGGTCGGGCTGGCCGGGATGGCCAACGAACTGCTCGACGAACTCGACCTCCCAGACCTTGAGTCGGGCATCGTCGTCGGACTGGGCCTGATGCTGGCCGGAGTGGCGGCGACCATCCTCACGGTCGTCGGGCAGCGGCGCGACGGGCGGTGGAGTCTTGGCACGCTGGTCGCCGGGTGGTTGTCGGTGGGCGTCTACGTGCTGGTGATCCCGCTCAACTTCCTCTCCGAGGGGATCTCCGGCGGGAGGCTGGTGATTCTGGTCATGATGGACGCGATGGGGCTCGTCAGCACCGTGTGGATCGCGGCGACCGCCCGTGAGATGCCCGCCGGGGGCCGCCCGGCGGACCCTCCGCCCGCGCGGCGGCGCGTGGTCCGCGTCGCGGTGGCGGCCGTGGCCGTACTGCCGGTCATCGCACTGATCCACCCGGAGCAGACCCCGCACCTCACCTACACCGGCTGGTCGATGGACTGCTATGCCCGGCCCGGCTTCGGCGACCTGAAACCCGCGGAACGCGACGCCGCGTTCCTGTGCCGGGCGCGGAGCACGGACGGCGGGGTCCCGCCCATGTTCCCGGACAGCCTGTCGGACCAGCAGATCCTCGCGTCCGGGCGGGCGCTGTGCCGTGCGAAGGACCGCGACGAGCAGCAGGCGATTTTGGCGCGTGCCGGGAGCGAGCGGTCCGCCTGGGGCGTGGACCCGTGGGACCTCGTCTACGTCTGCCCGGAGATCGTCGGCGCGACCCATCCCGAGCTGCTGCGGTCGGCCGCGGAGGCGGAGGCGGCGAACACCGCCTACATCGCCGAGGAGAACGCGAAGTGCCGCGACCCGTGGCCCCGGACGAAGGGGGTCGTCCAGGCCACGGCCAAGTACTTCCTGTTCGCCGACGGTGATCACGGCTATCAGGTCCACGACCCCGAGGACGAAGGGGATGAAGGGGACGAAGAGGCGTGGGAGCGGGCGATCGACAAGATGTACGACGACGGCACCTTCATCGGGGTGACCCGCACCGCGGTGCTCATCGGGCACATCGAGGACGTCATCGACCTGTGTCTCACGGTGAAGGCCTTGCGCACCGCGCCGCCACGGCGGACGGCCGGGTGGCAGCAGGTCAACGAGGTGCCCATCATCAGCCGCAGCGGCCGGCTCACCGTGCCGGAGATGGGCGACGGAGAGGTCGGCGCGGGTGCCCCGATGCCGAACCTGGCGATCGCGGGGAAGGGCCGCTACCGGCTCCGTGTCTACGTGCGGGTCGGCGAAGCGGGGGAGGAGCACCTGGTCGTCGTATTCCCGGGTGCGTCGAAGAAGAGGATCACGCTGAAGTCGTGAGCGGTGGCGGGACGCGTACGGCTTCCGCATCTTCGGAAACCAGTGGTCACGCGCCCGCCACCCCACCACTGGCTTCCGCGTCTTCGGAAACCAGTGGTCACGCGCCCGCCACGCCACCACTCACAAGAGCCGAGGACGCCTCGACCCCGCTTGGCCTCCAAGGGCCGGGTCTGTTTCGGCTTGCTCTAACACCTAATTAAAACGTAACAACAAAAACAGTCTTCCCTGAGTGGGGTTCTGTCGGAAATGTCGCGTTAATCGGCCATTGACGGCCACGAAATGCTGATCTACTGTCCAGTCAGTTTTAAATCGATTTACTCCGTCTTGGTTCGCCCTGCCTTTTCGCCCCCCACGGATCGCAAGGAGACGGCATGCCATTCCCCTCCCTCCACCCCGGCCGGTTACGCACGGTCTTATGGACAGCCCTGTGGACGCTGGCCCTCTGCGCGCTGGTGGCGGGGCTGCTGCCCGCCGTCGCCGCCCCGGCGCGGGCCGCCGCCCCGGTCGGGCTCGCCGGGGCCGGCTGGATCTGGTCCCCCGGCGGGGACGCGCGGCAGTCCGTGCCCGCCGGCACCCGCTACCTGCGGCGTACGTTCACCGTCCCGGCGGGCGCCGTCACCGAGGCGCAGCTCGTCGCGACCGGCGACGACACCCTCGACGTCTGGCTCAACGGAGTCCCGCTGGCGACCTCGCCCCGGGCCGAGCACTCCGTCCGGCTGGCAGCAGCCCGGCTTCTCCGACGCCTCCTGGCCCGCCGCGCGAGTCGTCGCAGCCTACGGCTCCGGGCCGTGGGCCTCGAACGTCTCGGCCGCCGAGGCGGCCCCGTACCTGCGGAAGGGGTTCTCGCTCGGCAGGCCGGTGGCCGAGGCGCGGCTGCTGGTCACCGCGCTGGGCCTGCACGAGACCCGGATCAACGGCACGAGGGTCGGCCAGGAGGTCCTCGCCCCCGGCTGGACCGACTACGACAAGCGCCTGGCCTACCGCGCCTTCGACGTGACCTCGCTGGTCCGCCAGGGTGACAACGCCGTCGGCGCGCAGCTCGGCCGCGGCTGGTACGCCGGATCGCTCGGCTTCGCCGGAAGCCAGAGGTACGGCACCCAGCCCTGGTACTCGGCGCAGCTCCGGGTCCGCTTCACCGACGGCACCGAGACCACCGTCCTGACCGACTCCTCCTGGCGCACCGCGCCGGGGCCGATCGCCGCCGACGACCTCTACCACGGCGAGGAGTACGACGCCCGCGCCGCCCGCACCGGCTGGGACGCCTCCGGGTTCGACGACTCCGGCTGGAGCGCGGTGCGGGTACGCGCGGAGGCGAAGCCTGCCCTCGTGGCGGCCGTCGACCCGGGCGTGGTCGTGCAGCAGGACATCGCCGCGCGGTCGGTGACCCAGCCGAGGCCCGGCGTGTGGGTGGTCGACCTGGGGCAGAACTTCACCGGCTGGAACCGGTTGCGGGTGCGTGGCCCGGCGGGCACCACGGTGACCATGCGGCACGCCGAGGTGCTCAACGCCGACGGCACGATCTACACCGCCAACCTGCGCGCCGCCCGGCAGACCGACAGGTTCACCCTCGCCGGCACCGGCGCGGACGAGGTGTACGAGCCGAGGTTCACCGTGCACGGCTACCGGTACGTGGAACTGACCGGCTTCCCCGGCACGCCGGCCACCGCGAGCCTCACCGGCCGGGCCGCCTGGACCGGCGGAGCGCCGACCGGCGTCTTCGACTCCTCCAGCGCGCTGGTCGACCGGCTCCAGCACAACATCGTGTGGGGCGCCCGCTCCAACATGCTGTCGGTGCCCACCGACTGCCCGCAGCGCGACGAGCGGCTCGGCTGGACCGGCGACATCGCGATCTTCGCGCAGACCTCGACGTTCAACTTCGACGTCCACGGCCTGCTGGACAAGTTCTCCGACGACCTGACCGACGCGCAGCGCGCGGACGGCGCCTTCACCGACGTGGTCCCCGACGTCTGCTGCGGCGCGGGCAAGGCGGGCTGGGCGGACGCGGGCGTCATCGTGCCCTACACGCTGTGGCAGCGCTACGGCGACCTGCGCGTCGTCGACGAGCACTACGCGGGGATGAAGCGCTGGGTCGACTACTCGCGCGCCACCTCGGGAGCCGATCTGATCCGCGACCAGGACACCTACGGAGACTGGCTGAACGTCAACGACGACACGGCCGAAGACCTGATCTCCACCGCGTACTTCGGGTACAGCGCCCGGCTGCTGTCGCGGATGGCCGCGGCCACCGGGCGGACCGCCGACGCCGCCTCCTACGGCACCCTGGCCGACCAGGTGGCCCAGGCGTTCACCGCCAGGTTCGTCGCCGCCGACGGCACCGTGTCGGGCGACACCCAGACCGGGTACGTGCTGGCGCTGTCGTTCGGGATGGTGCCGCAGAACCGGGCCCAGGCGGTCGCGGACAGGCTCGCCGCGAAGGTGGCCTCGCGTGACGGCCACCTCAGCGTGGGCTTCCTGGGCGTGGAGAACCTGCTGCCCGTCCTGGCCGACCACGGTCACCTCGGCACCGCGTACCAGATCCTGCTGCAGCCCGGTTATCCCGGCTGGGGATACATGAGCGGTCGCGGGGCGACCACGATCTGGGAGCGCTGGGACGGCATCCGCACCGACGGCTCCTTCCAGGACCCGGGGATGAACTCCTTCAACCACTACGGCCTCGGCTCGGTGGGCGACTGGCTGTACCGGACGGTGGGCGGCCTGGGCCCCGACACCCGCGACCCCGGCTACCGCCGGATCACCATCGCGCCGCGCCCCGGCGGCGGGCTCACCTCGGGCAGGTCCGACCTGCGGACGCCGTACGGCAGGGCGCTCAGCGACTGGTCGATCGGCGGCGGGACGCTGACGCTGCGGGTGGAGATCCCGGCGAACGCCACGGCCACCGTCCGGGTCCCCTCGGCCTCGGCCGCGGCGGTCACCGGCCCGCCGGAGGCGGTGCCCATGGGCCACGAGGGCGGCGCGGCCGTCTTCCGGCTCGGCGCCGGTTCGTACACCTTCACGGCGCCCGCCTGATAAGACCTTCACGGCGTCCGCCTGATAAGACCTTCACGGCGTCCGCCTGACACGCGGGAACACCTGCGGGCCCCGGGGAGCCGGGGAGCCGGGGCCCTCGGCGGCGGATCCAGGTGCCGTCCGGGGCGTGCGGCGGTCCTCAGCGGACCGCCGCACGCTCGCATGCGGCGGTCGTCAGCGGATCTCGCCCACGCCCGCGTGCCGGGAGACCGAACGGTCCACCGCCCGGGCCGGTTCGATCGCCGTGTGCAGGACGGGGGTCCAGCCCGCGTCCGTGCCGAGGTCGGGGTCGTTGGCGGCGTTGTGGACGGCGACGAGGTCGACGGGGGCGACCCGGCCGCCGACGCGGAGCACGTTCCCCCTCGCGGTGAGGGCGGTACCGCCCCAGTTGTAGAGGAGGTCCGAGGGGTCGACCGCCCGGCCCAGCCGGAAGAAGTTGTTCTCCGCGAAGATCTGCGACTGCACGCCCACACCGAGGGCGTACTGGAAGGCCGAGGCGTCGGGGATCTCGTAGTAGTTGTTGTAGACGTGCACCTGGCCGAAGCGCACGCGCGGGAGCCGCTGCAGCACGTTGTCGAAGTGGTTGTGGTGGACGGTGACGTTCAGCTTGCCCGTGTCGTTCGCCGGGTTGTTGGTCGAGCCGATCAGCATCGTCTTGTCGTGGCCGGAGAACCGGTTCCAGGAGGCCGTGACGAAATTGGAGGCGTGGGTGATGTCGAGCTGCCCGTCGTGCACCTGGTAGGGCCTGCCGAAGTACGGCGGCTGCTCCGAGTCCGGGTTGTCGCCGTCGGTGAAGGTGTTGTGGTCCACCCACACGTGCGTCGAGCCGGTCACCGAGATGTTGTCGTAGAGGGAGTTCCAGTTGCCCTCGGCGCCGTCGGTCGGGGTCCACCGCGGGAAGCAGTCGGCGGTGTCCTCGAAGTGGATGTTGCGGATGATGACGTTGTCGACCTTGTCGACGTGCAGGTTGACGCCGCGGATCCGCGCGTGCTTGCCGAGGCCGACGATGGTGGTGCCGGAGCCGACCTTGAGCCTGATGTGGGCGGTCTGCCTGGCGGCCGAGGCGACGCGCGCGTCCTCCAGCGGGCCGGAGGGGTCGGTCTCCCTGCCCCACACCGCGGGGTCGTACGCGGCGAGGTATGCCTCCAGCGTGTAGCCGCCGGTCGCGTAGTCGGCGCAGGTCCTGTCGGTGTCGACCGTCCCCTTCACGTAGATGATCTTCGGTGAGGGGGCGGCGAGCGCGGTGGCCAGCTCGGTGCGGGTGGAGACGGTGTGCACGTTCGACGCGGGCGCGGCGGCGCCACCGGTGGTGCCGGGGCCCTCGGCGGCCCAGCCGTCGTTCGCGGGCAGGGTCTGCCGGCCCAGGTCCGGCCGCCGGCCGGCGGCCTCCGACGAGGTGGTGCCGCCGGAGGCGGTGGTCTCCGGGACGTCGGCGCTCAGGGCCAGGGCGGTGGTCTCCGGAACGCCGGCACCCAGGGCGGTGGTCTCCGGAACGCCGGCACCCAGGGCGGTGGTCTCCGGGACGCCGGCACCCAGGGCGGTGGCGGACGCGGGCGGGGCGGCGAGGATTGCCAGGGACAGCAGGGTGGTGAGCGCGACGGCTCGTTTCACGGGGATTCCTCCACAGGTCAGGTGGGAGGGAGGCTCCGTACGGCCCCCGAGAGCCTTCCGGATGGTGGAGACGGGCGCGCCCAGGTCAGGGATGGACGCGCCCGCCTCGCTGTAACGGCTCGGCCGCCGTCGCGCCGCGTGCACGACGCCTGCGCTTCGGTCAGCCTGGCCGCGAACGTGTCCAGGAGGTTCCGGGGGCCGGGCCGCCGCCGGAGGGCGGCCGCCCCACCCCGGGACGGCGCTCGCTCCAGGGCACCCGGAGTTCCGAGTAGAGCGCCAGCCGTTCCGCGCTCGTCGCCGTCACCTCGGCGATCCTGGGCAGCACCCGGCGCTCGTCGCCGATCTCCTGGAACACGTCCGGTATGGCCAGAGGCTCGGGCGCCCGCCGCACCGCGTCGAGGACGCGCATGAAACCGGCGGTCCTCTCCAGCGGTACGAGCAGGCCAGCGCCATCGCGGACGTGCGCGACGAGGTTCTCCAGCAGGTCGGTCCTGGGGTGGACGACCGAGGTCCCGTCGAACTCGACCCGGTCCTCGGTGTAGGTCAGCCGGATCCGCCCGCTCTCGCCGTGCACGATCAGGTACGGCTCGTGCCGCCGGTCCGCGCACAGCGAGACCGCGACCGTCACGACCGTCCCGTCGTCCATCCGCATCCGCGCGCACGAGGTGTCGTCCGCCTCGATCATGTTGGCCCGGTAGAGCTCGACCTCGACGTCCTCGACCTCCGCGCCGGAGACGGCCAGCGCGGTCGCGGTCGCGTGCGCGAGCGGGTTGGTGAGCACGCCGTCCACCACCGGGACTCCGTCGACCTCGCGCCTCCCGGCCCACGGTACCCGGCCGTAGTAGGAGTAGGGCCGCTCCCAGGCGCCCGCCGCGCCGATCCCGGTGACCCGGCCGATCGCCCCTTCGGCGATCATCCGCCGGACGGCCGGGATCGCCTCCGAGCCCAGGCTTTGGAACCCCACCTGGCAGGCGAGCCCCGTCTCCCCGGCCGCCGTGACGATCCGGAGGTAGTCCGCGTACGTGGCGGCGGGCGGCTTCTCCAGCAGCACGTGCGAGCCGGCGCGCAGCGCCCTCTCCGCCAGCGCGGCGTGGGTGTGGATGGGTGTGCACAGGATCGTCACCTCGGCGCCGGTACGCCCGATCAGCCCGGCCAGGTCGCCGGAGAACTCCGTCCCCTCGGGCAGGTCGTCGACGGGCCGCACGTCGCACACCCCGGCCAGGTCCACCAGCCCGGTCTCGGCCAGCCGCCGGATGTTCGACAGGTGCCACCAGCCGTGCCCGTGCGCCCCGGCGAGCACCACGCGAACCGGTTCCATCACGCCACCTCCCATCGCCGTCCCCGTCCACCGGGCTGATCAGGTCCGGCCCGCCGCACCGTCATCGGCCGTTCACCGCCCGGCCGGGGCCGGGCCGGATCCGATCAGCCCGGCGAGCTCCTCCGCGTGTTCGTGTCATCCGCCGATGCTCCCTTCCGAATCGGCGCCACGGGCTGCAACCGGTTGCAAGAAACATTGAGGACATCTTCCCGCAACGTCAAGGGCCCAATTTGGTAAATCGCTCCTCATCTGCGGATTTTTCGGTATTTCTGATAGCCAGGGGTATACAACCGATCCCGTACCGCTTCGCAAAGCATCCGATTCCGGCGTTGACAGTGACGCAACCGCTTGCACTAATGTGCTTCAGGGCCCCGATGCCGGGTCAGGGCGAAGGAGCATGGTGGCAGCGACGATCAGGGACGTGGCGCGGGCGTCGGGAGTGCATGTCTCGACGGTGTCCCGCACCTTCTCGGCGCCGCATCTGGTGAACACCGAGACCCGCAACCGCGTGCTCGCCGTCGCCGAGGATCTCGGCTACCGCCCCAACCGCGCCGCGCGGGCCCTCACCACCGGCAGGACCCACAACATCGGCCTCATCGTCGCCGACATCTCCAACCCGTTCTTCCCGCCGCTGATCAAGGCCGCCCAGGCGCACGCCAGAGCCCGCGACTACCACGTGTTCGTGGCCGACACCGACGAGGACCCGCAGGTCGAGGAGGAGCTGATCCAGACCCTCGCCAAGCAGGTCGACGGGGTCCTGCTCTGCAGCCCCCGGCTGTCCAACCGGGCCATAGAGCGTCTCCACGCCGACGTGCCGTTCGTGGTGGTCAACCGGCAGATGAAGGGCCTGCCGACGATCCTGATGGACGTCGGCCAGGGCGCCCGCCTCGCGATCGAGCACCTGACCGGCCTCGGCCACCGCAGGATCGCCCTGCTCTCCGGGCCGAGCGGCTCGTGGACCAGCGGTGAGATGCGCGCCGCCGCGACCGCGATGGACGGCGTCGAGCTGGTCACCCTCGGCCCGAACGCGCCCACCGAGCAGGGCGGCCTCGCCGTCGCCGGCGAGGTGGTCGCCTCCGGGGTGACGGGCGTGCTCGCCTACAACGACCTGGTGGCCATCGGGCTCATCGAGGGTCTGTACGAGCGCGGCGTGCGCGTCCCCGACGACATCAGCGTGGTCGGCGTCGACGATATCGTGTCAGGGCGGCTGAACCGCCCCAAGCTGACCACCGTGGCCATGCCCACGGCCGCCGCCGGGCGGATGGCGGTGGACCTGCTGCTGCAGTCGTTCGGCGACGGCGCCACCCCCACCCTGGCCACCCTGGACACCAGCCTGGTCGTCCGTGAATCCACCGGAGAGGCGCGACAATGACCTTCGGAACCACCCCCTCGGGCGAGCGGGTCGAGCGGCACGTGCTGTCGAACGGGCGAATGCGCGCCGCGGTCCTCGGCTACGGGGCGATCCTGCAGTCGCTGGAGGTCTCCGGCGTCGACGTGGTCCTCGGCTACGACAACCTCGACGACTACCTGACGCGCAGCCGCTACTTCGGCGCCGTGGTCGGCCGGTACGGCAACCGCATCGCGGACGGGCGCTTCACCCTCGACGGGCGCGACCACGAGCTGCCGGTCAACAACGGTCCCAACAGCCTGCACGGCGGGACGCACGGCTTCGACACCCGGGTCTGGCGGATCACCGCCGCCTCCGACACCGCCGTGACCCTGGAGTACGTGAGCCCGGACGGCGAGCAGGGCTATCCCGGCACGCTCACCGTCTCGGTCACCTACACGCTGACCGGCGACGCGATCCGGCTCGACTACCAGGCGGTCACCGACGCGCCGACCGTGCTGAACCTCACCAACCACTCCTACTTCAACCTCGCCGGGGGCGGCGACGTCCTCAAGCACGTGGTCCGCATCGACGCCGACCACTACCTGCCGGTCGACGCCACGCAGATCCCGACCGGGGAGCTCGCCCCGGTCGCCGGGACCCCGTTCGACTTCACCTCGCCGTACGAGATCGGCGAGCGGATCGCCGACCCCGCGCTGGGCGGCGGCTACGACCACTGCTACGTCCTGCGCGGCGGCATCGAGGTCCACGAGCCCGCCGGAGGGCTCACCATGGAGGTCACCACCACCGAGCCGGGCGTGCAGTTCTACACGGGCAACTTCCTGGACGGCGTCGCCACCGCGTACGGCAAGCACGCGGGCCTGTGCCTGGAGACCCAGCACTTCCCCGACTCGCCGAACCGGCCGGACTTCCCCTCCGTGGTCCTGCGTCCCGGCGAGCGGTTCGACTCCACCACCACCTACCGCTTCACCTGACGGCCCCGGGGAGGGCGCCGGGACGTGACCCCACGCCCCGGCGCTCAGGCCCTGGCCGTGGCGTGCTCGCCGCCGAGGGCCGCGACGGCTCCCAGGCCGAGATAGACGACACCGCTGGTGACGTCCAGGCGGCGGCGGGCGCGGGCCGAGCGGCGCAGGCGGCCGGCCATGGCCGAGGCGAGCAGGGCGAAGGCGCCGTCGCTGGCGATGCCGAGCACCGTCCAGATCAGGCCGAGCAGCACGATCTGCGGGGCGATCGGCCCGGCCTCCGGGTCGGCGAACTGCGGCAGGAAGGCGAGGAAGAAGATCGCGGTCTTCGGGTTGAGCACGTTGACCACGAAGCCCTCCCAGAACATCCGGGACCGGGTCGCGGTCCGCGGCTCGAAGGACTCCTCCCCGTTCGAGCGGGTCATGAGCTTGCGCACGCCCAGCCAGATCAGGTAGGCGGCGCCGAGATACTTCACGATCGTGAAACCGGTCGACGAGGCCGCGAGCAGGGCGCTGACGCCCAGGGCGGCGGCGGCCACGTGGACCAGCGAGCCGAGGTGGATGCCGAGTACCGACACCAGCCCGGCGGACCGGCCCTGGGCGACGCTGCGGGTCACGATGTAGAGCACCGCGGGCCCCGGCACGAGCAGCAGGGCGAGGGTCGCGGCGGCGAAGAGCGCGAGAGCAGGCAGATCTGGCATATCCGGATCGTAGGGTCACCGGTTTTCCCGGCGCCTCACATTTTCACCGCCTGGCGGCTCCCGCCCGTCACGGGGCGCCCGTACCGCTCAGCGCCTGGACGGGCCGTTCCGCAGCGGTATGGGCGGCCGTCACCGAGGTCAGGGCGGCCAGCAGGGCGGTGGTGGCCGGCGGGTCGGGGGGCTCGCCGTAGGTGGCGGCGTAGACGTGGCGGGTCGAGCCGGGAAGCTCGATCATGTTGATCCTCGGATGCCGGTGGGCGTGCAGGGCGAGTCCCGGCAGGGCGCTCACCCCGATCCCCGCGGCGACCAGGGCCTGGACGGCGACGACGTCGTCGGTGGTGAAGGCGATCTCCGGCTCGAAGCCGGCCCTGGCGCACAGCTCCAGCAGGTGGGTGCGGCACCGGTCGCAGCCACCGATCCACCGGGAGTCGCGGTAGGAGGTCAGCTCGCCGACCGGACCGGAGGTGACCAGGTAGCTGGGGTCGTCCAGCAGGTGGAGCAGCCGGATCCCGTCGCCCTCGGGGGCGGTGTCGTCGTAGCGGAAGATGACGGCCACGTCCACGTAACCGGCCTTGAGCATGCGCAGCGCGTCGGGAGGCTCGGTCTCGGTCAGGCGCAGCTCCAGGCCGGGGTGCCCCCCGGCGAGGACGGCGGCGGCCTCCGGCACGAACGTCCCCAGGGCGGAGGGGAAGGCGGCCAGCCTGACCCGCCCGGCACGCAGGCCCACGTGCGCCGACAGCTCCGCGGACGCGGAGTCGAGGCGACCGATGATCTCGACGGCCCGCTCGGCGAGCAGCCGACCGGCCTCGGTCAGCCGGATGCCCCGGCCGACCCGCTGGATCAGCTTGGCCCCGGTCTCGGCCTCCAGTTTCGCGAGGTGGTGGCTCACCGAGGGCTGGGAGTAGTGCAGCTCCCTCGCCGCCGCGGTCACCGAGCCGTGCCGGGACACCGAGGCGAGGACGCGAAGTCGCACGATATCGAGCATGTATTAACTTTATCTATGGATGAGCAGGAAGATGGGCATTGGACGCTATGTATCTCCTCGCCGCATCCTTGAGGCATGACAACCTTGACGCTCACCCGCCCGGGCCTGGCCGAACTGGTCGCGGGGGTCAGAGACCTCGTGGACCCGTCCGCCGACGCTCGGACCACGGCCTTCGCCGTGGCCGGGCTGCTGCGTGAACGGCTGCCGTCCCCCGGGATCCTCACCGAGGAGGAGCGCCTCGGCGACCCCGACCGCTATGTCGGCCACACCCTGCACGCCGAGGAGGACTTCTCGATCGTGGCCGTGGTCTGGCGGCCCGGGCAGAAGACCGTGATCCACGACCACATCGCCTGGTGCGTGTTCGGCGTGCTGCAGGGCGTGGAGTACGAGACCCTCTACCGCGACCACGGCGACCACCTGACCGAGATCGGCAGGGCCGCCAACCAGACCGGTGAGGTGAGCGGTTTCGCCCCGCCCGGCGACATCCACCGCGTCCACAACACCGGTGACGAGACGGCCATCTCGCTCCACATCTACGGGGCCGACCTCAGCGCCGCCCCCACCAGCGTCCGCCGCGTCTACGAGCTGCCCGTTCGCTGAACGGGTCGTCCTGCGCCCCGCCCGTCCGGTGAGGCGGGGACCACGGGTCCGGCTTCCCCACACGAGCCGGGCCCACCCCCCCCGGCCACCCGCCGCCGGTGAGCGAGGACCGCTCGGCCGGCCGCCGAGTCGCCCTCCCGGCGATCGCCGGGAGGGCCCCATCGTCGGAACCTGAGGCGTCAGACCGCCGTGGAGCCGTACTCCTGCAGGAAGAGTGCCTCGGCGGTGGCGGTGCGGCGGAACTCCTCGATGTTCACGCGCTCGTCAGACCGCCGTGGAGCCGTACTCCTGCAGGAAGAGTGCCTCGGCGGTGGCGGTGCGGCGGAGTTCCTCGATGTTCACGCGCTCGTTGGGGGCGTGGATCGCCGCGTCGTCGTCCTCGGCGCCGAAGAGCAGGATCGTGGCGGCGGGGAACTGCCTGACGAAGGTGGAGACGAGCGGGATCGAGCCACCGGCGCCGACGTCGCGCGGGGGACGGCCGAAGGCGCGTTCCATCGCCCGGTTCAGCGCGGAGCGGGCCGCGCCGCCGGTGTCGGCCAGGTAGCCGGAGCCCATGGTGTAGTCGCCCACGTCCACCTGGACGCCCCAGGGGGCGACCTGCCGCAGGAAGTCGACGACGGCCTCGACGGTGGTCTTCGGGTCGCCGGCCGGGGGCACCCGCACGGTCACCCGGGCCCTGGCGACGGCCTGGACGGCGTTGATCGCGCCGGAGACCGTCGGCACGTCCAGGCCGGTGACCGTGATCGCGTACGAGGCCCAGAGGCGGTCGGCCAGCGAGCCGGAGCCGACCGTGGAGACGCCGTCGAGCACGCCCGCGGTGGCGCGGAAGTCCTCCTCCGACGGCCCGGAGCCGAGGAAGCTGCCGCGCGGCAGGCCGGGGACGCGGATGTCGCCGTGGTCGTCGTGCAGGGCGGCCAGCATCCGGATCAGCGCCGCGAGGGCGTCGGGGGCGGCGCCGCCGAACGAGCCGCTGTGCAGCGACTCCTTGAGGGTGCGCACCTCGATGGTGAAGGCGCCCATGCCGCGCAGCGAGGTCGTCACCGCCGGGTCGCCCACCCGGGGGTTGCCGGTGTCGGCGACCACGATCGCGTCGGCGCGGAACAGCTCGGGGTTGCGCTCGACGAAGGATTCCAGGCGCTCGCCCGCGTACTCCTCCTGGCCCTCGACGATGACCTTGACGCCGACGGGGAAACGCCCCTGGAAGGCGCGGAGCGCCGCGACGTGGGAGATGACGCCCGACTTGTCGTCGGCCGCGCCGCGGCCGTGGATCGCTCCATCGATCTCGGTCGGCTCGAAGGGCGGGGTGCGCCAGAGCGCGAGGTCCCCGGTGGGCTGCACGTCGTAGTGCGCGTACAGCAGCACGGTCGGCGCGCCGGGCGGGGCGGGGGCCTCGGCGTAGACGGCGGGGAAACTGCCCTCGACGGGGATCTGCTGGACACGCGGCAGCCCGGTGCTCCGCAGCAGTTCCTCGGTCACCGCGGCGGCCGCGTGCACGGGCTCCTCCGGATGGCCGGGGAAGGCCACCGAGGGGATGGCGACGAGCCTTCTGAGGTCCGCTATCGCCTGGGGCATGCCGGCGGTCACGGCGTTCTCGATCTCGTCAGGAGTCACGACTTTCCCCCGCATCTCAATATCTGGTGCGTCCTATTGGATCACAGCCGCAGGTACGGCCGCTCTCGTGCACGATTCCAGCACACCAGGGTTCCGCCAAGCGGAACCGGGGTTTGGGCAATGGTCGGATGCACTTCTCGCCTGATCGCGGATTTCGTCGTTGTTACATGGGCGTTTTGCGGATTCCGAGGTTCTCGCACTTTAATGCCACGTTTTCACTTGGCAAGAGCTGTTCTGGCAGGCAGACTGTTGGAAGCTCAGCTCAACGAGGGAAGATCGTGATGACGCACCCTGAAAACACCGACGTGACCTCGCTCATGAAGGCCGCGCAGGACAACCTGTGGATGCACTTCACCCGGCACAGCTCGTACGAGGGCGCCGAGGTGCCGATGATCGTGCGCGGTGAGGGCTCCTACATCTACGACGTGCACGGCAAGCGCTACCTCGACGGTCTCGCCGGCCTCTTCGTGGTCCAGGCGGGTCACGGTCGCAGCGAGCTAGCCGAGGCCGCCGCCAAGCAGGCCCAGGAGCTGGCGTTCTTCCCGCTGTGGTCGTACGCGCACCCCAAGGCCGTCGAGCTGGCCCAGCGTCTCGCCGCCGAGACCCCCGGCGACCTCAACCGCGTCTTCTTCACCACCGGCGGCGGCGAGGCCGTCGAGAGCGCGTGGAAGCTCGCCAAGCAGTACTTCAAGATCACCGGCAGGCCGCTCAAGCACAAGGTCATCAGCCGCCAGATCGCCTACCACGGCACCCCGCAGGGCGCCCTGTCGATCACCGGCATCCCGGCCTTC
Source organism: Streptosporangium sp. NPDC023963 (assembly GCF_040639135.1). Classification (NCBI taxonomy): domain Bacteria; kingdom Bacillati; phylum Actinomycetota; class Actinomycetes; order Streptosporangiales; family Streptosporangiaceae; genus Streptosporangium; species Streptosporangium sp. NPDC023963. The sequence continues at coordinate 753,437 of NZ_JBEZZK010000002.1, forward strand.
AAGCAGATGTTCGAGCCGCTGGTCCCGGGTTCCGTCAGGGTGCCCAACACCAACCACTACCGCGCCGACGAGATCACCGGCGTGCCGGGCATGACGCCTGAGCAGTACGGCTACTGGGCCGCCGAGCGCGTCGCCCGCGCCATCGAGATGGAGGGCCCCGACACCGTGGCCGCCGTCTTCGTCGAGCCGGTGCAGAACGCGGGCGGCTGCTTCCCGCCGCCCCCCGGATACTTCAAGCGCCTGCGCGAGATCTGCGACGAGTACGACGTCCTGCTCGTCTCGGACGAGGTCATCTGCGCCTTCGGCCGCCTCGGCACCATGTTCGGCGGGCAGAAGTTCGACTACGTCCCCGACATCATCACCTGCGCCAAGGGCATGACCAGCGGCTACTCGCCGATCGGCGCCATGATCGCCTCCGATCGCCTCTTCGAGCCGTTCAAGAACGGCACCGAGATGTTCGCCCACGGCTACACCTTCGGCGGCCACCCGGTCTCCTCGGCCGTCGCGCTGGCCAACCTCGACCTGTTCGAGCGGGAGGACCTGCTCGGCCACGTCACCCGCAACGAGCCGGTCTTCCGCTCCACCCTGGAGCGCCTGCGCGACCTGCCGATCGTCGGTGACGTGCGCGGCTCCGGCTACTTCTGGGGCATCGAGCTCGTCAAGGACAGGGTCACCAAGGAGACCTTCGACACCGAGGAGTCCGAGCGCCTCATCAGGGGCTTCCTCACCCCCGCCCTCTACGAGGCGGGCCTGTACTGCCGCGCCGACGACCGGGGCGACCCGGTCATCCAGCTCGCTCCGCCGCTCATCTGCGGACCCAAGGAGTTCGACGAGATCGAGTCCATCCTTCGTTCGGTGCTGACGGAGGCATGGAGCCGCCTCTGAGCGCGCACGGCCGCGCCCCATCCGGACCGCCACACGCGGCCCGGACGGGCGCGCCGCACCCGCCGGCGGTCGCGCCGCCCGGGCCCTCCCAGCCCGCCGCGTCCTCGCCGGCGCTCGCCGTCCGGCGTCATGTCCGCCGGAGTGAGACCGCACCGCACCCGCGGAAGCCTCGCTGTGCCACTCCGTCGAAACAACGAAAGGAAATCCCATGAAGATCGGCGTGCCCGCCGAGGTCAAGAACCACGAGTACCGCGTCGCCGCGACCCCGGCGGGCGTGCACGAGCTCGTCCGTCACGGCCACGACGTCTACATCCAGCGCGGCGCGGGCCTCGGCTCGCACCTCACCGACGAGGAGTACCTCTTCGCCGGGGCCAAGATCCTCGACAGCGCCGACGAGGTGTGGGACCAGGCCGAGATGATCCTCAAGGTGAAGGAGCCCATCGCGGAGGAGTACCACCGCATGCGCCCCGGCCAGGTGCTCTTCACCTACCTGCACCTCGCGGCCGGCCGCGAGTGCACCGACGCCCTTCTCGACCGCCAGGTCACCGGCATCGCGTACGAGACCGTCCAGGTCGGCAACACCCTGCCGCTGCTCGCCCCGATGTCCGAGGTCGCGGGCCGGCTCGCCCCGCAGGTCGGCGCCTACAACCTGATGCGCTTCAACGGCGGGCGCGGCGTGCTGCCCGGCGGCGTGCCCGGCGTGGCCCCCGCCAAGGTCGTCGTCATCGGCGCGGGCGTCTCTGGGCTCAACGCCGCGCAGATCGCGGTCGGCATGGGCGCGGACGTCACCGTCCTCGACCTCAACATCGACCGCCTGCGTTTCGTCGACGCCATCTACCAGGGCCGTCTCAAGACCCTCGTCTCGACCTCGTACGCGATCGAGAAGGAGGTCCTGGAGGCCGACCTGGTCATCGGCGCCGTGCTGATCCCCGGGGCCAAGGCCCCGACCCTCGTCTCCAACGAGCTGGTCTCCCGCATGAAGCCGGGCTCCGTGCTCGTCGACATCGCCATCGACCAGGGCGGCTGCTTCGAGGACTCCCGCCCGACCACGCACGCCGAGCCGACCTACCAGGTCCACAACTCGATCTTCTACTGCGTGGCCAACATGCCGGGGTCCGTCGCCAACACCTCCACCTACGCGCTGACCAACGCCACGCTGCCCTACGCGGTCAAGCTGGCCGGCCTCGGCTGGAAGCCCGCGCTCCAGCAGGACGCCTCCCTCGCGCTGGGCCTCAACACCCACGCGGGACGGCTCACCAACAAGCAGGTCGCCGTCGCCCTCGGCCTGCCGTACGTGCCGGTCTCCGAGGTCATCGCCGCCTGAGCCAGGGGTCCGTTCGTCCCGCGCCGGCCGGGCGTGGGACGCGTGGCCCCGCCGGGCCGCGGGGCGGGTTCGCGAGGGGCGCGGCGCCGGTCACGGCCTCGTCCGCGCCTCGTCCGCGTGTCGTCCGCGTGTTGTCCGCGCGTTGTCCGCGCCTCGTTCACGGCGACCAGCCGGAACGCAGGGCGCGTGCGGTGACCAGGACGTGCTCGATCTCCACCGGGGTCGGCCAGGGGGCGCCGCCGGGGCGCAGCAGCGTGGCCCGTACGGACGCCAGGTGCTCGATCGCGCCCGACGGCAGCCCGCTCCGCTCGGTCAGCCACGCCGTGACGTCGGTGTGGTCGCGCAGCGGCCGGGTGACGAGGTCCCAGGTGCCGAGGATCTCGGTCAGGTCGGCGACCCTCAGGGGGGCGCCGCCCCGCCGGGCGACGGCGGCCGCGGCCAGCTCGGCGCGGGCGACGAGCTCGGGCTCGGTGGTCCGGCTCCACGGGGGAGAGGGCGGATCGGACAGCCACCGCTCCGCCTCGCGGGAGAAGCCCGCGGCCGACAGCAGCGCGGCCAGCTCGACCGCGGCCCGGTGGTGTCCCGCCTGTGCCGCCTGGCGGAACCAGTGCTGCCCGCCCTGCAGGTCGCTGTGCTCGGCGATGAGCAGCAGGCCGAAATTGAAGGCCGCCTCCGGGTCGCCCCCCGCCGCGGCCCGGCTGAACCAGTGGCCGGCCCCCCGCGCGTCGCTCATCTCCACGCACACGAACCCGGCCGTCCGCTGGTCGTCGATCCTGCCGGTGCAGGCCGCCCGCTCGAACCAGGCGCGCGCGGTGCGCAGGTCGCCGAGGGACAGCGCGATCCCGCCGAGCTGGGACGCGGCACCGGGGTGCTCGTTTTTGGCGGCCAGCCGGAAGAACGCCTCCGCCCCCTCGGGGTCGCGGTTGGCCTGCAGGAACAGCCCGAGGTGGTAGGCCGCGTCGGCATGGCCGCTCCGGGCGGCCAGCTCCCACCAGCGCAGCGTCTCGTCCTCCTCGCCGGAGGCGTAGGCGAGGAATCCGAGGTCGTGGGCCGAGGCCAGGTCACCGTCCATCGCGGCCCTGCGATGCCACTCCCCGGCCGCCTTCACCTCGCCGCCGTCCTCGCAGAGCAGCGCGAGCCGCCTGGTCGCCGCGCGGGAGCCCGCCTTGGCCGCCGTCTCGAACCACCGCCGGGCGGCGGGGACGTCGCCGTGCTGGTCCAGCAGGAGGATCGCCAGGTTCACCGCGGCCTCGACGTCTCCGGCGTTCGCCGCCAGCTCGTACCAGCGCGCGGCCTCCGTGGGAGTGCCGTGCTTCTCGTGCCAGATCCCCAGGTTGTAGGCGCTGTCGAGGTTTCCCGCGGCGGCCGCGCGCTCCCACCAGTGCCGGGCCGCCGAGCGGTCGCCCCGCTGCGCGAAGTGGCGGCCCAGCAGGTGGGCGGCCTGCACGTCACCGCCGTGCGCGGCGAGCAGCAGCGCGGTCTCGCCGTCCGTGTCGTTCTCGTGCTCGGTGCTCCGGGGAGTGGGTACCAGCCCCGCGGCCGCCTCCGGGTCGTCAGGCCACCACCCCATGTCACCCTCCTCGCCGACGTCGCGCAGCCGACAGGTCACAGGGTGGCACGTAACCGCTCGATCGCGGAGGGTAATCGCGACTTCCGCCCACCGGTCCGCCCGCCGACCCGTCCGCCGATCCTGCCATCGTGCTCGGCCCGGTGGCCCGGTGGCCCGGAGCTCGGATCCCGGCGCTCAGACGAAGCGCACGAACCCCACGTACATGCCCATCGAGCAGACGTAGCGCAGGGAACCCGCCTCGCGCGCGCCCAGCCGCACGGTGGCGGGCAGTGCCACGTCGCGGCCGTCGATCGTGAGCGTCCGGGTGCAGCCGGGGACGCCCTCGAGATGGAAGACGAGGTCGGTGGGAACCCCCGCGCGGGCGGTCACCACGCCCGGCCGGTAGCCGTGACCGGTGGCCCGGACCTCGACCCGCTGGACACCGCCGGCGCGGACGGCCGCGGCGTCGCCCCCCTGATCGTCCGCCGCCCTCCCCGTCCGCCCCGCCGGGGCGCCCGCCGGCCGTGCCGGGCCGTCCGCCGCCATGGCCGGGCCGCCGGACCCGGGGAGCCACCCCCCGAGACTCAGCCCCGAGGAGATCGTCCACAGACCCGCCGCCAGCGCGACGACCCCCGCCAGCGCCGCCAGCCTGGTCGTCGCGGCCCGCCGCAGGACCAGCCCGAGCAGGGCGAACGCGGGAGCCGTCCCCGCCACGAAGCCCGCCATCACCGCGGCCCCGCCCAGCGCCGACCCGCTGGAGACCGCCACCATCTCGGTGCTGAGCGTCACCCCGCACGGCAGCAGGATCGTCGCGGCACCGAGCGCCAGCGCCCTGGGCGCGGGGGCGGCGATCCCGGACAGGCCGCCGCGCCGGGACGTACGCCCGCCCGGCGGGGCGTCCGGGCGGCATCCGTCCTGCGGTTCGCGGCCGAACATGCGGATTCCGAAGAACACGACCGCGATCCCGGCCGCGACGAGCAGCGCGGCCCTGACCTGAGGACCCAGACGCACCGCGGACCCGGCGAGCCCGAGCAGGGCTCCGGCCGCCGTGTGGGAGCCGAGGCGCCCGGCGAGGAACAGCGCGACGACAGCGGGACCCGAAGGACTCGAAGGACCCGAGGGACCCGAGGAACCCGGGGGACCCGCCCCGGTCCCGCCGCGCCCGCCGGAGCCGGCCGGGCGACCGCGGGAGGTGAGCCCGCCGGAGCCGGCCGGGCGGCGGGAGGTGAGCCCGGTGAGCAGGCCGCCCTGCACGGCCGCGCACGAGGCCGTACCCGCGACCAGTCCCGCGGCGAGCCCTCCGGCGAACAGCGCGGCCGGTCCCGCGCTCAGCGGACGCCCCCGGTGACGATCCAGATCCCCACGGACCAAACGTAATCTCGCCTGAGGGTGACCGACGGTGACACTTCCTTACCGAGCGCTCCCGCCGTCCTTACCGGGCGTCCAGGTTTCCGGGCTCCTCACCGGGGGTTCCGGTTTCCGGGTTCCTCGCCGGGCATCCGGCTTTCCGGCGGCCGGGCGCGCCCCGGGGACGTTCCCCGGGGACCACTTCGCGCGGCGGGTCCCGACGGCGGCGGTGCTCACCGGCCGGCGGCGTTCAGGTCGACGAGAACCTGCCTGCCCGGTCCCGACCGGAACCGGAACATGCCCTCGTGCACGTACAGGGTGGGAGCCGCCTTGTCCCCCCGGCGCGTCGGAACCGGGAACAGCAGGCCGGTGCGTCCCGTGGCGACGTCGTGCAGGGAGCTGGCCCCCCTGCCGTCGCGGCTCCTCTGATGGAGCAGGACGAAGCGGCCCGAGTAGAGAAGCCCGTGGGCCGTCCCCGGCAGCCCGTGCCGGTCCGTGCCGTCGCGTCGCCACGCCTCGGCGCCGTTGAGGCACCACGTCACCCCGCAGTCGCTCCAGGACGTCAGCCCCGCCGGAGGGGCCGCGTCCCTGGTCTCGCCGGTGAGCACGTTCTTCAGGAACTCCATCGGGCGAACGGCGGGACGGTCCGACATCATGTCCTGCTCGGGCCGCCCGGCCCACGGCCAGCCGACCAGGTGGAAGCCTCTCGTGCCGTCGACCAGGGACGCCTTCCCGCCCGTCAGCGGGGCCCGGTAGACGCCGCCGCCGTCGAGCGGCGACCAGACGGCCGTGCCGTCGGCGATGGCCAGATCGATCCCGCTGTAAGCGTTGTCGACGAGCACGGCCGTGACCGAGGCGATCCGCCGCGGGACGCCGCCGGTGACCGGCACCGCCCATATCTCCGTCAGACGGTCGCGGAGTGTGGACCACGCCAGGTATCCGTCGCCGAAGACCAGCGGCGCGTTCATCACGTTCGGGTTCTTGAGCGGCGCGATCCGGGTGAACCCTCGCCTGTCGACGTCGTACGACCAGATCCCGTCGAGCCGATTCCTGGTGAGCCCCCGCCCCACCACGACCCGGTCGGTGACGAACACGTCCGGGGTGAACACCCGGCCGCCGGGCCCCGTCGCCGGGATCTCGTGCACCGCGCCCGGCCACACCTGCCTGACCGGCGGTGCGAGAGCGCCGGTGCGAGGCGTCGGCCGCGCCGTCGGAACCGTCGGAACCGGCGGGACCGCCGGGGTGGGCGGCGTGACCGTACGCGTTCCCACGACGGTGGCGGCCACCACGGTCACGATGGCGGCCGCCACCGCGATCGGGGCCCACCACCTGGCGCCGGACGTCCCGCGTGGCGCGGGCAGGGCCCGGGGCCGCCCGTCGTCCCGCACGCTTTCCGCCCTGGCGGCCATCGCGTCCCTGAGCCGGTCCTCGATCTCGGTCATGCCTTGCCTCCCAGTTCGCGTTCGAGCCGCTCCAGGGCCCTGAAGGCGGTGGACCGCACGGTGCTCTCCCTGACGCGCGTCGCCTGGGCGATGTCGGCGTTGGACATGTCGAGGTAGTAACGCAGGACGAGGACCTCGCGCTGCCGCCTGGGCAGCCGGCTGAGCGCGGCCAGCATCTCCTGCCGCGACTCGCCCAGCAGCGCGGCCGTCTCCGCGGAGTCCACCGGCTCGTCCGGCCGTCCCAGCACCGCCCTCGCGGCGACGCCGCGCCTGCGCAGGACCGAGCGCGAGGCGTTCAGCACGCAGACACGGACGTATGTCAGGGGGAGTGTCTCGGGACGCTTGCCGTGCAGCCTGGAGAAGACGTCCTGTACGACGTCCTCCGCCGCCTCCCGGTCGCCGACGAGCAGCACGGCCAGGCGCACCAGGGCGAGCCAGTGCTCGCGGTACAGGCCGGCCAGTACCGCCTCGGCGCCGGACGGCGCGGGGGCGCGGGCGACTGTCTCACCGTTCATGCCCTAAGAACGCGCACCGGCCCCGATCCGCTGCTTAGGACGGGCATGAGTGTTCGCGTGCCCGTCCGACCGGCCGGGGCGCGGGAGGAGGCGTCGCCGCCCGCCGGGGACGCGCGGATCGGCCTGCCGACCGGCCCCTGCTTACGGCGTGGTCCGGGTGTCCGCGAAGATCGAGGTGTCGAGGGTGAAGCCGACCGGCTCGGGGAGGTGGAGGCGCGAGCCCATCTCGACCCGGGTGGAGGTCCGGTATTCCCCCTCCTTGGGGTCGCTGAGGACCGTCACGGTGGCGGGCGCGGCCACGGGGTCGATCAGGAGCATCACGGGGACGCCCCCGGAGGCGTAGATGACGGGCTTGCGGTCGCGGTCGTCGACGACGCTTCCCGGGGACACGATCTCGGCGACCATGAGGAGGCCGGAGGAGAGCAGCTCGCGGGCGCCCCAGCGCGGGCAGTCGGCGGGCGCCAGGACGAAGTCGGGGACGATCGGGTCACGCGGTCCGTCTATGCAGACGTCGACGTTGCCGCTGAAACCGTCCCACTCCTTCTCCTCGATGAGGGGAAGGAGGGCGCGATACAGGCGCATCGCGATTCTGGCGTGCTCGGGGGTGCCCATCGGGCTCACTACCAGTCTCCCGTCGATGATCTCGGTCCGCAGCCCAGGAAGCTGCGGGAGCGCGTCGAAGAGCTCGCGCGCCGTTCCTGGCAGGGGCTGGGACGAGGTCTCGGGGGAGGGGCGCAGCTGGGCATGGCTCCGTCGCGATGTCATGACCATGACGATATGTCCCTTCGTGTTCTGGTGAACACGTTGAGTATCGCAAGTGGGGCGGGCAGACGCGAGCTTTTACCGGCATGTGGGATGTCAGACCCAGCCGGGGCGGACGAGGCCCGACTCGTAGGCGATGACGACCAGCTGGGCGCGGTCGCGGGCGTGGAGTTTCATCATGGTCCGGCTGACGTGGGTCTTGGCGGTGGCGGGGCTCATGAAGAGCTCGCCCGCGATCTCGTCGTTGGTCATGCCGGTGCCGACCAGGGCGAGGACCTCGCGCTCGCGGTCGGTGAGCGGGCCGAGGTCGCGGGTGTGGAGCGGCTCCTTGGCGCGGCTCGCGTACTCGGCGATCAGGCGGCGGGTCACGCCGGGGGAGAGCAGGGCGTCGCCCGCGGCCACCACCCGGACGGCCTGGATGAGCTCGGCCGGTTCGGTGTCCTTGACCAGGAAGCCGCTGGCGCCGCCGCGGAGGGCCTCGAAGACGTACTCGTCCAGCTCGAAGGTCGTCAGGATGATGATCCTCGGCCCGGCGGGCATCTCGCGGGTGGCGGTCAGCCCGTCCATGCCGGGCATGCGGATGTCCATCAGGACCACGTCCGGCCGGTGCTCGGCGACCAGCCGCAGGGCCTGCGCCCCGTCGGCGGCCTCGGCCACCACGGTCATCCCCGGCTGCGCGTCCAGCAGGGCACGGAACCCCGCCCTGACGAGGGCCTGGTCGTCGGCGAGCACGATTCTGATCATCGGGGTTCCTCCGGGATCGGCAGCCGGGCCTCGACGCGGAAGCCCCGGCCGTGGTGCGTGGCGGTCAGCGTCCCCCCCAGGGCCGAGGCCCGCTCCCGCATGCCGGGGACGCCGTTCCCGCTGCCCAGGCTCTCCCCGGGGGTGTCGCCGCCCGAGTCGGTGACCTGGACGGTCAGCGCGCGGGGGGCGTAGCCGAGCATGACCGTGACCGACGCGCCGGGGGCGTGCCTGGTGACGTTGGTGAGGGCCTCCTGCACGATGCGGTACCCGGCCCGGTCGACGCCGGGAGGCAGCGGCCCGGCCTCGCCGACGATCTCCTTGGTGACCGGCAGCCCGCTGCGCTCGATGAGCTCGTCGAGCCGGTCCAGCCCGGCGGTGGGGGAGCGGGGCGCGCCGTCGCGCAGGACGTTGAGCACCGACCGCATCTCGCTCAGCACGTCCTTGGACGCCTGCTTGATCGTGGTGAGCGCGGTCCGGGCCTGCTCGGGATGCTCCTCGATGAGGTGCAGCGCGGTGGACGCCTGGACGTGGATGAGGGAGATGTTGTGCGCGAGCACGTCGTGCAGCTCCTGCGCCATGGTCAGCCGCTCCTCGCTGGCCCGCCGCCGCAGCTCCTCCTCCTCCACCCGCTCGCGCTCGGCCTGCCGCTCCCTCCTGGCCCGCGAGAACTCCGCCACCACCAGGACCAGGCCCATCAGCGCGCCCACCGTGAGGTCGTGGAACCAGCCGGCCGGGCGGACGGGGGCGAGCCAGGACGTGTAGACCACGAGGAACACGTAGGCCAGGCCCCACATCGACCAAGCCGCCCGCCGGTGGCCGCGTGCCACGGCGGTGTGCAGCGCGATGATCGGGCTGAGGAAGACCGGGCCGTAGGGGTGGCCGAGGCCGATGAAGATCGCGGTCGAGCCCACCGCGACCGCCAGGCAGGGCACCGGGTGGCGGCGGCGTACGATCAGGGCCAGGGGCCCGGCCAGCACGAGTGCCCAGCCCAGCGGGTCGAGCGGGACCCTGAGCATGCCGGGGTCGTGGACCTGCCACCACTGCACGCCGCGGGTGGCCGCACCCTGGAAGACCCCCGCGAACAGCGGGAGCAGGAACTCGGCCCAGCGGGGTTTGGCGTGCACGTTCAGCACTGTACGTGCGCCCGCCCGAAGCTCGCGTCCATCTCGTGAGGCATGAGGTACTACATCCCCTGCGGTAGGGAAGGGGCTGACAAGGCTCACGGGCTGAGTCAAGCTGTCTGCGGGAGGTCTCATGATCAATCGTCGATTCGCCACCCCCCTGGCGGGGATCCTGGTGGGAAGTTCCTTACTGCTCGTCCAACCCGCCGCCGCCGCTCCGCAGGCGTCGCAGGTGTGGCCGCAGGCGTCGCAGATGTGGCCGCGGGCGGAGAAGAAGCCTGTCGCGGAGGGGTACGGGGGCGCGGTCTCGACCGTCGACCTCGACGCCAGCGAGGTCGCGCTGGGCGTGCTGCGCGAGGGCGGCAACGCCATGGACGCGGCGGTCGCCGCGGCGGCCACCCTGGGCGTGACCGAGCCCTACTCGGCCGGGCTGGCCGGGGGCGGGTTCGTCGTCTACTACGACGCGCGCCGCAAGAAGATCCACACGATCGACGGCCGGGAGACCGCGCCGAAGGCGATGGGGCCGGCCTCCCTGGAGGGCATCCCCTTCGAGGAGGCCGTGACCAGCGGGCTGTCCGCGGGGGTGCCCGGCAGCGTCGCCCAGTGGGAGCTGGCGCTGCGCAGGTTCGGCACGCTCTCGCTGCGCCAGGCCCTGAAGCCCGCGATCGAGGTCGCCTCCAAGGGTTTCAAGGTCGACCAGACCTTCTACGACCAGACCGCCGCCAACGCCGCCCGTTTCAAGGACTTCACCTCCACCGCCAAGCTCTACCTGCCGGGCGGTGCCCCGCCGCCGGTCGGCTCCACCTTCCGCAACCCCGAGCTGGCCGACACCTACCGCAGGCTCGGAAGGCAGGGCGGCGAGTGGCTCTACGGCGGCTCCCTGGGCGCCGAGGTCGTGGCCACCGTCAAGAAGCCGCCGGTCACCCCGGGCTCCACCCGCAACGTGCGGCCGGGGCTGATGGAACTGCCCGACCTGAAGGCCTACCGGGCGCTCGAACGGCCGCCCACGAAGGTGACGTACAAGGGCATGGACGTGTACGGTATGGCGCCGCCGTCCTCGGGAGGCTCGACGGTCGGCGAGGCGCTCAACATCCTCGAGGCCCTGCCGAAGGTCGGCGAGCACGAGTACCTGGAGGCCTCCAGGCTCTCCTTCGCCGACCGGGGCAAGTACGTCGGCGACATCCCGAACGTCCCGCTCGGGGAGCTGCTGTCCGACGGGTTCGCCAAGGAGCGCGCCTGCCTGATCGGCGAGCGGGCCCTGACGAGCCCGGCCGCGCCGGGCAACCCCGACGGGACGTACGGGCCGTGCGCGCCCGCGCCCTCCGCGGAGGCCGCCCCGTCGGCTCCCGAGGGGCCGGAGACCACGCACCTGGTGGTCACGGACCGGTGGGGCAACGTGGTCGCCTACAACATCACCATCGAGTCGACCGGCGGCAACGGCATCGTCGTGCCCGGCAGGGGCTTCCTGCTCAACAACGAGCTGACCGACTTCACCTTCGGACCGGCTCCGGGCGACCCGAACCTGCCCGCGCCGGGCAAGCGGCCCCGTTCCTCGATGGCGCCGACGATCGTCCTGAAGGACGGCAGGCCGCTGCTCGCGCTGGGTTCCCCCGGCGGCTCGACGATCATCACCACCGTGCTGCAGATCCTGGTCAACCGCTGGGATCTCGGCATGTCGCTCCCCGAGGCGCTCGCGGCGCCCCGGGCCACCCAGCGCAACACCGCCCAGACCCAGGCCGAGCAGGGCTTCATCGACCGCTACGGCGCCGAGCTCACCGCCCGGGGCCACAGCCTCGTGCTGAACCCCGAGATCGGCGCGGCCACGGCGGTCGAGTTCCTGCGGCACGGGAAGCTCCAGGCGGTGGCGGAGCCGACCCGTCGCGGCGGCGGCAGCGCGCTGGTGGTGAGCGGGCGCAGGTAGGGTTCCCGTCCGCCCCGCGGCAAAAACTGCGGCAGGAACCGTGGCAGGAGCCGTGGCGGGCGCGATGACGGTACGAACGGATGCCGACCCCGGCGGCGTGGTCCTGACCGCGCCGCCGGGGCGCCGTCGGGGCCGGTACGAACGTTGACGGCGGGGACGGTGGGAACGCCGGCTGCGGCGGGGCGCAGGGGAGGCGGTCAGGGGATCAGCTCGTACGCCTCGCGTCTCGGCGTCCGGGTGCGTGCCCAGTACTCGAAGGTGAAGCCCGGCCAGAGAGTCCTGTTGACGCCGCGCTCGTCGAGGTACCAGCTGCCGCAGCCGCCCGTGTTCCAGACGCGGCGGTTGAGGCGGTCCTGGAGGCGGTCGTTGTGGGCGCGCTGCGCCTCGGGGCGGACGTCGAGGGCCCTGGCCCTCGTCCTGGACAGCAGGCGCAGGCAGCCCAGGACGTACCGGACCTGCGATTCGATCATGAAGACGACCGAGTTGTGGCCCAGGCCGGTGTTGGGGCCGAGCAGGAGGAACAGGTTCGGGAACCCGGCGACGGTGATGCCGTAGTAGGCCTGTACGCCGTCCTGCCAGGCGTCCTGGATCTTCCTGCCGTTCCTGCCGACGATCCGCCGCTCGTCCAGCGCGGAGGTGACCTTGAAGCCGGTGCCGTAGACGAGCACGTCGACCTCGGTCTCCCTGCCGGTGGAGTCGACGATCGAGCCCTCCCTGATCTCCCGCACCTCGTCGGTGATCACCTCGACGTTGTCCCTGCCCAGCGCCGGGTAGTAGTCGCTGGAGATCAGGACGCGCTTGCAGCCGATCGTGTAGCCCGGGGTGAGCCTGGCGCGCAGCGCCGGGTCGGGGACCTGGTCGGCCAGGTGGCGCAGGGCCAGCTTCCGGTGGGCCCCCATCAGGCGCGGGTCGACGGCGAAGCCCAGCGCCCGGCTCTCCAGCGCCCAGTAGATCGCGGCGCGCAGCGCGCGGGTGGCGCCCGGCAGGCCGAGGAGCCGCCTCGCCCGGGGGGAGAGGGGGAAGTCGGGCTTGGGGTGGATCCAGGGGGGCGTGCGCTGGAAGACGTGCAGGCGGGAGACCTGTCCGGCGATCCGCGGGACGAACTGGACCGCCGACGCGCCGGTGCCGATGACCGCGACCCGCTTCCCGGTCAGGTCCACCGAGTGGTCCCATTCGGCCGAGTGGAAGGACGGGCCCGCGAAGCTCTCGCGGCCGGGGATCGCGGGCAGCGACGGCACGTGCAGCGCGCCGGTGCCCGAGACCACCGCGTTGGTGGTGAAGCTCTCGCCCCCGGCGACGTCCACCCGCCAGCGGCGCGCCGCGTCGTCGTACTCCAGCCCGGCGACCTCCGCGCCGAACCGCAGGTGGGGGCCGAGGCCGTACTTCTCGACGCAGGCCCGCAGGTAGTCACGGATCTCGGCCTGGGGGGAGAACATCCGCGACCAGCCTGGGCCGGGCTCGTACGAGAAGGAGTACAGGTGCGAGGGGACGTCGCAGGCGCAGCCGGGGTAGGTGTTGTCGCGCCAGGTCCCGCCCAGGTCGCCGGCCTTCTCCAGGATGACGAAGTCGTGGTATCCGGCTTCCTTGAGCTTGATCGCCATGCCCAGCCCGGCGAAACCGGAGCCGATGATCGTGATCCCGGGGCGCGTGCTCATCGGGCCTCCTCGCTCCCCTTCGCTCTCCCGGCTCCTCGCCGGTGGCGGCCCTCGGGCGGCGCCGGCCGTCCAGCCGGTTCCGGCCGGTTCCGGCCGTGCGGTGAGAGCGGTCCGTGCTCGTTTCTATTGGACTATTCGTCCAATGTATTGAGCGGGGAGCACGTCGTCCACCCTCGGGGCATGGCGGGTCGTTCCAAACCGCCCGGTCGGTATGTTCTTGTCCCCGGCAGTGCCCGGCCGGTTCGGTATGTTCCCGTCCCGGGAGCGCCTGGCCGTTCGGTAACGCGAAAAGCGCCGAGGGCGATGCCGTCGGCGCTCTGGACCCTCCGGCCGCTAGAGCAGCAGGTACGCGGCCACGGCGACGACGACCAGCACCGCCACCACCACCGCCGCCGTGATCGGCAGGGCGAGCGACCGCTTCTCGGGAGCGGCCTCCGGGTCCTTGCGCTGGGCGAACGCACGGAACGCCTGGGTGTTGCCCGCGGGGTCAATCTGCTGAGGATCAGACATGGGGATGACTTTAGCGATACGGGATACCTTCCAGCACAGATTTGTCCACTTTCACGGGAAGGATGTCCCGGCGCCCGGCCAAGGACGGGTGCTGGGGGCCGGACCGCCGACCGGGGCGGATAGCGTGGTGCCATGCTCCGCATCCTGTTCTCCGCCCGCGTGGTGGTGCTCCACCTGCTCGCGGTCGGAGCCCTCGTCGTGTGCGGGCTGCTGGGCAGGTGGCAGCTCGGTGTCTTCGAGGAGTCCGGCAGGCCCCAGTCGCTGCTCGACCCCGCCCCCGTGGCGGTCGCCACGCTCACCGCGCCCGGAGAGCACCTGACGGCCGACAAGGTCAGCCGCAGGGTGACCGCCGAGGGCACCTTCGACGCCTCGAAGCAGCTCCTGGTGGCCGAGCGCGACGGAGGCCTGTGGCTGCTCGCGCCGCTCGACCTCGGCGACGGCACCTCCATCCCGGTCGTACGCGGCTGGGTGGCCACGGCCGGGGACCCCGCCGTCACGGCACCTTCCGGGGGCAGGGTGACCGTCACCGGGCGCCTGCAGCCCTCGGAGGCCACCGACAGCGTCCAGCGCAGGGTCCGGCAGCTGCCGCCGGGACAGGTGCTGACCGTCTCGTCGGCCGAACTGATCAACGTCTGGCGGGGTACGAGGCTGCGCGACGGGTTCCTGGTCGCCGCCACCCAGTCACCGGCCCCCCAGGTCGCGGCCAGGCCGGTGAGCGTTCCCCCGCCGACCGAGCGGGGCGGGCTCACCTGGCGCAACCTCGCCTACGCCGCCCAGTGGTGGATCTTCGGGCTGTTCGCGGTCTTCATGTGGTGGCACTTCGTCCGCGACGCGCTGCGCGGCCGCACGCGGGAACGCGACTCCGACGCTCCTTCCGCCTCGGGCCCAGGGCCTGACCCCGGCCCTGAGCCCGGCCCTGACCTTGACCCCGGCCCTGGAGCCGCTCTCGGGGATGCCGGTCCCGGGACCGGCGCCGAGTCCAAGATTGCCGCCGAGTCCAAGACCGGCACCGAGTTCGAGTCCGGTCCGGGGACCGAGCCGGAAACCCCCGCCCTCCCAGCCCGCACCGCCCCGTGAACCGAACCCCAAGACCGAGGTAACCGACCGTGGAATCCGCTCTCAAGCCCTTTCGCATCCTGGCCTACATCGTCGGCGTGATGCTGCTCGTCCTGGTCACCTGCATCGTGCTCAGGTACGGCTTCGGCATCGAGCAGCCCTCGAAGATCGTCTCTCCGATCCACGGCTTCCTCTACATGCTCTATCTCGTCGCCACGATGAACCTGGGCATGAAGGCGCGCTGGACGTGGCCGTACATCCTCGGGGTGATGCTCGCGGGCACCGTGCCGCTGCTCTCGTTCGTGTTCGAGCGCAAGGTCACCCGCCGGGTGGAATCGGAGCTCGCCACCGCCGCCGCCTGACCGGACCCAGCCGGACCGGACCTGGCCCGGAGACGCGGGTTCGCGTGGCCGGGCCGGACCGTGGCGCGGTGGGCGGTCAGGTGCCGGGTCAGCGGCCGAGACCCCGGCGACGCGAGCGCTTGAGGCGTTCGCGCTGGGACGGGTCGAGCATCAGGTAGCCGACGACCGGGGCGGCGACGACGCCCAGGAGGATCAGCAGCGTCACGAAACTCGGCAGGAACAGCCACGACAGGAACACCACTGCTCCGGCGCCGATCGCGTACTTCTGGACGGGCGACATCCTCAACATCCTCCGAACGCGGGGCGGACGCCCCGTCTGTAGTTCATTGTGCGTCGCCAGTCCAACGTGTGGACCTACCGAGGTGGTTCCAACCGAGATATATCGTGATTTTGCCTTCGGGTTCCGCTATCGGGCCGGCGCCTTGAGAGTCTCGAGCGCCTTGAACGCCTTGAGTGTCGCCACGCCGCCGGGGTCGGCGTCCGTGCCGACCGGGACCAGGGCCACCTCGTCCACGCCCGCGTCGGCGTACGCGCGCAGGCGCTCGCGGGCCGCGTCCACGCCGCCGATCAGGGCGACCGACTCCAGCAGGCCGTCGGGGACGGCCGCCAGCAGCTCGCGGGGGTGCGGGCGGGTCCTGGCGAACGCGACCACATCCCCGAATCCGGCCTCGGTGAACATCTCGCCGTACCCGGGCGCGGCGAGATATCCCACGACGGCGCGTCGTATCCGGTCGACCGCCTCGCGCCCCGGGTCGACCGCGGCGGTCACCCAGGCCGCCACCCTCGGCACCGGTACCGCCCCGAAGGCCGCGCCCTGCTCCCGCACCGGTACCGCCCCGAAGGCCGCGCCCTGCTCCCGCACCGGTACCGCCCCGAAGGCCGCGTCCTGCCCTTGCCCCTGTGCCGGTGCTGTCCGAACCGCCGCGCGGAGGTCGGCGGTCAGGCGGGCGGCGGAGGCGGGGGTGATCAGGTTGAGCACCATCCGGTCGGCCGTCGCGGCGGTCCGCACGGCGGAGGCGCCGAAGGCGGCCACGGTCAGCTCGGCGCGGGGTGCGGGAAGCCGGAGCCGATAGCCGCGACTCTTCACACATTCACCTGAAAAATCGGACTTGTCACCATCGAGCAGTGGCCTGAGTGCCCGTACCGTCTCCCGCAGTACGGCGGCCGACCGCGCCCGTGACCTGCCGTGCCACTCCTCGACGACGAGCGGGCTCGACGTGCCGACCGCCACGTTCACCGGCCTCCCGACGAGGCCGGCCACCGACGCCACCCCCATCGCGATCATCATGGGGTCCCGTACGGCCACCGCCAGCGGCCCGACGGTGAGCCCGATCCGGCCGGTGGACAGCCCGATCGCGGTGGCCAGCGCGAAGGCGTCGTAGGTGGCCATCTCGCCCACCCACAGCTCGTCGTAGCCCAGCTCGTCGGCGGCCCTCGCGGTCAGCAGGGCCTCCTCGGCCGGCCGGTCCTGCCAGAGTCCCAGGGAGACGCCCAGCCTCACGCGACACGCTCCAGCAGCACGGCGGAACCGCTGCCCGCGGCCCCGCTGACCGCGGCGACGCCGTACCGGGCCCCGCGGCGTTCGAGCTCGTCCGCGCAGGCGGCGATGAGGATGGCCCCGGTGGCGCCGAAGGCGTGGCCCATCGCGATGGTGCCGCCGTTGACGTTGAAGCGGTCCTCGCCGACCTTCAGGTCCCGCTGGAACTTCAGGCACAGCGCGGCGAACGCCTCGGCGAACTCGTAGACCTCGACGTCGTCGGGGGTGAGCCCGGCCCTGGCGACGACCCGCTCGACCGCGAGCTGGCCCGCGGTGAGCATGGTGACCGGGTCGACGGAGGCGGTCGCGGTGCCCACGATCCTGGCCCTGGGCCGCAGGCCGAGCTCCGCGCCGGCCGTCCCGGAACCGACCAGGAGCAGGCCGGTCGCGTCGCACAGGCTGGGCGAGGTGCCCCGGGTGTGCAGGTGGCGCAGCTCGCCGACCTCGGGGCGGTGCCTGCGGACGACGGCGTCCTGGTCGTCCTGGCCGGCGAAGGCGGGTTCCATCGCGGCGAGCGCCTCCAGGGTCACGCCCGGCCGCACGTGCTCGTCGCGCCGCAGGTCGTTGACCGGCACCAGCGAGCGGTCGTGGCGCCCGGCGGCCCACGCCTCGGCGGCCAGGGTCTGGGTGCGCAGGCCGTACGCGTCGAGCTCCTCGCGTTCGAAGCCCTCGACCGTCGCGACCAGGTCCGCCGCGATGCCCATGTGGATCGACCCGACCCGGTCCACCACCGCGGGGTCGGTCCACAGCGGCCCGCCGTCGGAGAACATCGGCACCCGGGAGACCGACTCGACCCCTCCGGCGACGACGGTGCGGCTCTGCCCGGACTGCACGAGCGCGAAGGCCGTGCGGACCGCGTCGATGCCCGAGGTGCAGTAGCGGTTGACGGTCATGCCCGGCGCGTCGAAGCCCGAGGTCAGCGCCGCGGTCCTGGCCAGGTTGCCGCCCTGCTCGGCGTTCTGCGAGGCGCAGCCGACGATCATGTCGTCCGCCCGCTCCACGCCGGTCCGCTCGCGCAGGGCGTCCAGGAGCCTCTCCAGCATGGTCAGCGGCGTCACGTCCGCCAGCCCTCCGCCGGGCCTCGCCTTGCCCCGGGGGGTTCTGACGGTCTCGTAGATGTATGTCGTCACCTGTTCCTGCTCCCGTCGAAGGTCGTGCGCGGGCTTCACGTGGCCGAGCCCCTCAGCTGGTCGGCGCGTACCCAGGTGGCGTGGAAGCCGAGCGGCACCCGCTGGGGCAGGATGATCCGGGCGATCGGCCCGGCGCCCAGGTTCGCCGCGTGCAGGACCTGCACCTCGGAGGTGCCCTCGCGCTCGTCGGTGACGAAGCTGACGAGGTAGCCGTCCTCCTCGTCCGTCGCGCCGTCGCGCGGCGCGAACGGGGCCTCGCTGCCGTAGCGGTGCTCGCCGTAGTGGTACGTCTCCTTGCCGCCCGTCACGTTGTCGTAGCGGACCAGGCCGTCGAAGAGGTTGGTCGCGGCGTCCTTGACCGACACGTTGTAGGCGTAGCGCGAGCGCAGACCCGTCAGCCTGGCGTCCACCGAGGGGAACTCGGTGTTGTGGTCCGGGTCCACGAACCCCTCGGAGGTGCGGCCGGTGCGCAGGTCGAAGCGGTAGCGGTACATCCGCGCGTCGAGCTTGAGGTAGGAGATCATGCGGGCCAGCGGGCTGCCGCTCCCGGCGGGCGCGGGCCGGCCCACCCGGCAGACGTCCAGGACGATCTCCCCGTCCTCCTCCCAGGAGTTGACGACGTGGTAGATGTAGCAGGGTTTGGCCTCGAACCAGCGGATCTCGTGCGCCTGCCCGCGCCGGGGGATGACGCCGAAGCGCGAGGGCAGCTCCCGGTTGAACGTCAGCTTGTAGCGGCCCTGGCGGGCGGCGTCCATGTCCTGGTAGAGCGGCAGGTCCATGAGGATCGCGTGGTTCTCGGTGATCGCCATGTCGTGCGGCAGCCGCGCTCCCGGCAGCTCCAGCTCCACGCAGTGCTCGACCTGCCCGCCCGCGCCGACCACCCCGTAGCGCAGGTAGGGCCTGCGGGGCCCGTAGTCGAACCAGAACAGCTCCCCGGTCCGCTCGTCGACCTTGGGATGGGCCATGAAGTCGCCGGTCAGCGTGTCGAGGAAGGTCTCGACGCCGAGCGTCTCCAGGCTGAGGGGGTCCATGCCGTACGGGGAGCCGCACAGGTACCACGTGGTGAGGACCTGGCCGCGATGGAAGATCACGTCGGTGTTGGCGGAGTCCTTGAGGCCGAGCCCGCGGGTGTTGCCGAACGGGTTGCCCTTCGGGTTCTCCATCACGCCGGTCCACAGGGACCGCCCGGCCGCCGACTCGGCCTCGAACGCCCTGGTCCTGACGTAGCGGTTGCGGTAACGGGCTTCGCCGTTCTCGAAGTGCATCGCGTGCACCATGCCGTCGCCGTCGAACCAGTGGTAGCGCCCCTTCATCGGGAACCGCGCGTTGGGCCCGTTGCGCAGGTAGACGCCGTTGAGGTCCTTCGGGATCTCGCCGATGACCTTGAGGTTCTCGGCCGTGATCTCGTCCTGGACCGGCGCGTAGACGCCCAGCAGGTACGGATTCGGCTCGCCCGACTCGTCCATGACCACCACAGGTTCCGCCATGCCCTGACGCTATGATAAAAGAAGTCAGCCCGTCAATGACCGTTCTCCGCCCACGCGTGGCCGGGAGGGGCACCGAGCCGTCCGGGCGGCGCCGGGTTGGTAGTTTGGCGGTTTCGCCGGGAGTGGGAACGACCGTGCTCGCCGGAAACGGGCACGATCATGCTTGACGACGACGAACATCACCGTGTGCGTCGGAAACGGGTACGGCCCCGCCCGCCGGCGACGAGCACGAGCACGAGCACGACCACGCGACCACGCGACCATCGGGAGGACAGGCTGTGGACGGCACCGAGCGGGAGCCGCGAGCCGAGCTCAGTGCGATCGGGCAGGCGCTGGCGATCCTGGGGGACCGGTGGGTGCTGCTGATCCTGCAGCGGGCGTTCCTGCTGCGGATCAGGACTTTCGCCGGCTGGCGCGACGCGCTGGGCATCTCCGAGTCGGTTCTCGCCGCCAGGCTCAGGGAGCTGGTCGACCACGGCATCTTCGAGCTGTCGGCGTACCGCGACGGCCGCACCCGCTACGAGTACCGGCTGACGGAGCGCGGGCTGCAGCTGTGGGCACTGCTGGTGGCCATCCAGGCGTGGGAACGCGACTGGGTCGATCCGGGACGGCTCCCGCCGCTGCTGCACGAGCAGTGCGGCCAGGATGCCAAACCGTACCTCGGGTGCGGTTCCTGCCTGGAGCCGATGAGCGCACGTGACACCCGGACCGAGCCCGGCCCGCTGGCCACGTTCTCCAGGATCGGCCCGCCGCGGCGGCACCGCCGCACGGTCCGCTCCGACGCCCCGGCCGACCTGATCGGCTACTGCCCGGCGTCGATGGAGATCCTCGGCGACCGGTGGAGCACCAGTGTCCTGGCCGGGGCGTTCCTGGGCATCCGCCGCTTCGTCGACTTCCAGTCCGGTCTCGGCATCGCGCCCTCGGTGCTCACCGACCGGCTGCGCCGCTTCGTCGAGCTGCGCGTCTTCGACGCCCGGCCCGACGGCTCGTACCGGCTCACCGACAAGGGGCTGGCCTTCTTCGAGGTCTTCGCCTTCCTGGTCGACTGGGCCCAGCGCGAGCTCCCCGCCCCCGAGGGCTCGGCCCTGTCGATCACCCACGCGTCCTGCGGCGCCACCTTCCAGCCGGTCCTGCTGTGCCAGGCGTGCGGCCGGCCGCTCCAGCGGCGCGAGGTCCGTTTCGTCCTACCGGGATGACGGCGGTCCGGGGCTCGTCTCCGGCCGCGCTCATTTCCGGCCGCGCAGCGAGTCGACCGCCCAGCGGGCCGCCTGGAGCGCTCCGGCGTATCCTCTGCCGCCGGCGTCCGGAACGGTGAACCGGTGATACTGCAGGGCCGTCACGACGTTTCCCGCCCGGAGGACGACCACCGAGTTGACGCTCGAATGGCCGTTGCTGAGCTGGTAGACGTAGGCCTCGTCGCCGAGACCGGGCACGTCGGCCGGAGCGCTCACGATCCGCGTGTCCTTCGCGTCCCTTGAGCGGAGGCGGAGGTAGGTGGCGTGGGCGAGCGCCGCTTTCGGCTCGCGGACGACGGTGATCTCCAGCGTGTTCCGGAGGCTGTCGGGCGCGGTCGGGTCCGCCGCGTGCCAGGCGCACGCCGTTTTCTTCCTCGACGGGGAAGGCGCGAGGTAGAGACGTCCGGCGTGTTCCCCCGAGATCAGGGAGCACGGGTCCGGAGCCTTCGCGAAGAAGGTGGGCAGCGGAGCCGGAGCCGCGCTCCGCGGCTGGGCCGCGGGGCGGGGCCAGAGCCAGAACGCCGTACCGCCGACGGCCAGGAGGGCGAGCGCGGCGGCCACGGGAAGCAGGTGGCGGGGGCGGGACCTCGCGGGGCGGGAGGTGAGCCCCTGCAGGACCGTGCGGGTCGTGGTGGCGTCCGGGCGGTGGGCGGGTTCGGCCGCCAGCAGGCCCTCCAGCAGCGGGGCCAGCGGGCCGGAGCCCGTCGCACCGGAGCCCGTCGCACCGGAGCCCGTCGCGCCGGTGTCCCCCGCGGCGGGTCCGGCCCCGCCGGCGTCCCCGGAGGCGGGGGCGATGCCGCCCGCCGGGCGCGACCCGGCGTGCGGCCCGGTGCCCGGGGCCTGTCCCTCGACGGCGGTGAACAGGACGGTGCCCAGGTCGCGCAACTCGTCGGTGGCGTCGAAGATGGCGAAGTCGGTGACCACGACCCTGTCGTCCGGGGTGAGGAGCACGCTCTCCGGGCCGGCCAGGAGATTGACGCCCCGCCCGTGGGCGGCGGTCTGCGCGTCCAGCACGCGCAGCCCGACCTCGGCCGCCCGCTCGGCGGTGAGCGGTCCTTCGGCCCGGACGGTCCGCAGCACCGAGCGGCCCTCGACCGACTCCAGGATCAGCCACACCCGGTCGGGGAAGGAGACGACGTCGTGCAGGGTGATGACGTTCGGATGCCTGAAGTCGGCCGCGGCGCGGATGCGGACGAGAAGCCGGTCGCGGTGCGGACCGGGCGGCGGGAGCGATATCCCGGTGATCGTGACGTCGCGCTGGAGCAGCTCGTCGCGGGAGCGCCAGCTGGTCCCGGCCCGGTCGCGGCGCTCCAGCAGCCGGTAGCGACCGGCCAGCAGGTTCGGATCGGTCATGTCGGTCGTCCGGGGGAGGTGGGGGCGAGTGGTGCCCGTCGTTCGGGTGCGGCAGGGCCGAGCCGTGTGGGTGGTCCGGGGGCGGTGCCGAGCCGTGTGGGTCGTCCGGGTGTGGCGGCGCCGAGCGCGGGCCGGGGG
Source organism: Streptosporangium sp. NPDC023963 (assembly GCF_040639135.1). Classification (NCBI taxonomy): domain Bacteria; kingdom Bacillati; phylum Actinomycetota; class Actinomycetes; order Streptosporangiales; family Streptosporangiaceae; genus Streptosporangium; species Streptosporangium sp. NPDC023963. Next base: position 775,510 of record NZ_JBEZZK010000002.1, read on the forward strand.
CGTTCAGTCACGGCTGTTCAGCCTCTCGGCGACCTGGCGGGCGACGCGGAGGGCCTGCCCGCGCAGCCCGGCGTCCGGACGCTCGCCCTCCCGCGACACGTCGACCTCGACCAGCAGGTTGCTGATCCGGAAACGAACCGTGGAGTTGACCCGGTCCAGCACGATCACGTCGTAGACGAAGGCCTCCGCGCCCAGCCGGCCGACGTTCCGGAGGGCGCCGGTCTCGCCGAGGAGGCCTTCCCCGCGATCGGCGACGATCCTGGTGCGTTCGGAGGCGAAGAACTCGTGGGCCACCTCCGGGGCGGCCTTCGCCCTCACGGGTTCCTTGTGGGTCAGCGAGAGCCGTAACCAGCGCGCCTCCGTCGGGCCGCCCCAGGCGCAGCGGGCCTCCCCTTCCTTCAGCCCTTCCGCGGGTTCCGGAGTGGAGCCGGGCGCCACGGCCCGGCTCTGGGCGGCGGACAGCAGCGAGCAGGCGTCGGGCACGGTGGCGAACCGCCCGGCGCCGGCCGTGGGCGGCGCCGGGGACTGGGACCCGGACGCCTCGGGGTCGCTCGCGGTCGTCGTCAGCAGTACCGCCCCGGTCGCCAGCACCGCCACCGTGGCCAGCGCGGCCCCGGCGACCAGGCCGGTACGACGGCGCGAGGCCATCCGCCTCCCGGGCACGGTCTCCTGCGCGGAGAGGGGCGAGCCGGGCGGGAGCTGGGTGAGCGGTTCGGGGGGGAGTCCCTGGGAGATCTGCCGCAGGGCGGCGCGCAGCCCGGCCTCTCCCGGGCGCTGCCGGGGATCCTTGGCCAGCGCCGCGACGAGCACCGGAGCCAGATCCCCCGCCCGGCGGGGCGGCGGCGCCTCCTGGGTGAGGATCGCGCCGATGGTCGCGGCCGAGGTGTCGCGACGGAAGGGGCTGCGGCCCTCGACGGCTGTGTACAGGGTCGCCCCCAGGGACCACAGGTCGGTGGCCGGGCCGTCGCCGCCGCGCAGCCGTTCGGGGGCCATGTACGCGGGGGAGCCGACCAGGGCGTCCGGGGAGGTGAGCTGGACGTCCCCCTCCAGGGTGGCGATGCCGAAGTCGGTCAGCAGCACCCCGCCGTTCCTGTCGAGCATGATGTTGGCCGGCTTCACGTCGCGGTGCACGATGCCCCGGCTGTGCGCGAGGGCCAGCGCGTCCAGCACGGCCAGGCCGATCATGGCCACCCGCCGTGGCGGCAGCGGTCCCTCGGCCTGGACCGCCTGTTCCAGCGAACGGCCGTCGACCAGGTCCATCACGATCCACGGGCGGCCGTCCTGCGCCACGACGTCGTGTACGGCCACGATGGACGGGTGCCCCAGCCTGGCCGCGGCGCGCGCCTCGCGCAGGGTGCGCTCCCGCGCCTCGGCGCGCTGCGCCTCGGGCAGGTTCGGGTCGAGCTTGACCTCCTTGATCGCCACTTCGCGGTGGAGCAGCTCGTCGCGAGCCCGCCACACCACGCCCATCCCTCCCGCGCCGAGCCTCGCGAGCGCCCGGTAGCGGCCCGCCAGTACGGGCAGCGGGCCCGCCATCCGATCAGTCATCGGTCTTCAGGGACTCGGTGAGCCAGCGGGCCACCTTCAGCGCGCCTTCGGAGATCTTGCCGTCGGGGTCCTCCTTGACGCCGCCCCGCTCGTAGTCGACCTCGGCGATCAGGTTGCTGATCCGGAAGACCACGGTCGCCTTGTAGGAGCCTCCGTACAGGTTGATGGAGGTGTACGCGCCGGAGGTGAACGCCTCCTCGCCGATGCCCCGCAGGTCCTTGGGCGGCAGGGGCTTGGGAGTGGTGAACTGGCCCTTGTCGACGAGGTCCTTCTTCTTGCCCGCCAGATACTCCCTGGCCCTCGCGACCTCCGACCCGTCCTGCTTCTGGGCGATCAACCGGACCCGCAGGTCGTACTTCTCGACGTTGGGCTTGCGCCAGTCGTGCTGGTTGAGCCAGTTGCAGACGGAGCGCTCGACCTCGGAGCTCTTGAAGCCCGGCACGACCTCGTTCACCTGCTTGTCGTCGAGCAGGCTGCAGGCCCGGGGGGCCGTGGCGAAGCGGCCCTTGGCGCCGGAGGGCTCGGCGGCGGAGAGGTCGTCGTCCGAGTTCGCGACCACCGAGGTGAGAAGGACGCCGATGGTGACCGCCATGCCGAAGAGCAGCACACCGGTCAGCGCCACGACCGGCCGGGGTACGAGCACCCCCGTCGTCCGCGTCGGCCGCTCGGTGGGCGTGTCCCCCGCCGCGGGGGAGGGGTGACGGGCCGGTTCGCGTGAGGCGGGGGCGTCCGGCGGGTTCGGGTGCGGTGGCGTGGAGCCGGGCGCGCCGGAGGGGAGGTGTCCCCCCTGGGGTGTCACCTGCCGGGGCGGCCCCTGCGGAGGTGATTCCTGATGAGGCGGCCCCTGCTGGGGGGAGCCGGGGTAGGGAGGGCCCTGGTGGACGGCGTCCTGCTGCGGCGGGATCGAGGGCGGGGCCTGCCAGACGATCGGCGTTCCCGGGGAGGAGGAGAGCGCGACCTGGGAGGGGACGGGGACGTCCTGAGGGGGGAGCTTCGCCGTGATGGCGGACATCTGCTCGGTCAGGTTCTTCCTGAAGGGCGCGGTCACCTCGCCCTCGTTGACCGGAGCGGTGCCGTCCTCCCCCTGCCCGCCGGGGGATCCGAGGGCCCCGGGGGCCCCGGGACTCCCGGGCGGCGCGGTCGTGTCGAACCCCTGGGGTCCGGCCGCGCCCGGCCCTGTCATTCCCGGTCCTGTCATTCCCGGTCCGGTCGCGGTGGGCCCGGTCGTCCCGGGTCCCGTCGCGGTGTGCGGCCCCGGGGCCCCGGGTGTTCCGGGGCCCTGGAGGGGCGCCTGCCCGAAGGCGGCCGGGCCTCCGGGGGCCGGGGTTCCGGGCGCGAAGGGAGGAAAGGGGCCGGAGGGGGCGGACGTCCCCGGATCGGGGGTTCCCGGAACCTGGGGAAGCGAGCCCTCCGGGGGAGGCGGGAACGCGCCAGGGAAGGGTGGCGCGGCCGGCGGTTCGGGACGGTACTGGGAGACGTCGATCAGGGCGCCGCGCAGGACGCCCGGGTCGGGCCGCTGGGCGGGGTCGCCCGCGAGCAGGTGGAACAGGACGGGCGCGATCGGGCCCGCGTTGTCCAGGGAGCCGCCGGGCGACGGTGGACGGCCCTCGACGGCGGTGTAGAGGGTCGCGCCGAGCGACCACAGGTCGGCGGCCGGGCTGGTCACCCCCTCGGGAGAGGTGAAGAGCGAGGAGGGCAGGGACGGCGCGGCGAGGACGATCTGCTCGTACGGGCCGAGCAGCACCGAACCCGGCCGCACGTCGCCGTGCAGCATGCCCTGCCTGTGCATCGCCACGAGCTGGTCCAGCACCGCCACCCCGACCACCGCGGCCTGCTGCGGGGACATCGGCCCGAACCGGGCGATCACCTGTTCCAGGGAGCTCTGCTCAAGCATCGGCGGACCCTCGGCTCCGGCGATCCCGGGTCCCGGCGCGGGGGGAGCGGTGTGCCCGCCCGCGTGCCTGCCCTGCGATCGAGGGACGTCTGGATGGTTCATCCGCTCGCTTTCTGCTTGTTCAACGCGTTCGCGATCCACGTCGCGGTGGTGTGGGCGCCCGCCTGGATCGCCGGACCGTCCTTGCTGCCGTCCACCACGGTGTAACCGACGTCGAGGACGAGGTTGTCAACGCGTACGACCACGTAGCTCTGCTCCAGCCTGCCGGTCTTGCGATTCTCGTAGACGTCGTAGCCGAACGCCTCGTCCCCGACGGGTTTCACCGTCCTCGGCGCCGTGGAGCGGGAGGAGCGGATGCCGGCCTGGATCTCCGGCCAGCTCCAGGCGTTCTCCCCGCTCGGTATGGCGCTCTGGCGCCGGTTCACGAACAGCTCGTGGGCCTGCCGGGGGCTCTTGCCCCACTGGTCGGCGCCGGAGAGACGCACCTCCAGCCCCATGCCGCGTGCCGGCCACTGGCAGCCGCCGTCGTTGGTCGGCTTGCCCTCGCCCGCCGGCGCGGGCAGCAGCTGCCTGGCCATGGCGCCGGGAATGAGCTTGCACACGTCCACCGGAGTGGCGAAGGCGCCGGGACTCTCGCTGAGCCTGACCCGCTTCTCGGCGGCCGTGGGGTTCGAGGTCAGCAGGAACGTCACCCCGAAGGTGACCCCGATGACCACCGCGATCCCGGCCGTCTCTGCGGCGGCCCACAGCGCCGTGCGGCTCCGGCGCGGCTCGGAGGAGCGGGCGGGTACGGGGGCCGGGGACGGCGAGGGCGCGGGGGACGCGGGGGACGCGGGGGACGCAGCCGGGATCCCGGTGACCGTACGACCGGCGGCCAGCTCTCCCAGGGCGCGGGCGACGGCCTCGAAGGACGGCCGGGCCTCGGGGACCGGGTCGAGCATGCGCGTCAGCAGCGGGCCCAGCTCGCCCGCGAGCTCCGGCGGCCTCGGCGGCTCGGTGAGCACCCGGCTGATCGCCGCGATGGGGGTCTCCGCCGGGTGCGGCGGCACCCCCTCGACGGCGAAGTAGAGCGTGGCGCCGAGGGACCACAGGTCGGAGGCGGGGCCGCCGCGCTCGCCGCGCAGCCGTTCGGGCGCGATGTAGTTGGGCGAGCCGACCAGGTGGCCGGTCCGGCCGGAGGTGGCCTCGCCGTCGGCGACCGCGAAGCCGAAGTCGGTGAGGACGGCCTTGCCGGTCCTGGTGAGGAAGACGTTGCCCGGCTTGACGTCGCGGTGGACCACCCCGGCGGCGTGGGCGGCGCCGAGCGCGCTGAGGATGCCCACGCCGATCCTGGCCGTCTGGTGCGCGGGAAGCGGACTCCGGCCGAGGACGGTCTGCTCCAGGGACGAGCCCGACAGCAGCTCCATGACGAGCCAGGGCCGGTCCTGGTCGATGACCACGTCGTGGACGGTCACGATCGAGGGGTGTTTGAGCCGGGCGGCGAGGTTGGCCTCGCGGATCGCCGAGGCGAAGACCTCCTGCCGCCTGACGGGGTCGAGGTCAGGCGGGAGCCGTACCTCTTTCACGGCCACGTCGCGGCCGAGCGTCTCGTCGGTGGCGAGCCAGACCGTGCCCGCCCCGCCCTCGGCGAGAGGGTTGAGCAGCCGGTAACGGCCTGCCAGCACTCGAGTGTCGATCCCGCTCACCCCGTTCGCTTATCCCATCGCGGACAGCAACATAGTCACTTACCGGCACATGGACCAATGAACGATGATTCCGCCCCATCCATTGACCCCTGGCTTCTGTTTTCGTAGTGTCACGAGCACCCTCACGACGCCCCTGGAGCCGCGATGAAGCGCCTGCACACGCAAGAGCGGATCGACCACTACACCGCCGGCGGCTGGTGGACCGGAGACACGATCGACCGGCTGCTCCGTGCCCAGGTGAGCGCCCGCCCAGGCGCCCTCGCGATCGCCGACCCGCCCAACAAGGCAGACCTGCTGCCCGGCGAGGTCAAGAGGCTCACCTGGTCCGAGCTGGACGCCGAGGTCGACCGGGTGGCGGGGGTGCTGCGCGGCCGGGGCGCCGGACCCGGGGACGTGGTCGCCGTCCAGCTGCCCAACAGCGTGGAGCTCGCGGTCACCTTCCTGGCCGTGATCAGGGTGGGCGCGGTGGTCACCCCGTTTCCCGTGCAGTACCGCGAGTACGAGCTGAACCAGCTCTGCGCCCTCGCAGGGGCCATGATCTTCGTCACCTCGGCGACCGCCACCGCCCGCGTGCCTACGATCATCCCGGCCCTCACCTGGGGCGCCGACCTCGACACCGCCACCCCCCTCGACGCCGTCCCCACTCCGGGCGCCCCTTCCGGCGGGCCCGATCCCTCCCCGCGCGAGCCGCAGCCGCAGCCGCAGCCGCAGTCGCGGTCGCGGTCACACGAGGGGCAGGGCATCCCGTACGAGGCCCACCCCGCCGACCCCGTCACGATCTGCTGGACCTCCGGTACCGAGGCCACTCCCAAAGGTGTGCCGAGGTGCCACTACGACTGGCTCGCGGTCGCGTCCACCTGTGCCGAGGCTCCCGGGCTCACCGAGGACGACGTCATCCTCAACCCCTTCCCCATGGTCAACATGGCGGGGATCGGCGGCGTATTCCTGCCCTGGTTGAAGACCGGTGCGGTGCTCGTCCAGCACCACCCGTTCGACCTGCCGACCTACCTCGGGCAGATCGCGGCCGAGGGCGTCACCTACACCCTGGCCCCGCCCGCGCTGCTGACGATGCTGCTCCAGCAGGAGGCGGTCCTCGCCAGGACCGACCTCACCACGCTGACCCGGATCGGTTCGGGTTCGGCGCCGCTGCCACCGCCGATGGTGAAGGGCTGGCAGGACAGGTACGGCATCGCGATCATCAATTTCTTCGGTTCCAACGAGGGCGTCGCGCTCCTCTCGGACCCGGTGCACATGCCCGACCCCGAGGACAGGGCCCGCTTCTTCCCCCGGCCCGACGCCCCGGGCACCACGTGGCCCGGCACCCTCGGCGCGACCAGGACCAAGCTGGTCGACCCCCTCGGCGAGGAGATCGTCGAGGCCGGGATCCCCGGTGAGCTCCGCCTGTCGGGGCCGACCGTCTTCTCCGGCTACCTGCCGGGCACGGCCGCCGCCGACCCGTTCGACGAGGACGGCTACCTGAGGACCGGCGACGTGTTCGAGATCGCCGGAGAGCAGGGGCGGTACCTGCGCTACGTCGACCGGGCCAAGGACCTGGTCATCCGGGGCGGCATGAACATCGCCCCGGCCGAGCTGGAGGCGCTGGTCTCCGGGCACCCGGCGGTGGCCGAGGTGGCGGTGGTCGGCTACGCCGACGAGGTCCTCGGCGAACGGGTCTGCGTCGTGCTCGTCCCCAAGCCCGGCCAGACCGTGGACCTCGCCTCGGTCGTGGAGCACCTGCGGGGCAAGGGCATCGCCTCGTACAAGCTCCCCGAACGCCTGGAGATCGTCGAGGCGCTGCCCCGCAACCCGCTGGGCAAGATCCTCAAGCGGGAGCTGAAGGAGTCGCTGGCGGCGGACGGCTGAGTCCCGCGACCCCCACCCCGGCGGCCGTGGCCCTCCGCGACCGGGCCGCCGGGAGGACCGGCCCGCGCGGGCCGTACGGAGGCGGGGCCGTGCCGTGTCCGAGGAGTCAGTACGAGTCGGACCACTCCTCGTGGGCGGTCCACAGGCGCTGCCACAGTTTGGCGCGTTCGGCCGGGGTGACGTCGGGCAGGGACAGGCCGAAGACGTCGGCCAGCATCTCGAAGTACTCGCGTTCGGTCCGCGCGGTCAGGGTGTGCTCGCGGTCGCCGAGACGGGTCAGGACCAGGCCCCGCATGATGTCCACACCGTTCGCGTCGCGCCGCTGGACCGTGGCCACGCGGACGAAGCCCGACTCGGGCGAGGTGGAGAGGAACCGGTGCATCGCGGCGAACTCCGGCATCCCGGCGGGTCCGGCGCGGAAGTCCATGCCGAGGAAGTCGCCGCGCGGGTCGTGGTCGAACCGCCACCCGCCGGGTGCCACCTCGGAGGGACGCAGGCCGTAGGTGAAGGGTCCCTGCCGGTACGTGCCCTCGACGAGCGGGAGCGGGTCGTGGATCGCGTCGCCCAGGCCCTGGTCGACCAGCCACTCCCCGCCGGGATTGCCCGGAGCGGGAAGTCCCGAGACCGTGAGCACGAGGTGACCGCCGTCCACGCTCGCCGGCCCCCCGGCGCGGCCCTGCACCCCGCCGAGGTGCCGGGTCACCCGGTAGCCGAGCGCCTTCAGCAGCAGGGAGAAGGCCCCGTTCAGGTGGTAGCAGTAGCCGCCCCGGCCCCGCACGATCCGCGCGGCCGACTCCACCGGGTCGACGGTCGTCGGGCGGCCCAGCCAGATCTCCAGGCATTCGTAGGGCACACGTTCCACGTGTGCCCGGTGCAGCACATGCAGCGACTCCGCGCTCGGGGGTCCGTCGACCTTCACACCGATCCTGCGCAGGTACGCGGGGACATCGATCACTCCGTCACGGTAACGCCGAGGTGGGCGCGGCCCGGCGGTATACCGGGGCGCGGCGCGTCGGGTGAGGTCGGGTGAGGTCGGGTGAGGTCGGGCACGGTCAGGCGCGGCGCATGGCCCGGGTGCCGACGAGCAGGCCCAGCGCGGCCACGATCACGGCCGCGACCGCGCCGCCGCCGGTGGCCGCCGAGACGATCTCGCCGTCGAACAGGGCACGCTCGGCCTCCACGACGTACGTCAGCGGGTTGAGCCGCGAGAGCACCGGCAACCAGTCCGGGCCGCCGCCGACGGGCAGCAGCATCCCGGCGAGCAGCATCAGCGGGAAGAGCAGGGTCTGCTGGACCCCCCAGAACATCCACTCGCTGTCCTTGGACGCCAGCGCCAGGGTGTAGGACAGCGCGCCGAGGCCCACGCGGAAGACGGCGAGGATCAGCAGGCCGAGGAGCGCTCCCGCGAGGTGCGGGCGGAACCCGAACGGGATGGTGACGGCGACGACGACCACCGTCTGGGCGAGCATCGGCACGATCTCCTTCAGGGCCCGCCCGACGATGAGCTCGTCACGGCCCCGCCGGCTGTGCGCGGCCCCGTTGCCCTGGCCGATGTAGCCGATCCGGCCGCGCACGCCGCGCTGCCCGGTCGTCACGTCGTGCCCGGCGACCTCCGCGCTGCCCGAGGTCGGGGGAGCAGCGTGGTGAGCATCCGCAGGGTGGTCGACTTTCCCGCCCCGTTCGGTCCCAGCAGCGCCACCGTCTCGCCGGAGGCGACGTGCAGGTCGAGGCCGCGTACCGCCTCGGCCGTCTCTTTCCTGACGGTGAAGTGCCTGGTCAGCCCGCTCGTGCGGATCATCGTGCTGTTCATGGGGACCACGCTGAAATTCATTCAGGCCACTTTCTGACCTGAATCGACGGGAAACTGGATTCATGGCGAACACGAGTGCGCGGATGCTGAGGCTGCTGTCCCTGCTGCAGACCCATCGGTACTGGCCGGGCGGAGAGCTCGCCGACCGGCTGGACGTGAGCGAGCGGACGCTGCGGCGCGACGTCGACAGGCTGCGCGAGCTGGGTTACCCGGTCGACGCCAACCGGGGTGTCGCGGGCGGCTACCAGCTCCAGACCGGTGCGACCATGCCGCCCCTGCTGCTCGACGACGAGGAGGCGGTGGCCATCGCCGTCGGGTTGCGGACGGCGGCCGGCGGCGCCGTGGCCGGTATCGAGGAGACGTCGGTACGGGCGCTGACCAAGGTCATCCAGGTGATGCCGCCCCGGTTGCGGCGGAGGGTCGACGCGCTGCGGGCCTACACCGTGCCCGCCGTCGTCGGCGGGGGCCCCACGGTCGACCCGCTCGCCCTGACGGTGATCGCCCAGGCGTGCCGGGACGACGAGCGGCTGCGGTTCGAGTACACGGCGCGCGACGGCGACCGGACGACCCGGCTGGTCGAGCCGCACCGGCTCGTGTCGCTGGGGCGCCGCTGGTATCTCGTCGCCTGGGACGTCGAGCGCCACGGCTGGCGCACCTTCCGCGTCGACCGGCTGGCCGCCGCGGAGTCGACCGGTGCCCGGTTCCGCCCGCGCGAGCTGCCCGGCGGCGACGCCGGGGCGTTCGTCCGCGACAGCATCACGTCGATGCCGGCGCAGTATCAGATCGTGGTCGTCGTACAGGCGGCGGCCGCCGACGTCGAGCGGGTCGCGTCACCCCTGGGCGGGGTGGTCGAGGCCGTCGACGACCGGTCGTGCCGGCTGCTGATGAACGCCGACGGGATGGAGTGGCCGGTCCTGGTCCTCGCCGCGCTGGGCGCCGACGTCGAGGTGGTCCGGCCGGCGGAGTTCCGGGACTACCTGCGCGCGACCGGCGAACGGTTCACCCGCGCGGCGAGCGGGAGCGCGGTTTATCCGGTTGAAGCGGCGCCGGACACTCCGGTAGCCTGACCGTCCCTTCGACGTGAGGAGGTGAGGAGCAGATGTTCGCCACCCTGGTCACGCGCTCCCGCCTCGGGCGACAGGCCGCCTGAGCCCGGGAAGCGCACCCGCTTTCTGGAGTTTCGCTTGTCTGAGCTGTCCCTGTCCGACCGGTCCATGTCCGATCTGCTGTTCCGTCCGCTCGAAGCGGGCGAGTCGGACCTGTTCCACCGCTACGGCCCGCTCCCCGCCTCCGGCGTCGGTGCCCGCCACCTGCCTTTCGACGAGCTCGGCTACCGGCCCGAATGGGTCTGGGTCGCGCTGCGCGGCGACGAGGTCGTCGCCAGGGCCGCCTTCTGGGGCCCGCCGGGCTCCGAGCACCCCTTCAGCCTCGACTGGCTCGACCCCGGGTTCGGCCCCGACCGGATCGAGGTGGGGGCCGCCCTGCTGCGAGCCGCGTACGCCACCCTGGTCACGCCCGGGTACGCCACACCGTCCGGGGCGCGGCCCGACTACCACCTGTTCCTGCCCGCCGACTGGCGAGAGCGCCCCGACGCGTTCGCGGACGCCTCCGACCGGATCGCCGCCGCCGAGAAGGCCGGGCTGCGGCGGTCCGTCGAGCGGCTCAACCTGCACTGGCTCCCCGAGTACGGCCTGCCGTCCCGGTCGGCCCGGCTCACCTTCGCCCCGGCCGACGACGACGAGGTGGTGGTGAACCTGCTGGCCCGCGTCGCCGAGGGCAGCCTCGACGACTGGGACCGGCGCAACCTCGCGGCCCACGGCGCGAGGGCGACGGCCGAGAAGACCGTGGCCGAGGTCGCGGACATGCCCGGCGGGCGCCAATGGTGGCGGCTCGCCCACGACGCGTCGGGGGAGCTCGTCGGCGTCGTGATGGCGACGCGCAACTCCAGGAACGCCACGATCGGCTACCTCGGGATCGACCCGGCCCACCGGGGCCGCGGTTACGCCGACGACCTGGTCACCGAGGCGCTGCACATCTTCGTCGCCGAGGGCGAGCCCGAGGTGAAGGACAACACCGACGTGGGCAACGCGCCCATGGCGGCCTCGTTCGCCCGGATCGGCTACCGGATCACCGGCCGCCGCCTGATCCTCACCTGATTCCCGTCTGATCCCCGTCTGATCCCGGCCTCTCCGGCCCGTGATCCGGCCTCTCCGGCCCGCCGGGCAGGGCCCTCGTCCGCGCGAGGGCCCTGCTCATCGGGCCGGCCCCCGTCACCGAGTGCGCAGAATCTGCACAATTCACCACAGGTCTTCTGCACGGCTCCGGTCTACGCTGCCGGTCATGGCAACCCCTCAGCAACGACGTGTCCTCGTGGTCGAGGACGACGAGACGATCGCGCGGGCCGTACGCCACAGGCTGGCCGCCGAGGGTTTCGACGTGCAGGTCGTCGGGGACGGGCAGGCGGCGCTGGCCGCCTACGCGAGGACGGGGCCCGACGTGGTGGTGCTCGACCGGCTGCTGCCCGGCCTCGACGGGCTGGAGGTGTGCCGGCGCATGCAGGCGGCCAGACCGGTGCCGGTCCTCATGCTCACCGCGCTGGGCGAGGAGACCGACCTGCTCGTGGGACTCGGGGTCGGGGCCGACGACTACATGGCCAAGCCGTTCAGCATGCGCGAGCTGGTCGCCCGGGTGCACGCCCTGCTGCGCAGGGTCGAGCGGGCCTCCCAGCTGGCCGTGGCCGACACGGTCATCCGCCTCGCCGACGTCGAGATCGACACCGCGGAGCGCCGCGTCTACGTGCGGGGCACCGAGGCCCAGCTCACCAGGACCGAGTTCGACCTGCTCTGCCGCCTCGCCGAGCGCCCCGGCCAGGTCTTCGAGCGCGAGCGACTACTCGCCGACATCTGGGGCTTCTCCGAGGCCGCGGCCACCCGCACGGTCGACAGCCACGTGCGGGCCCTGCGCCGCAAGCTCGGCCCCGGCGTCGTCCGTACCGTCCACGGCGTCGGTTACGCCCTCGTCAAACCGTGAGCGGGCATTCCGGCGCGGCAGGTGGACACGCGCCCGGGTACGGCCGCGAGGAGGCGTGCCGGCACGCCCCGGAAACGGCGCTCGCGTCCGGACGAGAACCGATCGCCCTCTCCGCCACTCAGACACTCATGTGCCCTTCACCTTCGACACCGGGACGCGCCGACCATTGAGACCTCTCGACTTCCTGGGCCGGATCAAGATAAAGCTCGGCATGGTGATCCTGCTGGCCGTGGTGGCGGCGTTCGTCGTCAACGAGGTCGGCATCAACGCCGGATACTCGCGCAACGTGCGCGTCGCGGTGGCCGCGGTGTTCGCACTGATCATGGTGCAGCTGCTCGCGCGGGGGATGACCAAGCCGCTGCGCGAGATGGCCGCCGCCGCGCAGACCATCGCCAAGGGCCGGTACGGCCTGCGGGTCACCGCGTCCTCCCGTGACGAGGTCGGCGAGCTCGCCCGCGCCTTCAACGCGATGGCCGCCGACCTGGGCGAGGTGGACCGGCAGCGCCGGGAACTGGTGGCCAACGTCAGCCACGAGCTCCGTACGCCGATCACCGCGCTCCGGGCGGTGCTGGAGAACGTGGTCGACGGGGTCTCCGACCCCGATCCCGTCACCCTCGGCACCGCGCTCGCCCAGACCGAGCGGCTGGGCCGGCTGGTCGCGCAGCTGCTCGACCTGTCCCGCCTGGAGTCCGGGGCCCGGCTGATCGAGCGTGAGGACGTCGAGCTGCGCCAGCTGTGCGAGCAGGCCCTGCGGGAGGCCGTCCTGGCCAGGGAGGGGGTGGTGGCGCGCTGCGAGGTCCCGGAGGGGCTGAGCGTGCGCGCCGATCCCGACCTGCTCGCGCAGGTCCTCGCCAACCTGCTGGACAACGCGGTGCGGCACAGCCCCGCCGGAGGGCTGGTGGTGCTGACGGCCACGGCCAGGGGGGAGGGCGTCCGGCTGCGGGTGAGCGACCAGGGGCCGGGGATCGCGGCCGAGGACCGAGCGCGGGCGTTCGAGCGCTTCTCGCGCCTGGACGCGGGCCGGGCCGCCGACGACGGCGGCGCCGGGCTGGGCCTGGCCATCACCAAGGAGATCGTCGAGCTCCACGGCGGCTCCATCCACGTCGACGACGGTGTCGGCTGCCACATCGTGGCCGACCTTCCGGAAAGGATCGAGATGAACCCCCCGTCTCTCCCCGCCAAGGGCTCCCTCCCCGCGGAGGCGGACGCCGTCGCCCCGGGCGAGGCCCCTCCCGGCGAAGCCCCCACGGGGGCGGTGGCTCCCGCGTCCTTCGTCCCGTCCGCGGCCGATGTGCCGTCCGGACGTGGCGAGGCCGCCGGGGTCTCCGGGGCCTCCGGGGATCCCGGGGGTTCGGAATCCGGCGGACCGGTGGAAGCCGGTCGGGTGTCCGGGGCCGATCAGGGCTCCGGATCCGTCGAACCGGGTGAACCGCTGGAAACCGGCCGGGAGTCCGAGGTCCGTGAGCCGGTCGGGGCCGGGCGGGCGTCCCGGTCGCGAGAGGTCGCGGCGACCGCTTCCGCGTCCGGATCGGTGACCGCTTCGGTGGCCGGCCCGGCGGCCGGTTCGACGACCGGTCCGGTGACCGGTCCGGGGTCCGGTACCGGCGAACCGGTCGGAGCCGTTCAGGCCGCTGGACCCGTCCGGGTGTCCGGACCCCGGGAGACCGGCCAGGCGCCCGGTACCTCAGGTACCTCCGGCCCGGCCGCGGGCGGACCAGGGCACGGCGTGACGTCCGGGCCGGTGCCCGCCGCTGCGGACTCCGGGGCGACCCCTGGAACGGCCCCCGGAGCCGCCGGCCCCGACGTCGCCGCCACACCCTCTCCTCCCGTGCGGCCCGCCCCGCAGCCGTACCCCCCGCAGCCCGTACTCGCCCGGCAGGGGAGCCCGCGTCAGAAGCCGGTCGTGATGCGGAACTGGGCGGGAGCGTTCATCGGGGTGTTCGTCGGCGGCGTCGGCGGGCTGGTGTGCGCCGTGATCGTGGGCATCGGCCTCGCGAACGTCGACCCCCTGCTGGCGGCGTTCGCCGGGGCCGCCGTCTTCGCCATCGGTGCTTTCATCGGTACGGTCATCGGCGCCACCACGCCCACCGACGACATCCTGGCTCCCGCCGAGCAGCCCCCGCCCCGGCCTCCGGCGCGGGGACCCGTCGCGCAGCGCGTCACCGTGGCGGGTCCGGAGGCTCCGCGGCGGGAGGGCGGGGCGCAGCCGGTAGGCGTCAGGGAAGGGTCGCCGGGCTCATCGACGGGCTCGTCGGCGGTCTCCCGGCCGGGTGGGGGCCGGGGTCCGGGGGCTCCGGGCGGATACGAGGCACCGCCGATCTTCCCCCGGCCCGAGCTGCCGGACACGCCCCGCTGGGCGCTGCCGGTCTCGGCCGCCGTCGGGGCGCTCGCCGCGGTCGCGGTGCCGTACAGCAGGGCGGGGCTGGGGCTCGTGCTGGTGGCCGTGGCGATGGGGCTGGCGGCGATCCCCGCGGCGCGCAGGAGGATCAACCCCTGGTCGGCCGGGATGGGGGCGATCGCCTACGGGCTGGTCGCGACGGTGATGTTCAGGGACGCCGACTGGCTGGTCGGGATCCTTCTGCTGGCCGGGTTCCTGACGGCCGCGCTCGCCCTGTCGGGGGCCGGGCGCGGCTGGCTCGGGGTGATCAGGGGCGGCGCGTCGGTGGTCCTGGGCCTGCTGCCGGTGCCGTGGTTCCTCGGCGCGAGGTTGAAGGGCCTCGCGTCCCGCCGCCGGGTGATGCCGCTGCTGCTGGGGGGCGGGCTCACCGTCGTGCTGCTGGTGGTGTTCGGGGCGCTGTTCGCCTCGGCGGACGCGGTCTTCGCCGAGGCCGTCGAGCGGGTGTTCAGCGCGCAGGAGTGGGCGGAGTCGATGCCGCTGCGGATCCTCCTCTTCGTCGTCTTCGCGGTCGTGGTCGCCTCCGCCGTACTGGTGGGGCTGCGGCCCGTGGCCGAGCCGAAGGCACCCGACCTGAAGGTCGCGGTCGGCCGCGGTCTCTGGGTGACCCCGCTGACGGCGCTCAACCTGCTGTTCGCCACGTTCGTGGGGATGCAGCTGACCGTGCTGTTCGGCGGTACCCGGTGGGTGCTGTCCGCGACCGGGCTGACCTACGCCGAGTACGCGCGCTCCGGGTTCTTCCAGCTCGTCGTCGTCAGCGTGTTCGTGCTGGCCATCGTGGCGGTCGCCTCGGGGACGCTGGAGCTCAAGGGAGCCGACCGCTGGCTGATGGCCGGGCTGCTCGGCGTGCTCTGCGTGCTGACCCTGGTGATCCTGTTCTCCGCGCTGCACCGCCTGGACCTGTACGCCGACGCCTACGGCCTGTCCCGGCTGCGGGCCTCGGTGTCGGCGACGGTGCTGTGGCTGGGCGGGATCTTCGCGCTGGTCCTCGTCGCGGGCGCGGCCCGGCTCACCGGACGCGGGCACGCGCGCTGGCTGCCCAGGACCGTCGTCATCATGACGAGCGCCTCCCTGCTGGCGTTCGTGGTCTGGAATCCCGACCTGCGGGTCGCGGAGACCCAGATCGCCGTACGGGGCGTGGAGCGGGTCGACCTCGAATACCTCGGCGACCTCGGCGCGGAGGCCGTTCCCGCCCTGGACAGGCTGCCGGAGCCGGCCCGCAGCTGCGTCCTGCGGGACGTGGTCGCGGCCAACGAGCTCGCCGGGCCCGACCCGTGGAACGGCTGGAACCTGGCCCGTCGCGAGGCGAGGGAACTGCTGGAACGGCGCCCGGTCGACAGGGGAGCCTCATGCCCGCAGACGCCCTCCCGGCTGGAGATACCCGACCAGGACTGAGTAACCCCGAAGGCCGTCTCACGGTGCTTCCTCGCCGACCGCGCGAGACGGCGTCCGACCAGGTGTCCAATCCTGGTGAGGCGCCGTTGGGCGTCACCGGGATGGGCAACCGCATGTCCACCGGGATGGGCAACCGCATGTCCACCGGGATGGGCAACCGCATGTCACCCTGAGCCGGTGTCCGCGGTTCGGCTCCGTGGACTACTTTCCAGCCTTGATCTTCTTCTTCCGCGGACGCCGCAGTGATTTCAGAACCAGCGATCGATCGCGTTCGTCCGCTGCCGTGTCAAGCCTGATGCCACTGCGCTCCAGCAGTTCCACGATGTTCAGAACGGAATCCTGGAGCCGCCGCGTCTCCTCGCCGGACAGCACTGCCGCGGGCGGGGCGGCAGGTGCCATCGCCGCGGCTTCCAACGCCACCTTGCGCAACCACGCGCTCAGTTTCATTTCCGCCGCCGCCGCGGCCTCGGTCAGCAGGCCGAGGTCTTCGGGGCTGACTCGTACCGATACGACTCGGTCGAGAACGGCAGGTGTGGATTCCTCGGCGACCTGCTCGCGGTTGTCGTAGAACCACCGGGCGCGCTCAGCCTCGTCCATCGCGGCGATGTCCCGCGCGGTCGGTTCGTTCTCAGTCATGCTCAGCCCTTCTTCGGTGTGTCGTACGCGGTAACCGGTCGTGCGATTTCCAGTTCGTACACACCCCAGTCACGCTTCCTGGTGACCGGGTAGAGGACGACCACGGTGACACATCGCCCCGCGTCGGTCACCCCCGCCGGAGGTAGTGATCGGGGACAGGCTTCCCCTCCCTGCGTGATTGGCGCACATCAGGCAGGTCGTCGGACGACTTGCTCGATCTCCTCTCGTGAGACTCCATGCCGCTGCGCGTGGTCGATGTTCCACTCGTCCCAATCCAACGGCAGTTCGATGATCGGGAGCGGGTTGCTCATCCACTACCTTCCTCGTCATACAGATCACCCTGTTGTTGTCATACGAACCGGCCTCGGAGGCGTAGCGTCAGACCGGCCTGTTGCGGGTCAACGTTGCACGCTGTGGATATGCCTCGTCACCCAGATCGCGGAAATCACCTCTCCTGTGGCGCCGAGGTCGTCTTTCGAGGTGTCGGTTTCGGACATTCGGGTGCCTGATCATGAGACCACCTGTCCGGCGGCCCGTTGCCGCGCCTGTCGCGCGATGGTCTCCTGCCGCTCGGTCTCGGCCCGCAGTGCCTCCAGGCTGTCGGCGTCGACCGTCCGTTCGGCCCCGGCGTGGAACCCGAGAGCGCAGAAGGGCTCCTCGCGGCTGGCCCACAGCCAGCCATTCGCCGTAGACGGTCGACCGGCTGACGCGGACTGTGTGATGGCGCTCCGGACCACTGGGCAGGCACTTGTCGCGCTGGACATCGCGTACGGGGAAAACGAGATTTTCCCCCTCGCCGTGCGGATCTTTTGAGCCGCCAGTGCCAAACTCGCTGCGGGAAATTTCTTGGCGGCCATCGAACGAGATCTCGAAGCCGCCGCCGGAGAGGCCGGAGAAATCGCCGCCTGGCAGGCCCATGACGCCGATCGGCAGGATGCCTCGCGCCAGACCATCCACGAGGCGATGATGCTCTCCCGCCTCGCGGGAGATCGCAGCATGGAACTGTTCGAACTAACCCACCTCTCGATGCTGTCCCAGTTCCAGCACCGTCCGCACGAGACGCTGCGCATCGCCGACGACGTGCTCACCAACAGTGTCCTTCCTCCCCGCGTCAAAGCGATATTCGAGGTACGGCGGGGGCGTGCGCTTGCGGCCCTGGGCGACGGGACACGGGGGTTCGACGCGCTCCAGCGGGCACGCTCCGCACTCGCCGAGAGCATCAGCACCCGCGATCCGTACTGGGCGCGGTGGGTGGACGTGACCAGGCGGAGTCGGCCGGGCATCGAGGAATGGCACACGCGGAGTTGGGCGAGTGGGGGAAGGCCATCGCCCCGCTCATGGAGGCTTACGATCACCGATTGACCCGGGGACGTTCTCGCTATAACTGCATTGACCCGGGGACGTTCTCGCTATAACTGCGGAGCTCAACTGCTCAATGGCCGTGTGCACGCGCGGGCATGGCCGGAGGCCGAGCTGGTTGTCGTGGACGTGATGGCACAGGCGAGCGAGATCGCCTCGGCACGTACCACCAACCTGCTTCTCCGTGTCGCCGACCGCATCGAGCATGCCGGAACAGGGCCGACATCGACGCTAAGCGACTCGGCCCAGGAACTGCGTCGCACGCTGACCTGTGCGTGAGGTCCACGAATGGAGGCCCGCGCGGCACTCTTGCCACTTCGGTTCAAAGAGTTCGCTGGCCGGATTCCGGCTGTGTTCCACAACAATGGGAAGGCCAGAGGGGCCAGGGAAGCCATCGGCACATTCAGCGAATATAAAAGTCATTCGCGATTTTCGGATTCGTCGTCTGCGGACACGTCCTCCAGGTCGTCGTCTTCGGGATGATAAGGAACTTGCGGATCGAATTGGCGATCGTATTCGAAGTTCGGGTCGTCGAGGTATGGGATATACATTTCGCGACCAGCCGTCTCTTCGTAAAACACTAGATCTGATCCCGGGGTGGACGCGTATTCGACGCTTTTGGCGACTCCCGCGATCTCAAGCTCCCAAGATCCTGTCAGTGCCAGTTTGCAGGACTTGCATATCAACGCTTCCCCGCGCAGCACATAGGTGACGGCATTAGGGTGGCCGGCGTTCTTGGTGGCGGAGCTGCTTATATCGATTCTTCCTATATAAGAGGCGGTCTTGCGCTGGCATGCAGGGCAGGTCATGCTCTTCATTCCGTACCCGCCGAGCTCGACCCGGCCTTCGAGGATTGCGTCTACGATGGCTTCTTGCTGTTCTTTTGAGAACATAAGAGCGGGTTTGGTGACTCCTGATCTTGCGGCAGAAAATTTTGCTTCGACGATTCGTTCAATTTCGTCTACAGACTGAGTGATTATTAGGCTGACGAGGCCTTGATGGCGACCCCATTGGCTACCGGATCTAACATTCAGAAGCCTGTAGAGGTCGTGGCATGCTCTCAAGTATGCTGCAAATATTTTTCGACTTTCCGGTAATTCAAGATAGCCGGCATGGACCATGCCGTCCCGAACGTTGATCAGCTGATTGATCAGATCGTCGGGCAGGGCGACTTGCGGCTGAATCCTCTTTATGCGCTGGACTGCTTCCCTGGCGCTGATGGTTCGTGGGGTGGCGGTACGTGATTTGTCTCCATTTCCGGTAAGATGGAGTAGTGAATCTAGCTGACCATTCTTTAATTCCGTTAGCAATGCTGGATTGATTTGATATAAATAAGCTTTACATAGATGCTCCAAGCTGATGGCGGCGAACATCAAGACGACTCGGTCGTCGTTCTCTCTGTGTGCGGTCAAAGCGCGATCGGCGAAGTCTTGAGCTGAGGCGAGGAGTTGTTCGCGATCAATAGTGGTCACCGGTTGACAGTAGCGGCCGCAAGGCTCTCATGTAACTTGTTTTGTCAGATCTGCCGAATGAAAATCGGATGCACAATGGCGATGGAGAGGTTCTCGTCGACCTGGGTGTGGACCGCGTTCGACGCCGACGTGTGCGGCGGTTCCGTATCCCAGTGCATGCGGACAGCGTGGCCGTCGTAGGAGACGGCGAACTATCACAGGTCCGTGAAACGTGGAACCGTTACGGCAGGTCACGCCGTACACGTTCAGTTCGGTGACGGTCAGCCGGGCGAGGTCCTCGTCGATGTCTCGCCATACCCGATTCAGAAGGGTCGATACCTTGCCGTAGAAGGCCGCCGCCAGGAACAGCATTGAACGTTGCTGCGTGAGAGTCGCCTGAATAACGTGTAACAGGTATGGGCGTGAAAGCGCGGCCCCTGCGCGAAAGCAGGGGCCGCGTCGGTTCGGGTGAAGGTCAGGGGACCCAGTGGTTGCCGGTCACGGTGATCATGACCTGGAGCTGGATGCTGGTGGAGTAGTAGTCGCTCGCGGTGAACGGGGTGTTGAGCATCTTGTTCCACAGGGCGTCCAGCCAGGTCTGGCTGCCGGAGTCGGTCATCGCCGCCACCGCGAACGGGGCGAAGTAGGCCGGTTCGCTACCGCCGGAGATCTGGGTGCCGTTGAGGGAGTAGCCGACCGCGATGTTGTTCGGGTTGCCGCCGGTCTTGCCCTTGATCCAGGTGTTGAGCTTGCGCGCGGCGGCGAGCGACCTGGTGTCGCCGCTGGTCACCGCGTCGTTGCCGATCCGCCACGGGTCGCGGCAGGCGTTCCACCAGAATTTGCCGTCGTTGGCGTCCTCCAGCACCTGGTTCGGCGCGGGCTTCGGGGTGGTGTTGGTGTCGACGACGAAGTCGGCGAGCAGGCCCGTGTTCGGGGCGTAGGCGGACTGCTGGGAGGCGATCAGGTTCTGGTGGTTGGTGCGGACGGTGTCCCAGGTCGTGTCGCCGGTGGCCTTACGGAACGCCCTGAAGTGGTCGATCATCCAGTCGGAGGAGCGGCTGATCCAGTAGTACTGGTCGCCCGCGCTGCTCCAGTCGCCGAGCTTCATGAGCTTGGTGGTCGCGTTGACCTCACCGGCCTTGATGGCGTTGATGTGGTTGATCGCGAGCTGCCGGTAGTTGTAGGTGCCCGAGCTGCCCCACTGCCGGTCGGCGAGCAGCAGCCCGTAGGCCACGTCCAGGTCGCCGTCGGTGGCGGAGTCGCCGCCGTTGACGCTCTGGCAGGAGGTGTTCTGCTCGGCGGCGAGCAGGCCGGGGGTGATCGAGGACGGGTGGGCCAGGACGTACTTCACCAGGCCGTCGAAGATCTTCTTCGCGTCGGGGTCGGCTCCGGCCATCGTGGCGGTGATGACCATGCCGTAGCCCTGCGCCTCGGCCACGTACGGGTGGTCGGCGTCGGGGGAGATGATCTGGTACCAGCCGTTGCCGCAGTTCTGCCTGACGAACGCGGCCTTCCAGCGCTGGTAGTAGTCGACCACCTTCTGGTCGAGCGTGGCCTGGGCGCCGGTCGGGCGCAGCATCCCGGAGGCGTAGGGGATCTTGTGAGAGCCGAACGGCACGCCGGGGCCGCCGGGGGTCGGGGTGACCGTCGGCGTGGGCGTCGGGGTCGTGCCCCCCGTGCTGCCGTAGACCTCCATCTCGTACAGCGAGTAGCCGTAGGAGGTGCCTCGCGCGGTCCCGTACATCCGCACGTAGCGGCCGGTGCCCGACAGGGCCAGGTCGTCGACGCCTCCGTCGCCGGTGGTGGTCGAGTAGGCGGGGGTCCAGGTGGAGCCGTCGGGCGAGACCTCGACGCGGTACGACTTCCCGTACGCCGCCTCCCAGGTCAGCTTGACCCGGGAGATCGTGGCGGAGGCGCCGAGGTCGACGCGGATCCACTCGGGGTCGTGGCCCTCGGCGGAGGCCCAGCGGGTGGAGGTGTTGCCGTCGAAGGCGGCGGCAGGGAGCAGCGTGGCGTCCTCGTCGGAGGACGAGGTGGCCGGGCGGCCCTGGGAGAGCAGGGAGTCGGCGGCGAAGCCGGGCGGGGCCGCCAGCACGAACACCGATGCGATCAGTGCCGACGCCAGTGCCAGGACGAGGACGGTCGAGGGGCGTTGGAGACGCGGTCTCGCATGCACAGGGGGTGCCCTCTCTGCGATCATCTAGTTAGGAAAGGTTCCTAACTAGGGAAAGATGGCACCATCCCTGACACGCTGCGGTCAAGGGGGTGGGGGGCCCAAATTCCCCCACTCCGTGATCGAGGGGAAATCCAGGACATGGGCAGGGAGAACGAAGGTGAGCGCTGGATGTGGCGAACACCTTCCGGGTGATTGAATCCCGGCATGTCGTTCGATGTATTGATCAGGGATGGCTGGGTGCTCGACGGCACCGGAGCCCCCGCCTGCCGCGCCGACGTCGGCGTCAACGGTGACCGGATCACCGCCGTGGGCCGGCTCGACGGCGCGGACGCCACCACCGTCGTCGAGGCCGCCGGGCGCCACGTCATGCCCGGCCTCGTCGACTGCCACGCCCACGGCGACGCCCTCGTCCTCGACAAGGAGGTGCAGCTCGCCGCGCTCCGGCAGGGCGTGACCACGTTCGTCCTCGGCCAGGACGGGCTCTCCTTCGCCCCCTCCACCACCCCGGAGACCTTCGCCTACGCCACCCGCTACTTCGCGGCGATCAACGGTGTCCACCCCTCGGCGGACGGGCCGATCGGCGTCGGGGAGCTGCTCGCGGGCTACGACCGGGCGACCGCCCTGAACACCGCGTACCTGCTGCCGCACGGCACGATCCGCCACGACGTGATGGGCGCCGCGGAGCGGGCCGCCACCGCCGACGAGCTGGCCGCGATGCTGGCCCGCGTCGAGCGCGGCCTGTCGGAGGGGGCCTGCGGCCTCTCCACCGGCCTTGAGTACGCCCCGGGCCGCTACGCCGACGCCGCCGAGATCGCCGCGCTCTGCGCGCCGCTGGACCACCTGCCGTACGTGACGCACATGCGCGGGTACGGCGCCGCGGCCCCCGCGGGGATGGCCGAGGTGACGGACATCGCCCGCCGCTCGGGCGCCGCCGTGCACGTCTCGCACTACCACGGCCCGGCCGCCACGCTCCTGCCGCTGATCGACGAGGCCCGGCTCACGGGGATCGACATCACCTTCGACACCTACCCCTACCTGCGGGGCAGCACGATCCTGGCGATGGTCGCGCTGCCCGCGTGGGTCCCGGCCGCCGACACCGGCCGCGCGCTGGAGATCCTGGAGTCCGAGCCGATCGAGTGGGACGAGACGCTCTGGCCGAGGATCACCTTCTCCCACGTGCCCGGCGCGGAGTGGGCCGAGGGGATGACGCTGCCCGACGCCGCGGCCGAGGCGGGGCTGGAGCCGGGCGAGTTCTGCCGCAGGATCCTGATCGACACCCGGCTGGAGGCCGGATGCGTGTCGGCCCGCCCCGACGAGGGCCCCGAAGGCGAGGCGTCGGTCCGCGCGATCCTGCGCCACCCGGCCCACACCGGCGGCTCCGACGGCATCTACGTGGGCGGCCACCCCCACCCCCGGGGCTACGGGGCGTTCGCCAGGATGCTCGGCCACCACGTCCGCGAGACCGGCGACTGGACCCTGGAGCAGGCGGTCGTCCACCTCGCCTCGCACCCGGCCCGCCGCTTCGGTCTCGGAGGGCGGGGTCTCGTCCGCCCCGGGCAGGTCGCGGACCTGGTCGTCCTCGACGCCACCGCGGTCGCCGACCTGGCCACGTACGCCGTCCCGCGCACCCCGGCCACCGGGATCGGCGACGTCCTCGTCTCCGGGGTCCCGGTCCTCGCCGGAAGAGAGCTCACCGGCGCCACCCCCGGCAGGGCGCTGCGCCCCTGAGGCTCTGCTGCGCCTCTGAGTCGTGCGCGCCCCTGAGGCTCTGCTGCGCCTCTGAGTCGTGCGCGCCCCTGAGCCCTGCTGCGCCTCTGCGTCATGCTGCGCCTCTGAGCCGCGCGCCCCTGAGCCCTCATGAAGCCACGAGGGCACACCCTGGAGAGGCCGCCGTGAGGATAGGGTCCTCAGGGCGGCCAACGGGGACGTGATCTCCCACGCCCGGATCCGGCGGCCGGCGAGCCGGCGGATCCGCCGAGGCGACCAGAGGGGGACGGGACGTGAAGGGGATCGTGGATCCCGGGGCCGCGCTGGGGGCCTCGCTGTTCGGCGGGGCGTTCACCTTCCCCGTGATGGTGGCCCACCGGAGCGCGCTGCGGCACAACATCGCGACCCTCGCGGCCTTCACCCGGGAGTACGGGCTCACCTTCGCCCCGCACGCCAAGACCACCATGTCGCCCGAACTCGTCAGGGCACAGCTCAACGCGGGCGCGTGGGGGCTCACGGTCGCCACCCCCAGCCAGGCGCTCACCCTGCGCGAGTTCGGCGTCTCCCGGATCGTCCTCGCCAACCAGGTCTTCGACCCGGCCGGGCTGTCGGCCCTCGCCGCCCAGCTGGCCACAGATCCCGCGTTCGAGTTCCTCTGCTTCGTCGACTCGACGGCCGGGGTCGAGGCGCTCTCCCGGCACGCCGGGGCCCGGCCGTTCCGCGTGCTGGCCGAGCTCGGCCACGAGGGCGGGCGGGGCGGCAGCCGTACCCTCGCCCAGCTGCTGGAGGTCGCCTCGGCGGCGCAGGCCGCCGAGGGCGTGGAGCTCGCGGGCGTCGCCGGGTACGAGGGATCGCTGGGGTCGGCGGAGGAGGTGCGGGCCTATCTGCACCGGCTGCTGGAGGCGCTGGAGCACCTGCGGGTGCGCGACCCGATCCTGTCGGTGGGCGGCAGCCAGTGGTTCGACGTGATCGGCCGTGAGCTCGCCGCCTGCCAGGCCAGGGTCATGCTGCGCAGCGGCGCCTACGTCTCCCACGACGACGGCTACTACCGCGAGCGCACCCCGTACACCCGGATCGACGGGGAGCTGCGCGCGGCGCTGGAGATCTGGGCGCACGTGCTGAGCGTCCCCGAGCCCGGCCTGGCCGTGGTCGGGTTCGGCAAGCGCGACGCCCCCTTCGACGAGGGGCCGCCGATCCCGCGCGGAGCCGTCGCGGACGCGACGGTGCTCAAGGTCCAGGACCAGCACACCCTCCTGAGGCTGGCGCCGGGCTCGCCGGTGAAGCCGGGGGACCTGGTGTCGTTCGGCATCTCCCACCCGTGCACCGCCTTCGACAAGTGGCGGACCATGCCGGTGGTCGACGAGGAGTATGTCGTCGTCGATCTGATAAACACCTTTTTCTGATTTCTTGTTCTTCGTTGTTGAGGATTGGTGAGATGAGCGACAAGCAGGAGCTGAGGACCGACGAGGGCGCCGCGCCCGTCGGGGCGTACTCGCAGGGCCTCGTGGTCGGCGACTTCGTCTACACCTCGGGCATGGGGCCGCTCAGCCCCGAGACCGGCGAGGTCGTCGGGACCGACGTGGCCGAGCAGACCCACCAGGTGATGCGCAACCTCGGCGCGATCCTCGCGGCGCACGGGCTCGGCTTCGACGACGTGGTGAAGTCGACCGTGCACCTGGAGCACCTCAAGCGTGACTTCGCCGCCTACAACGAGGTGTACAAGTCGTATTTCACCCGCCCGTACCCGGTCCGCACGACCGTCGGCTCTGACCTGATGGACATCCTCGTCGAGATCGACTTCGTGGCCTACAAGCCGCGTTAGAGTCTGACCGACTTCGTGGGAGGGCGGCGGCTTGGACAGCTCGCTATACGTCTACGTCGAGGACGTGCGCGGGGAGGGCCTCGACGCGGTCCTCGACCGGATCGCCGGATACGGCGTGACGGGCGTGACCGTGGCCGCGGCCTACCACCGTGCCCGTGACGTCACCCCGCACGGCCGCTCCCGGGTGACGCTCCGCAGGGACGGCGCGCACTTCACGCCGCCCGCCGACCTGTTCGGCGGGCTGCGGCTGGTCCCGCCCGTCCAGGACGGGGCCGGGGACGAGCCGCTGGCCGCCCTGCGCCGGGCCACCGCCGAGCGCGGGCTCGCGCTGCACGGCTGGACCGTCTTCCTGCAGAACACCACGCTCGGCCTGGCCGACCCGGACGTGACCGTACGCAACTGCTTCGGCGACCGCGGCTCGCCCGCCGACCTGTGCCCCTCCCACCCCGACGTGCGCCTGTACGCGGTCGCGCTGGGCCGGGCGGTGGCCAGGCAGGGTGTCGACAGCGTGGTGGCCGAGGCGCTGCACTTCGGCACCTTCGGCCACGGCTACCACCACGAGCGCAGTTTCGTCCCGCTCGGGCCGATGGACGCGTTCCTGCTCGGCCTGTGCTTCTGCGGCTTCTGCATGCGCCGCGCCGCCGACCTGGGCGTCAACGCGGAGGTGGCGCGCGAGGAGTGCTCCAGGATCGTGGGCGCCGTGCTCGACGGCGACCCTCCCGCCCAGGGCGAGGTGACCCGCGCCGCCCTGACCGCGTACGCGGGGCCCGAGGTGGTCGCCTACGCGCGGGCCCGCTCCGAGGTGGTGACCTCGCTGGTCTCCGAGGTCTCCACCGCCGTCACCGACGAGGGCTCGCGCCTCGTCTTCCTCGACGCCACCGGCGCGGTCAAGGGCTACACCGACGGCCTGCCCTCACCGGGGCTCGCCGCGCACGACTCCTGGCAGCTCGGCGTCGACCTGGTCGCCCTCGGCGACCTGGTGCCCTCGCTCGGCGTGCTCGCCTACGCCCGCGACGCGGCCAGGGTGGCCGACGACGTGGTCGCCTACCGGCGCTCCACGGGCAAGGACAAGGAGCTGCGGGTCGTCCTGCGGCCGGGCCTGCCCGACACCGACTCGGCGGACCGCCTCGCCGCCAAGGTCCGCGCCGTGCGGGCCTCGGGAGCCGACGCGGTCGACTTCTACGCGTACGGGCTCATGCCCTACCCGATCCTGGACCGCATCCCGGGCGCGCTCTCCGCCTGAGACCGGCCCGATCCGGCTCGCGGCCGGGCTCGCCGGGCGGGTTCACGACGCGCGGGCGCCGTCCAGGACGGTGCTCACGGCGCGGGCGGCGAAGCCGTCGTCGAGGGGCAGGCCGCGGAAGACCGCGCGCAGCCAGACCGCTCCGGCGAGCAGGTCGACGATCAGCATGGTGTCGGCCTCGGCGGACAGCTCGCCGCGCCGCCGCGCGCGCTCGAAGACGGCCTCCTCCCGTGCGAACCGGTCGGCGAAGAAGTGCCGGGCCGCCTCGGCCAGCTCGGGGTGGTGGACGGCGGCACCGAGGGCCGCCACCGCGACGTCCGAGGCGGGAGGACGGGTGAGCAGGGCGGCCATCCCGCCGACCAGGGCCTCCAGGTCCCCCCTGAGGTCGCCGGTGTCCGGGGGCTCCATCGCGAGCAGGTCGGCCTCGACCAGGGCGGCGGCCAGCAGCGCCGCCTTCGACGGCCACCACCGGTAGATCGTGGTCTTGTTGACCCCCGACCGCTCGGCCACCCCCTCCACCGTCAGGCCCTCATAGCCCTTGGCGGCGAGCAGTTCGAGCGTCGCCTGGAAGATCTGCTGTTCCTTGCGCGGTGCCATGCGAGCGACTATAGCAACGCAACGGTGCGTTGTGTTTTAATCGAGGCACTTCCCTGACCGAGGGGTTCCCGACCTGGACACCCCTTTGATCGGGACGACTCTCTGGAGGCGTGCCATGCTCCCCGTCGTTCTCGTTCACGGCATCCGGATCAGCGCGACCATGTGGGGTCCCGTCGTCTCCCACCTCTCCCGTCACGGCCGCCCCGCGACGGCCGTGGACCTGCCCGGCCACGGCACCCGCGCGGGCGAGCCGTTCACGATGGACGCGGCGACGTCGGCGGTCGCGGACGCCGTCGACGCCCTGGGCGGCCGGGCTCTCGTGGCCGGGCTCTCCCTCGGCGGATACGTCGGCATCGCCGTCGCCGAACGCTTCCCCGAGCGGGTGGCCGGACTGATGGCCATCGGATGCACCGCCCTCGGCTCGGCGGCCGGGCCTCACCGGTTCGCCGCCTCGCTCGCCGCGCGCAACCCGTCGCTCGCGAACCGGATCAGCGCCTACGGCCTCCGCCGCCTCCTGCCGGGTCCCGCCGGGGAGGCGATGGTGGCGGGAGGACTCTTCTGCGAGGTGATGCCCCAGGTCGTCGACGCCGTCGCCGGTCACGACCAGCTCGCGGCGCTGGCCGCGTACCCGGGACGCGTGTGGCTGGTCAACGGCACCCGGGACCCGTTCCGGGTGAACGAACGCGACTTCCTGCGCGCCTGCCGGAACGGGCGGCTGATCCTCGTTCCCCGCCGGGGCCACCTGGGCGTGATGGCGGCCCCGGGACCGCTGGCCAGGCTGGTGGGCGACCTGTGCGACCAGGTGGACCACTGCTCGTACGTTCAGGCGGCCTCGCGTGTTCGGACGATCTAGCGCGTTCAGGCAGAGCGGCCGGAGAGCGCGGTCGCGACGCCGAGACCCAGGTAGACGACGCCGCTGAACCGGCCGATCAGGGGCGCCCTGCTCCTCAGCCGCCCGCCGACGGCGCCCGCCGCCATGGCGTAGATCATGTCGGAGAGCAGGCCCAGGAGCAGCAGGGTTCCCCCCAGGACGGCGATCTGCAGCGGCACCGCGCCCGCCTCGGGCTCCACGAACTGGGGCAGGAACGCGAGGAAGAAGAGGATCACCTTGGGATTGAGCACGTTGACGACCACGCCCTCGAGGAAGATCGCCCGAAGCGGCTGCGGGACGGCCTCCCGGCTGGTGAGCTCCTGCCTGCTCGTCAGCGCCCGGATGCCCAGATAGACCAGGTAGGCCACGCCGGCCCACTTGATCACGTTGAACAGGGTCGCCGATCGCGCGATCACGTACGACAGACCGGCCGCCGCCGCGGCGATGTGCACCAGCGTGCCCACCTCGACGCCGAACGCGCTCGCCACACCGGCGGCCCGGCCCTGCGAGACGGCGCGGGTGATGATGTAGATGTGGTTCGGGCCCGGTACCAGGACCAGGGCCAGCGAGGCGAGCGAGAAGATCAACAATGTGGACGGCGAGATCATGCCCCGACCCTAAGGTCGTCCCGGTCCTCGCCGTCAGGGCCAATGCCCGGACCCTTTGGTGTACCAATCGGTCCCTGTTCGTTCCCTGGTGGGATACCAATAGGCCCCGCGACCGGAATGTCGATTACGTCGGTACCTCATGCGATACTCGCCGACGTGGGGTGGCAAAGCGCGCGGGGTGTCCTGATCGGGCGGTCGGTTGAGCTCGATCGCCTCACCGCCGTGCTCGACACCGCGGCCACGGGGCAGGCGGGGGTGGCCCTCGTGGGAGGTGACGCGGGCATCGGCAAGACCCGTCTGATCACCGAGCTGGCCGAGCGTGCCGAGGCCGCCGGATTCGCCGTGCTCATCGGCCAGTGCGCCGAACTCGGCGACGCCCTCCCCTACCTCCCGCTCGCCGACGCCCTGCGCTCGGCACGCGGGGAGCTGCGCGCGGCGCTCGACGCGCGGCCGGTCCTCGGCAGGCTGTTGCCCGGCGGCACCGACCCGGGCAGGGAGAGCACGTCAGGTCTGACGCAGCAGCAGCTCTTCGGCTCGGTGCTCGGCTTCCTGTCCACGCGGCCCGTGCTGCTCGTCCTCGAGGACCTGCACTGGGCCGACCAGTCCACCCGCGACCTGCTGGTCTTCCTCAGCCGGATGCTGCAGACCGAGCAGGTCTGCCTCGTCGGCACCTACCGCACCGACGACCTCCACCGCCGCCACCCGCTGCGGCGGGTCCTCGCCGAGCTCAAGCGCCTTCCCTCGGTGACGCCGGTGGAGCTGGAGCCTCTCGACCGCCACGAGATGACCGACTACCTGGCCGCGCTCGGCGGCACCGACGCCGGGGTGATGCGGAAGGTCGTCGACCGGGCCGAGGGCAATCCTTTCTACGCCCAGGAGCTGCTGGAGGCCGCCTCCGAGGGCTCCTCGATGCCCGACGGGCTGGCCGGCCTGCTGCTCTCCCGGGCGGAGCTGCTCTCCGACCCCGCGCAGCGGGTGCTCGGCGGCGCGGCCGTCGCGGGCCGCCGAGCCGACCACGACCTGCTCCAGCAGGCCTCCGGCCTCGACGACCTGGCCTTCGAGGAGGGCATGCGGGAGATCGTCTCGCGCGGCCTGCTCCGCCCCGACGGGGAGTACGGCTACGCCTTCCGGCACGCGCTGCTCCAGGAGGTCGTCTACAACGACCTGCTGCCCGGTGAGCGGACCAGGATGCACGCCGAGTTCGCCCGCCTGCTGACCGCCCGAGGGGGGTCGGCGGCCGAGCTCGCCCACCACTACCTGGCCGGTCACGACCTGCCAGGGGCGCTGACCGCGTCCGTGGAGGCCGGGCGGAGGGCCGAGCGGCTGGGGGCTCCCGCCGAGGCGCACCGCCACTTCGACCGGGCTCTCGGGCTCTGGGACCGGGTTCCCGACGCCGAGAGGCCGGCCGGGATCGACCACGTCGCCCTCGCCGCGCGCAGCGCCGCCGCCGCGGCCGACAGCGGCGACAACCACCGGGCGATCTCCCAGCTCCGGCGCCTCCCGCCCTCCGCCGAGATCAACGAGCGGCTGTCGTACTACCTCATCGAGACCGAAGACGTCGAGGGCTCGATCGCCGCCGCGTACGCGGCCGTCGAGGCGGCGCCGGAGGGGCCGGTGCTCGCCCGCGCGCTCGCGACCTACGCCCGCTCGCTCTACTGGACCGAGCGGCACGACGAGGTCGAGGCCCTGGCCGGCCGCGCCCTGGAGAGGGCCCGCGCGAGCGGCGCCGCCGACGCGGAGACCAGCGCGCTGATCACCCTTGCCGCCCTCGCCGCGCTCGCCGACGACATCTCCCGGGCCAAGGAACTGCTCGCCTGCGCGAGCGCCGAGAGCTCGGGCAACCTCGCCATCGACCTGCGGGCCATATTCACCTACGCCCGGGTCCAGTACGAGAGCGGCGACCTCGCCGAGGCGGCGATCACCACCGACCGGGGGCTGCGGCTCGCACGCGAGAGCGGCCTCAACTGGAGCACCTACGGCACCGACCTGCGCTTCCTGCGCCTCATGATCCACTATGTCGCGGGGGAGTGGGACCTGGCGGAGAAGGTCGCCTCCGGGTTCGCCGTCCGCGTCGGCACCCCGCCGGAGGCGCTCCTGTCGTCCTTCGCGCTCTTCGTCGAGGTGGCCAGGGGCCTGCCCGTCGTCGAGGACCGCCTGTCCTGGCTGAAGGACTTCTGGGCCGACGACGTCACGATCGTCGCCATGAGCCGCAGCCTGGCCGCCGAGCACGCCCTGTGGCGCGGCGACCCCGAGAGCGCGCTCGACCACGCCCGCGCGGGGCTCGACGCCATGCTTCCCAACGATCCCGCCGTGATCCGGCTCAGCAGCACCGCCCTGTGGGCGCTGACGGACCTGGGACGCCCCGACGAGGCGGACGCGTTCCTGGAGCGGGCCAGGGTGCCGGCCGCCGTCGGCCCCGGCTCCGTCCGGCGCGGCCCGCTCGGCCCCGAGGGGCTGGCCTGGCTGGCCAGGGCGGAGGCCGAACGCCACCGCGCGCACGGCCGCTTCGACGTCGCGGCGTGGCGCGCGGTGGCCGAGGCTTTCTCCGGCTTCGGGTTCGTCTACGAGGTCGCGCGCTCGCGATGGCGGCTGGCCGAGGCGCTGCTCGTCGAGGGCGACCGCGCGGCGGCCCTGGAGGAGTGGAAGCTCGCCGTCGAGGCCGCCGAGTCACTGGGCGCCCAGCCGCTCGGCGAGGCCCTGGCGGAGCTGGGACGCAGGGCGCGCTTCACCTCCGCGACGCCGACCGTGCTCACGGCCCGCGAGCAGGAGGTGCTCGCCCTGGTGGCCGAGGGCCTGCCCAACCGCGAGATCGGCGAGCGGCTGTTCATCGCGCAGAAGACGGTGAGCGTGCACGTCTCCAACATCCTGGGCAAGCTGGGTGTCTCCTCCCGCACCCAGGCGGCCGCCGTGGCCCACCGGGACGGCATGCTCTGACCCGCGTGGACCCCGTGGACCACGTGGACCACGTGGACCACGTGGCGTTGTGAGGGCCGGCCGGCATGGCCTCGTAAGGGCCGGCCGATGACGCGGCCCACGACGACATCGCCCCGTAAGGTCAGGCCTTGCCCTGGCCGCTGCGCGCGGTCAGGGCCAGCTCGCGGACGACCTGGATCAGCTCCGCCGGGTCGAAGGGTTTCGTGAGGTAGGCGTCGACCCCGATTCCGAGGCCTCGCCGCTTGTCGTCCTCCTGCGCCCGCGCGGTGATCAGGACCACCTTGATATGGCGGGTCCCCTCGTCGTTGCGCAGCCTGGTGGCGGTCATCCAGCCGTCCAGTCTGGGCATCATGACGTCCAGCGTGATGACGTCGGGCATCACGTCCAGCACCCGGTCCAGGCAATCTTGCCCGTCGGAGGCCGTATCCACCTGAAACCCCTCCAGGGTCAGGTTGACCGCGATGAGCTGCCGGATGACGTCGTCGTCATCCACTACCAACACCCTGCCCAGAACCTCTCCCACGGCGTGAGGCTAACTCCTCTCCCTCGCCACCGCGCGGGTTTCCGAGGATGTGTACGCACTGCTATCCGCAGGCGACAGGTGTTTCCCGTTTTCCCACGAGAACTCCGGGCGCGGCGGACACTTCGCGGGAGAGGCGGGAAGGCGGTCGAAGAGGGCTGGATGGGTGAAAAGGTGACGGATGCGGGAGATCCCAGACGCGGAGGGTGGGGAGCCGACGAGGCAGGAGGTCCCGGGCACGGGGGAGGGAAGGCGACGGGGGCGGAAGGTCCCGGACCCCGGCCGCGGCGGCCAAAGCGGCCGGGGCGGGCGGTGCCCGGTGATCATCGGCCTTCCTCCCCGGTGAGCCGGGCCAGCAGGTCGAACCCGTGGCGGTCCACCGAGACCGAGGTCGCGGACATGACGACCACACCGGTGCCCGCCGCGCGGTCGACTCCGAGCCATGTGCGGAACCCGCCGGTGCCGCCGTTGTGCCAGGTGATGGGACGCTTCTTCACTTCGACGGTGATCCACGCGGCGCCGACGCGCACCGCAGGGCCGGAGAGGTTCGCCACGGGATCGAGGGCCGCGACACCGGGGGCGGTGCCGTCGAGCAGGGCGGACGTCAGGCGCGCCATGTCCTCGATCGATGCCCGGATGCCACCCGCCGGTCCAATCGCCTCACCCGTCCACGGCTGCCGTACCCGTCCCGACCTGCTCCTGCCGATGATCGCGCCGGGCAGCAGCTCGTCCGGGCTTGAAGGCGTGTAGAACACGCCGAGCCCCAAGGGCTCGGCGACCCGCGTGCGGACGAGGTCGCGGTAGCTCGTCCCGGCCGCGTGCGCGATCGCGTGGCCGAGCAATTCGAACCCGAAGTTGGAATATCGGGCCCGCGGTTTCCCGACTCTCACTCCCTGGGCCTGGGCGAGGAGCTGTTCGAGGTCCTCACCGTAGGGATTCGTCCCGTGCCGCCACAGCGCGAGGGTCCGCCGCCACGGTTCCGCCGACCTGGGCAGGCTCGGCAGCCCCGAACGGTGCGTGCTGACCGACGCCAGCGTCACCTCCGCCACCGGTGTCCCGTCGAGCCGCAGGAACTCGCCGAGGGTCGACGCCGTACGGATCTCTCCGCGCGCGAGCGCGTCGGCGTAGAGCAGGCCCGTCACCCCCTTCGAGATCGAGCCGATCTCGAAATGCGCGCTCAGGGGCGCGCCCGCACTCGCCACCGTCGTCCCTTTGGGCGAGACCGTCGCGACCGCGATCACTGGGTGCCGGTCGCCCACGAGCTCACGGAGCCGCGCCGCGAGTTTTTCGTCACCGTACGAGTCCGTTGGCCGCCTGTCGTCCATGCGTCAACCATAGTTGACGCACATCTCGGCGGCAATCTCGGTGAGACATGGCTGCTTCGGCTGTTCTGTGCCTGCAGAGGGAACCTCACTCTCGCGGTTGGCCGGGTCGTTGATCCATGCCGCGGCGAGAGTGTGTCCGGATCAGGCCTCGCAGGAGTTCTCGGTTTCGGCGGTGCAGGTGTCGAAGCCGCTGACACCGTTGGCGACATCGATTCCGCCTTTGCCGTTCAGTGTGTCGTCTCCACCGCCGCCGTTGAGCCCGTCGCGGCCTGAACCGCCGGTCAGGGTGTCATTGTCACTCCCGCCCAAGATCGACGACTGCAACGAGGTGTTGTTGGTCACGCTGTCCTTGCCGCCGACGGTGGCCGCGTCGATGAACTGGATCGTGCTGCCGGTCCCGGCGCACTGCACCACGTTGGGACCTGACGTGACGCATCCGGCGCCGGCGCTCACCCCTGATGTGCTGTCCACGGTGACCTTGCCCTCAAGGATGTCGATCTTGATGGTGTCAGCGCCGGACGTGCCCGTGATGAACACCGTGCGGCTGCTGACATGGATGGTGGTGACGGCCGCGGCCTGCACGGGCGAGGCGGAGGCGGCGATAGTGATCAAGCTGGTCCCCGCCAGCGCCAGAGCGGTGAGGGAGCGGTGGATGAGCGACATGGTGATATCCCGTCTGATCGCTGAGGTTTGTACGTGCGTGAGCGTGTGGTGCGAGTGAGCAGGTGGTGTTACGGTCCGGCGATCGGTCATCGCGATCGGTCATCGCGATCGGGCGAGGTCCGTTGGGTCTCTCCTCTGCCCTCGCCGTTCAGGCGCGATGCAGGGGCTGCTTCGCATAGGTCACGGGGATGGAGGAGATGGGTTCGTCGAGTGCGGTGTCCGCCCGACGCCGGGCGACCGCGCGTACGTACCCGAGGTAGCGGCCGCGGTCGGCGGTGATGGCGTTGATTTCCGGCTCGTTGTCAGGTGCTACCGCCCGTTGCCATTCCAGCCAGTGCTTCCAGCCGTCCGTCATGGTGTCGGTGAGGTCCACGGAGGCGATGCCGCTGCGTTCCCAGTGGCGGTGCCACCAGCGGGCCGAGTGCAGGCAGGCCATGCTCGGCTCCCACCAGCCCCGCAGATGCTCGGGAACCGGCCCGTCGATCTCCTGGGTCAGTCCCGCGCCCGCGATGCCGATCTGGCCGCCCGGCCGGACGAACCGGGCCAGGTAGTTGAGATACAGGTCGTCGGTGCCGTAGTAGACGAAGGAGTCGATGCTGATGACGGCGTCGAAGAAGCCTGCCGCGAACGGCAGGGATCGGGCGTCGGCGTGGATCGGGAACACCGCGTGGCCGGCGCCGGCGTCGCGGATGCGGCGCAGTCGCTCGTCCGCACCGAACCACAGGTCCGTCGCCCAGACCTGGACGTCGAACTCGCGGTGCAGGAAGATCGATGACGCGCCGCGGCCGCAGCCCAGATCCAGCACCCGCATCCCGGGCTCCAGCGTCATCGCATGGGTGAGCCATTCGGTCAGCCAGAGTGAGTTGGCTCCGCCGCTGACGCTGGAGCGGATCCAGCCGGGGTGGTACCGCGAGGTTCGCGGGAACAGCGGGCTCGCCAAGGGGTCTTGTGGCATGGGTGTCGTTCTCCTCATGGTCGGGAGGGATGGTTGCGCCGTGCCCACATCGCCCGCTCCCTGCCGCCCGGGTAGGTCTGGGGGCCGACGCGGTGCTCGTCCGCGATCGTTGTCACAGCGTCGGCAGGAACTCGAACAGCTGGTTGCGGGCCCCGCCCTTGCAGGTGAACTGGATGATGTTCACGCTGTTCGCGGTGCCGGCGCTCGGAACGTCGAAGCACATGTTGAAGACGTGCCGCGGCCTGATGCTGTTCAGCGACGACCCGCCGTTGTCGAGCGCGAACCGCTGGTTCGAAGCGCCGGTGCAGTCGAACTGGATCACTCGCGCTCCCAGGGCCGTGCTGCCGCCTTGGATATCCAGGCACTTCGCGGTGACGTGGGTCGGCCGGATCTCGAAATCATTGCCGCTCACGCGGACCAGGCGGAATCTCTGGTTCGTGGCGCCGGTGCAGTCGTACTGGATCAGGTTGGCGCTGTTGGCGTGGCTGCCGTCTTGGACGTCCAGACACTTGTTGGTGGTGTGCAGTGGCCTGATCTTCACGATCTGGTCGGCGGTGGTTCCGGCTGAGGCCGGCGAGGCCGCACCGGCGAGGCCGGTGATGGCCGAGATGAGGAGTGCGGTGGCAGTGGCAATGTCGCGCACGTGGACGCCCTTGCCTTCCTTGACTGGTTGTGCAGTGGTCATGTCCTCCAGGGTCGCCGGGTCAGGGCCGGCTACGCGTCCGTGCCGACTACTGATGTTGGCCGGGCGCGTACGTACGCAACCGGTTCCGGTCGGCCGCGCCGGTCTTGGCCAGAAGCCGGCTGACGTGGGTTTCGACCGTGCGTACGGACAGGTACAGCCGTGCTGCGATCTGCGCGTTGCCCAGCCCCTCGGCCACCAGGGCGAGCACCTCGGCCTCCCTGCCCGTGACCCCGGCGGCGCGTAGCCGGGGCGGCACGGTCGTGCCCCCGCTGCGGCGGGACGGCGCACCTGCCTGCCTCAGCAGGTCCCGGCACTGCCGTGCCGGCGCCTCGTCACCGTTGAGCTCGTGCCAGGCCAGGTCGGCGCGCAGTCCGGGTACGGGATCGCCCCATCCCTCGCTCACCGCCGCAGTCCACACCGGCAGCCGCAGCAGTCGATGCCACCACGGATGCTCCTCAAGCGCAGCGTCCCCGCGGGCCAGCACCCGCATCGACTCCTCCGCCCTGCCCTCGCGTCCCGCGGCGACGGCGTCGGCATAGAGCAGCGCGCCCCGGTTGACCCGCCGGCGGCCCGCCCGGGCGTGGTGGAACACCGCGCGGGCGTCCCGCGGCTCGTGAGCGGTCACTTCGCGCAGCAGCACCCACAGCCCCCACCAGTGGGTGGGGGCCGCCGAGGCGTGACCGGCCAGGATCGCGGCGCCGTCATCCGCCTGCGTGGCCGCGCCCGGCAGGTCTCCGGTCACCACTGAGCAGATCGCGCGTACCAGGTCAAGGCCTGCTCGCACCTCCCGAGGCGCGTTGGGTCGAGCTCCGGCCCGGCGCAGCCATCGCTCCGCGCCGTCGCGGTCCCCGGCGCCTGCGCGGGCGGCGGCGACGAACAGCTCGGCGACCGCCTGGACGCTCGTCAGCCGCAGCCGTGCCGACAGCTCGGCACAGCCGCGGGCCACCGGCTCACCCACGCGGGGACCGTGCGCCACCAGCGCCAGATCGGCCACCAGCAGGTCGATCGACGCCAGCTGCCCCAGCAGCCCGGCGGACTCGGCGATCTCGCGGGCCTCGGCCAGCGCGGGCGGGTCCGGCTGGCCGCGCTGAACGGCGGCCAGGTGGAAAAGGGCGGACACGCGCAGCGGCGTCAGGCCGCGCTCGGCGGCCACCTGCACCGCCCGCCCGAACGCCACCCGCGCCGCAGCCGCATCACGATGGGCCAGGCAGCGCCCCTGCACCAGCAGCGCCCCCGCCAGAGACTCGCCATCACCTGCGCGCTCGGCCTCGCGGACCGCGTCGGCGGCGAGGGAGCCGGCGCGGTGCGGATCCCCCTCCCCGTAGGCGGCGTCGGCCCGCACGATGGCGAAACGCGGATCGTGCGGCCGGCCGGCTCGCTCGGCGTACTCGATCGCCGCCGCCCGGCGTCCGCCCACCACGCAGCCACGGGCCAGCTGCAGGCACAGCTCGACGTACTCGTCCCCGGTCGCGGTGCCGATGGCCTGTTCCCCGGTACGCAACGCCGCTTCCACCTCGCCGGCCAGCGTCAGCAGCCGGACCTGCTCGATGGCCCACGCGGTGCGGATCGCACCGGCGGCCTCCACCCGGGCCAGCAGCGCCCGCGCGCTGCGTAACGCCCCTCGGGCGAGATCGTGGCGGGCCAGCCGGAGCAGGATCCGGCCGGCCCGCTCACGCTCTCCCACCGCGGCCAGCAGTTCTGCGGCCCGTACGTCAGCCTCGCCAACGCCACCGCCGTCAAGCAGATCCGCGGCGCGTCGTGCTATCGCGGCCCGCTCCGGCGGCAGCAATCCCGCCAGCACCGCCTCCCGGGTGAGCGCGTGCCGCCAGGTCAGCTCCTCGGCCTCGGCCCGCAGCAGATGCGCGTGGGTGGCGGCGCGCAGGCCCGCCAGCAACACCGCCTCGTCCACTCGCGCCACCGAGGCCACCACGTCCCAGCCCAGGTCGACCCCCACCACCGCGGCTACGTGCAGCAACCGGCGGTGCTCACCGGCCAGGGCCGCCATCCGCTCACCGACGAGCGCCCGCAACGTCGGCGGCACCGCGATGTCGTTCAACGCCTCCCGCGGGGCGGCCAGATCCACGCCCGTCTCGCGCAGCCCCGCCGTCAGCTCCTCCACCAGCAGCGGCAGCCCGTCGCAGCGCTCCACCACGAACGAGGCGGTCGCCGCCGCGAGCGGCACACCGGCCCGATCGCCGGCCAGCTCGGCCACCTGGGCCGCGTCCAACCGAGCCGGACGCAGCACCCGCACGCCCGGCCGCCGGCCGATCCGCTCGATCTGATCGGCGGTACGCGGCTCCTCACGCGCCGCCCCACAGATCATGATCCGCTGGTCGACCACCTGGTCGACCAGGTATTCCAGGACCGCGAGCGTGTCGAGGTCTGCCCAGTGCAGGTCATCCAGAACCAGCAGGCAGCCGCGTCCTGCGCCGACCACGCGCAGCAGCCGCAGCACGCCCTCCCCCACCACTACGGCGGGATCCACCATCGTGTCGGCCTTCTCGGCATCGCCGGCCGACCCGAAATCGGGAATGATCCGCCCCAGCGCCGCCCGATACGGCCGCAGCTCGGCGTCCCCCGTGAGAGCGGCATCCCGCAACCGCCCGACCAACGCGGTGGCCAGCGCCCGGTACGTGCCCCCCGCCAGCACCGCCCGGCCCGCCAGCACCTCCATGCCCGCCGCCGACGCCCGGGCCGACGCCTCCGCCAGCAACCGCGATTTGCCGATGCCCGCCTCGCCGACGATCATCACGGCCGCACCACGGCCGTCGGCCGAAGCCTCGATGAGCTCCTCGATCACCGCGATGTCCGTGGCCCGACCCACGATCCGCTCCCCTGGCGGCTCCATCAATCCCACCAACTCCATACCCCCCTACCGCGAGCCCTGGATCACCTGGGTTGACGGCGGACAAAACCGATGCGAGGCACCCGTTCACCGTAAGACGGAAGAGAGCGTAGGGAACCTTCATGTGATCCTGCCGTGTTCGGCGCGCGTAAGCCCGAGGTCCTTCTCGCCCGAGATGCCGAACCTCTGGATCAAGCCCCTCCGCCCGGGCCGGTACCACCAGCCCCAAGTAACGAGAAAGACCAGATCAG
Source organism: Streptosporangium sp. NPDC023963 (assembly GCF_040639135.1). Lineage (NCBI taxonomy): Bacteria > Bacillati > Actinomycetota > Actinomycetes > Streptosporangiales > Streptosporangiaceae > Streptosporangium > Streptosporangium sp. NPDC023963. The sequence goes on from NZ_JBEZZK010000002.1 coordinate 813,778, forward strand.
AGCCTCCTGGCAGCCTTGATCAAGACGCGAGGCCATGACATTCCGCAGCCGTCTGGGATGCCGGTCTCCTCACGGGGCCGATGAACGGTCACGACGCGGTCCAGACTCCCCGTCAGCTGATCCTCGGCTCGTATTGCCACGCGGTCAGACTGCTTCGCGGCGGTTCTGGCCGCGCGGCACCCGTGGCCGGGGTCAGATTTCTCCGGTGCGGAGGCCTGTCAGGAAGTTGTTCCAGGCGGTGGGGGAGAAGGTCGGTGCGGGGCCGGCTGGGTCCCTGCTGTCACGGAACCGCGACGAGGAAGGCCGCGGATTCCTCGAAGGACGGCTCCGATTGTCTCGGTGAAAAATCTGGTTGAAGCCGCCCCAGCTCAGCTGGGAATGGCCAAGGTGCAGGACCAGACGAACCGGCTCGCCGCGTGCACACCTCGGGCGTATTCGGCCACGTGGCCGTCGGCCGTACGTTGGTACTGATCGTCTCGTTGCGACGTCGCAGGTCGGGGCGGCTGTCTTGATCCAGCTCCGCATCTCGCGCAGCGCGCCCAGCCCCGAGGCGTCCAGATCGAAGCGTTGCAGGGTGCGGCGGATCTGCGGTTCGTTGCGGCCGAGCGTGTCCGGTGCCCGGCCGAGCCCTCGCTCGAAGTCGTTCATCCGCTCGGGGTCGATCCCCGAGTATTCGCCGTTCACGCTCCGCGCCGGAGTCGCCGGGGAGCTCTGCGGCGCGGGGGAGGGTGTGGCGGGGGCCGGCTGAGCGGTGCCGGTCGGCAGGGCGGAGGGACGGAGGGGCGGAGGGGCGCGGGTCAGGGGCGGACTGGGGGGCGAGGGTGCGGGATACGGATGGGGCATGAGGACGCTGGACTCCAACTTGGTCCGTGAAGGTGGCAGCTCCAGCGAATGTATTAATTTCAAGCTGTCTATCTCGTAAAGATATTCATTGAAATAGGCATAATCGGTAGTTGTGTCGCTTTGAAATAGGTGCTCACCTGGGCGTAAGTACCCCCAGCTCATCGGTCTGTGGCACGCCACTCGGTCTGTGGCACGCCACGAGGGACTGCTTCAGGTCATGTCTGGATAGGTGGCGTTTTAGGGGGCCACCCGTAATCCGGTGGTGATGGTCCGGCGATGGATTTCCTTGTTCAACCGCTCCTGGGAGAGGGTCGCCGGGCTCTTGGATGCGACCCCATGGTTGTGGGCACCCACAAACTGCCGTTCCCGTCTCCCGCGTCCCCTCCGCCACGGGTGGAGTCGATCACTTCTCTGGCTGGATGGTCCACGCGTTATCCACAGAGTCGTGTTCGGCTCGTTGGCGATCACCTCCTCCCACCGATCCTGGGGCCTCGATCCTTCATCGAGCCCAAGGAGGGCGTGCGTGATCACGGCACTCGTCACCGTCACCATCCTCTCGGCGGCCCTAGCGGGAGGCTCCTCGTTTCCCGTGCCCCGCCTCTCCCCGGAAGCCTGCGACGCCTGGGACCGCCTCCTCTCCCTCTCCCCGGCAGCCCCGCCGGACGGCACTCCTCACTGGCTGCCGGAAGAGATCCGCGCCGCGCTGGCCGCCGCCTGCGAGCCACGGCCCCCGTTCTCTCCGGACGCGGGCGGCGGTCGGTCGATGTCCCCGCGAGGCTCCTTCCCGGCGCCGGACCCGGCTCCGGTTCCGGTCGGTGAACGGCCGCCGGGGCTCTCGGGAGCGGGCGCAGGGCGGGCGCCCGGCCCTTCCGATCCGGAACCGGGAGGGCCGGAGGAGCTCTCGGACACCGCGGATGTGTGGGCCGGCGCGTCCTCCTCAGCGGAACAGAGAGATCTCCCGGCCTCCTCCGGGCCGGAATCCTCGCCGGCGGGTGTCAAATGGCCGCAGCGCCCCTCTGAGGGGCGGAAAGCGCCCTCCAGCCGAGGGGTGGCGTCCCCTCCGGGGAAGGCCCTCCCCGGCGGGCGGGCGGCACCTTCACGAGGGAAGACGGTGTCCTCGCGCGAAGGCGCCTTGGCCCTGCGGGGCCGGATCGCGGCCGCCGCGGCACTCCGCCAGGTCGGCAGGCCATACATATGGGGTGGCGGTTCGAGCGCGGGCCCGACCGGTGGGGGCTTCGACTGCTCGGGGCTCGCCCTGCACGCCTGGGCCAAGGCGGGGGCCAGGCTCACCCACTACACCGGCACCCAGTTCAGGCAGGGCAGCCGGGTGCCCTTCTCCCGGCTACGTCCGGGAGATCTCGTCTTCTTCGGCGGAGGCAGCGGAGACCCCACCCACGTGGGCGTCTACGTCAAAGACGGTGTCATGGTCCACGCCCCCAAGACCGGCGACATCGTCAGGACGGCCGACTTCGCCGCCTCGCCCTATTACCTCTCCCGCTACCGAGGCGCCGTCCGCCCCACCCCGCGCTGACTCACCCTGTCCCGCCTGACTCGCCCTGTCCCGTCGGCCCGCCCCACCTGGCGCCGTCTCGCCCCCGTCCGGCGGCGCCTCGCCCCGCGCGGTTCGGGCCCGTGCCGCCCCGCCGGCGCCCGGCCGCCCCGATGACCTCTCACCCTAGGCTTTCCCGTCGCCCTCGACCTGCCTCGGAGATCACTTGCTTCCCTAACCGAGTGTCGGTTTCCCTCAGGATGCTGGTAATGTAATCACGCGTTGGCCCCCTTAGCTCAGGGGATAGAGCACCGGCCTCCGGAGCCGGGAGCGCAAGTTCGAATCTTGCAGGGGGCACCAACCGAAGGCCAGGTCAGACATCGTCTGACCTGGCCTTTCGCTTGCTCTGGCGGTGATCTGGTCTTGCCGCAGCGCCGCCGGCGAGCTCGCCGGTGCCTTCCACGGCCTCTACATCCCGATCCATCACAACGAGCACATCGCCGCGGCAGCGCTGCGAGCGGACAAGCGCCGGGTCCAGCGGGCCGGACGGTGGCTGGTGCGGCACAGTGGAGATCGATGCTCCGCCACCGTGGGGCTGGCCCTGCTCGCCACCGGTTGGGCCGAAGAAGACACCGCGCTGATCTAGACGATCGCACTGCTGTCGAACCGCTTCGGCCCGCTGGCCGTCGACGCCCTGCGGCGCCGCGGCACCGGCGAGCAGGCACTGCTGTGGCTCGCCGAGGGAGTCACCGGTTGGGGACGGGTCTACGTCGTCGAGGCGCTCTACAAGACGGGCGGCTGCCGAGCACGTTCATGGTTGCTGCGTCATGCCTGCGACGGCGCCTACCTCAACGGCTACTTCGCCGGAAAGATCGCCACTGCCGCGGCGCCGCCGGGCAGTCCGAAGGCCAGTCAGCCGTCATCCGACCTGGCCTTCGGATCGTTTCATGGCCACTCGGCCTTGCTGCGCGGTGACGGTCCTGGACACCGGATACGGAGCACGGCACCTCGAGGCATTACCGCGATCGTCATCCACGTGCAGCCGGCTCCATGAGTTGATCCCAGGCGATTGGGTCCAGTGGTAATTGTTCCGGAGGTGATGCCTATGGGTCATGAGCGCCTGCACTCATTATGTGTGGCCGGTGTCGTCGAATGCTATAAAACCTATCGCCGAGGATATTGACGATCTCGCCTCTGGGTTGGATCGTCAGGAAACCGGATGGATCGCGGCCTGCCAGGAAGTGAGGGAAGGCCGCTGCACTGGACGCAGGTTCGCCAACCGCACGGAGAACCAGGTCATGACGGTGTACGTGCCGATTGTCAAGGGGCGCGAGAGTGAGTTCTGGGCTCTTGAGAACATCCCTGAACGAGATCGCCCGCTTGTGAAGCCGATTCTTGAAGTGATTCCAGTTGGCCGAGATAAGGAAAAGAAAGAAACCCTGGTCGGGGATGTGCTTGATTTCGGGCAGAAGGTGGCCGAGAGAATTCCCGATGGTCTTCGCTTCGCCGTCGACTGTCAGTCACTTATCCGCCGCCATGGACACCCTGACACAGGGGGTGCGGTAGCACTGACGTCAGAGATCATCAGTGAGCTCGCCTACACCATGACGCCAGTGTTCCGGATCACCGACGACCCGAAGGACCTGACCGATGTTTCGCGTGCTGTACAACTCCACCGGCAAGGCGCATGCTTACGCTTGCCCTGGACGGGTGCTCGCGGCGCGGACAAGGACGCGAAACTGTCCGGTTTGCTGCGCTGGATGGGCCTCGCCTTCAACGAAGTGGACCTCCTGATTGACCTGTGGGCTGTCGAGTCCGGCCATGCTGTCAAGGCCAAGGTGCGGAGCGCTCGCGAAGCCCTGGCATGGGCGGCCAGGATGCCCTGGCGTTCGGTGACACTGGCCGCCGGAGCGTTCCCGAAGCCGGAGCTGGTGTCGGCCGTCCCGTTCGACATGCCGGACTGCGTTCCCCGATGGGATGCAAGGGTATGGATGGCTGCGGTACCGCTGTCCGATCGGAATGGGAAAATCCGATATGCCGACTACGGTACGGCCAATCCCCGAATGCCCTCCCCTTCATCCAGGGCTCGTCACCCGAAGCTGCTCTACACGGTCGAGGATCACTGGATGATCTATCGCTGCTCCAGAGGAGGAGGCCGAGGTGGGTTCGACTGCTTCCGGAAGTTGTGCGAGACGGTAATGGTCTCGGAAGGCTGGCCGCCGCAAGGAGCGGCGTTCTCCTGGGGTGACCAGCACATCAAGGACTTCGCTCAGGGCGGTGGAAGCCTGCCGAACACCCCGGTGTCCTGGCGGGCCTGCGCGCAGTCGCATCACATGGCCGTGATACGCCATCGCCTGGACCGCTTCCGAATACCTTGAGCGGAGCGGCTCAAGACGTAGTGAGATCGGGCAAGGCGGGGATGGAGCTGTCGATCGTCGCCTCCATCCAGGCCACGGTGGTGACGGCGACCTGTGCCAGATGCTCGTACAACCGTTCTCGATGCGCAGCACGCTCGGAGTGCGGGACGACGCGACCGACCTCGTGGGCCAAGTCGCCGACGACGCTCATGAGGTGAGCGAGCTTGCGCACGTCGGGCAGGCGAGAGTCGGCTGGGATGAGTTCGTCGTCGGTTTGCTGCGCACGCAACTGCTGGATATGCGCGAGGGCGCGCTGCAGCCGGAGGCGCTGGGCGTGGCCGGTGACCGCGTCGATGATGAACTGAGCGGTCTCCTTGGGCCGGTGGGCGTCACCGACCTCTATGTAGAGATCGTATTCGTCACCGTCGCCGGCGACGATCGCCCAGGTGCCGTCCTCGTGCTTGTCGGAGTTGGTGTCGCCGGGAACGACGCGCCAAGTCGCGAGATCGGCAGGGGGAAGATACTCATGCTCGGGGTCCATGGCGATGTCCTCTCCTTGAATGGACGATGAGCGATCCTGCGGGGGATCGGTCTCCCATGCTGCCGGGGATGGTCCGGCCGTTGGCCGGACGGACGATATCCGTCTGCATCGCCTACCTCCTTGACGTCCGGGCTCCGCCTGGGGACGCTCCCCTCACGGCGATGGCCTGCGTTCGGTGACCGTCCAGGAAACGATCGGGATCGTAGATGACGCGGCACTGGTCCCATGACGAACCTACTTGCCGGTAATCCGTTCGGATGGGGAAAACACCTGTGCTGTCAGAGCGTCTGCGTTTACGGTGATGACCCCCAAGGCGTGGCAGATGCGCCTGGTGGGAGAGAAAGAATCGCGGCGGGTGAGGGGCGGGCGAGGGTGGAGATCGAGCTGGCGGACGCGGTGCGGGCAATTCGTGATGAGCTGTTGGAGGCTGCGGTTCGCGGCGCCGACAGCGAGATCGCGTTCACTGCGGGGCCGATCGAGTTGGAATTCGCTGTGGAGCTCAAGGCCGATGCCAAGGCCAAGGGCGGGTTCAAGGCATGGGTGGTCTCCGGTGAGGCTGAGGCCGGCGTCGCGCGAGGTCGTACTCACCGAGTGATGGTGACCTTGACGCCCAAGCACCGAGACGGGGCTGACCTGTTGATCGCCGGCCGTCCAGATGCCCAAGCCGGACCGGTGAACACCTCGGGGCACATCGGCCGCTGAACGGCGCTTTCTGGCTCTCGGGACGGCCGCTTTCGTCGTCCTGCAGGGTGAAAGTCACACCGGTGCAGGTAGGTGGAGCAGGGACGAGGGCAGATGCGGAACACACGCGTGGTGACGGTCAACGGCCCAGCCGCTCCGGGCTCGGGCTATGTGATCGCGCCTGGTCTGGTGCTGACGTCGGCGCATGTGACCGGCGATCTGGATACGAGTGTGACGGTGTCCGCCGTCGCCGCTGACCGGGCGAGCGGTGGGACAGTGGTCTGGCGGGGCACGTCGGGCGGCCGTGACGACGCCGCTCTGGTCCGGGTGGACGATCCGGTCTGGCAGCGCGTTGCGCCGGTGCGGTGGGGCCGTACGGTCACCTACCGGCCCGGCATCGACTGCTGGGCGTGGGGACGCCCGGAACTGGTGCAGCGTCCCGGTGCTCCGGTGGAGTGGCTGCAGCCGTCCGGGACGATCAATCCCGGGGACCGCTACACCGGGGACCGGTACGTGATGACCTTGCACGGCCATCCGCCGGAGTCGGCAGCCGGCGGCTTCTCGCCGTGGGGCGGGTTGTCGGGGGCAGCGCTGTGGTGCGGTGACCTGCTGGCCGGGGTGATGGTACTCGATCCGCGCGAGCGGGCGCATGCGTATCTGGAGGCCGTACCGGCCTACGTGCTACACCGCGATGCGGGGTTTCGGGCGGTGCTGGCTGCGCACACCGGCCAGGCCAGCACCGCGCTGGAGCCGATCGAGTACCAGCAACTGATCGAGATCGCCGGACCGGTTCCCGCGACATCGGTGACATCGGCGGCAGCGCTGCTGCGGGCTCGCCGTCAGGTGGTGCCTTTCCTCGGCAGGGAAGAGCTGCGGGAGAGCCTGCACGCGTGGGCAAGCCTGCCGGGGTTCGGAGCCCAGCTGGTCTGCGCCGGGGGTGGCCACGGCAAGACACGCCTGGCTCAGCAGTTCGCGGGCGAGTTGGCCGATACGGGCTGGGCGGTGCTGTGGCTGACGGCCCGCGCGTCCGAACCGGATCTGGAAGCGATCAAGAACGCTACGACCGCCCTGGTGCTCGTGGTCGACTACGCCGAGTCCCGCATCGACCAGCTCGCGGCGCTGCTGCGGGCCTGCGCCCGTCATGACGGGGCCTCGCCGCTGAAGTTGCTGCTGCTGGCCCGCACCGCAGGTCCATGGTGGCGGACTCTGCAGGAAAGCTGCCCGGAGGCCGAGATCCTGCTGGGGGATACGCCGGTCACGCCGCTGCCTCCGCTGGAGCCTGATCCCGTTCCCCGCAGGCAGGCCTACCGGCAGGCAGCGCTGGCGTTCGCGGACGCGTTGTCACAGGCCCCCGGCGGCACCGGGGTGTCCTGGGCGAACCTCGCCGAGTCCCGGCCCGGCCCGCCACCCGGCCTGGCCGGGCTGGACAACGCGCTGACGTTGCACATGACCGCGCTGGCCGACCTGCTGGACGCCGCCGCCTCCATGACCGACACGCCTCCTGGGCAATCCGGCGAAGACACGTCATCAGCTCTGTCCGATCTCGGAACAACGGCGCTTAGCGCGGCGAGTCAGGTTGAGGACCGATTGCTGGTCCATGAGCGTCGGTACTGGACGACGCTTGCCATCGCCCATGGCCTGCACCCCGCCCGCTCTGCCCGCCCGCTCTCCGAGACCTTGATCGACGCGCTGACCGCCGCCCTCATCCTGGGAGCCGGAACCCGGGCCGAGGCCGATGCGCTGCTCGGCCGGATACCCGGCCTGCAAGACGCCGATCGCGACCGGCTTGGTGACATCCGTACCTGGATAGCCGCCCTGTGCCCGCCACTGCCCGGCGGCGTGTGGGGGACCTTTGAACCCGACCGATTGGCCGAACGCTGGTGGGGCCGACGTATGCAGGCCGAGCCCGGGTTGGCCGCCCACCTGGCGGCTGCGATCGCCCCGGAGCAGGCTGCCCGCCTGCTGACCGTGTATGCCCGTGCCGCCGCCCATCCGATCTTCGCGGGTGATCTGGACGACGGACTGATCGAGTTGTGCATGCGGCACTGGCGGGTTTTGGCCGAGCCGGCGATCCAGATCGCCACCCAAGTAGAGGTGCCCCGCCCACTACTGCAGGCGCTGCATCGACTTCTTGATGAGGCACCCGTCGACCCAGCTGACCTACGGCACTGGTCCGACCAGCTCCCGGAATCTAGCCAAGCTCTGGTGGAATGGGCCGCTCACCTGACCGGGCGCCTGACCAGCCATTACCGCAACAGTGATGACATAGCCGGCTTGGCGGTGAGCTTGAACAACCAGTCGATCCAATTGGCGGACCTGGGGCGGTGGGAGGAGGCGTTGGAGATGATCACCGAGGCGGTTGAGATTCGGCGGCGGTTGGCTGAGGCGCGCCCTGATGCGTTCCTGCCCAGCCTGGTGACGAGTTTGAACAATCGGTCGATTCGGCTGGGGGAGCTGGGACAGCGGGAGGAGGCGTTGGAGGTGGTCACCGAGGCTGCCGGTATCCATCGGCGGTTGGCTGAGGCGCGCCCTGATGCGTTCCTGCCCAGCCTGGCGGCGAGTTTGAACAATCGGTCGGGCCAACTGGGGGAGCTGGGACAGCGG
>NZ_JBEZZK010000002.1:822388-940467 GCF_040639135.1 Streptosporangium sp. NPDC023963
GTGGTCACCGAGGCTGCCGGTATCTATCGGCGGTTGGCTGAGGCGCGCCCTGATGCGTTCCTGCCCAGCCTGGCGGCGAGTTTGAACAATCGGTCGATTCGGCTGGGGGAGCTGGAACGGCGGGAGGAGGCGTTGGAGGTGGTCACCGAGGCTGCCGGTATCCATCGGCGGTTGGCTGAGGCGCGCCCTGATGCGTTCCTGCCCAGCCTGGCGATGAGCCTGAACAATCGGTCGATCCAGCTGGGGGAGCTGGGGCGGTGGAAGGAGGCACTGGAAGCGATCACTGAAGCCGTCCGGATCCGCCGGGCGTTGGCCGAGGCTCGGCCTGATGCCATCTTGTCCGACCTGGCCGGCTCGTTGCACAACCAGTCCAAGTGTCTGGCAGGTTCGGGGCGGTGGGAGGAGGCGCTTGAAGTGATCACCGAAGCCGTCGCGATCCGCCGCCGGCTCGCTGCGCTTCGCCCAGCCGTACATCAGCCAGAGTTGGAGCAGTCCCTTGAAGTTCTGGGCTGGTTGGAGAGCTTCGGTAGCGACGATGGCAACGCGACGGCCTGATCACGGCGCTCAATCACCTGCCCAGAGGTGGGTTCTCCGGCGGGGTCGCTCGGGTGAACATCGGCGCAAAATCGGGGCGAAGACCCTACGGTCCACACCTCACCCCAGTTCAGAGGCCCTTTTATAAGTGATCACGGAGCCCTTTGAAAGGAATCTTCAAAAGGGATAGTGCGTGTGACCGGACCGGATCTCATGGTGTCGGCACGGGCCCTGTGCGGCGGCTATTGTGATCTTGGCGGCCATTCGGGCATCTGGCGTGGCGCTCGATCGGAAATCTTGCCTGTTCCGGCGGAACAGAGGCGGAACAGAGCCGTACCGAGTCGTTTCTGTACAAGACGGCCGCGGTGGCGGCTCCCTAGCATGCATGGGCGTGGGTGCTCCGCCGCAGTGCGTCAGCGTGGCGCCGCGGCCCGCTCATCGATCTATCCGGCGACCTCGTCGCCTGACCATGGGGAGAACGGTACATGCGTGATCTGGTCTATACCGGGTTCGTTTCGCTCGACGGCGTCGTGGACTCTCCGGGCGGGGGGCCGGACGAGGAGCACCGCGGCGGTGGCTGGGTGATGGACGTCGAGTTCCTGCCCGAGGCCTTCTCGCTCAAGGGCGAGGAGCTTGAGGACACGACGGCGCTGATGTTCGGCCGCCGGAGCTACGAGGTGTTCGCGCCGGTCTGGCGCGACTCGGATGACCACGCCGCCTACAAGGATCTGCCCAAGTACGTGGTCTCGACCACGCTGTCCGACGACGCCCTCGTCGAGGGATGGGGCCGGACGACGATCCTGCGCTCGGCCGATGACATCGCCGCGCTCAAGAAGAGTGAGGGCGGTGCGATCTTCATCCATGGGAGTGCGGAGCTCGCCCGGCGCCTGTCGGACGCGGGACTGATCGACCGGTACAACCTGCTCGTCTTCCCCGTGCTGCTCGGCGCCGGGAAGAGCCTGTTCAGCAAGGAGGACAGGGCCAAGCAGACGCTGACCCTCCGGGAGTCCGCGGCCTACCCGAACGGCATCGTGAAGCTGATCTACGACGTCGTCAGCTGATCCAGGCTCAGGGCGATCACACCGCCGGTGCCCTCGCGGAGTTGTCGCGCCGTACGGCCGACGTACCGGCGCAGCGCGCGGGCCAGGTGCGGCTCGTCGAAGTAGTCGAGCCCGGAGACGACATCGGCGATCGGGGCGCCGGCGGCCAGGAGTGCCGAACCCTCGCGAGCGCGTTCGATCTGCCGTACGGCGCCCTGGGTGAGCCCGGTCGCCGCACGGAACCGGCGTTCGACGGTGCGTTCCGAGACCGCCGGGCGGTGACCTCGGCGCACCTCGGTGACGAGCGGGTCACGGATCACGGCTCCGGAGCGGACGAGACGGTCGACCAGGGCCTCGGCGTCGTCGGGGCCGGGCGTCTCCCAGCGGACGCCGTCCAGCCGGAAGGTCCCGCGCGTGGTGCCGGGGAGTTCGGCGCCCCCGTCTACCAGGGCCGGCGTGGGCACGGCCCGGAGCGACGTGCCCACGGCGAACTCGATACCGACGAAGGTCGCGCCCTCCGGCACCGGTGCGGTGCCGGTCCTGGTCTCGGGGCCGGAAACGCTCGCGTACGCCGTGCCCTCACGCTGCCAGAACCAGGCCCCAGCACGCCGTCGCGACGGAGGTCATCTCCGTGACCTGCTCGCTCGTGGAGGTCCACACGGTGTCGATCCACGATGAGTCGGACGCGCGTGTCTCGAACCGCAGTGGCACGGGAGAAGGATACGCGCTGCGCCCTCCCTGTCCATCCCGTTTTCGGCCGTTGTATGCCGACGCTCGACAGGCCGGGCCGGTGGGTGCCGGGGCCGTCGGAACGGTGCCGGGGGCCGGTTCGTTACCGGGAGACCGGGCATTCGGCCGATCGGGCAGAACGTGACGATGGGCGGGCGGGGGCTCGGCAGGACGACGGTGGTGCGGTCATCGTCTCGGTAAGGGCGATCTTTCGCCGTCTCGCGGCGGTGAACGATCGTGCGGAGTTCTCGTTCCGGAAAGGTTGCTCGATGCGTGCTACCACCGATGCCGACGTGCGGCGGGTGTTCGACCGGATGGCGGACCGGTACGACGACCAGATGCGGGTCTGGGAGCGGCGCCTGTTCCCGGGGAGCCGGGAGTGGGCCGTCGGGCAGGCGCGCGGCCGCACCGTGGAGATCGCCGTCGGCACCGGGCTCAACCTGCCGCTGTACGGTGCCGACGTCGAGGTGGTCGGGATCGAGCTGTCCGAGCGCATGCTGGAACTGGCGCGGCGGCGGGTGGCGCGGGACGGTCTCGGTGAGCGGGTGGAGCTCAGACAGGGCGACGTGCAGCGCCTGGAGCTGCCGGACGGCCTCGCGGACACGGTGCTGTCCACGTTCACGATGTGCACCATCCCGGATCCGGTGGCCGCGGCGCGCGAGGCCTACCGCGTGCTCAAGCCGGGTGGGCGGTTCGTGCTGGCCGAGCACGGGCCGTCGAGCAACCCGATCGTCCGGGCCGGGATGCGGCTGGTGGAACCGGTGTTCGTGCGGTTCGCAGCCGACTACCTCACCCGCGATCCCCGGCCGTTCCTGGAGCAGGCCGGTTTCCGGATCGAGTCGGTGTCCCGGATGACGCGCGGGGTCAGCTTCCGGGTGCTGGCCGTCCGGCCGTGACCTGCCGCCCGTCCGCGGGCCGTGCACCTGGAACGGCCGCGGGTCGTGTACCCGGAACGTCCGCGGGTCGTGTACCCGGAACGTCCGCGGGTCGTGTACCCGGAACGGCGCGCCGGCTGTTCGCGGTCCGTTTCCGGCGTGGATTCCTTGCCGGTGAGCCGATGGTGGAACGCCTGCGGGGGCTAGGGTCGGATCATGGTCGCTGTGCTGGTCAACGGGCTGCCGGGAGCCGGTAAGACGACGCTCGCACGGGCGTTGGCCGACGAGTTGAGGCTTCCGCTGTTCAGCAAGGACTCCGTGAAGGAGTCGCTGGCCGAGACCATGGGCGCGGTGCGTCCGCGAGACTGCGCGCAGGGGGAGTGGAGCAGGATTCTCGGCCGCGCCGCCTCCGAGACCTTGTGGACGTTGCTGGCCGACGCGCGTGGCAGGGCCGTTCTGGAGAGCCCGTGGCTGGCACATCTGCGTCCCGTCGTCGCGGAGGGGCTCCGGCGCGCGGAGGTGACCGTGGTGCACGAGGTCTGGTGCGACGTGCCGGTGGAGGTCGCCCGTGCCCGCTTCGCAGCGCGGGCCGCCGGCCGGCACGCCGTACACGCCGGGAGCAGCGGCTCTTCCGATGAGGAGTGGCGATTCTGGGAGCGGGTCGCCGAGCCGCTCGGGCTGGGAGTCGTCCACCGCGTCGACACGACGAAGCCGGTCGACGTGCCGGCGCTCGCCGTCCGCATCGCCTCCACCGGTGGGGAGCCGGTCGTGTCGCCGCCGTCATCCGAGAGCGGCGACCGAGGGGCTGAGGAGGTTGGGTGACTGTTTCGGGTGTCGAGGGCCATGTGACCGATTTTTAATGATTGGAATGGTTGATTTTCGCGCACGAGCGCGCAACTCTGTGACGAAACGAGAGGAGGGGACGAACCTCGCGTGCTGACATGAGTCGTACGGTCATGGACCTTGTCACTCCGGCGTCCGCGACCCGAGGCTGCTGCGCCGGGTGCGCGTCGACATGTACCGGCGGCTCGGCTATCACCCGACCGAGGCCGGCGAGCACTCCTCCGAGTACGTGCCGTGGTACCTGCGCGACCCGGCCGAGGTGAAGCGGCTGCGCATCCCGGTGAACGCCTACCTCGGCATCGGCACCGTCAGGGCCGCCGGAGAGGGCCGCCCCGAGCAAGTGCGGCACGCGGTGACGGCCGACCCCAACGCCTCCTCCCGACCGTCGAGCAGATCTGGGAGCTCTGCGACGACCCGGTCCGCGCCCACGGCGACCTGGTCCCCGAACTCCTCAGGCCTGGACGACCTCGATCCCGGCGTCCTCGAAGCGCCGGACCGTCACGGCGGGGGCGTCGCCGTCGGTGACGAGGACGTCGATGTCGTCGCAGGGGCAGATCCTGGCGAACGCCCGCATGCCGAGCTTGGAGGAGTCGGCCACGACGACCACCCGCTGGGCGCGGGAGGCCATCAGCCGGTTGATCCCGGCCTCGCCCTCGTGGTGGGCGAAGGCGCCCAGCTCGGGGTCGAGCGCGTCCACGCCGAGGATCGCGATGTCGAGCGAGACCTCCCGCAGCACGCCGTCCGCGAGCGGCCCGATCAGCTCGTACGACGCGGGCATGGCCACGCCCCCGACGACCACCAGCTTGACGTGCCTGCGCACGACGAGCTCGTTGGCGATGTTGAGCGCGTTGGTGACCAGGGTGAGGCTCGGCTCGCCGCCCCGCAGGTGCAGGTCGGCGCTCGTCGCCAGGGAGCGGGCGACCTCTGTGGTCGTGGTGCCGCCGTTCAGCCCGACGACGGTGCCCGCCGACACCAGCGCCGCCGCGGCCGTGGCGATCCGGTGCTTCTCCGGCGCGTGCCGCGCCGCCTTGTACTGCAGCGGCAGGTCGTAGGAGATCGCGTTGACGACCGCGCCGCCGCGGGTCCTGGTCAGCATCTGCTGGCGGTCGAGGTGGTCGAGGTCGCGGCGGACGGTGGCCGCCGACACCCCCAGCTCACCGGCCACGGCGTCCACCTCGACCTTGCCGTCCCTCGCCAGGATCGCGAGCAGCGCGTTCCACCGGTCGTGGCTCGTCATGAGAGCTTCCTCCTCGCCGTCCCCGTGCGTCCCCCGCACGCCTCTGGCCGTTCTCGGTCGTCGCGGGCCGTCCAGCGAGCCCCTGGCCGTTCCGGCGAGGTCGCGGCCGTCGCCGGCCGTTCCCGCCGTCCCGCCCGTTCCCGTCTGTCCCTGCCTGTCCCTGCCTGTTTCCGCCTGTGGCGCTCCGCGAAGCGTATCGAGCGTTGAAACAATTACTCTTGCTCATACATGCTCAAATATGGCATTTTGCAAGCATAAATAGGCATCGACGAGGGAGGCGCACGTGACGTACGTCCTGCGGGAGATCGCCAGCCAGCCCGCGTGCTGGCGGCAGGCGCTGGATCTCGGCGCGGCGAACCCGGCGGGCCTGCCGGAGGCGGGTGAGCGCGTCGCCGTGATCGGCTGCGGCACCTCGTACTACATGGCACAGGCCTACGCGGTCCTGCGCGAGCGGTCGGGGCAGGGGGAGACCGACGCGTTCCCCGCCTCCGAGCTGCCCGCGCGCCGCTACGACCGGCTGGTGGCGATCACCAGATCCGGGACCACGACGGAGGTGCTGCACGCCCTCGGCGCGGCCGGCGACGTCCCGACGGTAGCCGTCACCGCAGACCCCACGACCCCGGTGACCGGCCTGGCCGGGACGGTGATCGCGCTGGAGTTCGCCGACGAGCGGTCCGTGGTGCAGACCCGGTTCGCCACCAGCGGGCTCGCACTGCTCCGCGCGCACCTCGGGGAGGCCCCCGCCGACCTGGCGGCCCAGGCCGAGACCGCGCTCGCCACGCCGCTCCCCGAGGGGGCGCTCTCGCGGCGGCAGTTCACGTTCCTGGGCAGCGGCTGGACCAACGGCCTGGCCCAGGAGGCGGCGCTGAAGCTCAGGGAGGCCGCGCTGGCCTGGTCGGAGGCGTACCCCGCGATGGAGTACCGGCACGGGCCGATCAGCATCGCCGACGAGAACAGCCTGGTGTGGTTCTTCGGCGGCCAGGAGGACCTGCTCGACGACGTCGCCCGCACCGGCGCCCTGACCACGGCCACCGCCCTCGACCCGCTGGCCGACCTGATCCGGGCCCAGCGGCTCGCGGTGGAGCTGGCCCGGTCGCGCGGCCTCGACCCGGACAACCCTCGCAACCTGACCCGCTCGGTGATCCTCCAGTAGTCATGGGCGAGATCGTCACCGTCACCCTCAACGCCGCGCTGGACGTCACCTACGAGGTGGAGGCGCTGGTGCCGAACGCCACGCACCGCGTCACCGCCGTCCACCGCCGCGCCGGGGACGCCGCTGCGGCCGCCCTGGCCAGGGCGCTGCTCCGCCCCGGCCCGATCGACTGGCCCGCCGTCCTCGCCGACGCGGTCGCGCTGTCCGCCGCCGCCGTACTGTCCCCCGTCGCCGGAACCGTCGACCCCGCCGCCTACCTCGCCCTGTCCCAGGAGACGTGATGCCACTCGCCACGACAGCCTCGATCGTCGCCTCCGCCCCCGGCGGGGCGTGCGCCTTCAACATCATCACCCTGGAGCACGCCGAGGCCGTCGTGGTCGCCGCCGGGCGGGAAGGGCTTGCGGTGATCCTGCAGATCAGCGAGAACGCCGTGCGGTTCCGCCTCGGCCGCCCGCACCCCCTCGCCGCCGCGGCGCGCGCCCTCGCGGAGGCCGCCCCGGTGCCGGTCGCCCTCCACCTCGACCACGTCACCGACGACGCGCTCCTGCGCGAGGCCGCCGAGGCGGGGTTCGGCTCGGTCATGTACGACGCGTCGCGGGACCCGTACGAGACCAACCTCGCCCGGACGGAGGCCGCTGCGCGCTGGGCGCACGAGAACGGGCTGTGGCTGGAGGCCGAGCTGGGCGAGGTGGGCGGGAAGGACGGGGCGCACGCTCCCGGCGCGCGCACCGATCCCGCCGAGGCCGCCGCGTTCGTCGCCGCGACCGGCGTCGACGCCCTCGCGGTGGCGGTGGGCAGCTCCCACGCCATGACCTCGCGCAGCGCCAGGCTCGACCACGACCTGATCGCGGCGCTGCGCTCGGCGCTCCCGGCCGCCGTCCCGCTGGTCCTGCACGGCTCCTCCGGCGTGCCCGACGACGAGCTTCGCCGGGCCGTCGCCGCCGGGCTCAAGAAGATCAACATCGGAACCGCGCTGAACGTCGCGTTCACCGGGGCGCTCCGCGACTCCTTCGCCGGCGGCTCCTCAGGCGCCGACCCCCGGCCACGCCTGAAGGCCGCGAGGGAGGCCATGGCCGCCGAGACCGCCCACCTGCTCCGCGTCGTCTCCGGCCGGGACTAGCCTCCCGGCGCCTGCCCGGCGTGGTGGAACGCCTCGCTCGCCGCCGGCCGGGCATCGTGCCCGGTGCCGGCGGGCGTCGCGGTCGCGCCCGCCGGGCCCGTGTTCAACGTCTGCTCAACGTCGCCGGACGGTGTTCAAGAGCCAGCGGCGGACCACGGCCAGCGCCAGCGGCATCGGCACCGTGCCCGCGCCGAGCCCCACGTCGACCAGCAGGTCGAACACCTCCTTGCGGCGGGCGGCGGTGTCGATCGCGGCGTCGATGAAGCCGGGGGACTGGGAGGCGAGGGCGAGCACGTCGGTGGTGCGCAGATGCCGCCCGAGGGCCTTCCCCAGCCCGCGCCGGTACGCGGGCAGCGGGTCGCCCGCCGCCTGGACGGCGGCCTCCCCGGCGAGCCGGCCGGAGACCAGCGCGTAGAAGATGCCCTCGCCCGTGAGCGGGTTGATGAGGCCGGCGGCGTCGCCGGCGAGCATCACCCGCCCGGAACCCGGCCTCGGGCGGCCGGGGGACAGGGGCAGGTGGTGGGCGCGCAGGTCACGGGCGCTCACGTGGGGAAGCAGCTCGGCGAGCCGTCCGTGCAGCACCTGGCGGCCCGGCAGCCCGGTGGCGTGCAGCCGGGGCAGCAGCATGCCGTAGCCGACGTTGGCGGTGCCGTCACCGATCGGGAACGACCACGCGTACGCGGGCCACCCGTCCCGCTGCATGAAGATGGACTGGACGTCGTCGTCGGCGGGCACGTCGGCGTAGCCGCGCACGGCGATCGCGGTGTGCCTCTCGGGGGAGGGGGAGACGCCGATGAGACGCCGCACGGTCGAGTTGGCCCCGTCCGCGGCGACGACGGCGCGGGCGGTGAAGACGCCGTCGAGAACCACGTGATCGCCGAGGGCGGCGAGCGCGCGGACCTGGTGGCGGCGGACCTCGACGCCCCGGGCGCGGGCGGCGTCGACGAGGCGGGCGTCGAAGACCCTGCGGGGGACGACGTGGTTGGGCCGGGCGGAGGTGGCCGAGACGCGCGCGCCACCGGGGGAGACCACCGCCAGGCGCTGCGTCGGCCGGTAGTCGGCGATGAGGTCGGGGACGCCCAGCAGGGCGAGCTCGTCGCGCCCGTGGGCGGCGATGCCGTCGCCGCAGGCCTTGTCGCGCGGGAAGTCGGCCCTGTCGAGCAGCAGGACCCGCGCCTCGGGCCTGAGCTGTCTCGCACGCAGGGCCGCGGCCGCCCCCGCGGGCCCGCCGCCGACGACCACCAGATCCCACACGCCATCCACCCCGGTGAGCCTTCCCCCGTAGGCCCGGGGGAACCGCCGCCGCGGCGGATCCCCCGGGCGGGGGCGGCGGCTAGAGGTCGCTCAGGGCGGGGAGCAGCTCCTTCTCCGACCAGTCGAAGAACGCGTCCTGGTGCTCGTGGCCGATCTGGACCAGGGCGACGTGGGTGAAACCGGCGTCGGTGTAGGCGCGTACCGCCTCCACCACGGCGTCCACGTCGGAGCCGCACGGCACCTTCGCCGCGACGTCCTCGGGCCGCACGGTCTCGGCGGCGGCGGCGAAGTTGACGGGCCCGGGAAGCTCGGCCATGACCTTCCACCCCGACACCGACCAGCGCCACAGCCGGTGCGCCCGCTCCCTGGCGGCCTCCGCGTCGGGGTCGTAGCAGATGGCGAGCTGGCCGTAGACGGGCTTGCCCGCGCCGCCCTCCCCGGAGAACAGGCGTACCAGGTCCGCGTCGGGGTCGACGGCGACCAGCGCGTCGCCGTGCTCGGCGGCGATCCTCCCCGACTGGCCGCCGGAGGCGGCGATCGCCAGCGGGACGGGCCGGTCGGGCAGGTCGAACAGCTTGGCCGAGTCGACGTCGAAGAACTCGCCGCGGTAGGTGACGTACCCGCCCTCGAACAGCTCCCTGATGATCTGCAGGGCCTCGCGGAACATCCCGTGCCGGGTGTCGGCCGAAGGCCAGCCCTGACCTGTCACGTGCTCGTTGAGGTTCTCCCCCGCGCCCAGTCCCAGCGTGAAGCGGCCCTCGCTCAGCACGCCCATGGTCGCCGCCTTCTGCGCCACCACCGCGGGGTGGTAGCGCATGATCGGGCAGGTCACGTACGTCATCAGGGGCAGGTTCCGGGTGGCCTGCGCCGCCGCGCCGAGCACCGACCAGGCGTACGGGGAGTGGCCCATCTCCTCCAGCCACGGGAAGTAGTGGTCGGAGATGACCGCGTAGTCGAAGCCGACCTGCTCGGCGGTGGTGACGTCCTTGACCAGCTGCCTGGCGGGCGTCTGCTCGCACATCATCGTGTAACCGATCTCTGCCATACCCCGCCCCTTACCCGGCTCCCCGGAAGCATCGCCAAAGGAGCCGAAAATCTCGCCGTCCTTTACGAGTCGCGGTCCTTGCGAGTCGCGGTCCTTGCGAGTCGCGGTCCTTGCGAGTCGCGGTCCTTTACGAGTCGCCGTGTTCTACGAATCGCCCGCCTTGGAGGAGACACCCGCCTTTGACGCCACCTCCGCCTTCCGCGAGGCGTCCGTCTCCGGCGGATCCCCGCCCTGGCCGTGGGGGTGCTCGGGGGTGGCGTGGTTGAGCGGGATCTCCGGGCCGCGGATCAGGTCCAGCTGGACGGTCTGGCGGGGTGTCACGAGGTCCAGCAGCCAGCTTCCCGCGATGCGCGCCCGGTTGCGCGGGATGGAGAGCAGGTGGTAGCCCCGGGCGACCGTCTTGGCCACTATGCCCGACAGCGGCACGCCCAGCGGGTTCGCGGCGGCGCCGGTCCCGCCGAGGTCGACGACGAATCCCAGGTCGTGGTGCTTGTACGGCTGGAGCTCTCCGTGACCGTAGGAGGCGGCGATGTTGCGGGCGGCGCGCTTGCCCTGGCGGCCGGCGTGCTGGGCTGTCATCGCCGTGTACTCACCCGGCCGGGTGAGGTCGGGGACCGCGGCCGCGTCGCCGCAGGCGAAGATCTCCGGGTGGCCGGGCACCCTCAGGTACTCGTCGACGAGCAGGCGCCCCTTCTCGGTCGTCAGCCCCAGGGACTCCACCATCGGGTCGGGGCGCACCCCGACGCACCAGATCAGGGACCTGGTCGCCACGAACTCCCCGTCGGAGAGCTTGACCCCCTCCGCCGTCGCCTCGGCCACGCTCGTACCGGTGCGGATCTCCATGCCTCGCTCGGACAGCGTCCGGTGCGCGGTCCGGGACAGGCGCTCGTCCAGCTCGGGAAGGATGCGCGGGGCGATGTCGGCGAGGATCCAGCGCACCGGCTGGTCGCGCAGCCTCGGCCGCCGGCCGCGGATGTCGCGGGTGAACAGCTGGCCCTGCGCCGCCACCTCGGTCCCGGTGTAACCGGCCCCCACGACCACGAACGTGCACCTGGCCCTGCGCTCCTCAGGGTCGTCGGACGCGTCGGCGAGCTCCACCTGGCGGATCAGGTGATCGCGCAGGTAGAGGGCCTCGGCGATGCTGCGGAAGCCGTGGGCGTACTCGGCGACGCCGGGTACGGGCAGCAGCTTGTTGACGCTGCCGACCGCGATCACCAGGCGGTCGTAGCCCAGCTCGCGATGGTTGCCCTCGGCGTCGGTGCACTTCACGCTGCGCGTCTCGACGTCGACGGTGTCCACCGTGGCGAGCAGGTGCCGTACCCCGGGATGGTCGCCCGCCAGCGGGACCGCCACCTTGCGCGGATCGAGGATGCCCGCCGCGACCTCCGGCAGCAGCGGCAGGTAGAGGAAGTAGTCGGTCGGGTTGATCAGGACGATCTCGACCGCGCCCTTCGCGATCCGGGAAAGGGTGCGGACCACGGTGAAACCCGCGAACCCTCCTCCGATCACGACGACTCGTTGTCGCTGGACCATGACGTCGCTCCTTTCCGTACTCCGTTTCCAGCGGCGTGCCCTGTCTGCCCCCGGGTCAAGCGCGACGGGCCGTCCCATGTTGCCCGGACGGCGCGTACGGCACGGGCCGGTCCCGTGGATGCCGGCCGGTGGGGCGAGGGTCACCAGAAGGCAGACAAGAAGGATTAATCGCCAGGTCATCGCGCGGGCAAGATGGCGGCGCGGGCGAGTGGGAGCCGCTTTCCCTGGGGATGGCGGGGGGAAGGCGGTGGGAATCGGATGCCGCGCCGGTTCGAGGGGGGTGGGTCGTGACGACCTTCGAACAGTCGCGCGAGGAGCCGCTGACCTCACCGCTGGCACCGCGCGGGAAGGCGCCGGGCTCGATCGTCGTACGCTGGCTCACGAGCACGGACCACAAGGTCATCGGCTACATGTACCTGATAACGTCCTTCGTCTTCTTCCTGTTCGCCGGGCTGATGGCCATGGTCATCCGGGGGGAGCTCGCCCATCCGGGGCTGCAGGTGGTGAGCCAGGAGCAGTACAACCAGATGTTCACCATGCACGGCACCCTCATGCTGCTGCTGTTCGCCACCCCGCTGTTCGCCGGGTTCGCCAACGTGGTCATGCCGCTGCAGATCGGCGCGCCCGACGTGGCCTTCCCCCGGCTCAACATGGTGAGCTTCTGGCTCTTCCTGTTCGGCGGCATCATCGCGAGCTTCGGTTTCCTCACCGACGGGGGCGCCGCCGACTTCGGCTGGACGGGATACCCGCCGCTCTCCCGCGCGACGCACTCCCCGCAACTCGGCGGCGACCTGTGGATCGTGGGCCTGACGATGTCCGGGCTCGGCACGATCCTCGGCTCGGTCAACTTCATCACCACGATCATCTGCATGCGGGCTCCGGGGATGACGATGTTCCGCATGCCGATCTTCACCTGGAACACGCTGCTGACCGGCGTCCTGGTGCTGATGGCCTTCCCGGTGCTGGCCGCCGCGCTGCTCGCCCTGCTGGCCGACCGCCGGTTCGGCGCCCACATCTATGACCCGCAGACCGGCGGCGCCCTGCTCTGGCAGCACCTGTTCTGGTTCTTCGGCCATCCGGAGGTCTACGTCATCGCGCTGCCGTTCTTCGGCATCATCACCGAGGTCATCCCGGTCTTCAGCCGCAAGCCGATCTTCGGCTACATCGGCCTGGTCGGCGCGACCATCGCCATCGCGGGCCTGTCGATGACGGTGTGGGCGCACCACATGTTCGCCACCGGCCAGGTGTTGCTGCCGTTCTTCTCCTTCATGTCCTTCCTGATCGCGATCCCGACCGGGGTGAAGTTCTTCAACTGGACCGGCACCATGTGGCGCGGGCACATAGTGCTCGCCACACCGATGCTGTTCGCGATCGGGTTCCTGGTCACCTTCCTGCTCGGCGGGCTGACCGGCGTCATCCTCGCCTCCCCGCCGCTGGACTTCCACGTGACCGACTCGTACTTCGTGGTCGCGCACTTCCACTACGTGGTCTTCGGCACCGTGGTGTTCGCGATGTTCGCGGGCTTCTACTTCTGGTGGCCGAAGATGACCGGCAAGATGCTGAACGAGAGGCTGGGCAAGTGGCACTTCTGGACGCTGTTCATCGGCTTCCACACCACCTTCTTCGTCCAGCACCTGCTGGGTGCGCAGGGCATGCCGCGCCGCTACGCCGACTACAGCGCGATCGACGGGTTCACCGGCCTCAACCTGATCTCCTCGGCCGGCGCGTTCCTGCTGGGTGCCTCCACGCTGCCGTTCATCTACAACCTCTGGCACACCGCCCGCCACGCCCCGCGCGTGACGGTGGACGACCCGTGGGGGTACGGCAACTCGCTGGAGTGGGCCACCTCCTGCCCGCCGCCCCGGCACAACTTCACCTCGCTCCCGACCATCCGCTCGGAGCGACCGGCCTTCGACCTGCACCACCCGAGGACGGCGATGCAGCCGCGCCAGCTCGACCCGGCGGCCGGGCTCAAGGAGGAGATCTGACCGCCCGCGCCGCGCCGGCGCGGCCGGTCGTCACGCCCCGGAGACGGCCTGACGATCGTCCCGGGCCGGACGTGGCCGCCGGCGGCGCGGAACGGGGACCGGGTGCGGGCGGCGGCGGCACGGGCCGGGCGGGTCAGCCGAAGAGGCCGGTCTCGCGGCCGTCCTCGCCGGGCGGGCCCGGCTCTCCCGCCAGCAGCGTGTAGTACTCCATGCCCAGGGCGGGCTGTCCCACGTGGTCGGAGAGCGCGAAGAAGGAGCCGTCCATGTTCAGCTGGGTGCGGTGCGCGCGCAGTGCGGTGATCTTGGCACCCAGATGCGCCCTCGCGTCGACCCGCGTCGTCACCTGCTCGCCGGGGACGCCGAAGCCGAACTCCTCGACGGAGCCGACCCGCTTGAACGGCCCGGTGCCCACCGCGCGCTCCAGCTCTTCCAGCGGCATGGCGGTGACGTAGAACCGGGAGGGCCGCCACGGCTCGCCCTCGCCGAAGGACGGGTCGGAGGCCTTCTCGAACGCCCGCCAGGCCACCCGGTGGGCCTGGATGTGGTCGGGATGGCCGTAGTAGCCGTTGTCGTCGTAGGTGACGACGACCTGGGCCCTGACCTCCCTGATGATCCGGACCAGCTCCGCGGCGGCCTCGTCGAGGTCGGCGCGGAAGAAGCAGTCCGGGTGGTCGTTGGACGGCGAGCCCATCATGCCGGAGTCGCGCCAGCGCCCCGGCCCGCCGAGGAAGCGGTGGTCGTCCACGCCGAGGGCCGCGCACGCCACCGCCAGCTCGCCCTCGCGGTACGGGCCCAGCCGGTCCTCCCGCCCGGCGGCGAGGTGGCCCAGCTCGGGAGGGACCACGTCACCCTCCTCGCCCAGGGTGCACGTCACCAGGCAGACGCGCGCGCCCTCGGCGACGTACCTCGCGATCGTGGCGCCTGTCCCGATGGACTCGTCGTCGGGATGGGCGTGGACGAGGAGAATGCGACGGTCGTACGGCATGGCTCCGCTCCGCCCTCTCTGTTTCGGTGGTGACCGCTCCGCCGGGTTCCCGCCACCGGGCCTCCGGCGGGGGTCACCGCGCGTCGACGTACCCGCTGGCGGCGGCCCGGATCCCGGCCTGGAACCGGCTCACCGCGCTCAGGTTCTGCAGCAGCGCGCCGATGTGGCGGCGGCAGGTGCGCACGGACATCCCCAGCCTGCGGGCGACGGCCTCGTCGGTGAAACCCTGGGCCAGCAAGGTGACGATGGCGTGCTGTATCTCGTCCGTCGCGCCCTGGTAGCCCAGGTCGGAGGCGGAGTAGGGGGTCGCGGAGTTCCACAGGTGCTCGAAGACCTCCGACAGGAACCCGACGACGGACAGGTCGCGTGCGGCGACCGCCCCCGGCGCCGCACCCGCCTCGCCCGGCCGGGACATGAAGGCGATCTCCCCATCGAAGATCACGAGATGGCTCGGCAGCTGGGGCGTGGTGCGCACGCTGGCACCGGCCGCGACGAGCTTCTTGATGTGTCCCCTGGTGGGCAGGTCGGCGCGGGCGCTGTGCTGGTAGAGCATCCGCATCCGTACCCCCCGCTCCAGCATGGCGAGGTTGCGCGTCAGCGTGTCGTCGAGGTCGGCCCAGGAGGGCGCGTTCGGCTCGACGCCCAGCATCTCGCGCTCGCACGCCTCCGCCGCCAGGTGCAGCGACCCGCGCACGGCCGCGCCGTCGGGCAGCGCCTCCACAGGGTTCGCCGGTTTCCTGGTGCGCTGCACCTCGTCGTATCCGTGCATCAGGGAGTGCATCCGCGTACGGATGCCGGTGATGAGGTCGCGCCGGTGGTGGATCTCCGTCTCCATCGGCGATATCAGCGACGCGGCGGCGATCTCCGGGTTCACCGGCACGAGGTTGGTCAGATGTCCCGGCTCCGGCCGGAGCAGGTGCAGGCGGGTCAGCCGTTCTATCGCGTCCTCGACGGTGCGGGGGTCGAGGCCGAGCTCTTCGGCGACTTCGCGGGCCGTACCGATATGGCCCCTGTGAAGCGCCCTGAAGTAGACGGAGGCGGTGTCCTCGTCCAGGGCACGTAGTTGGTCGGATAGTCCACCCACAAGCCTTATCCCCCTTGCGGCTATTCTTGCCAGAGTGTGCCAGAAAATTGCACAACATTGCTAGATAGTTGTGAAGAACTGTATGAATCGCTTTCTTGATTGCCGCCGGGGGACGGCGGGCCGCGGCGGCCGCCGCCGGTCCTCTCCCGGGGGCCGCGTACGTAATCGCACGCCAGAGCGCCGGCACCATCGGGATGGCCAATTGTTGCCAGCGTCCTGCGCCGTGACGCCCCCGCCAACAGGTTGACGACGCCGCGGGCGAGAGTGTCTGATCATTCACAGCTCGCGATCGGCGTGTCCCGCCGGATCGCGACGACCACTCCCGGCCCCCGTGATCCCACGGCGGCCGGGCACGACTTTCAGGATTCCGTCCCGGGAGAACGGCGGGGGCGCCGCGTGCGGCAGCCGTACCTCGCCGGACGTCTCCACGCCTCCGCCGAGACCCTTGACGGCGCGGTCGCCCGGGAGGCGGGACGGCTCGCGCCGCGCCGCCCGGGAACCCGGAACCGGTGCCGGGTTCCGGTCACCGGAGATTCCCGGCCGCGGGAGCGGAGAACGACGCGTCCCGGGCGAATGCTCAAGCGGAGGTGAATGCCCGTGCCGCGACGCCTTCCCCTTCCCCGGAGGATCGCGACCGTCAGCGTCCTTACTTCCCCGTTCGCCCAGCCGGGCGGGGGCGACGCGGGGGGACTCAACGTCTACATCGTCGAGGTCGCCCGGCGGATGGCGGCGCTGGGCGTCGAGGTGGACATCTTCACGCGCGCCGCCGAACCCGGCGCGCCGCCGCTGGCCGAGCTCTTCCCCGGCGTGCTGGTCAGGCACCTGGCCGCGGGACCGCCCAGGGAACTCGACAAGAACGACCTGCCGGACACCCTCGGCCCGTTCACCGCCGAGATGTTGCGCGCGAGGGCCGCCCGGGGGCCGGGCGGCGGGTACGACCTCGTGCACGCCCACCACTGGCTGGCCGGACGGGTGGGGGCCGTCGCCAAGGCGCGCTGGGGCGTTCCCCTCGTGCAGTCCATGCACTCGCTCGGCGCGGTCAAGAACGCGTCGCTCGCGGCGGGCGACGAGCCCGAGCCCGCCGGGCGCATCGCGGGGGAGACGGAGGTGGTGGCCGCCGCCGACCGGCTCGTCGCCAACACCGTGCAGGAGGCCGACCAGCTGGTCACGCTGTACGGGGCCGACCCGGCCAGGGTGCGGACCGTCAATCCCGGCGTCGACCTGTCCCTGTTCCGCCCCGGCTCGCGGGCCGAGGCCCGGCGCGCGCTCGGCCTTCCCCCGGACGCCGTCGTGCTGCTGTTCGCCGGGAGGGTACAGCCGCTCAAGGCGCCGGACGTCCTGCTGCACGCAGCGGCCGGGATGATCCGGCGCGACCCCGGCCTCGCCGGGCGCCTCGTCGTGGCGGTCGTGGGCGGCCCCAGCGGAACCGGCTGGGGCCGCCCCGACCACCTGGGCAAGCTCGCCGCCACCCTCGGCATCACCGGCCAGGTACGGCTGGAGCCGCCCTGCCCGCAGCGCCGTCTCGCCGACTGGTACCGGGCGGCGACCGCCGTCGTGGTGCCCTCCCACGCCGAGACGTTCGGCCTGGTGGCCGTCGAGGCCCAGGCGTGCGGCACCCCCGTGGTCGCCGCGGCCGTCGGCGGCCTGCGCACCGCGGTGCGGGACGGGATCTCCGGCGTGCTCGTGGACGGGCACGACCCGGCCGCGTACGCCCGGGTGCTCGGTGACCTCGTAGCCGCGCCCCGGCTGCTGCGGGCGCTCGGCGCCGGCGCGCTCGCCCACGCGTCCCGGTTCGGCTGGGACCAGGCGGTCGGCAGGCTGACGGAGGTGTACGCCGGCGCCGCTCAGGTGGCGGGGCCGACGAGCCTGGCGCGGGCGGCGGCCAGGTCGTCGTCGCCGAGCCCGGCCCCGCGCAGGTAGGACTCGACGTCGAGCGACTCCACCGTGGCCGTGACGACCTCGCGGGCCGTGGTGTTCGCGCGGGCGAGAGCCGCCTGGATCCTGGGACTCTCGTCGGCCTCGCCGAGCTTGACGAAGAGGGGCCGCAGCCGTTCCGCGCTCAGCTCGTAGTCGGCGGCGATGTCGGCGGCCGGCACGCCCACGAGGGCGAGCATCAGCAGGGTGACGAGCCCGGTGCGGTCGCGGCCCGCCATGCAGTGCACGACGACCCCGCCGGGCTCGGCGCGGGCGATCGCCGAGATGGCGGCGACGCACCGCTCCGCCTTCCGCTCCAGGAAGGGCCGGTAGTACAGGGGAGTGCCGTACAGGCCGGCGAGCCCGGACCAGAACTCGGTGTCGCCCCGGTCGTCCAGCGGCACGCGCACGGTGGTCAGGCCGGTGGGACGGCGCACCGTCTCGCCCCGCCAGTCGCCGTCGTTGCGCAGGTCGACGACCGTGCGGACGCCGTGGTCCGCGAGCGCCCGCCATCCGGCGGGGCTGAGGCGCTCGGGGGCGTCGGAACGGATGAGGGCGCCCCAGCGCGTCTCGCGTCCGTCGGCGGTGCGCATGCCGCCCAGGTCGCGGACGTTGTGGCAGCCGTCCCAGTCGAGGTGCCGGTCCCGCGGGACGGCGGCGCCGCCGGAGACCGCCGGTCCTCCGCGACCCCGATCATCGTGTTGGGCGTCCAAGTGAGGGCCTCCCGATGTCTCGTCGTGTCACCGCCGTGTCGGCGGCGGCCGTCTCGCGTCAGGTCGCCGGTCCCGCGCCGCCGAGCACAGGGGGGCTCCCCGCGCACTCCGACGCGGCCCAGACCATCAGGTCCTCGACGTACAGGAGCATGTCCTCCGCGGTCTCCCCCCAGCCGGTCGCGTCGCTCCACTGGAGGCTGAACACGGCGCCCGCGGGGCGGTGCAGGACGGTCATCATGTAGCGGGCGCCCAGCGGGCGGGGCGGTGAGAAGGTGACGACCCGGTCGTCCTCGTCGCCGGGGAACCCGTCGTCGCCCGGCGGCCACAGCGTGTTGAGGTCGTCCGCGACCCCCTCGTCCATGTAGCTGAACCGGGGATAGGCCACCCCGGTCTTGTACAGGCCGCCGAGTATCTCCTCGCACATCCGTTCCGTGGCGTACGGGTCGGCGTTGGCGAACCGGTGGCCGGACAGCTGCTGGGCGGCGCAGTCCGCCAGCGCCCTGCGGTACGCGGCCCCCGGCGAGCCGGTGGACACGGCGGGCAGGAGCACGGGCATCGTCATGGTGGCCTTGCGCACCGACCGTTCCGCCCCGGCGGAGAAGCGGTTCGCCGAGATCGCGAAGATCCCGGCCCGCGACGACCGTTCCACCGCGCAGACGGCGGTGCCGAAGGCGAGGAGGAAGGCGGCGGAGGGGGAGACGCCCGTCGCCCGCGCTATGGCGCCGGCCGCCGACCCCGCGCGGCGGGACGTCAGCCAGCAGGAGCGGAACTCTCCCTGACCGGACCCACCGGGTCGTGACGCCTGACCGGACCCACCGGGCCGTGACGTGCCGGGCCGTGACGTGCCGGGCCGTGACGCGCCGGGCCGTGACCCACCGGCCTGTGACCCACCGGCCTGTGACCCACCGGCCTGTGACCCACCGGCCTGTGACCCACCGGCCTGTGACCCACCGGGCAGTGCATCGCCGGGTCGCCCGAGAAGGGCTCGCGAGGGCGCGAAGGGCACGTGGCCGTCGAGCGCCTTGCCGATCTCGCCCAGCCGCCGCTCCCAGTAGCCCAGGGCCCGCCGCTGGTAGGCCCGCCCGGCGGGGGAGATCTCGGAGAGGGCGACGTCGATCGGCTGCTCGGGGGCGGGGCCGGAACCGAACGGCTCGCGGCCCGCGGCACGCGCGCGCAGGGCGTACCTCAGGTCGTCGCAGAGGACCCGCATCCCCCAGGGGTCGATCGCGACGTGGTCGACGACGAGGTCGATCCGGCGCACGCGCCCACCCGCCGCGTCCAGGACGACCTTGACGGGCCACTGCTCGCCGATCCTGAAGCAGGTGCGCCGCCACGGGGTGTCGAACCGCCGCCTGAAGGACGTCCCGTCCTCCACCACCTGGATCACGTCGTCCAGCCGGTCGTCGACCGGGCGGACGTACTGGAGGCTGTCCTCGCGGCCCGCGCGGCGGACCAGCGACCGCAGTCCCTCGTGCCGGGCGAGGACGTCGCGTACCGCCGCGACGACCTGGCCGACGGGCAGGTTCCGCCCCGGCAGGGCGGCGCAGATGTTGTCCTCGTAGGAGGTGTCCGTGTCCGTGGGGATCCACTGGATCCACTCGTGCTGGGCCCAGGTGAGCGGCCCGTCGCGCACCGTCCTCGCGTCCGGAGACCAGCCGGGTCCGGTCAACAGAGCCCCCGCCTTCGAATATCGGAAATCCCTCCCGAGGCCGGACGCCGGCAATGGCGCGGGCGGAACGGCGAGCGGGGGGAGAGAACGTCGTGGGCGAACGCCCGGACCGGATCCGGCGCGATTCCGCGAGCCGCGCGACCCGCCCGTGAGGCCGCTCGCCCACAATGATCAGACACTCCCGGCGGCGGCGCGGTCAACCTCCCGTCCCCGCCTTCACGGCGTGGGCACCGGCAACTAGTGTCAGGCAACATGATGTCAGCGGCACGCCCGGCGGCGGCGCGGACGGTCCGGAGCGAAGTCAGCGCCTTCTCCGAAGGCGGCACCGATATCCGGCGTTAATGTCTACTCCTTGCGGATTTATGTTTTTATCTGACAGTCTTTTGTCGTGATTATGAGGGATCTCCTTTCGGGCTCGCGGTCTGCCAGTAGGGAGGCCGTCATGAGAACGGTTCCCGCGCCTCTCCGGCGGGAGGTCTAGGGATGGACATGCTCGCGCGGGGGGACGCGCGGGACGGGATCACACCCCGGCCCGATGGCATCCGCGAGCTGCCGCTCTCGTTCGGCCAGGAGCGCATGTGGTTCCTCGACCGGCTGGAAGGGGCCGGAGGCGGCGGCGCCCACAACGTCTTCATCGCCGAACGGCTCCGGGGATCGCTCGACCCGGACGCCCTGGAGCTGGCGCTCGCCGAGATCGTGGCGAGGCACGAGATCCTGCGGACCCGCTTTCCGAGCAGGGACGGCGCTCCCGTCCAGGTCGTCGACGAGCCACACCCGACCGGCGACCGGCCGTACCTGAAACTGCTGGACCTGTCGGATCTTCCCGAGGCGGAACGTGAGGCGCGGACCGCGCGGCTCGTCCGGGAGCAGATCGAGCGGCGGTTCGACCTGGCGGGCGAGCCGCCGCTCCGGGCAGGCCTGTTGCGCCTGTCCGAGCGGGAGCACGCGATCTACGTCGTGTTCCACCACATCGCCGTGGACGGCTGGTCGATCGGCGTGTTCGCGCGCGAGCTGGCCACGCTGTACGCGGCGTTCCTGGCCGGTGAGCGGCCGTCGTGGGAGCCGCTGCCGATCCAGTACGCGGACTTCGCGCTGTGGCAGCGCGAGCGGCCGGACGATCTGGCGGACGGGCAACTCGGTCACTGGCGGCGAAGGCTGGCCGACCCGCCGGCGCTGGAGCTCCCGACGGACCGGCCGCGTCCCCCGGTCAGGACCTCCGAGGGCGGCTGCGCCCTGCTCCTGCTCCCCGCCGAGCTGGCCGACGCCGTCGACGGGCTCGCCCGGCGCACCCGCACCACGCCGTTCATGGTGCTGCTCGCCGCGTACATGGTCCTGCTGTCGCGCCGCTCCGGCCAGGAGGACATCTGCGTCGGCACGCCGATCGCCGGACGGGACAGGGACGAGCTGGAGCCGCTCATCGGGCTCTTCCTCAACACGCTGGTGATCCGCGGGGACCTGTCGGGCGACCCGACCTTCGGGGAACTGCTCGTCAGGGTCCGCCGCGCGGCCCTGCAGGCGTACACCAACGCGGTCCTGCCCTTCGACCGGCTGGTGAGCGAGCTGAACGTCCCCAGGGACCTCAGCCGCACGCCCCTCTTCCAGGCCCAGCTCGTCCTGCACGACTATCAGGGCACCGCCCTCACCCTGCCCGGCGTCACCGCGGAGGCGGTCGACCTGGGCGACGCGCGGTCGGCGAAGTTCGACCTGTCGCTGGAGTTCGGGCGGCGGGACGGCGACCTCGAACTCTCCCTCGTCTACAGCACCGCCCTGTTCGACCACGCCACGGCCGAGCGGATGGCGGCGCACGTCGCGGTCATGCTGCGCAGGGCCGTCGAGGACCCCGGCACGCGGCTGTCGGAGCTCGGCCTCCCCCCGGAGGCCGAACGCGAGCTGGCCCTCACCGTGTGGAACGACACCGCCGCCCCGCGCCCGGAGGCCACCCTCCACGACCTGGTCGCGGGCGAGCCCGGGACGGTCGCGGCCACGTGCGGCGGGCGGAGCCTGACGTACGCGGAACTGGAGACGAGCGTCAACCGGCTGGCCAACCGGCTGCGGCGCGAGGGCGTGCGGCCCGGCGCCGTCGTGGCCGTGTGCGCCACCCGCTCGCTGGAGACGCTGGTCGCGCTGCTGGCCGTGATGAGGGCGGGCGGCGCCTACCTGCCCCTCGACCCGGACTACCCCGCCGAGCGCCTCGCCTTCGTGCTGCGCGACTCGGGCGCGGAACTGCTCCTCACCGAGGAGCGCGTGCGCGGACGGCTTCCCGAGGACGCCGGGAGCGGCGGGAGCGGCGAGAACGGCGGGAACGGCGGGAGCGGCGGGAGCACAACCCGGGTGCTGTTCATCGAGGACCCCCTGGCGTTCGCCGGTGAGCCCGGCACGCCCCCCGCGCCGCTCGCGACGCCGGACGACCTCGCGTACGTGATCTACACGTCGGGCTCGACGGGCCGCCCCAAGGGGGTCGCGATCGAGCACCGCGCCGTGGTCAACCTGCTGCTGGCCATGCGGGACCTGCTCGGCGCCGGCCCCGGACACGTCTGGCTGGCGCTCACCTCCCTGTCGTTCGACATCTCCGTACTGGAGTTCTTCCTCCCGCTGGTCAGCGGCGGCCGGGTGGTCGTCGCGGGCGGCACGGAGGCGCCGGACGCGCTCGCGCTGGTGAGGCTCGCCGCCGCGCACGGCGTGACGCACGTCCAGGCCACGCCGTCGGGCT
Source organism: Streptosporangium sp. NPDC023963 (assembly GCF_040639135.1). NCBI lineage: Bacteria > Bacillati > Actinomycetota > Actinomycetes > Streptosporangiales > Streptosporangiaceae > Streptosporangium > Streptosporangium sp. NPDC023963. Next base: position 844,815 of record NZ_JBEZZK010000002.1, read on the forward strand.
GGCGGGCGCTCCTCGACGCGGGATTCGACGGGCCTGGGGTGACCGCCCTGGCCGGGGGCGAGGCGTTGCCGCCCGCCCTCGCCCGCGCGCTGCGAGGGCGCGTGCGGGCGATGTGGAACGTGTACGGGCCCACCGAGACGACGATCTGGTCCACCTACGAGCCGGTGCCCGCCGAGCCCGGGCCGGTGGCGATCGGCAGGCCGCTGGCCAACACCCGTGTCCACGTGCTCGACGACAGGCTCGACCCGGTGCCCCTCGGGGTGGTCGGCGAGCTGTTCATCGCGGGGACGGGGCTGGCGCGGGGCTACCTGAAGCGGCCGGGCCTGACCGCGGAGCGCTTCCTGCCCGACCCGTTCGGCCCGCCGGGGTCGCGTCTGTACCGGACCGGCGACCGGGTGAGATGGCTGGCGGACGGGCGGCTGGAGTTCCTCGGCCGGGCCGACGGCCAGGTGAAGCTGCGGGGCCACCGTATCGAGCTGGGCGAGGTCGAGGCCGTCCTGGAGACCCACCCCGAGGTCTCCCGCGCGGTCGCCGCGATCGTCGACGACACCCTGGTGGCGTACGTGGTCGGCGTCCCACCCGTCGCCGGAGAGAACCGTGCCACCGGAGCCGGAGCCGGAGCCGAAACCGAGGCCGGAGCCGGAGCAGGCGCAGGAGCAGGAGCAGGAGCCGGAGCCCGGGCCGAAACCGGGGTGGGAACCGAAGCAGGAGCAGGAGGCGTCGCGGGCGCCGGCACCACCGCGGTCACCGGGGCGGTGGATCTCGCGAGACTCCGGGAGCACGTCGCGCGGTCGCTGCCCGCGATCATGGTGCCCGCGGTCGTGGTGCCGCTGCCCGCGCTGCCCCTGACCCCGAACGGCAAGATCGACCGCAAGGCGCTCCCCGCGCCCGGCAGGCCGTCCGCCGGGCACGGCCGCCCGCCGGAGACCCCCCTGGAGCGGCGGGTGGCCGGGATCTTCGCCGAGGTGCTCGGCGTGGCCGCCGACCGGCTCGGCGCCGACGACGACTTCTTCGGCCTGGGCGGGCACTCGCTGCTCGCGGTCAAGGTCACCGCGCGGATCGCGGCGCTGCTCGACGTGGAGGTTCCCGTCAGGGAGCTGTTCGGCCGGCCGACGATCGCCGGGTTCGCCGAGGCGGTCGGCGCCGCCGTGTCCGACCCCGCGGACGACCGCGACGGTCGTGCCGTCCCGTTGCGTCCGCGCCCCGACGGCGCGCCGCTCACGCTCTCGCCCGCGCAGGAGCGGCTCTGGCTCCTGCACCGGCTCGATCCGGACGACGCGGCGTACAACATGTTCAACGTCTGGCGCCTGCGCGGCGATCTCGACACCGCCGCGCTGGAACACGCTCTCCGGGACCTGGCGGCGCGGCACGAGACCCTGCGCACCCGCTATCCGGAGATGGACGGCGGGCCGGTCGCGATCACCGACCCCGCGACCGGTCCGCTGATCGAGCACATCGACCTCTCCGGCGGGGAACCGGCCGGAGGCGTGCTCACCGGTGGAGAGCCGGCCGGAGGCGGGCGGGGAGAGCGGCTCGCGGGAGGGGCCGTCCCCGGAGCCGCCGGAGGAGAGAGCGGCGAGGGACTCGCGGGCAGGGAGCGGGAGGCGCGGCGGCTGGTCGCGGAGCGGACCAACGCCCCCTTCGACCTCACGGGCCCGCCCCCGTTCCGGGTCAGCCTGCTGCGCCTGGCAGAGCACGACCACGTGCTCTGCCTCGTCCTCCACCACATCGCGGGCGACGGCTGGTCGCTCAACGTCCTGGCCGACGACCTGGCCGCCCTGTACGCCGCGCACCGGAACGGGACGGAACCCGGTCTCGCCGAGCCGCCGGTGACGTACGGGGACATCGCGTTCTGGCAGCGGAGCCGCGACGACGGGGCGGCGTTCGGCTACTGGCGCGAGCGGCTCGCCGACCCTCCCGTGCTGGAGCTGCCGCTCGACCACCCCCGCCCGCTGATATCCGCTCACACCGGGGGATTCCACTCCTTCCGCCTGCCCGCCGATCTCGCCGCGCGGCTGGAGGAGGTGGCCCAGGAGTGCGGGGCGACCCTCTTCATGGTGCTGCTCGCCGCGTACCAGGTGCTGCTGGCCCGCCACACCGGCCAGGACGACATCATGGTCGGTTCCTCCTACGCGGGGCGGGACCGCGTCGAGCTGGAGCCGGTCGTCGGCTATCTCGCCGGCACCCTGGTCCTGCGGGGCGACCTGTCGGGAGACCCCTCCTTCACCGACCTCGTGGGCCGTACGCGGAAGATCCTGCTGGAGGCGATGGCCTACCAGGAGGTGCCGTTCGAGAAGCTCGCGACGGAGCTGGAGGTGGAGCGCGGCCTGAGCCGTACGCCGCTCTTCCGGACCATGGCCATCCTGCACAGCCAGGACGACGGCACCAGGGACTCCCTCGCCGACCTGGACCTGGAGTTCTTCGACGCCGGATACCGGCAGGCCAAGTTCGACCTCATGCTGGAGATGTGGCGGGACGACGACGGGCTCTTCCTGGTGCTCGGCTACGACGCCGAGCTGTTCGAGGCCGAGACCGCCGCCCGCCTCGCGGGCCGGTTCGCCGTCCTGTGCCGCTCGATCGCCGCAGACCCTGGCCGGGCCCTCTCCGCGCTGCCGCTGCGCACCGACGAGGACGACGCCCGGCTGCGGGTCCACGAGGAGGCGACGGCCCTCCTGCCCGGTCCCCTCGTGCCGGACCTCGTCCGGGAGGCGACCGCCCTGCACGCGGACGCGACCGCGGTGGGCTGCGGTGACGAGACGCTGACCTACGCGGGCCTGGAGCGCCGCGTCGCCGCGCTGGCCGCACTGCTCCGGCGCCGCGGTGTCGTACGGGAGACGGTCGTCGCGGTCCTGGCGGACCGGTCGATCGACGTCGTCGCGGCGATGCTCGCCGTGTGGCGCGCCGGTGGCGCCTACCTGCCCGTCGACCCCGAACTCCCGGAGGAACGGGTCGGGACGCTCCTGTCCGGCAGCGGGGCCGCCCTCCTGGTGACGGCCCGCCGCCCCGGCGGCCCGCCGCCGGGGGACGTCCCGCTGCTGGTCCTGGACGACCTGGAGCCCGGGGAGCCCGGGGAGCCCGAGGAGACCGCGCATCTCGTCGACGGGGACGACGCCGCGTACGTCATCTACACCTCGGGGTCCACCGGGCGGCCCAAGGGCGTGGTGGTGGAGCACCGGGCCCTGGCCGACCGGGTGGCCTGGATGAGGGAGGCGTACGGGCCGGGGCCGGGGGACCTGGTGGTCCAGTTCGCCGCGCTCGGCTTCGACGCGCACGCCGAGGAGATCTACCCCGCGCTGGCCTCGGGGGCGGCCCTCGAACTCCTGCCGGGCGGCGCGGTCACCCTTCCCGAGGTGCTCGCCGGACCCCGGGGGCGCGAGGTGACCGTGCTGGACCTGCCGACCGCCTACTGGCACCGGCTGGTCGACCAGATCGACGAGGTGGCCTGGCCGGAACGGTTGCGGCTGGTCATCCTCGGCGGCGAGCAGGTGCACGCTGAGGCCGTGGCCCGCTGGCGGGAGCGGTTCGGCGACCGGGTCCGGCTGGTCAACACCTACGGGCCCACCGAGGCCACGATCATCGCCACCGCGGCCGATCTCGGCTCCGCCGACACCGAGGGACGCCCGCCGATCGGGCGGCCGATCGGCGGCACCCGGGCGGTCGTCGTCGACCCCCGCGTACCGGCCGGCGTCTCCGGAGCGCCTTCGCACCGCGCGCCGTCCGAGCCCCCGCACCGCGCGGCGCCCGGCGACCCGGGAGGGACTCTCCGCCGCGTGCCGCCCGGCGCCCCGGGGGAACTGCTCCTGGGCGGCGCGGGGCTCGCCAGGGGCTACCTCGGACGTCCGGACCTGACCGCCGAGCGTTTCCTCGACGACCCGGAGGCGGGGCGGCTCTACCGCACCGGAGACCTGGTCCGGTGGCGCGCGGACGGCCTGCTGGAGTTCCTGGGCCGCGTCGACGACCAGATGAAGGTCCGCGGGTTCAGGATCGAGCCCGCCGAGATCGAGGGACGCCTCCTCGCCCACCCCGGCGTACGGCAGGCGGCGGTGACCGCCCGCGAGGACAGGCTGGTCGCCTACGTCGCGGGCCCCGCCGACCCGGCGGAGCTCCGGCGCGACCTCGCCGCGGGGCTCCCGCCGTACATGGTTCCCGACGTCTGGGTGACCCTGGACGAGCTGCCGGTGACCACCGGAGGGAAGATCGACCGTCGCGCGCTGCCCGCGCCCGGCTTCGACCTCGACGAGGACCGGCCGTTCGTGGAGCCCAGGAACGACGCCGAGATCCTCGTGGCGGGCGTCTGGGAGGAGGTGCTGGGTGTCGGCAAGATCGGCGCGCTCGACGACTTCTTCGCGCTGGGCGGCCACTCGCTGCTCGCCGTGCGCGTCGGCTCCCGCCTGCGCAAGGCCGCCGGGATCGACGTTCCCGTCCGCGAGCTCTTCAGGAACCGCACGGTGGCCGATCTCGCGGTCGTGGTGGAGCGGATCCTGATGGAGGAGCTGTCCGCGCTGACGGACGAGGAGGTCGCCCGGATGCTCGGCACGGACGGTTCCTGACCACCTCACCCCTGATCACCCTGGCCCGCCCCCCACGACGACCGGCGGGCCGGGGAGGAGTCCGACGCCCTCCCGGGACCGGAACCCGGGGGTCTCCCACTGTCTCCCACCGGAGGTATCGAATGAGTCACCCAGACGTCGCCGGTCCGGCGGAGCCCGCCGGTCCCGCCGGGCGGGCCGCCGCGGTCGATCGGGCCGGGGAAACGGCGGGAGAGGGCGATCCCCTTTCCGGGGACTCCCTGCGGGTGTGGCTGGCCGGGGCCCTGTCCACGGCGTGTGACGGGGAGATCTCCGCCCGGGAGATCCTCGACTCCGACACCTCGTTCGTCGCCATGGGGGTCACCTCGATCGCGACGATCCGGCTGGTCGACGCCATCGAGGCGGAGCTGGACGTCATGATCGACTTTGGCGGTGACACCTGGTTCCTCCAGGACCTGGACGCCCTGACCGCCTACCTGACCGACCTCACCCACCCCTGACGGGATCCGTCCCTCCGCTCTCGGGACCCGGCCCCCGTCAGGGGTGGCCCGCGCGGCCGAGGGCGATCCTGGTGGTCTCCTCAGGGTACGGCGACAGGTGTACGGCGTCGGCGGGGGACAGGGAACCCGCCGTCACCTGGTCGCAGAGACGGGCCAGCGCGGAGATCTCCGCGTGCTGGGCGACGACGAACGCGCGGCCGACCGGGTCGCCGTGACCGGGAACGACGACCGCGCCACCGGGGCCGGGGCCCCCGTCGAGCAGGTCGAGCAGCCCGGCGACCGTGGCGGGCCATTCGAGGGGGTAGGCGTCCTCGTAGGCGGGCGGCGCGCCGTTCTCCACGAGGTCCCCGGCGAAGATCACCCCGGCGTCCGGCACGTGGACGACCATGTCGTTGCCGGAGTGGCCGCGGCCGAGGTGGGCCAGGACGACCGGGCGGCCCCCGACGACCAGCCGGGCCCGGTCGGTGACGAGGTGGTCCGGTGGCACGATCTCTGTCCGCGCGATGTCGTCGGCGACGTCCGGGCGCCCCAGATCCCGGTAGTAGCGTGCCCACTCGTCCCTGGCCCGGCCGCCGTTCTCGATCAGGTCGGCGCGGCAGTCCTCGTGCGCCCAGACGGGACGGCCGAGGAACGGCCGGGTGCCGAAGCTGTGGTCGAAGTGCGAGTGGGTGATCGCCACCGTCCACGGGTCGGGGGTGATCCGTCTCACCTCCGCGAGCAGCTCGGCCCCCTGCCGCCCGTCCCCTCGCGTGTCGACCACCAGGCAGCCGCCGTCGCCCATGACCAGCCCCACCGACAGGTCCAGCTCGGCGTACCGCCGCACGAGCACCCGGTCCGCCACCTCTACCCATCGACCTTCCACGGGCCGTATTCTCCCCGATCGCCGGGCCCGGCCGGTGAACGACCTCCGGCTCACCGCCCGAGGGGGCCGGTCTCCAGGATGGCCTCGGCCAGGGCGGCGATCAGGGGGGAGTGCCGGGTGCTGTCCCAGGCCAGCACGACCCCGCCCAGCGGGGCGTCGGCGACCGGAACGTAGGTGACGTGAGGCCTCGGGAACAAGGAGGCGATCGCGGACGGGAAGAACATCACACCGCGCCCCGCCCGGACGTACTCCACGATCTCCTCTATGTCGTGCACGACGGGCCCGGAGCGGGGCCGGCTCCCGTCGGGGCGTGGGTCGATTCTCCAGAAGGCGTTCCACGCCGGGTCGGCGTCGGCGTAGTGCAGGACGGGCTCGTCGGCGATGTCGTCGATGCTCAGCGAGGTCTTGCCCGCCAGAGGGTGGTCGGCGGGCAGCGCGACGGTGAACGGCTCGTTGTACAGGAACATCGTGCTCAGTCCCTCGGGGACCAGGGGGAGCCGGACGAAGCCGACATCGACGCGGCCGTCGAGCAGAGCCTGGTCGTAGTCCTTCCAGCGCAGGCGCTTGAGGTGGATGATCACGTCGGGGTGGCGCTCGGCGAAGCACTGCAGGGCCGGGGCGGTGTCTATGCCGAGCATGAACCCGACGGTCAGGTGGCGCCCGTCCTCGCCGGCGCGGCGCGCCCTGTCCCGGGCCGCGTGGCTGGCGGCGAGCAGACGCCCCGCGTCGTGCAGGAGCTGCTCGCCCGCGGGAGTGAGGGTGACCTCCCGGCTGGTACGGACGAAGAGGTCGACGCCCACGTCATGTTCCAGCTGTCTGATCTGCCGGGAGAGCGCGGGTTGGGTGATGTGCAGCGCTTCGGCCGCCTGGCCGAAATGCAGCCGCTCCGCCACCGCGATGAAGTAGCGAAGCTTGCGCAGATCAAGATCCATTCGAGCGCCACCCCCGCCCTGATCGCGTTCGTCGATGTCCGGAGGGCATCGATGACGTCAGAACAAGCCTTGGACTTATGGCGAAATCTGATGAAAGATTGGTCTAGACGGTGTGCGGCCCGATGACCAGCCAAAAGCCGTCACGCCTGACCTGTGCCACCTCATTCTCCTCGAGTCTGTCGTGCGCGCCGGCGCCGCCGCGGTGAACGCCCCGCCGCCGATCGAGCTCGATGCTCGCGAGGCCGGCCTGGTCGAGGTCATCGGGGTCGTCGCAGCTGGGACCTGGTCGTCCGGCCTCGGTTCACTGCTCGGCCCTTACCCCTTCGCCCGCTGCCCAACCGTCCCCGGCCGCGAGACCACGGAGGCGGTCACCGCCCCCGATCAGGGTGCCGACCGGCCGGGACATGGTTTCCGCGCGGCTCCGCGGACACCGCGACCACGCGGTCGGAATCATCTAGATCACCTCAAGAAAGGGATGTTCGTGAAGAAGGGAAATTCCGCTCGGGCGATCGCGCTCGCCTGTACGAGTGTCACGCTGTGGCTCGGCCTGAGCGCGCTGGGCGCGTCAGGGTGCGCGGCCGTGACCGGTGACGACGCCATGCGGGAATCGACGTCGATCACGGTGAGTAACTGCGACTTCCCGACTTCCGTCCGCCCTGACAGCACGTACGTCACAAGCTTCGGCAATTGTTACCTCTGCCTGTACGAAGAGGTCAGCGCGCACGCCAGATACCCCTGGCGCGACTACTACTGCACCTACAACCCCGATACCGACCTGAACGACCTGCATTACATACTGAAAATCCCGGGAAAGGGTGCCTGAGACGTCGGAACGGAGCACCGGGGGAGCGCCGGCCGCCGCCCGGCGCCCCCGGCGGGCGGCATGTGGGTGAGAACCCGCCCGGCGGCGCCACCGGGGCCGCGGACCCGCCGGCCCGGGACCCCTCAGCCCGGAGCCTGCCAGCCCAGAACCCGTCAGCCCGGGACCTGCCAGCCCGGGACCTGCCAGCCCGGGACCTGCCAGCCCGGAACCTGCCAGCCCGGGACCCCTCAGCCCAGAACCTGCCAGCCCGGGACCTGCCAGCCCAGAACCTGCCAGCCCGGAACCTGCCAGCCCGGGACCCGTCAGCCCAGGACCCGGCCGACCATCCGCGCGTACATCCGTCCCGGGCTCGGCACCGACGACGGGTGCAGGAAGCCGGGAAGCATCGGCAGGTCCACCGCGAAGGGCTGCAGCCGCTCGTACAGGACGTCGGCTCCCGAGGGACGGTCGTCGGGATCCTTCTCCAGCAGGTCGGCGACGAGGCGGTTCAGCTCGTCCGGGACGCCGGGCACCTCCGGCGGGCGTTCCTTCACCTGGCGTTCGAACACGGCGTACTCGGTGGGACCGGTGAACAGCTGACGGCCCGTCAGCATCTCGTGGATCACGCACCCGAGGGCGTAGAGGTCGCTGCGGGGACCGGACAGGCCGCGCTGGATCTGCTCGGGCGCCATGTACGACGGGGTGCCGAGGATCTGGCCCACCCTGGTGAACTGGGTCGAACCGGACTCGCGGAGCACGGCCAGGCCGAAGTCGAGGACCTTCACGCTCCCGTCGGGGCAGAGCATCAGGTTGGTCGGCTTCAGATCGCGATGGTAGATGGACAACGCGTGGGCGGCCGTCAGCACCGCGCAGGCCTGCGCGGCGATCGCCGCCGCCCACGGCACCGGCAGCGGGCCGTGCTCGCTGACCACGTCTGCCACGGTGACGCCCTCGATGAACTGCATCACCTGGAACAGCCGCTGGTCGAAGGTGCCGAAGTCGTACAGGACCGGGGCGCCGGGGTGCTCCAGCCTGGCCAGGATGCGGGCCTCGCGCAGGAAACGCCGCTTCAGTTCCTCGTCGGGGCCGGTGAGGAACTTCAGGAACTTGACGGCGACCCTGCGGTCGAGATGCTTGTCGTGGCCGCCGTACACGGCCCCCATGCCTCCCTGGCCGAGAGGAAGGTCGTCGAGCACGTATCGGTCGCCGATGACCATCGACCCTCCCCTGGACCTGCGGGCGTCACGCCCCTTGGTCGCACGGCCGGAGATGGCCGTCGACCAGTCCGTCAAAGCCTAGCCGGAGCAGCGTTTCCCCCAGCGTCCGCGTTTCGCGCAGTCTGTCCTCCAGGTCGAACAGCTCGCGGAAGACCGTACCGTACATCCGCTGGTCGGACAGGGGCAGCATGGGCACCCGTGCCCGTCGCACGTCGAGGCGGCTGGAGCTGGGATGGATCCTCGCCGCGTCGGCCGAGCGCAGGAACCCGGCCAGGAATCCGGAGTCGAGCCGCTGCGGGTCGACCCGGTAGAGGGTGAGCTGCGGGCCGAGCGCGGCCCCGCTGTGGGTGATCACCCTGACCGCGCCCAGCGCGGTGGTCACCACGTCGCCCGGCCTGATCATGACCAGGGCCGGGTCGAGGGTGGTGCGGCCCGAGGGCGGCGCGCCCGCCGCGGTGTCGTCGGCGGTCAGCACCGGAAGCGGGCCCTCGTCCGCGGACATCCTCGCGGGCGCCTGCAGGATCGTGATCAGCCCGGCCTTGGCCAGCTCGCCGACCGTGGTGGTCGGCAGGTCCTGCCGCTCGGCGAGCGGCTGGAGGGCGGGAGTGGCGTCCGGCAGCAGGGCCGAGGTCTCCTTGAACCTGGTCAGGGCGTCGGCGAAGGCGCGCAGGAAGTCGAGGCCGCCGTGCTGGGGACGGTGCCTGGACGGGGCGAGGTCGACCTCGTCGTCGAGCAGGTCGATGATCCGCACCGTCCGGCTCTCCCCGGACAGCTCGGCCTCCGGGTCCTCCATGTACGCGCGCCAGGCGGGCTCCACGATCGACAGGTCCTCGGCGGCGTCCACCACCAGCAGCTGCGACGGCGGACGCCCGCCGTCGGGCCTGCGGAGCATCCACAGGTCGGGGCCGCCGGGCGCCAGCGTCACCACGGCCCGCAGCGCCCCCGTCCGGAGCAGGTTGCCGCGGATCCGCTTGCCGGGACGGCGGCTGGCGGCGGCGGTGGGCATCAGGATCGCCACCAGTCCGCCCGGCCGCACCCTGGCCAGGCAGTGCTGCACCCAGGCCAGCTCCGACTCCCCGCGCGGCGGCAACCCGTACTCCCAGCGCGGGTCACCGGCGAGCTCCTCGTGCCCCCAGACCCGCTCGTTGAACGGCGGGTCGCAGACCACGGCGTCGGCGGGCTCACCGGCCAGGCCGTCCTCGCGCAGGGAGTCGCCGGCGACGATCCGCGCCTCGGCTCCGCGCAGCAGCAGGCGTACGGCGGTGAGCAGCGCGCTCGTCTCGTTGATCTCCTGCCCCATCAGGACGGCCCCGCGTCCCGCCCGGGCGCTCGTCCCCCGGCCCGTCGAGGCGCCGCCCCGCCCGGCCCGGGAGTCCGCGGCCAGCAGCAGTGTCCCGACGCCGCACGCGGGGTCGAGGACGACACCCCCGTTCCCGGCCGCCAGCCGGACCATGAGCGCGGCCACGTCGTCCCTGGTGACCGGGAGCTGGCGGGAGTGGGCCTCGGCGTAGCGCCCGAACAGGAACTCGAAGACCTCCAGAGGGCCGCGCTCGGCGGCCAGCTCGGCGACCAGCCGGACGAGGGCCAGGTCGTCCAGGCGCAGATCGGCGGAGCCGGGGAGATCCGTCGTCACCTCGGCCACGCGGGTGAGAGACTTCGTGCCATGATCACGCCAGGCGGTGGGCTCGCGGCGCAGGAACAGCAGGAACGCGCCGACCTTGGCCACCAGTTCGCCCAGCCTGAGGTCGTCGACCGAGGTGCGCATCCGCTGCCAGACCAGGTCGCCGAGCGAGACCTCGAAAGACTTGCCGTTCGCGCGCAGCCACACGGCGATCTCGGGCAGGGAGAACAGCGGGCTGGAGGTGGTGCCGCCCACCGGCTGGGGAAAGTCATCATGGCGGCGGCGCCAGTTGCTCACCGCTGCCCTGCCGACCCCGGCGAGCCGGGCGATGTCGCCCGCGTTCACGGTGATCTCCTGGCTCTCCTCCATGGTGGGCAACAGTAGTTGACTGTGCCGCAACGGTCTACAACGACTTTGCTTGTGAAGTGCTTCAACCAATGATTTACTGCCCTCATGGCACTGAACCAACCACTTGCACTGCGCTACGCGGCCCGCTCCGACGTGGGTGTCCGCCGTGAGGCCAACGAGGACTCGGGCTACGCGAGCGCGCGACTGCTTGCCATAGCCGACGGCATGGGTGGTCATGCGGGTGGAGAGGTCGCCAGCTCACTTGCCGTCACCGCCATGGCGAAGCTGGACGACACCCTGCCCGCCGGCGGTGTCGACCTGCTCGCCGCGCTGAAGGGCGCCGCCAGGGACGTGAACCACACGCTGCGCGACATGAGCGAGCAGGACCCCACGCTTCGCGGCATGGGCACCACCTTGACCGCCATGCTCTGGGACGGCGCCACCTTCGCCCTGGCCCACGTCGGGGACTCCCGGGCCTACATGCTGCGCGACGGCGCCCTTTACCAGATCACCCACGACCACACCCTGGTCCAGTCACTGGTGGACGAGGGGCGGATCACCCCGGAGCAGGCCGCCGAGCACCCGCGCCGGTCGATGGTGCTGCGGGTCCTCGAAGGCACCGGCGACGGCGAGCTGGACCTGTCGCTGCGCGAGGCCTATCCCGAGGACCGCTACCTGCTCTGCTCCGACGGCCTGACCGCCGTGGTCGGCCCCGAGACCCTGTTCAACACGCTGACCGAGATCTCCGACCCCGACGAGGCCGCCCGCTGGCTCATCGACCTGGCCAACCGGGGCGGCGGCCCCGACAACATCACCTGCGTCGTGGCCGACTTCGGGACGCCCACCGACGCGGCTCCGGCGGGCCCGACGATCGTGGGCGCCGCGGTCGAGCGGAGACTCTCCCTCTGACCCGCGGCCCCGCGGGCCCGATCCCCGGGTCCCGCGGGCTCCGGCTCTCCCGGCCTCGCGGGACCCGGCCCTCGCCCGCCGACGTCCTCGCCGGACGGGCCGGTCGGCGGACGTCCTCGCCGGACGGGTCACGAGCCCCCGGAACTCACCAGGTCTTGCCGGTGATGCGCTCGTACGCCTCGATGTAGCGCGCCCGGGTGGCCTCCACGACCTCGGCGGGCACCTCCGGGGCGGGTTCCTTCTTGTCCCAGCCCGTGCCGGTGGCCCAGTCGCGCACGTACTGCTTGTCGAAGGAGAACTGCGCGTGGCCGGGCTCCCACCGGTCGGCGGGCCAGAAGCGGGAGGAGTCGGAGGTCAGCACCTCGTCGCCGAGCACGAGCGCGCCGTCGGCGGCCCGGCCCAGCTCGATCTTGGTGTCGGCGATGATGACGCCCCGCTCCGCGGCGAGCTCGGAGCCGCGCCGGTAGACCTCCAGCGTGATCCGCCTGAACTCCTCGGCGGCCTCCGCGCCCTCCCGGGAGACGACCTCCTCGAAGGAGATGGGCTCGTCGTGCTGCCCGAGCGGCGCCTTGGTGCTCGGGGTGAAGATCGGCTCGGGGAGTTTGGAGCCGTCGACCAGTCCGGGCGGCAGCTGCACGCCCGAGACCGACCCGTGCGCCCGGTACTCCTTCAGCCCGCTGCCGGTCAGGTAACCGCGCGCGATGCACTCGACCTGCACCATCTCCAGCCTCCGGCACCGCACCGCACGCCCCTCGAACTCGGCGGGCACGTCGGTCGCCGAGATCACGTGGTTGGGCACGATGTCGGCGAGCTGCTCGAACCACCACAGCGACAGCCGCGTGAGGATCTTCCCCTTGTCGGGGATCGGGGTGGGCAGGATCACGTCGTACACCGACACCCGGTCGGACGCCACGAGGACGATGTCCCCGCGATCCTCGTAGACGTCGCGGACCTTCCCGGAATGAAGAAGCTTCACTGCGTTCCTTGCTCTCGCTCGACCCGGCGGCCGTCTGCGGGCCGCCGGTCGCTGACCGACACCTGCTCACCGTATTCGACACCCGGCGACGACCCGCGCCCGCCCTGCCGGACGACCGGCCCCGGCCCTGCCCATGTGCCGGGCCCGACCGGGACGAGAACGACGGCGGCCGTCGAGAACCACGGCCGCCCTCGCCTCCGCGTCAGGCCGGCGAGGAGCGCGACGTCCCTCACCCTCGCAACAGGCCGGCGAGGACCACGGCCTCGCTGATGTCGGCCTGCCTGGTCGCGGTCAGGAGTGTCACCGTCCGGCCTCTCGCCAGCTCCCGCAGGTGTTCCAGAGCGGCGGCCCGCTCGGGATCCTCGAGTTCGGCCCGGTACCGGCGGCCGAACTCCTCGAACCTGGCCGGATCGTGGCCGTACCACGTGCGCAGCTCGGTGGAGGGCGCCACCGCCTTGCACCACTCCTCCAGGTGCGCCTTCTCCTTGGACAGCCCGCGCGGCCAGATCCGGTCGACCAGCACCCGGGCACCGTCCTGGGGCTCCGGCTCCTCGTAGACCCGGCGCACCCGTACCTCTGGTTCGGCAGCCATACGGTGACCATTCCCCGGCGACCGGCGAGGGCAGCCACAGGTGGTGGCAAATGTCGGTGTGCGACGGGTCGAGGCCGGTGGAGCGGCCGAGGCGAGGTCGCCCGGTGCCGGGGTGCCCACCTCGCGGATCCGGCGGTGGCCCGGCCCCGGGTCTCACGGTTCGGGGGACAGGCGGTCGGCGGCGTGTTCGATGGCGGTGCTCACCCGGTCGGCCAGCAGGCCGACCGCGCCGACCGCGCGGGTCATCGGGTCGTCCTCGGCGCCGCCGAGGGCCTGGGAGCGGAGGTAGGCCGCCTTCACCTCGGCCCACCGCGCGGCCTGTGCGGGGGTCATGGTGCCGCGCAGCTCGGCCAGCTTGAGCAGGTTGGCCTCCGCGCCCGAGGTGAGGGTCTGGGCCTCGCCGAGGTAGTGGTCGTCGATCACGGCCTCCAGCTCGGCGTCGTTCATCACCGGGACGACCCGGGCCGCGAGCTTGTTCATGTTCCGGTACGAACCCTGGAGCTGGAACGGCGGCTCGGTCCGCGACGCGTCCGCCTGGGCGGCCGAGGCGATGTACGCCTGGTTGTTGGCCAGCACCACCCGCTGGATCCGCAGCAGCTTGCGCAGCACCGCGAGGACCTGTTCCAGCTCCACCGAGGAGTACGGGTGGGAGAGCTGGTCGGCCCGGACCCCCGAGTCGCCGCGCGCCAGCCGTACCAGGAGGCGGATGTCGCCCCGGTCGCGGGTGGAGAGCGGCGACAGGACCGGGTTGGAGGTGAGCGCGTTGTCGATGTAGCTCAGCGCGAACAGCTCGTCCCGCCCCGACAGCACGTCGCCCAGGTTCCACACGTCGGCGCGGTTGGCGAGCATGTCGGGGATGCGGAAGCGTTTGCCCGCCTCGGTGTACGGGTTGCCCGCCATGCAGACCGCGAAGCGCTTGCCCCGCAGGTCGTAGGTGCGGGTCCTCCCCTCCCAGACGCCCTCCATCCGGCGCTGGCCGTCGCACAGGGAGATGAACTTCTGCAGCAGCTCGGGGGAGGTGTGCTGGATGTCGTCCAGGTAGAGCAGGACGTTGTTGCCCATCTCCAGCGCGAAGGAGATCTTCTCGATCTCCTGCCGCGCCGTCGCGTCGGGCGCCTGCGCCGGGTCCACCGAGGTCACCAGGTGGCCCAGGGCCGGGCCGTTGACCTTGACGAAGATCAGCCCGAGCCGGTTGGCCACGTACTCCATGAGGGTGGTCTTGCCGTAGCCCGGCGGGGAGATGAGCAGCAGCATGCCCATCTGGTCGGTCCGCTTGGCGTCTCCCGCCGCGCCGAGCTGCTTGGCCAGGTTGTCGCCGATCAGCGGCAGGTAGACCTCGTCGAGCAGCTGGTTGCGGACGAAGGCGGTCATCACCTTCGGCCGGAACTCCTCCAGCCTCAGCCGCTCGCGCTCGGCCGCGACCAGCTCGTTGCGCCGCCGCTGGTAGGCGCGGTAGGCGGGGACGCGGTGGTCGCGGAAGTGCCGGGTCCTGGCGAGGAACTCGTCCAGGCGCAGCTCCATCGCGCGCCCGGAGACGCGGGGGTGCGCGCCGAGCAGCCCCTCGACCGTGGTGGTCAGCGCCGCCGAGGAGTCGTGCCGCGGCACCTCGCACAGCAGTACGGCCACCGCCTCCACCAGCTCCGCCGACCCGGCCCCCGCAGCCGTACCCGCACCCGTGCCCGGCTCCCGGCCGGAGCGCGGAGCCGAGACGTCGAAGGCGGAGAGCCACGCCTCGGCCAGGCGGTGGCGCGCGGCGAGGTCGTCGCCGAGCGCCCGCAGGTCGTCCTCGAACTCCGCGCGCGCCGGCCCCAGCGCCCGGTCGAACCGGTCGAGCAGCGACCGCGCCCCCGCGCTCGTCACGAAACCGAACGGCTTGCCCGCCAGTTCCTCGAAGAGATACTCCCCGGCCAGCTCGAAAAGGCTCTCGTCTCCTGTGTCGCCGTGCAGACCCCGGCTGAAGGACGCGATCGCGGAGCCGAGGGCGGCGCGGGTCTCCTTCACCGCCTCCACCCTGCCGAACAGGGTCCGGGCCCGCACGAGCGACGTCGCCCGGGTGGTCCACGCCGCCCGGGCGGCCTCGTCGGTGCCGAAGGCCCAGAAGAGCTGGGCGGCGGCCCTCGCGGCGGGCGGGTGGCGCAGCAGCCCCGCGCCCGCGTGCAGGCGGAGCGCGGCCTGGAGGATCGCGGTGGCGTCGTGGTCGTGGACGCCCCGCTCGTAGCCCTCGTCGTACCGGGTCTCCGCCACCCGGCGGACGATCTCCAGCAGCTCCCCGCCGGTCACCGCGGCCTCGTGCAGCGCGTCCAGGGAGACCGGGGCCCCGCCGGTGCCGGGGGACAGCGGCGTTCCGGCCTCGGCGGCGGCCAGGATCGAGGCGGCCAGGTGCTCGCCCCGGTAGACCTCCGGCGACTCCGAGACCGTCAGCTGGTTCCAGAACGGCCGGGTGTCCTCGAAGGCCGCGTCGCGCACCGGGGAGCGGTAGTCGGTCCCGGTGACGGCGAACGCCATCCGGTCCTCGTACGGGACCAGGGTGAGGTCGGCCGGCTGGGTGTTGACCGCGAACAGGTGACGGCCGAGCCGGATCGTCTCCCCGCCGTCGGTGTAGAGGTCGAGCCGGTCGCGCAGGGCGCGGCCCGCCTCCTGGCGGGCGGACTTGATCCGGCCTTCGAGCTCCTCCGCGCGCACCTGGTCGCCCAGCGCGCGCAGCTCCCCGGCCACGCCCCTCAGCTTGAGCACCATCGGGTCGGACCCGAAGTAGGTGTTGACCTCGTCCAGCGACGCCAGCCCGGCCACCCGCCGCCGCACGCTCGACAGGATCCGCGTGGCGGAGTCGGCCAGCCGGTCGGCGCGGCGGGCCCGCTCGTCGAGCAGCGCCTGGCGGCGCGAGGAGAACGCCTCGTAGACGTCCTCCCGCTTGGCGGCCAGCTGCCCCAGGAAGTCGTCGAACTCGGCGAAGCGCGACTCCAGGTTCTCCAGCTGGAGCATCAGGCGGCCCAGCTGCTCGTCGCAGCGCTCGGGGGTGTCGGACATCGCCAGCGCCCCGGTGATCGCCTGCCCCAGCAGGGCGTACTCGGCCGCGAAGGCCGCCCGCCCCTCACCGGCCAGCAGCTCCCCGCGCCGGGCCTCCAGCGTGGCGCGGGCGCGGTTGACCCCGCCGAGCACCTCGCCGACCCGTTCCAGGATGGCGGTCCGCACGGTGGCGTCGGCGATGTCGAGCGTGCCGACCACCTCGACCACGATCTCCAGGCCCCGGGCCTGCCGCTCCAGCCGCTCGCCGATCGGTCCGGCCTCGGCCACGGTCGCGATGGCGCCCGCATCGGAGACCAGCCGCTCGACCTCCGCGTGGTACCCGGCGAAGGCGTCGTCGCCCCGCAGGAATCCCGCCGCGCGCTGCGCGGTGCTGTCCAGCTCGGCCGCCAGTTCCGCGTCGAGCGCGTCGATCCTGGCGGTGTCGACGTGGCGCAGCTCGCGCAGGGTCACCAGGTGCCCCTGCGACCGCCGCAGCTCCGACAGCCGGTCGACCCAGCCCTGCGCGGACCCGGGCGCCTCGCCGCGCGCGTGCCGTACGAGCGCGGTGACCTCGGCGGCGGCGCTCTCCAGCGCCTCGGCGGCCTGCCGGGTGAGCGACTGGACCTTCTCGAACTCGTCCAGCACCTGCTCGGCGGTGGCCCGCAGGTCGGCGAGCGGGCCGCGCAGCCGGTGCTCGCCCAGCCAGTGGTAGTGGTCGAAGACCCGGGCGCAGGAGGCGATCAGCGCCTCGAAGACCGGGACGGACGGCGCCATCTCCTCGACCATCCGCGCCACCGACAGGCAGTCGGAGATGCCCCGCACCAGCTCCGCGTTGCCGATCCGCTCCAGCGGCCCGGTGCCGGCCGGGCGCCCGGCGGCGTAGAGGTCCGACTGGTAGGCCGTCTGCCAGACCTGCATGGGGTGGACGCGGGTGGGCTCGTCGGAGGTGGCCCTGAAGACGACCAGCGTGCCGTCGTCGAACAGCGAGTACCCGTGGCAGGACAGCGGAGTCTCCACCTGCTTGCGGATCACGTTGTACGGCAGCAGCAGCGACCGCCCCTCGGCGCGGGCGTGGAAGACGTACAGCACGTCCTCGCCGTTGGGGGAGCGGATGACCCGCTCGAACTCCAGCTCCGACACGTCGGTGTCGAACGTCTTGCTGACCCCGGTGGACAGGTAGTAGCCGCCGGGGAAGATGATCCCCTGGTCCTCGGGCAGGCGCTGGCAGGCCTGCCCGATGCCGTCGAGGCGGACCACGCCCTTGGTCCGGGTGTTGAACACCAGGTGCCGCCACTCGGGCTCCTTGTACGGCCGCACCCGCAGCAGGATCAGCGGGCCGATCCTGGCGTGGTGCACCTCCGCGTCGGCGAGGCTCTGCAGCGGCTCCGCGACGGGCTCGCGGTAGACGCCCTCCCCGGTCTCGGTGTTGTTCTCGATCTTGATGGTGAGGTCGCCGCCGACGGTCTCGACGAACACCTCGCCCTCGATCGAGATGTGCGGGTGGCGGCCCGTCACGTGGTCGTCGCGGGTGGCCGGGATCCACTCGAAGTCGTGTGAGGGCGGGAACGTGTGGTCGCGCTCCCCCCGGTCGTCGATGTAGGAGAGCGTGCCGTCCGCGCCGACCTGCCAGCGCAGCACGCGGGTGTCCTGCGGGCCGGTCCGGAAGACGGCCAGCATCTTGCCCTCGACGCGGCGCAGCTGGAGCAGCCGGGTCTCCCGGTAGTACCGGTAGAGCTCGGCGAAGTCCCGCTCGAAGCGCGGGTCGCGGAACATCGGCGCGGGGTCGAACCGGAACGCGTCCCCGCCGTCCCCGCCGTCCCTGACGAACGTGTGCACGGAGAAGACGTCCTCGACGGTCGTCTCCGGCTTCATCCCGATGAACACGTTGTAGCCGAAGAGCATGAGCCCGCCGACCGACACGATGTCGCGCGGCACGCAGTTGTTCTCGGTGCGTATCCGCTCGGTGCCGATCAGGCGCAGCTCGGCCCCGCCGAACACCGCCAGGCGCTCGGCGTTGAGCGCGTCGGACTGCCGGGCCAGCTCGGCGGCCTGCTCGGCCAGCCGGGCGCGGAGCACCTCGTAGGTGCCCGCGTCCAGCCCCGCCCCCTCGCCGGGGGCGCCGGTGACGGCCTCCGCCGTGGAGGACGTCACTGCTTGGCGGAACCGGCGGCGTTACCGGCGGAGTTGCCGGCGCCGGCATTGGTACCGGTGAGCGCGGCGACGGGGACCTCGGTCGTGGTGGCCGCCTGGGCCTCACCCAGCAGGCCGCGCAGCCGGTCCGCGTCGGGACCGCCTTCCTTGATCATTTTCATCAGCAGCGCGGACAGCGAGAGGTTCCGCACGTCGGCGGTGTCGATCGAGCCGAGGACCCTGCCCAGGTCGGCGGGGAGGCTCGCCGAACCGTCCAGGTACGGCCCGGCCAGCGTGCGGGCGACGTCGGAGTTCTCCACGAAGCCGTCCACGGCCTTGCCCATGCTGATCGAGCCCATCAGCCGGTCGAAGAACACGGTGTCGCCGCCGACGATGTCGATGTTGGCCTTGGACAGCCCGGCCGACACCACGGAGGCCTGCGCCTCGGCGATCTTGAGCTGGACGTTCACCCCGGCGAGGCGGATCTCCTTCTCGGCCTCCAGCCGCAGGCGGTACTCCTCGTGGGCACGGGTCGCGTCGGTGAGCGCGGCCATCGCTGCGGCCTTCTCGGTGAGACCCTCGGCCTCGGCCTTGAGCTTCTCGCCGACCGTCGCGGCGGCGGCCAGCGCCATGGCCTGCTCGCCCTCCGCCTCGGCCTTGAGCTTCTCGCGCACCGCGGTGGCCGCGGCGTGGGCCCTGGCCTGCTCGCCCTCGGCGACCGCCAGCGCCTTCTCCCGCTCGACGGCGGCCTCGGCGCGGCCGACCTTCTCGATCGCCGCGGCGTCCCGCTCGCGTACCTGCACCTCGGCCAGACCGGCGGCGGCCGCCTCGGCCTGCACGCCCTCGGCGAGACGGATCTTGGCACGGGCGTCGAGCTCGGCCGCCTGCTGCCGGGACTCGGCCAGCACCAGCGCCTCGCGCGCCCGGTGCTTGGACGCGGCCTCGGAGGCCTCGGCCGCCTTGATGTCCTTGACCAGGCTCTCCTGCGCCTCGGCCTCGGCCTGGATGATCACGGCCTGGCGGGTCCGCTCGGCCTCCTCGACCACGCGCAGGCGCTTGATGCTCTCCTCCTGCTCGGCGACCGTCTTCTCCACCACGATCCGCTCGCGGATCACCTCGGCGATGGAGCGCTTCTCGCCCTCCAGCTCCTTGTCCTTGGAGATGCGCGACAGCTCGGTCTCGCGCTCGCGGGCGATGACCTCCAGCAGCCGGTCCTTCTCGATCCGCTCGGTCTCGATGGCGAGGACCCGCTCGCGGTTCTTCGCCGCCACCGCGATCTCGCGGGCCTGGTTCTCCTGCTGGACGCCGAGCTGCTCGTCGGTACGCAGGTGGGCGGCGTGCGCCTTGAGCCGCTCCTCGGCCTGGACCTTGGCGGTCTCCGCCTCCTCGCGGGCGCGCATGGTCTCGACCTCGCGCTTCTGCTTGGTCTCCGCGTCGGCCTGGCGGCGCTCCAGCTCCAGGATGGCCTCCCGCGCGTCCACGTTCTGGCGGGTGATCTCCTTCTCCTCGCGCCGCTGGAACTCGTTGGTCCGCACGTGCTCGATGGCGGTCAGCTCGGTGATCTTCCTGATGCCCTGCGCGTCGAGGATGTTGTTCTTGTCCAGGGAGTGCAGGGCGGTCTGCTCGAGGTAGTCGATGGCCGCGTCCTCGAGGCTGTAGCCGTTGAGGTCGGTGCCGATGACCTGGATGATCTGGTCGCGGAACCGGTCGCGCTGGGTGTAGAGGTCCACGAAGTCGAGCTGCTTGCCGACCGTCTTGAGCGCCTCGGAGAACTTGGCGTTGAACAGCTCCTGCAGCGTCTCCTGGTCGCTCGCCCGCGCGGTGCCGATGGCCTGGGCGACCTTCACCACGTCCTCGACGGTCTTGTTGACCCGGACGAAGAAGGTGATGCGGATGTCGGCGCGGATGTTGTCGCGGCAGATCAGGCCCTCACGGCCGGTACGCGCGATCTCGATGGTCTTCACCGAGATGTCCATCAGCTCGGCCTTGTTGAAGACGGGCAGCACGACGGCCCCGGTGAAGGTGACGTCGACCTTGTTGATCTTCGAGATGATCAGGGCCTTGCCCTGCTCCACCTTGTGGAACAGCCGGCTGATCATGAAAAGCACGGCGATGACGACGAGGAGGACGACGGCGAGGAGAATGCCGAGCCCGGTGGAGATGACGTCCAATGTGGTCCCTCTGTTAAATAGGACGATCAGGGTCGAGTTCCGCGTCGTACGGCATCACCCAGAAGAATTCGCCGGGGGAGTCATAGGCGAATATCAGGGCGACGCTGCCGGCTGCGAAAACCTCGTCGCCGGTCTGCCGTACTTGAACGAGAGCGGAGGAGCCGTCGGCGGACGTGACCTCGGCCTGGCCGAAGGTGCGGCCGACGCGGCTCGTGCGGACGACGCACACGCGGCCCACGAAGTCGGCGCGGGAGGGGACGCGCTCCTTCGGGACGAGACGCCGGAGTGACAGGACGACGAGGCGCGTGCACGCCCAGGCGCAGACCAGTGCCGCGACCAGTACCGCGACCAGGGCGGGGGTGCTCGTGAACAGCGTGCCGCCCACGAGGCTCGCGAACCACGCGACGACGACCAGCAGCGAGACGGCCACCGCGGCGGGGACTCCGCCGAGTCCCAGACCGCTCAGGAGGCCACCGGCCCCCGTCGCCTCGGACCCGTCACCGTCGCCGCCGTCGAACCCGAACACCCCGGACACGACGAGCACCCAGTACGCGACGATCACCAGGAGCAGGAACGTGAACAGGACGGTCGGAAAAGACAGCGCGGCATCGACGAACTGGCCCATTGGCGTGTGAGATCCCCCTGCCGGCATACCGGAACGTGCTCCCCCGAGCACGTGTAGGTGACTATATACAGATAAAGATCTGTTAAAGGGAATAGTTCCCAAAGCGGAAAAATATTCGCATGGATTTCTCGCCCGCGGGGGCTGTCGACGCGCGGGGCTCACCCGGCCACCACCCGAGGCGGGGAGACGGGGCGGCGGGGAGCGGCGGGGCACGGAAAAGCCGGTGCATGGAGGACCGGCGCATGGAGGACCGGTGCATGGAGGACCGGTGCATGAAGAACCGGCGCATGGAGGACCGGTGCATGAAGAACCGGTGCACGGAGGACCGGTGCATGGAGAAGCCGAGGAGCGGGAGCGGGGCTCCGCGTCCTCGGCCCTGTCCCGGAGAGCCGTCCCGGGAGGTCAGGCGGGGCGGGTGATCATGTAGGCGAGACCGACGAGGATCACGACGGGAATGAGCCACACGATCGCCTCGATGGCGAACTCCTTGTACATGAGGAACATCCCTCCGGAGCGGTGATCGGCGAGGAGCGCTGATTTCCGACGATAGCCGCTGTCTCCGGCGGCGACCAGAACCCGGCGCGCACCGGGTCGCCCGCGACGAGAGACCGGTCCCTCACAGAGGTCGGTCCTTCACAGAGGCCGGTCCTTCACAGAGGCCGGTCCCTCGCAGAGGCCGGTTCCCGCGAGGAGCCCCGGTCCCGCGAGGGGGCGACCGTTACGAGGGGGCGGCCGTTACGAGGGGGCGGCCGAGCCGACCACCACCGTGGAGTCCGAGAGTTCCCCCTCGACCACGTCGGCGACCACGCAGGTGATGTTGTCGGGACCTCCCGCGTCGCAGGCGAGCGCGATCAGCTGACGCGTCACCTCGCCGAGGTCGTCGACCTCGGCGAGCACCTGGCGGAGCCGTTCGGCGTCGACCACCCCGGACAGCCCGTCGGAGCAGAGCAGGTAGCGGTCGCCGAGCTCGGCGTCCCGCAGGGAGAGGTCGAGCTCGAGGTTGTCGCCGCCGTCGAGGACCTGCAGCAGGATCGACCGGTGCGGGTGGCGGGCGGCCTCCTCGGCGGTGATCCGGCCGTCGTCCATCAGCGTCTGGACCAGGGTGTGGTCGTAGGTGATCTGGTACAGGTCGCCGTTTCGCAGGAGGTAGGCGCGGGAGTCGCCGATGTGGGCGAGGGCGACGCGAGAGCCGTTCCAGAGCATCAGGGTCAGGGTGGTGCCCATGCCGGTGAGCGACGGGTCCTCCTCGACCAGCTCGCGCAGGCGCTGGTTGGCCTTGCGGACCCCCGCCTCGGCGGCGGCGGCGAGGTCGCCGGGGCACTCCTGGTCCAGGGAGGCGACGGTGGCGATCGCCGCCGAGCTGGCGACCTCCCCGCCCACGTGGCCGCCCATCCCGTCGGCGACGGCGAGAAGCCGGGCGCCCGCGTAGGCGGCGTCCTCGTTGCCTTGCCGGATCCGGCCGACGTCGGAACCTGCCGTATAGCGCAGCGTGATCATCTGCACATCACTAGATCGTCGAGTTGCACGAGCTGAGCCGCTTTCGGACAGTTGGGATGGGCATAGGGCGAACCGAGATGTTCCACGATCCACTTAACACCATGGTGGCGCAAGCGGCCTGGGGAAGTGTTGCCACATCTGTTGACACCTGTGGTGGCGCGTAAGCTGGTTTCAGTGCCACCCATGCGCCCCTTCGGTGCCCCCGCACTGTGCCCGAAGTACCCCACCTTACGCATCGCTAGGAGATCAGTAATGGCCGCGATCCTTCAGGAGGCGGCTCGTCGCCGCACGTTCGCGGTGATCAGCCACCCTGACGCGGGTAAGTCGACCATGACCGAGGCGCTGGCGCTGCACGCCTCCGCGATCAGCCAGGCGGGCGCGGTGCACGGTAAGTCCGGGCGGCGCGGGGTCACCTCCGACTGGATGGAGATGGAGAAGGCTAGGGGTATCTCCATCACCTCCGCCGCGCTCCGGTTCGAGTACCGCGGCCACATGTTCAACCTGGTCGACACCCCCGGCCACGCCGACTTCTCCGAGGACACCTATCGGGTGCTGGCCGCCGTCGACTGCGCGGTCATGCTGCTCGACGCGGCCAAGGGCATGGAGCCGCAGACCCTGAAGCTGTTCGAGGTCTGCCGGCACCGGCGCATCCCGGTGATCACGTTCGTCAACAAGTGGGACCGTCCGGGGCGCGAGGCGCTGGAGCTGCTGGACGAGATCGAGGAGCGCACCGGCCTGAAGCCCACGCCGATCACCTGGCCGATCGGCACCGGCGGCTTCTTCCACGGGGTGGCCGACCGCGCCGCCGACCGGATCGTCCGCTACACCCGCACCCCCGGCGGCGCCACCAAGGCCATCGAGACCGACCTGAGCGCCGAGCAGGCCCTGGCGGAGCTGGGCGGCGACTGGGAGCGGGCCAAGGACGAGATCGACCTGCTCTCCGCGATCGGCGCCGACCACGACCAGAAGACCTTCGAGGCGCACGAGTCGACCCCGGTGCTGTTCGGGGCCGCGCTGTCCAACTTCGGCGTCGGCCGCCTGCTGGACGCCATGGTCGACATCGCCCCCGCCCCCACGCCCCGCCCGGACGTCGCCGACGATCCGCGCCCGCTGGAGGAGCCGTTCTCCGGCCTGGTCTTCAAGGTGCAGGCCAACATGGACCCCTCGCACCGCGACCGCATCGCCTTCGTCCGGGTCTGCTCGGGCAGGTTCGAGCGCGGCATGGTGCTCGTCCACGCGGCCACCGCCCGCCCGTTCGCGACCAAGTACGCCCAGTCGGTCTTCGGCCAGGAACGCGCCACGATCGACGAGGCGTATCCTGGCGATGTCGTCGGCCTGGTCAACGCCAGCGCCCTGCGTCCCGGCGACACGCTCTACGACGGCCCGCCCGTCGAGTTCCCGAGGATCCCGAGCTTCGCCCCCGAGCACTTCTCCACCGCCAGGGTCCGCGACTCCAGCCGGTCCAAGCAGTTCCGCAAGGGGATCGAGCAGCTCGACGCCGAAGGTGTGGTCCAGGTGCTCCGCTCCGACGTCCGCGGCGACCAGTCGCCGGTGCTCGCGGCGGTGGGCCCGATGCAGTTCGACGTGGTCAAGCACCGGATGGCCGCCGAGTTCAACACCGAGATCCTGATGGACCGGCTCGACTTCGGCATCGCCAGGCTCACCGACGCCGAGTCGGCGCCCCTCCTGGCCCGCCAGCGCGGGGTGGAGGTCTTCACCCGCTCGCTCGACGGTGCCCTGCTGGCGCTGTTCACCGACGAGTGGCGCATGCGCGGCGTGATGCGCGACAACCCCGACCTGGTGCTGAACGCCCTGCTCGCCGACACGCGCGGCTGACCTCCCCTCGGGGAGTCGGGTCTCGCGTGACGTGAGACGGGGAGGTCCGGGTACCGGGGGCCTCCCCGTCGGGCTTTCGTGGTGAGATATGTCGTTATGAGCGCGATTAAGTGGGGAATTCTGGCGACCGGCGGCATCGCCGCGTCCTTCACCGAGGACCTGAAGCTCCTGCCGGACGCCGAGGTGGCCGCGGTCGGATCCCGGTCGAAGGAGTCCGCGCGGGCCTTCGCCGACCGGCACGGCATCCCGCGGGCCCACGGGAGCTGGGCGGAGCTGGCCGCCGACCCCGACGTGGACATCGTCTACGTCGCCAACACCCAGAACGCCCACTACGACGCCGTGCGGACCTGCCTCGAAGGAGGCAAGGCCGTACTGTGCGAGAAGGCGTTCACCCTCAACCGGGCCGAGGCCGCCAAGCTGGTCGACCTCGCGCGGGAGCGGGGCCTGTTCCTGATGGAGGCCATGTGGACGCGCTGCATCCCGGCCGTCCGCAAGATCATGGAGCTGGTCGAGGACGGCGCCGTCGGCTCGGTCCAGACCATCCACGCCGACTTCGGGTTCTCCGTCTCCGTCCCGCCCGAGCACCGGCTCCGCAACCCGGCGCTGGGCGGCGGCGCCCTGCTCGACGTGGGCGTCTACCCGATCTCCTTCGCCCACATGGTGCTCGGAGCTCCCGCCGGGGTGCGATCCTGGGCGCGGCTGACCCCCGAGGGAGTGGACGAGAACACCGGCGTGCTGCTCGGCTACGACAGCGGGGCGGTCGCCCTGCTGTCCTGCGGCATCACCACGCACAGCCCGGTCGCCGCGTCCATCTCCGGCACGCTGGGCCGGATCGAGCTGCCCGGCCCGTTCTTCCGCCCCGACACCTTCACCCTGAACCCGACGGAGGGCGAGCCGGAGACCTTCCACGTTCCGTACGAGGGGAAGGGCATGCTGCACGAGGCGAACGAGGCCATGCGCTGCCTGCGCGAGGGTCTGCTGGAGAGCCCGCTGATGCCCTGGCAGGCGACTCTCGACGTGATGGGCGTCATGGACGAGGTCCGCTCGCAGGTGGGTGTCCGTTTTCCCGGTGAATGATCTGGGTGTGTGAGATGTTTCCCTTCCCGCACACCTGAGGTGTTTCCCTTCCCGCGTGCTTTGGGGGTTTCCGGGTGTGCGGGTGGGGCGTTTTCCGGGTGCGTTCGGTGCGGTCGTTGTCGGTGCTCGCTGCGGTGGGCGGGTGTTCCGGCCGGCCGTGTCGGTTGCGCTCTGGTGGTTCAGGCCTCCGGCCTGCTCGGGCGTGGTGGTTGCGGGCTCTTTTCACGCCGGCCGGAACACCCGCCCACCTCCGCTGTGCGCGTTCTGGCCGTAGGGGGTGCGGGCCGTAGTCGCTTACTTTCCGGCCGCCCGGTGGTCCCACCGCCGCTGAAGCGTCTTGAAAGGACCGGCTCAGGGCGGGTCGCCGTAGCTGAAGCGCCACTGACAGGACCCAGTCCAGGGCTGAGGCGCCACAGGCCGCCCCGGCTGCTCATCGATGTCGGATGTACGGGATCCGTGTCCGGTGTTCGAGGCGCCCTTCTCAGGAGCCTCTCAGGTCGTTCGTGATGTTGTTGTGCCCGCCGCCGTCACCGGACCCGCAACGCCCGGGGAACGGGACGGGGGGCCGCGCACGCCACCTCTCCCCAGGAGCCTCCCGACCATGACGCCTCTCGCGATTCACGCCGGACTGATGTTCGACGGCACGAGCCTGTCCGGCCCCGCGACGGTGTTCGTGGAGGACGGGCGCATCACCGGCGTGGACGCCACGGGCGCGCTTCCGCCGGACGGGGTGGACCTGATCGACCTCGGAGCGGACGCCTTCCTGATGCCGGGACTCGTCGACCCTCATGTGCATCTCGGCTTCGACGCCGGCTCCGACCCGGTGACCGCGTTCACCACCGCCGACGACGCGGAGCTGCTGGCCAGGATGCGGACCGCGGCCGGCAGGGCGCTCCGGGCCGGTATCACGACCGTGCGTGACCTCGGTGACCGCGGCTATCTGGCGCTGGCGCTGAGCGCGGAGACGGAGCGACGCCCCGGAGAGGGACCGGAGATCCTCGCAGCCGGGCCCCCGATCACCACGCCCGGCGGCCACTGCCATTTCATGGGCGGCGCGGCCGAAGGGGCCGCCGCCCTGCGTGCCGCGGTGCGGGACCGGCACGAGCGGGGCTGCGCGGTGGTCAAGATCATGCTGAGCGGCGGCAACATGACGCCGGGCTCGCCGCCGCCACACGAGTCGCAGTACTCGGCGGCCGACCTGCGGGTCGTCGTCGACGAAGCGCATCGGCTCGGCCTGCCCGTCGCCGCCCACGCGCACGGCACGCGAGCGATCGGGGACGCGCTGGCGGCGGGAGTGGACAGCATCGAGCACGCGACATTCGTGACCGCGGACGGCGTCGACGCGGATCCCGCCCTGCTCGCCGCCATCGCCGGGAGCGACGTCTTCGTGAGCGTGACGATCGGAGTCGTCCCCGGCGACTCACCGCTCGTCCTGCCGCCGGAGGTCGCCAAGCGCGTGCAGGCCGTACACGAGGCCCTCAGGGCCCTCTACAGGCTCGGTGCCCGCATCGTGCTCGGTACGGACGCCGGCATCATGCCGGCCAAGCCGCACGACGTGCTGCCGTACGCCGTCGCCCAGTTCGCCGCGGAGGGCCCCTCCCCACTGGAGGCGCTCACGGCGGCGACCAGCGTCGCCGCCCGGGCGTGCGGGGTCCCCGGCCGGAAGGGGCGGATCGCGGTGGGCGCGGACGCCGACCTGCTGGCCGTGACCGGGAACCCCCTCGACGATCTCGACCGGCTCCGGGACGTTCGAGCGGTCTTCCGCGCGGGCATCCGGGCCAGGTGACCAGGCCGGCTTTCCCTTCACTTCTCGGCGGGAAGTGAAACAGGCATGGGAGGGCTTTCGGCGCCCGGCCCTGGACCGGGTCGCGCCGACATGCGCAAGATCTCTTCATGGGCGGCCCTCGAAGGTGAGCGGTGCCTCATCCAGCGTCACCGCCACGTCCGGAACCGTCACCGCGTCCAGCTCCCCGATCAGGCGAAGCACCCGCACCGATCCCAGTCGCCGGCTCTGCGCCTGCGGCGCGGCTCGATCAGCCGGCACGACGCCATCCCCCTCGTGGTCGCGTACTGCGCCGGCGTGGCCGTCGTCCTGGTTGCCGCATGAGGCGTCCGTTTCGCGAGCCCTCCGTAGCCGTGCAAGGCCGACGTCCGGACTCTCATCGCACCGTTCGATCAGGCCGCCGGTGTACAGCGGGGTGTCCCGAGCCAGGCGGCCGACTCGACGGACACGGCGACTGAGTACGCCGCAAAATCATCGGCCGGCTGATGCCGACTGCCGCGAGAGTGTCAGCGCGCGGACCGCCAAGCGACACGAGAGTGTCAGTAGATGCGTCATGGGAATGGGGGCCGACGCTGACCACCCACCTCAGCGCGAGGCACGGACCGCGGTGCATACCCGGGCCACTGGGTGGCGCTTGCGCCATGTCGCGTCGGCATAACCGAGGGGCCTTCCGCTTGATATACCAGGAGAACGTAACGGCTGCTACATTTCACGACGTGACGACCCGTGAGATGCAATGGCTGGTATTGGTGATCAAGCTACCCGCCGAACCGTCCCGCCACCGGGTGGCGGTCTGGCGCGAGCTACGCAAAGCCGGCGCGATCACCCTCGGACAGGGCACTTGGGCGGTCCCGGACGTCTCCGCCTTCACCGATGGCGTCCGTCGCGTCCTGCAGCTCGCCGACACCGCCGGCGGCCAGGCCATGACGTTGACCGCCACCGGACGCGAACCCCGGGACGCGGCCCACTTCCAGCAGCTGTTCACCGCCGCGCGATCGGCCGACTGGACGGAATTCCTGGCCGACTGCGCCAAGTTCGAGGCCGAGATCGCCAAGGAGATCCGGATCGCCAAGTTCACCCTGGCCGAACTGG
Organism: Streptosporangium sp. NPDC023963; assembly: GCF_040639135.1. Lineage (NCBI taxonomy): Bacteria > Bacillati > Actinomycetota > Actinomycetes > Streptosporangiales > Streptosporangiaceae > Streptosporangium > Streptosporangium sp. NPDC023963. The sequence continues at coordinate 873,320 of NZ_JBEZZK010000002.1, forward strand.
AGGAGGAGGAACAGAGCCTGGAGCGGCTGCGACGCTGGCACCGCGACCTGAGCGCCCGCGACGTCTTCACCGCACCGGAAGCGGGCCAGGCCGCCGAGCGCCTCAAAGACTGCGAACGCCTCTGCGAGGACTACGCCGAGCGCGTCTTCGCGGAACTCCACCGGTCGGTCCCGGAGCAGGCGTGATGAACGTCCCTGCCGCTGCTCGCCCGGCCTCCCGGGCCGCGATGTGGCCGCTGTATGCGGCCGGTTTCACCACCGCGTTCGGCGCGCACGCCATCGCCGCCAACCTCGGCGGCTTCTCCGCCGACGCCGTCACCTCGCTGCTGGTGCTCGGCGGCCTGCTGGCCCTCTACGACGGGGCGGAAGTGCTGCTCAAGCCCCTCTTCGGCAGCCTGGCCGACCGCATCGGCGCCCGGCCGGTGCTGCTGGGCGGGCTGGTCGCCTTCGCCGCAGCCTCCGCGCTGTACGCGGTCGCCGACAGCCCGTCGTGGTTGTGGGCGGCCCGCCTCGGCCAGGGCGCGGCGGCCTCGGCGTTCTCCCCCTCGGCCTCCGCGCTGGTCGCCCGGCTCAACCCGGCCGCCAAGCGCGGACGGGCCTTCGGCGGCTACGGCTTCTACAAGTCCATCGGCTACACCCTGGGCCCGCTGCTGGGCGGCGTCCTGGTGTGGGCCGGCGGGATGCGCCTGCTGTTTGCGGTGATGGCGCTGCTCGGCGTGGCCGTCGCCCTGTGGGCCGCGCTGGCCGTACCCGCCGTACCGCCGCTGCCGCGCGCCCGCCAGACCGTGCTGGACCTGGCCCGCCGCCTGAGCGCGCCCGCGTTCCTGATCCCGACCGCGGCCCTCGCCGGGGCGACCGCCGCGCTGTCGGTCGGCGTCGGCTTCCTGCCCGTCTCCGGCGCCGCCGCCGGGCTGGGCCCCGTGGCCACCGGCGCCGCCGTCTCCGTCCTGGCGGCCTGCGCCGCGCTCGTTCAGCCGCTCGCCGGGCGGGCCCTGGACGCCGGCCGCCTCAGCACACGCGCCGGGCTGACCGCCGGCCTGCTGATCACCGCGGCCGGGCTCGGCTGCGCCGTGCTCCCCGGCCTGGGCGGCATCCTCATCAGCGCGCCGTTGATCGGCGCAGGGACCGGGTTGATCACCCCGCTCGGCTTCGCCGCCCTGGCCGCCGCCACCCCGCCAGAGCGCCTGGGCCAGACCATGGGTTCGGCCGAACTCGGCCGCGAACTCGGCGACGCCGGCGGCCCCCTCCTGGTCGCCGGCGTCGCGACCCTGTTCACCCTTGCGTACGGCTTCGCCGCGCTCGCCGTCCTGCTGGCCATCGGCCCGCTGGTGACGGTGATCGCCGCCCTGATCGCACGCCGTCGCCCGGCCCCCGCACCGCCATGATCACCAGCTGTCGCCGACGGCTCCACGTCTACCGCGGTGCTCACGTCACACCGGCGCTCACGCCTGACGCCCGGTGATCGAGCGACCCGCTCCTGGGCCGTGCGGGGTGTCCGGGCGGCTGCCGGGGCGGGCTGCAGGAGGGTGCAGATGACGGGGGAGATCAGCACCGTCAGGGGTCCGCTGAGCAGTCCGGCCGCGGCGCCGTAGGCCGCGACAGCCGTCCCACGGCTCGGGGCGGTCGTGTCGGTCAGGAGTCGCTGGAGGCGTTGGGCGACGTCCACCTGGGCCAACCACCGACCCCGACGACCGGTGGCGGCATCTGGAGCGGGCGCACCTCATCTCCCAGCCCTGGCTTTGGCCGCACACGGCCAACCACATCGCCATGGCCTCCGTCTCTCCACCGGGAGGCGTTCACCTACCTCCTCGCTGTCAGACGAGGAGCCAGTCGTGGCGTTCCAGGAAGGCGCGCTCGCCGGTGGCGTACTCGGTGAAGGCCTCCTGGACCGCCCCCAGGTCCGGGACGTGCGTGCGGAACATCCGGTTCCTGACGCTGTCCTTGTACTCCAGCTCGTAGCCCGAGATCTCCGGGGAGCTCTGGACGAAGTGCTCGCCGAAGACGACCAGGGCGGTGAACGGGTTCTGCGGGGACATGGTGGCGAGCGCGTCGGAGATGAGCTGGAGGTCGGGCCCGACCACGATCATCCCGTCGCCCGTCCGCATCTCCATGGTCGGGTAGACGCCTCGCGGAGACAGGTTGTGCACCAGGCCGCGCTGCGGGTCGTAGCAGACCAGCCCGCACTCGGTGGCCAAGGCGAAGACCTCGGCGGACACCTCGTCGGCCCGCTCCGGGTCCACGCCGACCAGGATGTGGTCAGGGGAGAGCCACTCGGCCCCGGGCAGCCGGTCGGCGAACGCCGTCACTCCCGGGTGCGCCTCGGGGTCTTCCGGCTTTCCCTGTTCTCCGGGACGGGGTTCCCCGCCATGCGGGAGCGCCGCCTCACGCTCTCCGGCGTCATCCTGGTCCCCGAGGTGAGGTCCGGCGCGATGAGGCGCCCCACGGCGGAGGGATCGGAAGACGTTCTCCGCGTGTTCCCTGGTGATCGGTTTGGGCTCGTACCAGACGGCCAGTTCGAAGCTCACGGCTCCATTGTCCTCCGGGTGCCTTTCCCGGTGGAAAAGGGCCGGACCGATCGGGTGATCGACCCGGAGGACGCGCCGGTGGCCTGAGCGCTCGCGATGCGCGGAAAGGGTCAGCCCCTGTGTGACCCTGCCGGAGATGAGCCCGCCGTGCCCGCTCATCCTTGTGCGGATCGTGAAGCCTCGAACGACCACATGATCTCCTGCCATCCGGACGCTACGGAGCCGCTGCATATTTTCCGCATATGCCGGACAAGCCGATCAGGGGCAGCCGGTGATCGACGACTCGAGGAGTCCGGCCAGGTCGTCCGCCTTCGTCCCGTCCCCGACGACGGTGAAGAGCTCGTGGGCCTCACGCCAGCACCTGAGGGCCCTCTCCCTGTCGCCGGCCGCCGCGTGGGCGAGGCCGAGGCTGCGGAGCGCGCCTCCGAGGTACGTCGTCCAGCTGCGGGTCCGCCACAGCGCCACGGACTCCGTCAGGCGCTCGACCGCCCGCGCGTGGTCGCCGTCGGCGCGGTCGAGGTCGCCCAGGATCCACAGGGCGTCGGCCAGGTGGTGGGTGAGGTTGTAGCGGCGGCTGAGCTCCTCCACGGTGACGGCCGTGGGGCGCGCCCGCTCGTCGCCCTCGCCGCTGTAGAGCTTCGCCAGCGTGACCAGGGTCATCGTCTCGGACGCCGGGTCCCGCGCCACCCGGGACATGACGAGGGAGCGGTTGAGACACCGCTCCGCGGGTTCCGGCTGGCCGGTCTCGACGTACGCGAGGCCGAGGAACTGCAGGGACGTCGCCTCGAAGCGGGGGTTTCCCAGGGTCTCCGCCACCTCCAGCGCGCTCACCAGGTGCGGGATCGCCGACAGGACGTCCCGCTGGCCGTGCGTGATGCCGAGCGCCAGGTGGGCGCGCGCCCGGCCGCCGAGGTGGCCGGTCTCCTCCGCGAGGCGCAGCGCCGTCTCCGCCGACTCCACGGCCGGTTCGACGAATCCCTGCGCGGCCAGGCCCCAGGCGCACATCACGTGGGCGTCCGACAGCCCGCGCAACTCGCCGGCCTCGGTGAACATCTCCGCGAGCCGGACGGCGTTGGTGTGCAGCGCCACCATGGCGCCGCCCTCGTGCTCGACCCCGGTCCAGGTGGTCACGTCGAGCAGCCCGCGCAGCATGACGGCCTCGCCGAGCAGGTTCCCCGCCGTACGGCAGGCCAGCATGGCCCGCTCGTTGAGGCGCCGGCACTCGGAGAAGAACCCGTGGGAGTCGAAGTAGCGTTCGAGGCACCCGGCGAGGTCCCAGGCGAAGTCGTCGAGCTCCAGGGCGCAGGCCTGCTCGACGAGACCGGCCAGCGCGGTCCGCTCGGCGTTGAACCAGGCGAGCGGGTCGCGCAGGAGGGACGCGGCGACGTCGCCGGGCAGTGTCCGGCGCGGCGCCGGGCCGTGGAGCACGGCGTAGCAGGCGCCGTGGACGTGCTCCATGGCCTGTTCGGCCAGCCAGAGCCACGCGCCGAACGCCCGGGTCGTCGCGAGCAGGAGTTCGGCCGGTTCCTCCTCGGCCTCCGCGCGCTCGCGGGCGTACAGCCGGACGAGGTCGTGGAAGCGGTAGCGGGCCTGCCCGGTGGCGTCGACCCCGGAGATGGTGACGAGCTGCGCGTCCACCAGCGACTCCAGGTATGTCTCCCCCTCCTCGTGCGGGCGGTCGAGCAGCGTGGCGGGGACCCAGCTCGCGAAGCCGGGGACGTCGAGAAGGCCGAGCAGCCGGAAGGCGCGCCGCGCGTCCGCGGGGAGGCCGACGTAGCTCAGGGCCAGGCTCGCCCTGACCGCGCGGTCGCCGACGACCAGCTGGTCGAGGCGCCCGCGCTCGTCGCCGAGCCGCCCGACGAGCCAGGAGATGCTCTGCCGGGGGCGGGCGGCCAGCCGCGCGCCCGCGACGCGCACGGCGAGCGGGATGCGGTCGCACAGCCAGACGAGTTCGGTGGCGGCGGAGAGCTGCGCGGCGACGCGGTCCTGCCCGATCAGCCGCGAGAGCAGCTCCACGGCCTCCTGGGTGCTCAGGACGTCCAGTTCGACCGCTCGCACGCCCTCCAGGCCGGAGAGCCTCGCGCGGCTCGTGACGATCACGGCGCAGCCGGAGGCGCCGGGGAGCAGGGGTCTCACCTGCTGCTCGGACGCCGCGTTGTCGAGGACGATCAGGACGTTCGCGCGGGCCAGGCGGCTGCGGTACAGCGCGGCACGGGCCTCGACCGACTCCGGGATGCTCGACCCGGGTACGCCCAGCGCGACGAGGAACCGCCCGAGCACGTCGCCGGGGTGCTCCTGCTCCTCGTCGTGCGCGCCGTGCAGGTCGACGTAGAGCTGCCCCCCGGGAAACCTGTCGGCCAGCCGGTGCGCCACGCGCACCGCCAGGGCCGTCTTGCCGATGCCGCCCATCCCGGTGATGACCGAGACGGTCGTCGCGGAACGGTCGTCCAGTTGCGCGACGAGTTCCCTGACGTGCTGCTCGCGCCCCGCGAAGTCGGCGATGTTCATCGGCAGTTCCGCGGGGGGCTCGCGCGGCTCGGCCGGCCCCCGTCCGGTTCCCGGCCGCCCGCCCCGGTCGTCCCTCGCGGGCCCGCTCGCGGCATGCCCGGGATTCGCCCGCTCCCCGGCCAGGATCAGCCGGTGCAGGTCGCGCAGCCGGTCCCCGGGTTCGACGCCCAGCTCCTCGTTCAGCAGGCGCCGGGTGTCGGCGTACACCGTCAGCGCCTCGGAACTCCGGCCGGCCCGGGTGAGCGCCACCATCAGGTGCGCCCGCAGGCGCTCGCGGAGCGGGTGCGCGTTCACGTGGCCGGTGAGCTCGGCGACGAGTTCCGGCTGGAACCTCACCGCGAGGTCGGCCTCGACGCGGTTCTCCAGCGTGGTGAGCCGCAGCTCCTCCAGGCGCGCCGCCTCGCCCGACAGGTCCTCGACGAAACGCAGGTCGCCGTACGCGGGACCGCGCCACAGCCGCAGGGCCCGGTGGAGGAAGTCCGCGGCCTCGTGGTGGTCACCGTGCAGGAACGCGTCGCGGCCGTTCTTCGCCAGCGACTGGAATCGATGGACGTCCAGCTCACCGGGGTGCACGACCAGCAGGTAGCCGCCGTGCCGGCGCAGGACCCGTTCGTGGCCCAGGGACTGGCGGAGGCGGGAGGCGTACAGGCGCAGGTTGTTGTCGGCCGTCTTCGGCGGGTGCTCGCTCCAGAGCGCGTCCACCAGCAGGTCGTCGGCCACGGACCTGTTGGCGTGGTGGAGCAGCATCGCGAGCAGGGCCCGCTGCTTGCGTCCGCCCAGGGGAAGCGGCTGGTGGTCGGCCCTCACTTCGACCGGCCCCAGGACGGAGAAGTCCATACCACTCCCCTGGAAGGCTTCGCAGTGGCCAAGTTTGCCTGACCTCCCCCCGACCGTCAATGATCGTTAACGATGCCCGGGGGTTGGAACGAGCCACGGAACCCGGGAGTCCAGGGGGATCCCGCCGAGCGGGTGCTACGCGGGAGGCCTGTCGGCGGCGGCGACCCGCGACAGTTCCACGGTGCAGAACGCGCAGCGCCTGGCGTCGACCGGGATGTCGCTCAGGCACTCCGGGCATTCCTTCTCGGTGGCCTTCTTGTTCCTGTCGAAGAAGCCGATCAGCCGGGTCATCGGCATCACGACCAGCCAGTAGATGACCGCGGCGATGATCAGGAAGCTCAGCAGGTGGTTGATGAAGTCGCCGTACATGAACCGGGAACCGTTGATCGTGAACACGTACTGCGAGAAGTCCGGGTTCCTGCCGCCGGTGATCGCTCCGATCAACGGCGTGATGAGGTCCTTGACCAGTGCCTGCACCAGCCCGCTGAAGGTCGCCCCGATCACGACGGCCACGGCGAGCTCGACGAGGTTGCCCCTCAGCAGGAACTTCTTGAATCCGCCCATCGCTCATGTCCTCCACTTGTGAGGACGGTCGCACTACCCACCTGTGGGCGGCCAAACTTCCGTGTTTTCCGGGGGTTTCGTCGAAAAAGGACACAACCGGACCATCGCGGCGTGGGGATGTACGGGGGTCGGGGTGGTGAAGGCGGAAGGCTACTATTCGGCGCAGTTCGTGAGCGAGGCGGTCGGATGGACTTTCGTGTGCTGGGCCCGGTCGGGGCGTTCGCCGACGGAGGGGCGGCGCTGGACATCGGCCCCTACCAGCAGCGGCTGGTGCTGGCCATGTGCGTCCTCGCCGCCCCGCGGCCGGTCGGCCCGAACCGGATGATCGACGCGCTCTGGGAGGGCGACCCCCCTCCGGGGGCGCTCAACACCGTGCAGGCGTACGTCTCCAAGCTCCGCCGCGTGTTCGAGCCGGGCAGGACGAGGAACGTGCCCCCGGTGGTGCTGGTCAGCAGGCCGGGGGGCTACGCGCTGGACGTTCCCGGCGGCGCGATCGACCTGGGCAGGGCGCGGGGGCACGCGGCCGCAGGCAGGAACCTGGGGGCCGGGGGTGACCACGAGGGAGCGGTCAGGGAGCTGCGGCTGGCGCTGGGGGAGTGGAGCGGGGAGCCGCTCGCGGACCTCTCGGGCACCTCCTGGGCGGTGGAGGAGAGCGCGCATCTGGCCGAGCTGCGGCTGACGGTCGAGGAGGACCTGGCCGAGGCGGAACTCGCGCTCGGCCGGGGGGCGGCGCTGACGGGCGGGCTGGTCCACCTGGTCGGCGCCCATCCGTTCAGGGAGCGGCTGCGCGTGCTCGCCGCCCACGCGCTCTACCAGGCGGGACGGCAGGCCGACGCGCTCGGCGTGCTCGCCGAGGGGCGCCGGTTGCTGATGGAGGACATGGGGCTGGACCCCGATCCCCGGTCGAGGGAGATGGAACGGCGCATCCTCGGCCAGGATCCCGCGCTGGCGCCCCGCCTCGCGGTGGAGGCGGGCCGTACGGCGGCGGAGGAGAAGGACGCCGGGCTGGTCGGCAGGGACGCCGAGGCGGGAGTGCTGGAACGGGCGGTCGCCGGTGACGGGCACCGGGTGGTGCTGCTCGCCGGGGAGCCCGGCATCGGCAAGACCAGCCTGGCCGAGCACGCCGCCGGGGCCGCGCGGGCGCGCGGCCACCGGGTGGTGTGGGGCCGCTGCTGGGGCGGCACCGGCGCGCCGCCCTTCTGGCCCTGGACACAGGCCGTGCGGGACCTGGTCGGCAGGGACGGCGAGCTGGCGCGGCTGGCCGGAGCCGGAGCCGCCGGGCAGGCCGGGCAGGCGGGACGGTTCGCGTTGTACGAGGCGTTCGCCCGGCTGCTGAACGAGCACGGCCGGATCCTGGTGGTCCTCGACGACCTCCAGTGGGCGGACACCTCGTCGCTGCGCCTGCTGGAGTTCCTGGCCTCCACCCGGCTCTGTCCCGAGCTGACCGTCGTGGCCACGTACCGCGACACCGACGTACGCCCCGGCGAACCGCTGGAGCACGCCCTCGGCGCGCTGCTGCGGCTGCCGCACGTGCGGCGGCTCCTGCTGCGCGGCCTGGCGGAGGAGGAGATCCGCGAGTATCTGGGACGGGCGGGCGCCGACCCCGCGCTGGCCGCGGAGATGGGCAGGCTGACCGCGGGCAACCCGTTCTTCCTGGGGGAGGTGCTGCGGCTGGGGGAGACCCCCGGGGCGCTGTCGGACGTCGTGCGCGGCCGGATGGCCGGTCTGCCGCCCGGCACCGAGGAGGTGCTGACCGTCGCGGCGCTGCTCGGCAGGGAGGCGGAGACCGACATCCTCACGCGCGTGGCGGGGCTGCCCGAGGAGCGGGTCCTCGACATCGTCGACGCCGCCGTGGGGGCCCGGCTGCTGGTCGAGGGGGACGGGCCGAGCTGCCGCTTCGTCCACGACATCGTCCGCGACGTGCTGCGCGAGGCGCTGCCGCCGCTGCGGCGCAGGAGGTTGCACGCGCGCATCGCGGAGGTGCTGGAGGAGCGGAGCGGGACACGCCTGACCGAGATCGCCCATCACTGTCGCGAGGGCCTGCTGAACTCCCGGACGGCGGGCAGGGCCATCGGCTACACCCGGCGCGCGGCGGCCCAGGCGACCGCGCAGTTCGCCCACGAGGACGCGGTGGAGGGCCTGGAGAGGGCGATCGAGATGATCGACCGGCTGCCGGAGCCCGACGACGCGCTGCGCTGCGACCTCCTGCTCGACCTGGCCGAGGCGCAGGCCGCGGCGGGGATGAGCGCCGCGGCCCACGCCTCGCTGGAGGCCACCGCGGAGATCGCCGAACGGCTCGGCGACGACAACCGGCTGGCCAGGGCGGTGCTGGGATTCTCCGACCCGATCTCTTCGGCCATGTACGAGGAGATGACCGGCATCGACCGGCTGGCCGAGCGCGTCGACCGGGTCCTCGCCTCGGACCTGGCCGCGGACTCGCCGTGGCGGGCCCGGCTGCTCGCCGCCGCGGCGCTGACCGGCTCCACCGTACGACCCGTCGAGCGGAGCGTGGAGATGGCGGGGGAGGCGGTGCGGCTGGCCCGCCTCACCGGGGACGGGCGCACCCTGTCCAGGACGCTGATCGTCCTGGAGATCCTGCTGCGCTCCGGCCACGACCACGAGCGCCGCGCGGCGGTCGCCGCCGAGATCGTGGAGATCGGCCGCCGCACCGGTGACCTGGCCGTCGAGTGGATCGGCATGGAGAACGAGTACGTCGAGCTGACCGCCAGGGGAGCCGCAGGGCGGGCCGCGGAACTGCTGGACCGGCTGCGGGAGACCGCGGAGCGGCTCAGGCTTCCCTCGATGGTCAGCCTGGCCGCCTGGCAGGCCGCGGTCCGGGCCTACCTGTCAGGGCGCTTCGCCGACGCGCTCGCCGCGGCCGACGCGTCCGGCGAGGCCCATCCCGAGGGGGCGCTGGGCCGGGACGACGCGTCGCTGCGGCGGGAGGTGTTCCGCTTCCTGTCCCTGCGGGCGGCGGGCAGGGGCCACGAGCCGGGTGATCTTCACGGGCCGGGCAGGGTTCACGGGCCGGGCAGGGTTCATGAGCCGGGCAGGGTTCATGAGCCGGGCAGGGTTCATGAGCCGGGCAGGGTTCATGAGCCGGGCAGGGTTCATGGGCCGGGCAGGGCGGGGGAGGCGCTCGCGCTGGCCGACGAGATGCTGGCCCGCCGTCCGGGCCAGAAGCCCTGGCGGATCCTGCGCTGCCTCGCCCTGATCGACCTGGGCAGGACGGCCGAGGCGCGCGACGTTTTCGCCGAGCTCGCCCGCGACGGCTTCGCGGCGATAGGTCCCGAGCTGGCCTACCGGTTCGTCCCGGACGCCGTCAGCGAGATCTGCGCGGCGCTCGACGACGAGGCGGCGGGGAGGGTCCTGTACGGCAGGCTCGCCCCGCACGCGGGCCGGTTGCTGGGCTGGTCGCTGACCGACCTGTGCCTGGCCAGGCTGGCCCTGCTCGGCGGCGACGCGGACCGGGCGCGGGCCCATCTGCGGGCGGCCGAGGCGTTCGCCGACGGGGCGGGGCTGCGCGTCTACGGGCCCGCGCTCCGCGCGCTGGGCGAGAGGCTCCGCCCGCCGGGAGCGTGATCGGCCGCGACGCCCCGTGCTCCGCGCACCGGCCGGCACGTTTCGCCTGCGACGAGAGGGTTAGGTGGTGAAGGCCCGAGGGCGTCCGTGGCCTGGGGGCCAGGAGGAGCGAGGAGCGTGCATGGCCGTCAACCGTGTGGTGACCGACATCCCGTCCGGCCGTCCGGCCGGGACCACGGCCGTCGCGCCCCCGCGCCCCCGCGTGACCGGTTCCACGGCCGGCGCGGCCGCCCGCCGCTCGACCCCGGCGGGCCGGTGATGGACATCTCCACCCCGGTCTGATCTACGCTCGGTCGACGCACGTCATCGCCAGGATCTGAGATCACCGTCACAGGAGTGGGAATGTGCGCATGGCCACGCGAACACGGGGCATATTCCTGCACCGCTGGAAGGCGGCGCGTTGACATCCTCCCCCCATCGGCCGAGTTCGCTCAGACTTTCGAGAGAAGTCCGCAGTACGGCGTCGCGCCGTGTTCTCTCCTCCGCCTCAAGGCGGAGGTCTCCACGCTCAAGAGGAACTGATGATCGAGATTTGGCCGGGCGACCCCTATCCTCTCGGGGCCACCTACGACGGCGCGGGAACCAACTTCGCGCTTTTCACCGAGGCCGCGGAACGCGTCGAGCTGTGCCTGTTCGACGAGGAGAACAAGGAGACCAGGGTCACCCTCACCGAGTGTGAGGGCTTCGTCTGGCACGGATACCTGCCGGGCGTCGGCCCGGGGCAGCGGTACGGCTATCGCGTGCACGGCCCGTACGACCCGCCGAGAGGGCAGCGGTGCAATCCCGCCAAGCTCCTGCTCGACCCGTACGCCAAGGCGGTCGAGGGGGACGTGAAATGGGACGAGGCGGTGTACGGCTACCGCTTCGGCCATCCGGACAGCCGCAACGACGCCGACTCCGCCGAGTTCGTGCCGCGCTCCATCGTGATCAACCCCTTCTTCGGGTGGGGACACGACCGGCCGCCGAGCACGCCGTACCACGACACGGTGATCTACGAGGCGCACGTCAAGGGCCTGACGATCAACCACCCGAAGATCCCCGAGCGGATCCGCGGCACGTACGCCGCGATCGGCCACCCGGAGATCATCGATCACCTGACCGCCCTCGGGGTGACGGCGATCGAGCTCATGCCGGTGCACCAGTTCGTCACCGACCACGTCCTCACCGAGCGGGGGCTGACGAACTACTGGGGCTACAACAGCATCGGGTTCTTCGCGCCGCACAACGCCTACTCCAGCACGGGGCAGCGCGGCGGGCAGGTGCTGGAGTTCAAGGCCATGGTCAAGGCCCTGCACGAGGCGAACATCGAGGTCATCCTCGACGTGGTCTACAACCACACGGCCGAGGGCAACCACCTGGGCCCGACGCTGAGCATGCGCGGCATCGACAACGCCGACTACTACCGCCTGGTCGACAGCGACAAGCGGTACTACATGGACACCACCGGCACCGGCAACAGCCTGTTCATGCGCTCCCCGCACGTGCTCCAGATGATCATGGACTCGCTCCGCTACTGGGTCATCGAGATGCACGTCGACGGCTTCAGGTTCGACCTGGCCTCGACGCTGGCGCGCGAGCTGCACGAGGTCGACCGGCTGAGCGCCTTCTTCGACCTGGTCCAGCAGGACCCGGTGCTGTCGCAGGTCAAGCTGATCGCCGAGCCGTGGGACGTCGGCCCCGGCGGCTACCAGGTGGGCAACTTCCCCGCCAGGTGGACCGAGTGGAACGGCATGTACCGCGACACGATCCGCGACCTGTGGCGGGGCGAGCCCGCCGCGCTGCCCGAGTTCGCGTCCAGGCTGACCGGCTCCAGCGACCTCTACCAGGACGACAGCCGCCGCCCCGCCGCCTCCATCAACTTCGTCACCTGCCACGACGGCTTCAGCCTGCAGGACCTCGTCTCGTACAACCACAAGCACAACGAGGCCAACGGCGAGGACAACCGGGACGGCGCCGACGACAACCGCTCCTGGAACTGCGGCGAGGAGGGGCCCGCCTCGCTGGCGATCGAGTCCCTGCGCGAGCAGCAGAAACGCAACTTCCTGACCACGCTGTTCCTGTCCCAGGGCGTTCCGATGATCTCCCACGGCGACGAGTTGGGCCGTACCCAGCGGGGCAACAACAACGTGTACTGCCAGGACAACGAGCTGAGCTGGGTCGACTGGTCGGACATCAGGGAGAACTGGCTGCTGCTGGAGTTCACCCGGCGGCTGGCCAAGCTCCGCGCCGACCACCCGGTCTTCCGGCGGCGCAGGTTCTTCTACGGGCGGCCGGTACGCGGCTCGGAGGAGAACCTCAGCGACATCGCATGGCTCACTCCGAGGGGGGAGAAGATGACCGACGCCGACTGGAACGTGGGGTACGCCAAGTCGCTCGCCGTCTTCCTGAACGGCGAGGCCATCACCGAGCCCGACCGCCGGGGCCGGCGGATCGTCGACGACTCGTTCCTGCTGCTGTTCAACGCCCACCACGACGTCATCAAGTTCACGCTGCCCAAGGACTACGGTGAGATGTGGCTGACGGAGATCGACACGGCCATGCCGATCACGGTCGACACCCGGGTCTGCCGGGCCGGAGAGAGCGTGCCGGTCGTCGGCCGCTCGGTGAGGGTGCTGCGCCGTGTCTGAGCCCGTGACCCAGCCCGTCCCCGAGCCCGTTCCGCTGGAGCCCGCGCCCGGGATCGTCCCCCCGGGGTCGGTGCCCGAGCCGGGCCCCGTGCCGGAGCCTGTGCCGGGCCCTGTGCCGGAGCCTGTGCCGGGCATGCCGCCGGACCCGCTGCCGGAGATCTCGCCCGAGACCCCGCCCGGTGCCGTCCCGCCGCAGGTCGCCCATGACGAGATCCTGCCGGAGTCCGTTCCCGGGACCAGGACCGGCGTGGACGTCCCCGACCCCCTGGTGCTTCCCGAGGAGGTGCCGGCGCCCCCTCCGCCGCCGGGTTCGTACGAGGTGCCGATCTCGACCTACCGCTTCCAGCTCACCCCCGACTTCGGGTTCGAGAAGGTGGCCGAGCTGGCCCCGTACCTGCGGGACCTGGGCGTCAGCCACGTCTACCTGTCACCGATCCTGCAGGCCGTGCCGGAGTCGCGGCACGGCTACGACGTGACCGACCACTCGCGCGTCCGCGAGGAGTTCGGCGGCGTGGAGGGGCTGCGGGAGCTGTCGGCGACGCTGGCCCAGCACGGCATCGGCATTGTCGTCGACATCGTGCCCAACCACATGACGATCCCGGTGCCCGAGTCGGGCAACGCGCAGCTGTGGTCGGTGCTCAAGGACGGGCCGGAGTCGCCGTACGCGTCGTGGTTCGACATCGACTGGTCCGTCGAGGACGGCGAGGGCGGCGACGGTGTCGGCGGTGTCGGCGGCAAGGTGAACATGCCGGTGCTCGGCGACTCGGGCGAGGTGGTGGCCGACGGCGACGTGCTGCGCTACCACGACCACGAGTTCCCGCTGCCCGACACGCACTACCGGCTCGTCGACTGGCGGCGCGGGCCCGGCTACCGCCGGTTCTTCGACGTGTCCTCGCTGATCGGGGTGCGCGTGGAGGACCCGGAGGTGTTCGACGCCACGCACGCCGTCATCCTCTCGCTCGTCAAGGAGGGGGTCATCCAGGGGTTGCGGGTGGACCACCCCGACGGGCTCGCCGAGCCGCGCGGCTACCTGTCGCGGCTGCGCGAGAAGTCGGGCGTGTGGACCGTGGCGGAGAAGATCCTGGTCGGCTCCGAGCGGCTGCCCGCCGACTGGGAGTGCGACGGCACCACCGGCTACGAGACGCTCAACCGGATCACCGGGCTGTTCGTCGACCCGGCGGGCAGGGAGCCGCTGGTCGAGCTGTTCGCCCAGCAGACCGGGGTGCGGGACGACTACGCCACCGTGGTCCGCGAGTCCAAGGCGGAGGTCCTGAACCTGTTCTTCGGCGCGGAGATCGACCGGCTGCACGCCGTCGTCGGCTCCGACCGGCAGACGCTGGTGGAGTTGCTCGCCGCGATGCCGGTCTACCGGGCCTACGCGGTGCCGGGCGAGCCGGTGCCCGAGACCTCGGTCAGGATCGTCGAGGAGGCCGGACGGGTCGCCGCCGGGCGGCTGCCCGAGGGCGCCCCGGTGGCGGAGGTCGTCGAGCGGGTCCTGACCGGGCCCGCCGAGGCGGTCACCCGCTTCCAGCAGACCTGCGGCCCGGTGATGGCCAAGGGGGTCGAGGACACCGCCCTCTACCGCTGGTACCCCCTGTCCTGCCTCAACGAGGTGGGCGGCGAGCCCGACCGGTTCGGCGGGTCCGTCGAGGAGTTCCACGCGTTCTGCCGGGAGATGTCGCCGGGCACGATGACGACGCTCTCCACGCACGACACCAAGCGCTCCGAGGACGTGCGGGCCCGCCTCGCCGTGCTGTCCGAGATGCCGGGGGAGTGGGCGGCGGCGGTCGGCGAGTGGTCCTCGAAGGTCTCCTTCGACCCGGCCCTCGACTACCTGGCCTGGCAGAACCTGATGGCCTCCTGGCCGATCGGGCCCGGCAGGTTCTTCGACTACCTGTTCAAGGCGGCCCGCGAGGCCAAGACCTCGATCTCCTGGGCCACCCCCGACCCGGCCTACGAGCGCGGCATCCGCGACTTCGTCGGCCGGGCCGTCGAGGAGTGCGGCGCCTCGGTCGCGGAGTTCGCCGCGAGGATCGAGCCGTACGCCAGGTCCAACTCGCTGAGCCAGAAGCTCGTCCAGCTCATGATGCCCGGCGTGCCCGACCTGTACTGGGGCAACGAGATCACCGACTTCTCCCTGGTCGACCCGGACAACCGGCGCCCGGTCGACTTCCCGCTGCGCCGCCGGATGCTCTCGTCGGCCCAGGCCCACGCGAGCCAGGCCCACCCGGACGAGGCCCACCCGAGCCCCGCCGCCGCAGGCAGCCTGTCGTGGGACGAGGCCAAGCTGGCGGTCACCGCCCAGGCCCTGGACCTGCGGCGGAGGCTGGACCCCGAGGCGCCGTACGTCCCGATCGAGGCCGGGGAGCACGCGATCGCCTTCGCCAGGGGGGAGCGGGCCGTGGCGGTGGCCACCCGGCTGCCCGTCGGCCTGGAGCGGCGCGGCGGCTGGGGGAGCACCACGCTCACCCTGCCGCACGGCACGTGGCGGGACCTGCTGTCGGGTGCCGAGTACACCGGCCGGATCCCGCTGGCCCACCTGCTGTCCGTCCACCCTGTCGCGCTGCTGGAAAGGGACTGACCGATGTTCGAGGTATGGGCACCGCAGGCGACGGCGGTGGATGTGGAGATCGGCGAGGTCCGCTACCCGATGTCGTCCGCCGGAGGCGGCTGGTGGACGGCGGAGGTGTCCGGCGCCGGGCACGGGACCGACTACCGGTTCCGGCTGGACGGGGGCGAGGCGCTGCCCGACCCCAGGAGCCGCCGGCAGCCCGAGGGGATCTTCGGGCCGAGCCGGGTCTACGACCACGACCGCTTCGAGTGGGGCGACGCCCTGTGGAAGGGCCGTGACCTGCCGGGTTCGGTCATCTACGAGCTGCACATCGGCACCTTCACCCCCGAGGGCACCTTCGACGCGGCGATCGGCAAGCTGGAGCACCTCGTGGAGCTCGGCGTCGACTTCGTGGAGATCATGCCGGTGCCGCCGGTGCCCGGCGGGCGCAACTGGGGCTACGACGGCGTGGACCTGTGGGCCGTCACCGAGAACTACGGCGGCCCCGACGGGCTCAAGCGCCTGGTGAACGCCTGCCACCGGCGCGGGCTCGGCGTGATCCTCGACGTCGTCTACAACCACCTCGGCCCCTCGGGCAACTTCCTCGCCCCCTTCGGCCCGTACTTCCACTCCAGCGCCTCCTCCTTCTGGGGGCAGGCCGTCAACCTGGACGGCCCCGGCTCCGACGAGGTGCGCGCCTACTTCGTCGGCAACGCGCTGCAGTGGCTGCGCGACTACCACATCGACGGCCTGCGGCTGGACGCCGTGCACGCGCTGCACGACGACCGGGCCGTGCACCTGCTGGAGGAGATCGCCGTCGAGACGGAGGCGCTGTCGGCGGCGGTGGGCAGGCCGCTCACGCTCATCGCCGAGTCCGACCTCAACGACCCCCGGCTGATGACCCCGCGCGAGGCCGGCGGGTTCGGCCTCGCGGCGGCCTGGAACGACGACGTCCACCACGCCCTGCACGTGGCGGCGACCGGTGAGCGGCACGGCTACTACGACGACTTCTACGGCGCCCTGCCCAAGGTGCTGACCCGCGCCTACTACCACGACGGGACCTACTCCTCCTTCCGGGGACGCTCGCACGGCCGCCCGGCGTCCCACGTGCCCGGCTACCGCTTCGTCTGCTGCGCGCAGAACCACGACCAGATCGGCAACCGGGCCGAGGGCGACCGGATGGCGCCCGAGGCGCTGCGGCTGGCCGCGGGGCTGCTGCTGACCTCGCCGTTCACGCCCATGCTGTTCATGGGGGAGGAGTGGGGGACGCGGGCGCCGTTCCTGTTCTTCACCGACCACGTCGAGCCGCAGCTGCGCGAGGGTGAGGGCGACCGGCGGCGGCGGGAGTTCGTCGGCTTCGGCTACGACGACTGGGCGGACAAGGCTCCCGATCCGGGCGAGGAGCTGACGTTCCTGCGCTCCAAGCTCGACTGGAGCGAGCTGGACGACGACGCCCACCGGGCCCACCTCGACTGGTACCGCGCCCTGATCGCGCTGCGCCGCGCCCATCCCGAGCTGACGGATCCGAGGCTGGACCGGGTACGGGTCGACCACGGCGAGTCCTGGCTGGTCGTGCACCGGGGAGGGCTCAGGGTGGCGGCCAACCTCGGCCCGGTCGCGCTCACGGTCAAGCTGGGGACGGGCCGGTTCGCGCCCGGCCACATCCTGCTCGCCTCCGACCCGTCGGCGACCACGGAGGGGGAGGAGCTGTTCCTGCCTCCCCGCTCCCTCGCGGTGGTGAGGCTGGATCCGGCCCTCTGAGCCGTTCCCTCACCGCTTTTTCTGGGTGGTGAGCTCACCGTTCCCTCGCGGTGGCCCGTTCCCTCGCGGTGGCGAGGGAACGGCCGCGGGATCAGGCCGGCACGTGGTTGCGCAGCCGGAGGTCCTCGGGGTACGGGGAGAAGTACGTCTGATCCCGCACGTAGTCGGCGGCCATGCCCTGGGCGTGGTGGCGGATCAGGGTCGCCGGGACGCTCAGCGCCACCTGCCCGGCCTGGTAGGAGGCGATGACCTCCGCCAGGTCGGCCCGGCGCACCGGGTCGAGCGCGTCGCCCACCATGCCCACGCAGTGCTGCAGGACGTTGACGTGCCGGCCGATGCTGGCCTTGGCGGCGAACGCCGTGCCGAAGACGCGGGCGTAGTCGGCGGCCAGCTCCTCGCGGGGCCGCGTGCCCGCCTGGGCCACCACCCTGCCCGCCTCCCGGAAGGCCGCCGGGTTGTGGGCCAGCATCTGCATCTTGTGCCGGGCGTGGAAGGACACCAGGTCACGAGGGCGCCAGTCGCTCTCCAGCAGCGCGCGGAGCCGGGCCCGGGCGAAGACCCGTTCCACGAAGGTCTCGCGGAGCAGGGCGTCGTTGAGCCGCCCCTCGTCCTCGACGGGCAGCAGCGGATGGGTGCCGAGGACCGCGGCCGCGAACACCCCCGTGCCCTTGTGATCCACGGTCGTGCCCCCGGCGTGGACGGGGATGCCGTGCACCCCGCAGCTGGGGCTCCTGGACTTGAGGACGTAGCCGTCCACCTCGCGCAGGGCCGGAGCCCGTTCCGCGGCGAGGGCGGTCATCCTGTCGGTGAGATCCACCCGGCTCTTCCTGGAGACCAGCCGCGTACCGTCCGGTGAGAGTTCCAGGCGGAGGGTCTCGCGCGGGCTGCCGAGGCCGATCTCCATCTCCGGGCAGATGTGCACCCACTCGACGTGCTTGTCGAGTTCGCCGTTGAGAAACCGGTTGCGGCTGTGCCCGCCGTCGAACCGGACCGGCTCGCCCATCAGGCAGCTGGACACCGCGATCCTCGGCCTGACGACCTGCCCGCCCGTCTCGTCGGTCCCGCCGGTCCGGCCGGTCCGGTCGGTTCGGTGCATCGTGTCCACCTCGTCCATCGCGTCCGTACCGTCCGCGCCACGCGCGGCGGCCACTTCACCCCGGCGGGATTCGGCGTGCCGGCCGCCCGTCGCGGCCGTGCCGAGGATGCCGGACAGGCGGCGCAGGCCGCGTGCCGTACGTGCCTTGATCGTGCCGAGCGGGACGCTCAGCCTCTCGGCGATCTCCCGCTGGGTCAGGTCGCCGTAGTAGGCGAGCTCGATCGCCTGGCGCTGCGGCGCGGGCAGCTCGGCCAGCGCCCGCTGCACCTGGTCGCGCTCCGCCAGGCCGTCGCCGTCGGTCCGGCCGTCGGCACCGGCGCGGTCCGCGACGACATCCAGCGGCACCGTTTGCAGGGTGCGGATCCGCAGCTGGTCGACCGCCCGCTTGTGGGCGATGCCGAGCATCCAGGCGGGGAGGCTGCGCGCCGGGTCGAAGCGGTGCCGGGAACGCCAGACCTCCGCGAACACGATCTGCTGAAGGTCGTCCACGTCCTGCGGGCGAACGAACCGTCGCAGGTAGGAGCGGACGAGGGGCCCGTGGGCCTGGAAGCACTCGATCAGCGCCGCCTCGTCGCCCGCGGCGAACCGGGTGTTCAGGGGGTCTGCCATGATGCCTCCTCTTACCGAGAAAAGCTACTCAAAACTTATTCATACTCGCTCGAAGGCCGTGATCGCAAGCAAGCGGAACGGAGGTGCCCGCAGGTACGGCACGGAGGTGCCCGCAGATGCGGGGCGTGTCGGAGGCGTGCGGGGAAAGAATCAGGCCAGGGCGGCGGCCACGACGCGGGTGATCGCGTCCTGGAACGACGCGACGCGCGGGATGGACGCGGGCAGGCCGTCCCACCAGCCCGTGCCGCCGGCGACGACCAGGCTCGGCGGGCGGAGCACGGGCAGTGACGCGAGCGGGGCGGGATCCCCGGTCTCGGGCAGCTGGGACCAGACGAAGACCACCGAGGGACCCAGCCGCCGCATCGCGTCCGCCAGCGCCGGGTACGGGGTCCGGGCGCCCAGCACCCGGGTCTCCACCCGGTGTTCGGTGGCCAGCGCGGCGGCGAGCGCGTAGATCGGCAGGCTGTGCAGGTCGTTCTCGGCGCAGGCGAGCAGCACGGGACGCGGGCCGGCCGGGCGGGCGGGGCGTTCGGTGAGCCCGATCAGCGCGGCCATCAGCCGGTCGGAGAACAGGTGCTCGACCTCGATGCTCGCCCCGCTCTCGGACTGGCGCCTGCAGATCGTCTCGAAGACCGGCATCACCAGGCGCTCCCAGGTCCACAGCACGCCGTGCCTGGCCAGCGCCGCGCCGATCCAGTCGTGCACGGCCCCGCTGTCCAGCATCATCGCCGCCCGCGCCAGCATCGCCACCGTCGGCACGCCGGGCGGCCGGTCGGCCTCGAGGGACGGGATCCCCTTCGGGGCCGGCCACTCGGGTTCCCGCTCCGGCTCCCGTCCCTGCTCCGCCGGAGGCGCGGAGGGGACGACCTCGATCCGCAGGACCCTCCGTGCCGCGTCGGAGGCCGGAATCCCGCTCCTGATGAGCCGGTTCATCTCCTCCAGGCGCCACAGGTCGCGGGCGTCGTAGCGCCGGTGTCCCCCCGGGCTCCGGCGGCTCGGGCCCACGCCGTAACGTAGGTTCCAGGTCCGCAGCGTGGGGGCGGGTACTCCGAGGCGCCGGGCGACGGCTCCGATGCCGTATCCGGGCTCCTCGTCGGCTACCACTTGACGCTGCTCGTCCATCTCATCCCATTTCGAGCCTGCTATGTGCGGTACCAGCGTGACAGGCGAGGGGAGCGGTCGCTCCCTGAACGTTCTTTCGAGTTCCGGGCCCCTGGCGGACGCAACCGGCGGAGCGTTACCGGGCGAAGGAAAAACGTGACCGATACTGTGATCGTTTTGTTCAGCCGCGACCTCCGGGTGCACGACCACCCGGCGCTCGCCGCGGCGTGCGAGCGCGCACGTCATGTCATACCGCTCTTCGTCGCGGACCCCGCCATCCCCTCGGGCAACCGCGGGGGGTTCCTCGCCGAATGTCTCGCCGACCTGCGCGGGTCGCTCCGCGGGCGGGGCGGTGAGCTGATCGTGCGCCACGGTGACACGATCGCCGAGACGATGCGCCTGGCGGAGGAGACGAGGGCCCAGGCCGTCCACACCAGCCTGGACGTCAGCACCCTCGCGCGACGCAGGCAGCGGCGCCTGGCCGAGGAGTGCGAGCGCCTCAGGATGGCGTTCCGCGTGTTCCCCGGCCTGACGATCGTGCCCCCCGACGCCCTGAGGCCGACGGGCGGAGGCGACCACTACCGGGTCTTCACGCCCTACCTGCGGGCCTGGGCCCGGCAGCCGCGCAGGGAGGTGCTCAAGGCCCCCGGCATGGTGCACGTCCCCGGCGGCCTGAGGGCCGGAAAGCTGCCCGGGCCGGGGCGTGAGCCGTACGAGCTGTTCAGGGGCGGTGAGGAGGTAGGGCGCCGGAGGATGGAGCAGTGGCTGAGGCACTGCGTGGAGGACTACGCCGACGGCCACGACGACATGGCGGGCAACCGCACCTCCAGGCTCAGCCCCTACCTGCGCTTCGGTTGCGTCTCGCCGCTGGAGCTGGAGGCGCTCGCCAGGGACGCGGGGGGCGCGGGTGACGCCAGGGACGTGGGGGAGATAGAGGAAGAGGGCGAGGACCGCAGGGGGGCCGACGAGTTCGTCAGGCAGCTGTGCTGGCGTGACTTCTTCTACCAGGTGACGCGGGCCTTCCCGCGTATCAACCGGGACGACTACCGGCCGCGCGGGCACGAGTGGCGCGACGACGACCACGCGGCGCAGGCGTGGAAGGAGGGCATGACCGGGGTCCCGATCGTGGACGCCGGGATGCGGCAGTTGCTCACCGAGGGCTGGATGCACAACCGGGCACGCCTGATCGCGGGCTCGTTCCTCGTCCGGCGGCTGGGCGTCGACTGGCGCGTCGGCGCCGACCACTTCTTCGACCTGCTGCTCGACGGCGACGTCGCCAACAACTACGGCAACTGGCAGTGGGTCGCGGGGACCGGCAACGACACCCGGCCCAACCGGCCCGTCAACCACATCCGGCAGGCCAGACGGTACGACCCGGACGGCGAGTACGTCCGCCGTCACGTCCCCGAACTCGACGCCGTGCCCACGCGGATGATCCACGAGCCCTGGCGGCTCCCCTCGGGCGTCCCGGGCTATCCGGCGCCCCTGGTGCCCATGGGCTGAGCCGGACCGGGTGAGCGCCGCGAGCGATGATCCGGGAAGGTCCGGAACGAATCGTCCTTCCCACGCGTCGCACAGGTGTGACCCCCTATGACAACGCCGCCGACGCCCTGCTCGCCGCCCGCGAACGGGTGCGCCGGCTCGAACAACTGACCAGCCGGCGCGAGGCGGTGGCCGTGCAGCTCGACGAGGTCGGGACGCTCCTGGGCGACCTCGAGGAGCAGCTCGCCAAGGAGGAACAGGACGTCTCCAAACTGGAGGGCGGCGGCTTCGCGGCCCTCCTGTCCGGGCTCACCGGGTCCAGGGAGGAGCGGCTCGCCAGGGAGCGCGCCGAGGCGCTGGCCGTACGGCAACGCCTGGACGGCCAGCGCAACCGCCTCGAATGGCTGAACGCGGACCGGGCGGCCGTCGACGAGGGGCTCGCCGGGCTGGGGGCGGCGCGGGAGGAGTACGACGCGCTGCTGGAGCGCGAGGAGCGCCGGCTGGTCGCCTCCGGCGCCCCCGAGGGGCGCGAGCTGGTCGAGATCGGCCACCGTCTCGCCGACACCCGCGCCGACCTCGTGGAGCACCGGGAGGCCCACCAGGCCGGGGTCGACGCGCTCCACGGGGTCGGCGAGGTCCTGCGCTGCCTCGGCGGCGCCCGCGGCGCCTCCAGGTGGGACATGCTGGCCGGGGGCGGCTTCGCGGACATGGTGGAGCACGGCCACCTGCGCAACGCGGACGAGGCCGCCTGGCACGCCCAGCAGCTGCTGGACACCTTCTCCAGGGAGCTCGTCGACATCGGCGTGAACGTCACCCCGAAGCTTCCCAAGGTGGACACCCGCTGGTTCGCCGACATGTTCTTCGACAACATCATCACCGACGCGATCAAGCATCACCGGATCTCGGAGACCGGCGCGGCCGTCGCGGACGTCGCCGAGTGGGTGAGGCGCACGGTCAACGGTCTGGACCTCCGCCTCGAGGAGCTGGCCCGGCAGCGGGACGCCCTGGTGGCCCGCCGGGAGAAGGTCATCGTCACCGGCTGAGGCGCGGGCCTTTCCGGCGGGCACTCAGCGGTGGGACGGGCCCTCGGCAGTGAAAAGCCCCGGCGGTCGAAACCCCGGCGGTCGAAATCCCGGTGACGAAAAGCTCCGGCGGTCGAAACCCCGGTGATGAAAAAGCCCCGGCGGTGGTGGGCCTTCCCGGCGGGGCGCCTGGCCGGGAAGGCCCACCACCGCCGGGGTGGCGGTGATCGTCTCAGTGCTGCGGTCTCAGTGCCTGTGGTCGTGACCCGCGTGGTCGTGACCCGCGTGGTCGTCGTCGTCCTCGTCCTCGTCCGAGGGACCGTCGGAGGGCTCGACGCCCAGCACGGCCTCACGGGGCTCGATCTGGTCGACGTGCTCGATCAGGCCCAGGACGTGGTCCGGCTCGATCAGCCACTGCAGCGCGCTGGCGCCGGTGTCGTCGGCCGAGACCAGCTCGGCCTGCTCCTTACGCTCGTCGTCGTCCAGATCGGCGTCAGGGTGGTTGATCTCTTTCAGCGCGGCGGATTGCAGGGCGGCGAGGTCCTGCACCTCCACGGTCAGCTCAACGGTCAGACGCAGATAGCGTTCGGTGCCCGATACATCACTCATGGTGGAAATCCTAGTGCCTGGGTGGGGTGGGAACTGCCTAGGGGAGCTTCCACTCCACGGGGTCCGTGCCCTGCTGCTGGAGAAGCTCGTTCGTCCTGCTGAACGGGCGGGAGCCGAAGAAGCCGCTGCGGGCCGACAGGGGGCTGGGGTGGGCCGACTCGATGGCCGGGACGGACCCGAGCATCGGGCGCAGGTTGCGGGCGTCGCGTCCCCACAGGATCGCCACCATCGGCCTGTCGCGGGCGACGAGGGCCTTGATGGCCTGCTCGGTGACCTCTTCCCAGCCCTTGCCGCGGTGCGAGGCGGGCTTGCCCGGCATGACGGTGAGCACCCTGTTGAGCAGGAGCACGCCCTGCTCGGTCCAGGGGGTCAGGTCGCCGTTGCCCGGCATCGGCAGCCCGAGGTCCTCGGTGAGCTCCTTGTAGATGTTGCGCAGG
This sequence comes from Streptosporangium sp. NPDC023963, assembly GCF_040639135.1. Lineage (NCBI taxonomy): Bacteria > Bacillati > Actinomycetota > Actinomycetes > Streptosporangiales > Streptosporangiaceae > Streptosporangium > Streptosporangium sp. NPDC023963. Next base: position 896,630 of record NZ_JBEZZK010000002.1, read on the forward strand.
CTGCCCGGGATCGGGCGCACGTCCGCGGCCACGGAGAAGCTCAGGCCGATCGGGTGCCCCGGCGTGGGGTACGGGTCCTGGCCCACGATCAGCACTTTGACCTGGTCGAAGGGCTGCTGGAAGGCCCGGAGCACGTTGGCGCCCGCGGGGAGGTACTGCCGGCCTTCCGCCACCTCCTTCCGGAGGAACTCGCCCATCTCGGCGATCTTCTCGGCGACGGGTTCGAGGGCCTTGGCCCACCCGGCTTCCACGACTTCGTTCAAGGGGCGTGCGGCCATGTGCAGGACCCTATCGAGGTTTTAGGCCCGGTACGGCGCGTGCTGGAAATCAGCGCGCGTCGCACCGGGCCTGCCCCTGTGGATCACTTCACCGAGCCGGCCATCATCCCCTGGACGAAGTACCGCTGGAAGGCGAAGAAGAGGATCAACGGGATGATCAGCGACAGGAAGGCCCCTGGCGCAAGAATGTCCACGTTGGTCCCGAATTGCCGCATCTGGGACTGCAGGGCCTTGGTCATCGGCTGGTTCTCGGTGTTGGCGAAGACCAGCGAGACGAGCAGGTCGTTCCAGACCCAGAGGAACTGGAAGATCCCGAGTGAGGCGACCGCCGGCTTGGCCAGCGGGAACACCACGGTGGAGAAGATCTTCCATTCCCCCGCGCCGTCCATCCGCGCCGCCTCCAGCAGCGAGCGCGAGATGCCCGCGAAGAAGTTGCGGAGCAGGAAGATGGCGAAGGGAAGGCCGAAGGCGACGTGGAAGAGCACCACGCTGGCGATGGAACCGAAGATCCCGGCGGAGCCGTACAGTTTCGCGATCGGGATGAGCGCGATCTGGGTCGGCACCACCAGCAGGCCGACCACCACCAGGAACAGCGCGTCCCTGCCGGGGAACTCCATCCAGGCGAACGCGTACGCCGCCATGGCGGCGATGCCGATCACCAGGACGGTCGAGGGCACCGTGATGAACACGGTGTTCCAGAACGACGCGGTGAACCCGGTGGCCAGCAGGTCGGAGTAGTTCTTGAAGGTCAGCTCGGCCGGCTTGGTGAGGATCGTCCACCAGCCGGTGGAGTTGTTGGCCGTCTCGTCGCGGATCGAGACCACGAACAGGCCCAGCGTGGGAACCAGCCAGAACAGGCCGATCACCACCAGCACCGCCTGGACCAGGCCGCCGCCCAGCCGGTCCACGATCCTGCCGAGGGCGCCGCGGGGCGGGGCCCCGCCAAGGGTGGAGGTCGTCACTGGTTGTCCCTCCTGAACCGGCGGATGTTGATGATCATGAAGGGCAGGACGAGGACCAGCAGGAAGATGGCGAGCGCGCTGCCCAGCCCCTGGTTGCTGCCTCCGCCGAACGAGACCCGCCACATCTCCAGCGCGATCACGTTGGCCTGCGGCTGCACCGATCCCGGCGCGATGACGAAGACCAGGTCGAAGACCTTCAGGGTGTTGATGATCATCGTGACGAACACGACGAGCAGCACCGGGGAGAGCAGCGGAACGGTGATCTTCCGGAACACCTGCCACTCGGTGGCGCCGTCGATGCGGGCCGCCTCCAGCGCGTCACGCGGGATGGCCGCGAGCCCGGCCGCGATCAGCACCATGGCGAACCCGGCCCACACCCAGACGAACGCGCCGATGATCGCCGGGGTGATCAGCGTCGGGCCCAGCCAGGGGATGCCGCCGAAGGCCGCGTCGAAGTTCGACTGCGGCAGCCGCACCTGGTAGTCACCCGGAGCGAGGCCGGTGAAGCGGAAGGTGCCGTCGGCCCCGCTGGTGGCGGTGGCCTTGACGGCGCCGTTCTGCACCGCCTCGACCGTCATCCCGGCCAGGGCCTTCTCGGTGCCGTCCACCTGGTTGGGCGCGCCGCCGCCGCCCTGGGTGAAGTCGAACCAGACGGTCCCGGCCAGGTCGCCGGGGCCCGGCTGGGCCGCCTTCGCCGTCGAGGCCGAGGCGAGGGTGGCGGGCTTCACGCCCACGAGCGGCAGGAGCACCGCCTGCCCCGGCCGCGCGGGCTGCTTGGCCACCACCCCGCCGCCCTGCCCGGGGGCGACCGGGGACTGGTCGTTCTCCCTGGGACGGGCGTCCGGATAGCCCTGGTCCGAGCCGAAGAGGCCGGTCACCGAGGTGATCACGGCGTTGGCCACGCCCCGGTCGGGGGCCTGCTCGTAGACCAGGCGGAAGATGACGCCGGAGGCCATCAGCGAGACGGCCATCGGCATGAACACGACCAGCTTGAACGCGGTCGCCCAGCGGATCCGCTCGGTCAGCACCGCGAAGACGAGGCCGATCACGGTGACCAGGGCGGGCGCCACCGCGACCCAGATCAGGTTGTTCCTGATCGTGGTCAGGGTGGAGGAGTCGCTGAAGATCGTCGCGTAGTTGTCCGCCCCGACGAAGGTGCCGCCGCCGGCGTCGTAGAGGCTCCGGTAGATCGAGTAGATGATCGGGTAGATCACCATCACGCCGAGCACGAGCGCGCCCGGCAGCAGGAACCAGAGCGCCAGCGTCGGCGGCGGTCCCAGCCGGGAGGCCCCGGCGGGCACCTTGGCCGGTGCCGCCGCAGGAGCGGCCGCCCCGGCCGTCGCAAGCTCAGGTTCGGCGACAGGCCCGGTGACAGGCTCGGCGACCGGCTCGGCGGGGTCGTCCGACCTGACGTCGGCCAGGGCCGGGTGGCCGTCCCTCTCGCCGGAGGCCGTCGTCTCGGGGGGCTCGGGGAGCTCGGGAGGCTCCGGGGTGGTTTCCGGAGTGTGGGCGGGGCCGGCGTCCTGCGCCGGCCGCCGGGTGTCGTCAGGTCCGGAGGAGGGGTCGCGGGCGGCGTCGCCGCCACGCGAGCCCTGCGGGCCGTCTAACCGATCGGTCACGGCCGCCTCCCCTACTTCCAGGCCTGCTTGGCGGCGTCTTCGAGCTTGGCCTGGATGCCCTTGACATCCGAGGGGTCGCGGACGAAGTCCTGCAGGTACTTCCACTCGGCCTTGCCGTCGGTCCCGCCGAAGGCGCTGGGCGCGAGGTCGGACATGTCATAGCGGACGGCGTCGCCGGCGGCGATGATCGTCTCGGCGAGCTTCCTGGTCAGCTCGTCCGGGTAGCTGTCGGGCGAGACGTTGCGGTTGGGAGAGAGGTAGCCGGGAAGCTTCGCCCAGACCTCGCCGCCCTCCTTGGAGGCGAGGAACTCCAGCAGCGCCATCGCGCCCTTGGAGTCCTTCAGCGCCACCGCGATGTCGCCGCCCAGCACGACCGGCTCGGTCTCGCCGGCCTTCGGGAACGGGAAGTACTTGGCCTCCTCGCCGAGCTTCGCGCCCGACTGCTCGGCCGTGACGCCCACGAAGTCGGCCTCGATGACCATCGCCGACTTGTCCTGGCCGTAGACCTGGGTCACGCAGGTCGGGAAGTCGGTCTGCAGGGCGCCGGCGGAGCCGCCGAGCAGGAACTCCTTCTTGCCGACGAGCTGCGCGATCTTCTCCAGCGCGGTGGTCACGCTGGGGTCGGTCCACGGGATCTCGTGCTTGGAGAGCTTGGTGTAGTTCTCCGGGCCCGCGGTGGACAGGTAGACGTTCTCGAACAGGTCGGTCAGGGTCCAGCCGGAGGCGCCGCAGAGGGAGAACGGCGGGGTGCCGGAGTCGGCGACCGTCTGGGCGGTCTTGATCAGGTCGTCCCAGGTGGCCGGGGGTGTCGCGCCGGCGTCCTGGAAGGCCTGGTCGCGGTACCAGATGAGCGACTTGTGGGCCGCCTTCACCAGCACGCCGTAGGACTGGCCGTCGGCGGAGCCGAGTTCCTTCCAGTACGGGGTGTAGTTGTCGTCGATCTGCTTCTGGACCTCGGCGGTGAGCGGCTTGAGCGCCTTCTGGTCCGCGTACTGCTGGACCAGGCCGGGCTGGGGCAGGATCGCGACGTCCGGCGGGTTGCCGCCCTCGATGCGCGGGCCGAGGTAGGCGCCGGTGTCCTCGCCGGTGGAGGCGTAGGTGACCTTGGCGCCGGTCTTCGCCTGGAACGCCTTGAGCACCGCCTCGAAGTTGGCCTGCTCGGCGCCGGTCCACTTGGCGGCGACCTCGACGGTCACCCCTTCGAGGGTCTTGGCGGCGGCCGGCGCGGACGTGGACGCGCCGCCGCTCGTGGCCGGTGCCGGGGCGGCCGACTCGCCGCCGCCACACGCGGCGAGTGCCAGAGCGAGTCCCGCCGTCGTCACCGCGGCAATGGTTCTGCGCATGCTGAACAGACCTCCTGAGACGTTGAGGCTGAAAATTGAGCTGTATGGGACGAACAAGCAGCCGAAATGGGGATGACGGCTTCTGCCGGGGGTCGGCCCGGCGTCATTGAGCCCGGATGATCTCTTCGAGTTGGCCCTTCATGGAGGAGACGACGTCCTCGCTGTCGTGCTCGGTGAAGGGCGGTGTGAGGGCGTTGGAGACCGCACTGGCGATCACCAGGCTCACCTGGTCGTAGTTGGCGCTGGCGGGCCTGGGCCGGGCGGAGAGGATGCTCTGCTTCAGGACCGGAAGGTAGGGGAAACGCTTGATCAGACCGGGGTCGTCGTACAGCTCGGCCCACACGGGCGGGAACGAGCCGTCGGCGAGCACCCGCCGCTGGTTCTCCAGGCCGGTGAAGTAGCGGATGAACTCGGTGGCCGACTTCTGCCGCTTGGAGAAGGCGCTCACCGCGAGGTTGTAGCCGCCGAGCGAGCCGGTGCCGGGGCCGTCGAGACCGGGCAGCCGGGTCACCCCGAACTTGCGGGCGACCGACGAGGTGGTGGCCGGTCCGTAGGCGTGCGGCCAGTTGCGGGCGAAGGCCAGCCGTCCCTCCTCGAAGGCGAGTTGCGCCTCGTCCTCCTTGAAGGAGAGCGACTCCTGCGGGATCCACCCCTCCCGGAACCCGCCCACCAGAAAATCCAGGCCGGCCTTCGCCCTGGCCACGTCCATGGTCACCTTGGTGCCGTCCGGGCTGAGGATCTGCCCGCCCGCCGACTGCACGGCCTCGGCGAAGTTCACGGTCAGGCCCTCGTAGGCCAGGAACTGCCCCGCGTACCCGCCGATGCCGTACCTGTCGTGCAGGACGCGCGCCTGGGCGCGCAGCTCCTGCCAGGTCCTCGGCGGCTTGAGGCCCTCCTTGGCCAGCAGGTCCCTGCGGTAGTAGAGGAGACCGGCGTTGCTGGTGTACGGAACCGCCCAGAGCTTGCCCCGGTAGACCGCCGTGTCGACGACCGGCGGCAGGAACCGGTCGAGCGGGAACATCGCGCGCTCCAGCGGCAGGATCCAGCCGGCCTCGGCGAACTCGGCGGTCCAGATCACGTCCAGCCCGATCACGTCGTACCGGTCGCTTCTGGCCTGGAGGTTGGCGACCATCTGGGCACGCTGCTCGTCGGCAGCCTCGGGGAGTTCGAGCAGGGTCGCCCGCTCCCCGGGGTGGGTCTGGTTCCACCGGTCGAGCAGCGGCTGCAGGTAGGCGGTCGCGGGGCGTCCGATCACCAAAGTGAACGGGCCGGTCCCGCCGAACCGTTCGGTCTCCCGCGCGCCGGCCGCCGAACACCCCGCCATGAGAAGCGACACGAGAAGCACGGCGAGCGCGACGGGGATGAGTCGGCGCACCATGACCTCCCGATTTCCAGTTGGTTACATACGTGTTAGGTAGATGCATGCATGTTATGCATAGCGATAACATCACCGTCAACGGATAACCCCGTAACGCTCACGTAACGAGCTCTCCGAGGAGGTGGGGCGTGCGGCTGACGCTGCTGGCGCTCCTCGCGAAGGAACCTGCCCACGGCTACGAGCTCAAACAGGCACTTGAACAGATCTTCGGCAGCGCCTACCCTTCACCGAACATCGGGCAGATCTACGTCACGCTCGGCCGGCTGGAGAAGGACGGCCTGGTGCGCGCCGTGGACGTCGAGCAGTCCAACCGGCCGAACAAGAAGGTCTACTATCTGACGGCCGCCGGCCGCGAGATCCTCGACACGTGGGTGGACGAGCCCACCGAGGGGCCCAGGGTCCGGGACGAGTTCTTCATGAAGCTCGTGCTGGCCCCGATGACCGGCATCGCCGACAGGATGGCGATGATCAACCGCCAGCGCCGTCACTACCTCGGACTCATGCGTGACCTCAACGAGCTCGCCGAGCGGACCGACCCGGACAACCGCGTCGCGCTCCTGCTGGTCGAGGGGGCCATGCTGCACCTCCAGGCCGACCTCGACTGGCTCGAACGCTGCCAGGAGGACCTGAGTTGACCTCTCCCGTGGTTCCCGTGGTCGAAACCGTCAATCTCGTCAAGATCTACCAGGACGGCGGGGTGCCGGTGCCCGCGGTGCGGGGGGTCGACCTGCGGGTGAGCCCGGGGGAGTTCGTGGCGGTCATGGGCCCGTCCGGCTCCGGCAAGTCCACCCTGGTCCACATGATCGGCGGCCTCGAGGCCAGGACCAGCGGCGAGATCTGGCTCGACGGGCAGCGGGCCGACACGCTCAACGAGAGCGCCTGGGCGCTGCTGCGCCGCCGGAAGATCGGCTTCGTCTTCCAGTTCTTCAACCTCGTCGCCAACATGACGGTGGCCGACAACGTCGAACTGCCCGCGCTGCTGGCCGGCGCCTCCACGCGCGAGGCCCGCCGGCGCCGCGAACACCTCCTCGGCGAGCTCGGCCTGACCGCCCGCGCCGACGCCGCCCCCTCCCAGCTCGCCGGGGGCGAGCAGCAGCGGGTCGCGCTGGCCCGCGCGCTGGCCAACGAGCCGAGCCTGCTGCTCGCGGACGAGCCCACCGGCAACCTCGACAGCCGCAACACCCGCGACGTCCTGCGCCTGCTCGGCGAGGTCCACCGCGATGGGCAGGCCGTCATCCTGGTCACCCACGACGCCAGGGTGGCCAGCCTGGCCGACCGGGTGGTCTCCCTCCTGGACGGCCAGATCGTCGACGACGGCGGCGCCGGGCTGGCCCGCCGCCGCCCCAAGGGCGGCGCGGGCGACGTCGTCGAGCTGAGAGGCTGACGGTGCGCTTCCGGTCCTCCCCGCCCGCGGCCGCGCGGGCCCCACATGTTTCACGGGCTTCACGAGGCGTACGGTCCCTGACGTCGCGGTCCGTGCGGGGGGCGTCGCGGTGAGCACCGTACGCGCCTCCGTCAGGTGGATCCGGGCCGATCTCGGGGCCCGCAGGGGCCAGGCGCTGCTGACGGTGCTGGCCGTGGCCGGGATCGTCACCGCGCTGATCACCTCCGCGACCCTGCTGGAGGACGGCACCAACCCGTGGCGCGGGCTGTTCGCCGAGTCCAGGGGCGCGCACGTGTGGATACACACCAAGGACGCCCCCGACCCGGCCGCGCTGTCGAGACTTCCGGGCGTGGTCCAGGTCGCCGGTCCCTACCGGTCGGCCCCGGTCACCCTCACGCTGGACGGGAAGAAGTCGCCGGTGGCGCTGCGGGAGATGTCCGCGACGCCGCCGCAGGTCGCCGTCCCCCTGATCCGCGAGGGGCGCCCGCTGCGCCCCGGCGACACCGACGGCGTGGTCGTCGAGCGCTCCTTCGCCAGGGCGCTCAGCCTGCGGGTGGGCGGCACCTTCCCGGTGACCGCGCTCAACGGCGCCACCCACCCGCTCGTCGTGGTCGGCCTGGCCGACACCGCCGACCAGGGTTTCTACCCCGAGTGGACGCCCGGCCTGGCCTGGACGCTCGCGCCCGTCCTGGCCAGGGTCGAGCCCGCGCTGGGCCGCAGCGAGTCGGTCACCGGGCTGCGCCTGTCCGACGGCGAGGCCACGCTGCCCGCCGTCCACGGCGCCGTCACCCTCCTGGAGGGGCAGATCCAGCGGATGTCCACCTGGCGCGAGGTCCGCGCCTCGATGGAGCTGGACAACCGGCTGCTCGGCCTGCTGCTCGCCCTGTTCGGGATCACCGGGCTGGTCGCCGCCGCGCTCGCGATCGCCAACGCGGTGGGCGGCCGGGTGCTGAGCCAGACGCGCGACATCGCCACCCTCAAGTCCCTCGGCTACACCCGGGGCCAGGTCTTCGGCGTGCTCATGGCCGAGCACGGGGCGCTCGGGCTGCTCGGCATCGTCATCGGGCTGGTCTGCGGCCAGATCGCCGCCTCGTTCGTCCTGGACGGGGTGCCGATCCTGCCGCTCTCCCCGGTCCCGCTGCTCGCCATCGCCGGCGGCACCGCCGCCGTGGTCCTGGTGGCGGTGGCCCTGCCCGCCTGGCGGGGCTGCCGCACCCCGCCCGTCCCCGCGGCCCCCGCGGCGCCGCCCAGGGGGCACCTGTCGCGGCTGGCGCGCCTGGCGCTGCTCGTACGGCTGCCTCCGGCCCTGGTCCTGGGCACCCGTGACGCCTTCACCCGGCGCGTCCCGGCGTTCCTGAGCATCTTCGGCGTCGCGGTCCCGATGATGATGATCACCATCGGGCTCGGCTGCTGGGCCACCCTGGACGACTTCCTGCGCCACCCGGAGCGGGTCGGCCAGGCGGCGGCGCTCACCGTGCGCCCGGACAAGCTCCCGGCCGACGACGCCCTGCGGATCGCGAGGGCCGACCCGGGGGTGCTCGCCGCCTACCCCGGCACCGAGGTGCCCGCGCTGGAGCCCGAGCAGACCAGGAGCGTGCTGGCCCGCGCCGCCGGGACCTCCGCCGAGCCGTACCCCTTCTCGGTCGTCGAGGGGCGGATGTACGCCGCCAGGGGCGAGGCCGTCGCCGGGCAGGGGCTGCTCGACCTGCTGGACGTGAAGATCGGGGACCGGGTCCGGCTCACCGTCGGCGGCACCCCGCTGATCGTGCACCTCGTGGGCCGGGTGGTGGAGCCCGACCAGGACGGCGAGGTGCTCTCCTTCGGCATCGACAGCCTCGCGGCCAAGGACGCGGTGCCGCCGCAGTTCTACAGCCTGGTGCTGCGGCCGGGCGCCGACCCGGCGGAGGTGCGGGCGCGGCTGCTGATCGCCTCGGGCGAGGCCCTGGAGGTGCAGCGGGTGGTCAACCCGGCGGAACGGCTCGCGATCATCCGCGTGGTGATCGTGGCGCTGATCGTCGTGCTCGCCCTGCTCGGCCTGGCCAACCTCCTGACGGCGAGCGCCCTGGGCCTGCGCGACCACGCCTTCGACCTGGCGGTGCTCAAGGCGATGGGTCTCACGCCCCGGCAGGTGGCCGCCACCCTGGTCACCGGGACCGGTCTGCTGATCGTGCTGGGCGTGGTCGCGGGCGCCGCGGCCGGCGCCTCACTGGTCGGCGGGCTGATCGACCTGCAGGGGCACACCAGCGGCGTCGGGGCGGGCATCGGCCGTACGCCCTCGGCCCTGACGCTCGCCGTCGCGATGCTCGTCGCGATCGGGGCCGCCCTGCTGGTGACGCTGATCCCGGCCGGGCGCGCGGCCCGCGCCCAGGTCCCGGTGACCGCGCGATAGCCCCGGGACGGTGACCGTCCCGGGGCGCTCTCGGTAAGGGCTCAGCCCTCGACGCCGGGGATGTCGGCGTTCTTGAGCGAGAACCAGTAGAAGCCGTGGCCGGGCAGGGTCAGCAGGTACGGCAGGGTGCCCACGGGGGGGAACCGCACCCCGCCCCTGGCCTCGACCGGGATCATGCCCGCGAAGCGGCGCAGGTCGAGCTCGACCGGCTGCGGATACTTCGACAGGTTGTTGACGCACAGCATCAGGTCGTCGCCGTCCTCGCGGACGAAGCTGAGCACCGCCTGGTTGCTGGACCACAGCTCGTTGTAGACGCCGGTGCCGAAGACCTGGTGGTCACGGCGGATCGCCAGCATGTTCCTGGTGAAGTGCAGCAGCGACGCGGGGTTCTTCTGCTGCGCCTCCACGTTGATCGCCTGGTAGCCGTGGATCGGGTCCATGACGACGGGCAGGTACAGGCGCCCGGGGTCGGCCTTGGAGAAGCCCGCGTTGCGGTCGGGGCTCCACTGCATCGGGGTGCGGACCGCGTCGCGGTCCTCCAGCCAGATGTTGTCGCCCATGCCGATCTCGTCGCCGTAGTACATGACCGGGGAGCCGGGCAGCGACAGCAGCAGCGCGGTGAACAGCTCGATCTGGTCGCGGTCGTTCTCCAGCAGGGGGGCGAGACGGCGCCGGATGCCGAGGTAGGCCCGCATGCGCGGGTCCTTGGCGTACTCGGCGTGCATGTAGTCGCGCTCCTCCTCGGTGACCGTCTCGAGCGTCAGCTCGTCGTGGTTCCGCAGGAAGATGCCCCACTGGCCGCTGTCGGGGAGCTTCGGCGTCCGCGACATGATCTCGGAGATCGGCTCGCGGCTGCCCTGCCGCACCCCCATGAAGATGCGCGGCATGAGCGGGAAGTGGAAGGCCATGTGGCACTCGTCGCCGCCGACCGAGGGGTCGCCGAAGTACTCGACCACGTCCTCGGGCCAGCCGTTGGCCTCGGCGAGCAGCACCCGGTCCGGGTAGAGGCGGTCGACCTCGGCGCGGACCTTCTTCAGGTACGCGTGGGTCTCCGGCAGGCCGGAGCAGTCGGTGCCCTCGCGCTCGAAGAGGTAGGGGACCGCGTCGAGCCTGAAGCCGTCGATGCCCAGGTCCAGCCAGAACCGCAGGACCTCCAGCATGGCCTCCTGGACCGCCGGGTTCTCGTAGTTCAGGTCGGGCTGGTGGTGGAAGAAGCGGTGCCAGTAGTACTGCTTGCGGACCGGGTCGTAGGTCCAGTTGGACTCCTCGGCGCCGACGAAGATGATCGGCGCGTCGGGGTACCCGGACGGGTCGTCGGACCAGACGTAGAAGTCGCCGTACGGACCCTCGGGGTCGTGCCGGGACGCCTGGAACCAGGGGTGTCTGTCGCTGGTGTGGTTCATCACCAGGTCGGTGATGATGCGCAGGCCCCGCCGGTGCGCCGACTCGATCAGCTCCACGAAGTCTCCGAGGTCGCCGAAGTCCGGCAGGATCTTCATGTAGTCGGAGATGTCGTATCCGCCGTCACGCAGGGGAGACTCGTACAGCGGGAGCAGCCACAGGCAGTCGACGCCGAGCCACTCGACGTAGTCCAGCTTCTCGATGAGGCCGCGCAGGTCGCCGGTGCCGTCGCCGTTGGAGTCCTTGAACCCGCGGACCAGCACCTCGTAGAAGACCGCACGCTTGTACCACTGGGGGTCCGCCGAGACGAAATCCTCGGCCACGGACTCCTGGGAAGGGGAGGGGAAGGGGGATGGGGTCATCGTGTTCTCGCTCACGGTGATGAAGGGCAGGACGAAGTCACCGGATGCTCCGGCTGATGATGTTTGGTGACCGCGCCGGCGGGAGCCGTCATCCCCACGAGCTCCGTGCTCTCGGGCGGACCGAATTTGTGATTCTGGACCGTCCCTTGTGGCGCTTTCTGGGCCGAACACTACCAGCCGTCCGACGCCGTGGAACCCCCCTTGGCGTGGCACGTCGCCACCGCCCCACGGAATCGCCGCGCGCATCGCGCCGAGGCCGCGTAATCGTCGCGTCGCTCACCGTTTTCACGGACGAAACATCGGACGCCCCGGGAGAGCGGTCTCGCCCCGCACCCGCAGGTCAGGCCCGTACGCGCGCCGCCCGGAGAGAGTAAGGGCCGACCCCGGGTTCAGGGGTTCCGGGCCCGGTCCCCGAAGGCGCCGCGAGGCACCGCCGGACCACGTCATAGGGGTCCGGCGGGTGGGTCGCAGGGGCCGGGCCGGACCCGGGGCGGGGTGGGCCGGGCCCGGGAAGGGGTGGGTCAGGAGCGGGGTGGGCCGGGCCCGGGAAGCGGGCCGGACCGGACCTGGGAAGGGGCGCCCGGGGCGGGTCAGGCCCAGGGAGGGGTGAGGTCGGGGAGGTCGTCCCGGTAGTCGCCGAGCCAGGCGCCGAACAGCACCAGGCCCCGTACCCAGAAGCGGTCGTTCCAGCCGTTGAACCGCGCGAGCCCGTCGGGGCCCTCGGCGATCACCACGTGGAGTTGCTCCGACAGCAGCGAGGGCACGGTGTCGGCGACCCGGGTGAGCATCCGGTGCCCGTACTCCCTGGCGGGCGCGGCGGCCGAGCGGAGCGGGACCCGCTGGAGCGGCTGCTTGACCACGTTGGTGGAGGGCAGCGCGGCCACGCGGGGGTTGGCCGCGTACAGGACCTCGCGGTAGAAGCGCCCCTGGTCCTTGCGGTGCACGCCGACCGAGAGCGCCGCGTCGAAGAAGACGGGGTGGATGAACGGCGCCGCGAACGAGGCCTCGGGGCCGACCAGGTTGACCGGCGAGCGGGCGATGCCCCGCGCGGTCCTGGTGTGCAGGACAGACAGCGGCAGCTCCGCCCGGTGGCCGTTGAGCATGGCGGTCGACTGGGTGAAGGCGTGACCGACGCTGTCGGTGATCCAGGCCTCGGCCTCCTCCGACAGGAACGGCACGGACGGGGAGCCCAGCGTCAGCGAGCCGAGCAGCGCGGCCTTGCGCTCGGCCTGCGTGGAGGCGTCCAGCGCGGCCCCGCTGACCATGAAGTTCTTCAGCAGCGGCCCCCCGGCCAGCCCGTCGACCAGGGTGCGGCCCGCCCGGTGCACCTCGCGGGCGAACGGGGTGTACCAGGCGTGGTGCGGGGTGAGGAACTCCAGCCGCCGCGCCGCGGCCAGCGCGTCGTCGGGGTAGGCGGCGGCGTCCTGGGGGATCACCCGGTGGCGCACGCCCAGCTCGCGGGTGATCGCCTTGGCGAAGACGATGTCGGTGTCGGTGCCGTCGTCGGGGCTGGTCGTCCACGACTCCACGTCGGCGCCGCGCGCCACCGCCACCGAGCACAGCAGCCGCGAGTCGTAGCCGCCGCTGACCGGCACCAGCAGCGGGCGCCCGTCGAACTCCTTGTAGACCTCGTGCAGGATCTCCAGGATCTCCCCGGCGGTCCGGCCCGCCTCGTAGGGCTCCTCGCGCAGCCACCTGGGCAGCATCCGCTCGACGCCGACCCGGCCCGCCGCCCGGTCGAAGACCAGCGCGCTCGCCCCCGCCAGCCGTTTCACCTGCGTGTACGGGGTGTCGTCGCGCAGCGGGAAGGTCATCTGGATGATCGAGGCCCAGGCGTCCCAGTTGATCTCGTACGGCGTGCGCGCCAGGGAGAGCAGCGGTTCCAGCAGAGAGGAGAAGTAGACCGCCCCGCCGTGGGACAGGTAGTAGACGTCGACGAGGCCGAGACCTCCGGCGTGCAGCGTGATCCGCTCGCCGTCGTCGATCAGGCCGGGCGTCTCGTAGGTCTCCGCCACGGTGATCCACGGGGCCGTCCCGCCGGGCGTGCGCTCCCCCCAGGCGAAGGCCCAGGTGCGCTCGTCCCGCTGGTAGGGAGGCAGCGGGGAGGAGCTGAACAGGGCCGCGTTCCCGGCCTGGAGGGCGGGTCTGACCCGCGGCCCGGCCCCGCGCAGCGTCTCCAGGACGGCCTCGTCGAGGTGCCCGATGCCGCCGCAGACGTACGGCCTCACATTGAACGTCGGCCACTGCACCGTGCTGACTCCTCTGTGTCGCGATTGACCAAAGGGTATCCTTTCGCCCGGCTCACGAAACGGAGGACGGCGTGGCGGGCGAGCAACTCGAAAGCACACGACAGGCGTTGCGGGAGGCGGTGGCGCACGCGGAGAGGGCCTCCGAGCTGGCCCGCCTGCTTGACGCGGCACAGGCAAAGATCGCCGATGCGGAGCGTGCGGCCGAGGAACTGCGCGGGGTGAAGGAACTCCTGAGCGAGACCGAGGAGCGGCTGGAGGCCGCGAACGCGGCCGAGGAGAAGCTCCGCAAGGACCTGGCGGAGCAGCGCTACCAGGCCGAGGTGGCCAGGTGGAAGCTCTCCTCGGTGCAGGTGGCCCGCTGGTCGCGGCTGGGTGACGCGATCAAGACGGGCAAGAGCAACCCGGTGCGGCTGGCGCGCGGCCTGCGCGGGGCGGCCAAGCCGGCCAAGCGCCCGACCGCCCCCAAGCGCCAGCCGGTGCCGCGCAAGGCAGGCGAGAAGGCGCCCGCCCCCGGGGCGTCCTTCCAGGCCACCAGCTCCGTCAGGACCGTCGGCGGCAGGTCGGTGAAGCTCAAGCCGTACCGCGTGCCGACCGGCCCGAACACCCGCCCGCACCTGACCGCGGCCGTGATCGCCGCGCCGCACGGCGAGGCGCTGCTGCGCTACGAGTGGCGCCAGACCACCGGCTTCACGCCGAGGGACTTCGCCCGGGTGCTGGCCGCGGAGGTCCCGCACCTGCTGCTGGTCGAGTCGGTGACCGAGGGGCCGTGGGCCGCGGAGCTGCGCAGTCCCGACCAGGGACTGCGGGCGCTGCTGGCCTGGTGCGCGGAGCGGGGCATCCGCACGGTCTTCTGGCACACCGAGGGCGAGCCCGGCGAGTTCGTCGCCGCGGCCAGGTTGTTCGAGCACGTGGTGACCGCGCTGCCCAGGTCCGTGGGGCCGTGGGGCGCCGCGCTGGCGGCCCAGGAGCCCGAGCAGGGACGCCGGGCGCCGTCGCTGGGGATCCTGCCCTTCGCCGTCCAGCCGCGCGTGCACAACCCGCTGCCGCTGGCCGGAGACCGGTTCGGGCGGGTGCTCTCGCTGGAGGAGCTGCTTCCCGGGCACCTGTCGTACCCGGACGTGCTCACCTCCTACCGCTGGCCCGTCGCGGTCGACTGCCCGCCGGGCACGGAGCCCTGGCGGATGGCCGAGCTGGCCGCCTGCGGCACCCCCATCGGCACCGAGCCCGACCCGCGCCGCGCCCACCTGGCGCTCCGCCAGGCGTACGCCTCGGGCACGATGACCGACAAGGTCGACGACCTGCTGGACGCGATCGGCCTGCCCAGCGGCAGGGCCACCCTCAACATCTCGGTGATCATGATCGACCGGGGCGACCTCGACTACGCGCTGGCCCAGGTCGCGCCGCAGAAGGGCGTCGTCCAGCTGGTGCTGCTTTCGGACGCCCCGGACGCCGTCGGCCGGGCCCGCGAGGCGATGCCCGACGGGGTGGACGTCGCGGTGCGCCGCTCCGACACCGAGCTGACCACGGGCGGCCTGCTCAACCGCGCCCTCGACCTGTGCCAGGGCGACCTGGTGGCGGTGATGGACGCCCGCGACCGGTACGGCGAGCACTACCTGACCGATCTCAGCCGGGCCTTCCTGTTCGCAGGAGCCGACATCGTGGGCAAGGCGGCCTACTACGCCCACCTGCGCGACGTCGCGGCGACCGTGCTGCGCCAGCCCTCGGCGGAGTACTCCTACCTGCCCGACGTGGCGGGAGCCACCCTGCTGGCCCGCCGCGCGGTCCTGCGGGGCATCGGCTTCGCCGACGTCTCGGACAACTGGGCCGAGGTGCTGATGCGCCAGTGCCGCGCGGACGGGATCAAGGTCTTCTCCGCCGACCGCTTCGGGTACGTCTGCCTCCGCGACCGTGACCGCTGGCTGCTCGGCTCGGCCCAGCTCGTCGACTACGGCCCGGCCGATCCGCACGCCCTGGTCTGAGCGTGTCCCCGGGTACGCGTTCTTCGCCGCCGCCGCCGCCGCGGCGGCGGACGGCCCGGCCGGTCCGCGCGTCCCGGCCCGAGCGCGGGCCGTCCGGGGGCGTCGGGTCGTCCGAGGGTCGTCTGGCCGCCGGGATTCCGGGGGTCGTTAGGCTGCCGGGATGACGCCCGGCGCGCTCGGCGAGGTCCTCGGCCTGCCACCGATCCCCAGGGGGACGTGGGCCGGGGAGGCGCTCTACGTCTCCCCGGCCGCGCTGCGCCGGGGCGAGGACCCCGAGGAGACGGCCGGCCGGCTCCGCGGGCTGCCGGGGATCGCGGCCGTCCGGGTGCGGCCCGGCGGTTTCCTGGAGATCGTGGTGGCGGTGCCCGGGGAGCTGGTCACGGAGATCGGCGCCGTACCTCCCCCGGCCACGAGCGCGGCGGGGGACGTGGCCGGGTCCCCGTGGGAGGACCTGCCCAGGACGTGGGCCAACCCCGGGTTCGTCGTCAGGTACGCGCACGCGAGGGCGGTCGCCGTACAGCGCTGGGCCGCGGAACTCGGCGTCGGCGGGGACTTCAGGCCCGAGCTGCTGGAGGGCCGCGAGGACCGGGCGGTGCTCAGGCTGCTGGCCGAGGTGCACGGCAGGCGGGTGAGCCGGGATCCCGGGTGGGCCGCCTACGCCGAGCAGCTGGCCCTGGCCTACCACGACGCGTTCGAGGGGGCCGCCGCGCTTCCCTCGGGGGACGAGGAGCCGTCGGAGCCGCACGCCGCCCGGGTGCGCCTGGCGCGGGCCGTTCGGGACGTGCTGGCCGAGGCGCTGGCGGCACTTGGCGAGACGGCGCCCGACAGATTGTGATAGACCCTCCCAAAGAAGCTTAAAAAGATCAGGGGAGAGGTGAATGGCCGGGCCCCGGGACTGGGAGGCGCGCGAGCCGCGCCGATCCGGGATGGTCCGGCGGGTGCTGCCGACCCTGCTCGCCTTCGCCGTCATCCTCGGCGGGCTCGCCTATCTCGGCGGAGACCTCAGGGAACTCCTCGGGACCGCCCCGGGCTCGTCCCGCTCGGCCGCGGCGACGCACCGCCTCTACCAGGAGACCCGGCCGGTCGACGGCCGTTGCGGCACGCTTCCCCGGGACCTCGACGCCGACCTCACGACGTCGCTGGAGGCCCTCGGCGGGTGCCTGGACCGGATGTGGGCCGACACGCTGGCGCGGGCGGGCATCGACTACGAGCCTCCGGAGGAGCTGCGGCTGGTCGACGCCCCCGAGGAGGCCGCGTGCGGGATCGACGACTACGACTGGGCCGGGATCTACTGTCCCGAGCCGCGCGTCGTCAACGTGCTGGTCGAGGGTGAGCGGGCCTTCCCGATGATGTTCACGCTCGCGCACGAGTACGCCCACCACGTCCAGGAGGTCAGCGGGATCGCCGACCGCAGAGGTTCGGAGGCCTTCGACGAGGCGTGGTCGCGGCGGCTCGAACTGCAGGCGGACTGCCTGGCCGCGGTGACGCTGCGCGCCGCCGCGCCGCGCCGGCTGGAGAGCCTGCGCCGTCTCGCCGGGCGCGGTTCCGGCGCCGACGAGGGCGTCGAGGCGGCCTACCGGCAGTCGCACGGCTCGGGGGCCAGCAGCGCCGAGTGGATGCGGCGCGGCCAGGAGGGCGGCACCGTGGGGTCCTGCAACACCTGGGCGGCTCCCGCCGAGTCGGTCTCCTGAACTCGCCCGGGTCTCCTCCTGGACCGCCCGGGTCTCCCCGGAACGGGCTCGCTCCGGCCTCTCCAGAAGATCGTGTCGCCGTACGACGTTAAAATATGTCGTCAAAGTGGCACATAACGTAAAAAGTTCGCGTGTTCGAGGTGGATCGCGTCTCGATAGGTGGGCAATCGTCTCAGGGGGATCACCGGGTCCGATAGCCTCGATCGGGTGAGTCGATTCGCCCACCCCGCCGGTGACCGGCATGCAGAAGTGCTGCCCGAGGAGCGCCCTCCGCACGCACCTGCCGATCTGAACACGCTCGACCCCACCATCTGGCCGCGAACGTCGAGCCGCGCCGGCGGCTCGATCACGATCGGCGGCGCGGATGTCAGGGACCTCGTCGAGGAGCACGGCACCCCGCTCTACGTGGTGGACGAGGAAGACTTCCGCTCCCGCTGCCGCGACTACGCGAGCGCGTTCTCCGGGGGCGAGGTCCACTACGCGGGCAAGGCGTTCCTGTGCCGCGAGGTCGCCCGCTGGATCATGCAGGAGGGCCTCGGCCTCGACGTCTGCAGCGCCGGCGAGCTCGCCGTCGCGCTCAGCGTCGGGTTCCCGCCCGAGCGGATCACCATGCACGGCAACAACAAGTCGCTCGCCGAGCTGGAGAAGGCCGTCGAGGTCGGGGTCGGGCACATCGTGGCCGACTCCTTCGAGGAGATCGCCCGCCTGGGCTTCCTCGCCGACAAGCACGGCAGGCGCCCCAAGGTGATGATCCGCGTCACCGTGGGCGTCGAGGCCCACACCCACGAGTTCATCGCGACCGCCCACGACGACCAGAAGTTCGGCTTCTCGCTGAGCAGCGGCGCGGCGGCCGAGGCGGCCAGGCGGATCCTCGCCCTGCCCCAGCTGGAGCTCGTCGGCCTGCACTCCCACATCGGCTCCCAGATCACCGACACCGCCGGGTTCGAGGTGGCCGCGGCCCGTCTGGCGACCCTCCTGGTCAAGATCAAGGACGAGCACGACGTCGTGCTGCCCGAGCTGGACCTCGGCGGCGGCTACGGCATCCCCTACGTCGAGGGCGACACCGCGCCCGACGTCAAGGAGATCGCCGACAACCTGCGGGAGATCGTCAGCAAGGTGGCCAGGTCCGCGGGCCTGCCGGTGCCCAAGCTCACCGTCGAGCCGGGCAGGGCCATCGCCGGACTGGCCGGGGTGACCCTCTACGAGGTCGGCACGATCAAGGACGTCGAGGGCCTGCGCACCTACGTCAGCGTCGACGGCGGCATGAGCGACAACATCCGCACCGCCCTGTACGGGGCCGACTACACCGCGCGCCTGGCCTCCCGCGAGAGCGCCGCGAGGCCGATGCTCTCCCGCCTGGTCGGCAAGCACTGCGAGAGCGGCGACATGGTCGTGCGCGACCTGTGGTTCCCCGCCGACCTGGCCACCGGCGACCTGATCGCCGTCGCGGGCACCGGCGCCTACTGCCGCTCGCTCGCCAACAACTACAACTACCTCCCCAAGCCCGCCGTGGTCGCGGTCAAGGACGGGGTGTCCCGCGTGATCGTCCGCAGGGAGACCGAGGACGACCTCCTGAGAGGACAGCTGTGAAACGACCCGGAGCGGCGGGGGATGCCCGCCCATGGTGTGAGCGAAAAGGGGGCGTGACCGCATGGCACTGAAAGTGGCACTGCTGGGATGCGGCGTCGTCGGCTCCCAGGTGGTCAGGCTCATGCACGAGCAGGCCGACGACCTCGCCGCCCGTATCGGGGCGCCGCTGGAGCTCGCCGGGGTCGCCGTGCGGCGCCTGGGCCGCAGGCGGGACGCCGACGTGGACCCCGCCCTGCTCACCACGGACGCCGAGGCCCTGGTCACCCGGGACGACATCGACATCGTCGTCGAGGTGATCGGCGGCATCGAACCCGCCAGGTCGCTCATCCTGGCCGCGCTGAACAACGGCAAGTCGGTCGTCACGGCCAACAAGGCGCTGCTCGCCGAGGACGGCGCGACCGTCCACGCCGCGGCGCGGGCCGGCGACGCCGACCTCTACTTCGAGGCGGCCGTCGCGGGCGCCATCCCGCTGATCAGGCCGCTGCGCGAGTCGCTCGCCGGAGATCACGTGCACCGGGTGCTCGGCATCGTCAACGGCACCACCAACTACATCCTCGACCAGATGGACTCCAGCGGGGCCTCGTTCTCCGACGCGCTAGGGGAGGCGCAGGCGCTGGGCTACGCCGAGGCCGACCCCACCGCCGACGTGGAGGGCTTCGACGCCGCGGCCAAGGCCGCGATCCTCGCCGGGATCGCCTTCCACAGCCGGGTGACGGCCGCCGACGTGCACCGCGAGGGCATCACCGAGATCACCGCGACGGACGTGGCCAGCGCCAAGGCCATGGGATACGTCATCAAGCTGCTCGCGATCTGCGCCCGTTCCGACGACGGCAGGTCCTTCGGCGTACGGGTGCACCCGGCCATGATCCCCAGGACGCACCCGCTGGCCGGGGTCCGCGAGGCCTACAACGCGGTGTTCGTCGAGGCGCGCTCCGCCGGGCAGCTCATGTTCTACGGCGCGGGCGCGGGCGGCGCCCCGACCGCGAGCGCCGTGCTGGGCGACATCGTGGCCGTGGCGCGCAACGTGCTGGCCGGCACCCGGGGGCCGGAGGAGTCCACGTACGCCGACCTGGTCGTGCACCCGATGGGCGAGACCGTCACCCGCTACCACGTCTCCCTGGACGTCGCCGACAAGCCCGGCGTGCTCGCCAGGGTCGCCGACATGTTCGCCAAGCAGGACGTCTCCATCCAGACCGTCCGCCAGGAGGGGCACGGCGCGGACGCCCAGCTGGTGCTGGTCACCCACCGGGCCAGCGACGCCGCGCTCTCCGCCACGATCGAGGGCCTGCGCGAGCTGGACATCGTCCGCGACGTGGTGAGCGTCATGCGCGTCGAGGGCGAGGACACCCCCTAGGATTCCTCGCCGAGGGCACCCGGGGGTGCCCGGCCGAGGGTGCCCCTCGGCGGCGTCCCGCCGGGGGCCCTGGTGGCGTCCCGCCGAGGACATCACCGGTGGTGCCAGGTCAGGCCGGTCCGCGATTGCCGGCCTGGTCGGCCCGCCTGCTCGATTCGCTCGGTCCGTTCGGCCCGCTCGATCGGCTCGGTCCGCCCGTTTCGCGCCGGGGCGGCGCGGGCTGTCCCGCCGTCTTCGGCGCTGTCAGGGGCGTGGTCCCGGCCGTCGCGGTCATGCCGTTTTGGCATCGGCTTCCTGGGCATCTGATAACGGATTATTTGGTGGCCTCTATCGGCTTATAGGCTGCTTTCATGCCCTATTTGCCGTTCCGCGAAAGGGAGTTCACCGTGAGGGTCTTTCTTCGGGCGGTGGCGTTCGCCACGGTGCTGACCGTCGTGGCGGCGCTGGGCCCGGCCGCCCACGCGGCGGCCGAGCGACCCGCGAAGAAGAAGGTCAAGACGGTCGTCGCGCTCACCTTCGACGACGGCGACTCCTCCCACCCCGCCGTGGCCCGCATGCTGGAGAAACGCGGCATGCGTGGAACGTTCTACGTCAACACCGAGACCGTCGGCGGTGAGCAGAAACTGACCCGCCGCGAGCTCACCGGGATCGCCAAGAAGGGTCACGAGATCGGCGGTCACACGCTGACCCACGTACGTCTCACCGAGCTGACCCGCAGCGAGCAGGAGGGCCAGATCTGCGACGACCGCAGGACGCTGGTGGCGTGGGGGTACCGGCCCACCACCCTCGCCTACCCGTTCGGCGCGGTCGACTCCGACGCCATGGCGGTGGCGCGGCGGTGCGGTTACGACGCGGCCCGCGGGGTCGGCGGGCTCAAGGAGTGGGGGTGCCCCGGCTGTCCGGCCGGTGAGACTCTCCGCCCGAAGAACCGCTACGACATCCGCACGCCGGGCTCCATCCGCGAGGACACCCTGCTGCGGCACATGAGGCAGCAGGTCCTCAACGCCGAGAAGGGCGGTGGCGGGCTGGTCCCGATGGTGTTCCACCGCGTCTGCGACGACTGCGGCCTCTACTCGACGACTCCCAAGCTCCTGGGCCAGTTCCTCGACTGGCTGGCGAGCCGCAAGTCCCACGGCACGGTCGTGCGGACCCTGCAGAGCGCCGTCGGCGCCCGATACCGCCCCCCGCCCAGGCAGGAGTGACCGGGCCGCCGAGGACGCCCGGTGTCCGGGGCGTCCTCGGCGGCAGGGCGTGGCGGCAGGGCGTGGCGGCAGGGCGTGGCGGCAGGGCGTGGCGGCAGGGCGTGGCGGCAGGGCGTGGCGGCAGGGCGTGGCGGCAGGGCGTCAGGAGCCCTCGGTGAGCCTGCGGAGGCGGCGGGCGGCGCGGGCGAGCAGGGAGCGCTGCTGGGCCTGGCGCAGGGCGACGGCCTCCAGGCGGCGCTGCTCGGCCTTCTCCTTCCACCTGACGGTGTCGCGGCTGCCCTTGGCGGCCTTGGCTCGCAGCTCCTTCAGCTCGGCCTTGAGGGCGGCGACCTGCCGCTGGGCCCGCTCGGCCTCCCTCGCGCGCGACTCGGCCGCGGCCTTCCAGTGCGCGGCCTCCCGGTTGCGGTTCGCGGCCCAGGAGGGGTAGGCGCGGGCCGCGGGCCGCAGTTTCCACGACTCCGCGTCCAGCCAGGTCGCCCCGTGCAGGTCGGCGATCACGTCGTCGAGCCGCTCGCCCTCGCGGAGCACGCGCGTCGCCCTCGCGACGGCGGAGGTCCGCTCCAGGCGGGCGGCCAGCACTCCCGACTCGTCCTCGTCCAGCGCCACGAGCAGCAGGCCCTCGTCGTCCTTCTCCGCCTGCTCGATCAGCCTGGCCAGCGAGTCCGCCCCCGGTACCCACCCGGCCGGGCAGACCAGGCGGAACGGCGCGGGCGCCGAGGTCGGGGGGACCCGTTCGGCGAAGGAGACGCGACCGTCGTGGGCGTACTGGCCGCGCAGCAGCCGCAGGTCGAGCAGCGGGTCGTCCAGCGGTGCCGGACGCTCGCCGGCCAGTGACGTCCACGGCCCGGTCAGGGTGACGCGCACGTCGGGCAGGGTGCTGGCCAGCGCCCCGTCGACGCTCGCCCTGACGTCCTCGAAGGAGGCGCCCCCGGCGTCCACCACGACGTCGACGTAGGGGACCAGCCACTGCCGGCCGGCGTCGGTGCGCAGGTGGCGCCGGTACGGGATCCGGTCGGCGATGAACGGGTCGTTGTGCCGCCTGACGTCCGCGGGCCTGCGCATGGCCGTCGTCGTGCCCAGGTGCCAGCTCAGCGCCTCGGCGTCGGGGACGAACACCGCGCCCGTCTGGGTGAGCCGGTAGCCGAGCTCGGTGTCCTCGCCGAGGGCCAGGGAGGTGTCCAGCCCTCCCGTCTCCCTCAGCAGGGCGGCCGGCAGCGAGACCGTCGCGCCCACATGGACGCGGTGCAGCAGGGAGCTGGGCGCGTCGCGGAAGTCGCGGTGGGCGGCGACGAGCTCGCCGATCCAGTCGTGCCCGTGCTCGGGATCCTCCTCGAAGAGGAGAGCCGCCCTGTCCTTGGCGACGGCGATCTGGACCTCGGCGGGGGAGGGCGGGATGCCGGCCATCGCGGTGAAGCGCAGCGTCCCCATCACCACCAGGTAGCCGGCCAGGTGGTGCCAGCGCATGTGCGCCTCGACGTGCTCCCGGTAGGAGACGATGTCGGCGTCCATCCGGTGGATCACCTGGCCGTCCGCGACGGCCGTGCCGGTCTCCATCGCCCGGGCGATGCCCCGGCGGCCGGAGGCGTCGCCGACGATCCGGGTGCGTTCCGGGGCGATCTCGGGGAGCCGCAGCGGGGGCGAGCTGCCGTCGTCCACGACGATCACCTCGAGGAGGTGAGAGGGGTAGGTCTGGGCGGCGAGCGCGGCCAGCGTGAGGTCGAGCCTGTCCTGCCGCCCCTTGGCGGGGATCACCACGCTCACCGTCAGGCGCGGCTCCCACGTGCCGAGGGCGGGCGCGGCCAGCACCCCGTAGTCGTTGCCCGGGATCCGCGGGACGGCCACGTCGCCTCCGCCCGGGATTCGTGGGACGTTCGCGTCGCCTCCGGCCGGGACCGGCGTCGCGTACGGCGCGTCGGGGACGTACGGCGCGTCAGGGGGGATCCGCGACGTGCTCACGGTGCCTCCCGGGGGAGTTCCATGAGCGCGCTGGGCCGGAAACCGCGCCACTGGCGCTTGTTGCGCCGCAGGAACGTGCCGATCGGCTCGCGCCAGGTGTGGTTGGCGACGTTTCCGCGCCGCAGGATGTAGCCCAGGCCCTGGGTGCGGTAGATCTGCCCGCCCGCGGCCTGCACGGCGTGCTGGAACTGGGCGTCGATCGTGCCGGGCATCGGACGGAAGCCGCCCACGGCCTCGAAGGCGGAGCGTTCGGAGAAGATGGTTCCCCCGGCGATG
This sequence comes from Streptosporangium sp. NPDC023963, assembly GCF_040639135.1. Taxonomy (NCBI): domain Bacteria; kingdom Bacillati; phylum Actinomycetota; class Actinomycetes; order Streptosporangiales; family Streptosporangiaceae; genus Streptosporangium; species Streptosporangium sp. NPDC023963. Next base: position 920,043 of record NZ_JBEZZK010000002.1, read on the forward strand.
AAGTTGGTGATCTGCTCGGTGATCTGCTCGCGGTGGACGGTCACCCCGATCGAGGCGAGATAGACGAACTCGGGGACCATGCCCACGACCTGGGCACCCGAGTAGGAGTGGGCCAGCAGCAGATCGGAGACGAAGTCGGGCCCGTACCAGTCGTCGTCGTCCATCTTCAGCAGGAACGACCCCGACGCCCTGGCCGCGGCCTGGTTCAGCACGGTCCCGAACACGGTCCGCCCGTCGGCCTCGACCACGGTGACCGGCCGCTCGAAGGACGCCAGTGCCCCGGCCACGCCCGGATGCGTCGCGGGGACGCCGTGCAGCGCGAGGATCACCTCGAACTCGGCGCCGCGCTGCCTGGCCAGCTGCTCCAGCGCGAAGCCCACCATGTCCGGGCGGCGGGTGACGAGCAGCACCGAGACCGTCGGCACGGGCGCCGCGGGGGCGCCCAGCTGCTCCCAGCGGGCGCGGACCCCGTGGAGGCGCAGCGCCTCGCGGCGCAGCCGGATGCTGTGCTCCTCGCGTTCCAGGTCGTCCTTGAGCGCGGGCACGTCGACCGAGGTGATCAGCCTGGCCAGCTCGGGGCCGAGGGCGCCCGCCCAGCGCGGCACGGCCTCGGAGACCAGGGGCACCCCGGCCGCCGCCAGCCCCGTGACCACCCGCAGCGCGGCCGCGGGGCCGGTGTGGCTGCGCTGCCAGTCCACCCGCACCCCTCTGACCTGCCTGATCCGGTTGACGTCCACGTCCGTGACGCGGCCGGAGGCGTCGAAGGAGGTGAGCGTCCTGCCCTCGCAGGTGATCGTCCAGCGGCCGGACTCGGAGGACAGGTCGGCCGTGCCGAGGGACGGCACGGTGACGAAGTTCATGGGGTTGACGGAACGGTCGTCGACGGGAGGGATGGTCCAGGGCTCGGACAGGTCGCCCAGGCCGTTCTCCAGGATCCTGCCGCCACCGGGACGGCCGAGCCTCTCCCAGGTCATCAGCCCGGCGACCGGGCGGTCGATCGAGGTCTCCGCGCCGGTCCACGGCGGCGGCTCCTCGCCGACCGTCCGCACGGTCAGGTCGGCGCCCCGGGCGCCGAACCTGTCGGGGACGGGCCCGGTCAGGGGGGCCGGGGCCGCGTTCGGGTCGCCGGGGCGCCAGTGGGCCGCTCCGGGCCCCGCCAGACCGGCGACGGGCCCGGCGACGGCGTCCATCCGGTGCCCGCCGAACGCCCTGGCGGTCGCGGCGAGCGTCCGTCCCGCCGGTACCGGCTTGGAGAAGCTCGCCTCGACCACCCAGGCGTGCTGTTTCGGCTGGTGGACGCGGAGTTCCACGAGAGCGCGCCAGCGGTGGGCGGGGGTGGGGGAGATCACCGGCGCGGTGTACCAGTGCGGCGTCTCCCGCACGGCGACGACGACCCGGGGGGCCATGGGCAGCAGCGACTGCAGGCTCGCGGCCCTGCGGACGTCGGTCGCCGTGCGGGCGAGCACCAGGATCTCCGCGGCGCCCTCCTCGGCGCGCGGGACGCCGTCGAGGTCGCCGTCGAGGTCCATCGCCCCGTACGGCTCCAGCTCGCCGAGCGTCTCGAAGCCCGCGCAGTAGACGAGGACGCGTCGCTTGCCGCTCCGCTCCAGGGCGGCTCGGACCAGTTCGATCAGAAAGGACATCAGCCGGTCCTCCCCCGACGCCTGGCCAGGGAGGTGATCCTTCCCAGCGGGCCGCGCCGCCGCTCGGCCGCCAGGCGCGCGGCCTCCGCCCGCAGCCGTTCCGTCTCGGCGCGCAGGCTCTCCACCTCGTCCCTCAGGCCCTCCGCCTCGCGCTTCCAGCGCGCGGAGTCGGCCCGCCACTTCGCGGTGTCCCCGGCGACGGGCTCCGCCTCGTCGGCGGTCGTCACGCCGACCTCCGCGGCGCTCACCCAGAGCGAGCCGAACATCTCGTGGACGGCGTCGTCGAGGTCGGCTCCGGGGCCGCCACCGGGGTCACCACCGGGTCCGTCGTTCACCAGCGCCGCCCTGGCGAAGGCGGCGGTGCGCTCGAACCTGGCCGCCCTGACCCCGGAGGCCCCCTCGTCGAGCGCCGCGCTCAGCAGCCCGTACTCCTCGCGCTCGGCGAGTTTGACCAGCTCGGCCAGGCTGTCGGCGCCGAGCGCCCACCCGGCGGGGAAGGTGAGCCTGAACGGCGCGGGAGCCGAGCCCGCGGGCACCTCCTCGGTGAAGGAGACGCGTGGCTCGTGGACGTACAGGTTGCGCACCAGGCGCAGGTCGAGCAGCGGCTCGTCGAGGGAGGGGCGGCGTCCGGCGGGAAGGTCCGACCAGGGCCCGACCACGGTGACGGCGACGTCGACGAGTGTGCCCGCGAGCGCGGAGTCCACGCTCGCCCGTACGTCCTCGTAGGAGGCGCCGCGGGCGTCGACGACGACGTGCACGTACGGCACCAGCCAGGCTCTGCGCGGGTGGGTGCGCAGCCAGCGCAGGTCGGGGATGAGGTCGGGCAGCACCGACCAGTTGTGCCGGTGCACCTCCTTCTCCCGGATCATGACCGTGGACGGCCCGAGGTGCCAGGCGCGGGCCCGCGGGTCGGGGACGAAGACCGCGCCCGCCTGCGCGAGGCGGAAGCCGAGATCGGTGTCCTCACCCATGTTCAGCGTGGTGTTCACCCCGCCGACCGAGCGCAGCAGCGCCACGGGGACCGAGGTGGTGGCACCCGAGTGGAGCCGGTAGGCCCCGGCGCCCGCGTCCCGCAGCCACCGGGTCTCCTCCAGCACCCCGGCCCGCCACTCGTGCGGCGCGGACTCGTCGAACAGCTTCTCCGCGTCCCCGGCCTCCACCGCGGAGAAGACCTCCCTGGCGGAGGGACCGGCTCCGTCGTGGGCGGAATGGGCGGAGGGGGTGAAGCGGACGTCGCCCATCACGACGGCGTAGGGGGCGAGATGGTGCCAGCGCATGTGCGCCTCGACGTGCTCCCTGTCGAGGATCATGTCGGAGTCGACCCAGTGCAGGATGTCGCCCGCCGCCGCGGCGGCGCCGGTCTGGCGGGCCCAGCCGCGTCCCCATCGGCCGTCCGGCACCCGGACGAGCCTGGTGTTGGCCGGGGTGATCTCGGGGACGCGCAGCGGCGGGTCACTGCCGTCGTCGGCGACGACCACCTCCATGAGGTGCGCGGGGTAGGTCTGCGCGGCCAGCCCGGCGAGCGTGCGCTCCAGGGCCTCCTGGCAGTCATGTGCCGGGATCACCACGCTCACCCTGAGCCGCGGCTCCCATCCGCCCAGGTCGGGCGGGAGCAGCGACCCGTAGTCGTTGTGCCTGATCCTGGCGCGCGGGACATCGGCCCGGCCGGCCCGCTCATCCCGGCCGGCGCGACCGGCGCGATCGGCCCGTTCACCCCGGTCGGCGCGGTCGGCGCGCTCGTCCCGGCCGGCCCGCTCGTCTCGGCCGGCGCGGTCGTCGCAACCGGCCCGGTCGTCGCGCGAGCCGGCGGAAGGGCGGGCGGACGGGGTGGCGCCGGACGTGGCGAAGCCGGTTCCGGTCACGCCTTCCCCTCCGCTCTCTCCTCCGCGGCCCGTTCGGTCCCGGCCTCCTCCGCGGCCAGGCGCGGCAGCAGGTCGTGGACGATCTCCTCGATCTCCTGGCGCCTGGGTACGGAGGCCAGGCGGTCCTCTCCCAGGGAGACCAGGATCGCCTGCAGGTCCTCGTCCCGCTTGCGCTCGTGATCCTTGAGCAGCTCGACGATCTCGTCCAGCCGCCGGTCCAGCCGTTGGGTGGCCGTCTTGACCGTGGCCAGCTCCGCCTCGTAGCGCTTGACCCGGGCGTCGATCCGCTGGGCCTTGCCGTCGACCCTGCGTACGGTCGCGACCGCCAGCACCTGGACGGCGAGTACCGTCGCGATCGCGCCGAGCACGATGGCCGCCGTGACCGAGATGATCCCGGTGCTCGCGAGCAGTGTCAGCGCGATCAGGAACACCGGGCCGAGGGCCGCCGCCAGAAGCGTCAGTTTTCGGGGCGTGGGCATCCGCGCTTACCTTCCGTGCCGCTCTGTCTTTACCTGTCCTTGTGGGTGGTAAATGAGGCTATCGGCTCCTCAAGTGCAGATACGGCGATAAATAGGAAATTCGAAGGTTCCTGTGACCTGTGTGACAGCTGTGAGTGTCTGTCGGTGATCCTCCATGTCAAGTGTGATGTGCGGTGAGAAGCGATCTTCCCACCTCGCTATCCTTCGCTCGTGCCCGCGCAGCCGACCGTCCTTCCCCCGCCCCCTCCCGCCATTCCGGCGAGCCTCCCGCGGCCGGTGCCGGGGGCACGCGCCCGCGGGGTCCACGGGGGTCGCGGGGTCCGCGACGCCCACGGTTCTCACCGCCCGGCCGGCACCGAGCACACCTGGGGGCTCTCCCCGGCCCGTCTCCCGCGCGCCGCGCCGAACCGGTGGCGCGGTCTCCGCCCGAGCCCGATCCTGGAAGCGCCATGACAGCACGGATCGCCGGTAACGACTACCGGAGCCTCACGCCGCCCGCCCTGGGCTCCTGGACCCCCTCGCTCCGGGTCAGCGTCGTCGTTCCCGCGTACGGCGACCAGGAGAAACTCGACCTGGCACTCGCCGGGCTGGCCTCGCAGACCTACCCGGCCGCGCTGACCGAGGTCGTCGTGGTCGACAACGGCAGCAGTCCGCCGCTGCGCCTGCCCGCCCTGCGTCCCGCGGACACCCGCCTGATCGTCTGCCCGGTCCCCGGCCGCGCCCACGCCCGCAACGCGGGGCTGGCGGCCGCCACCGGCGACGTGATCCACTGGCTCGACTCCGACGTGGTCCTGGACCGCAGGTCGGTCGAGGCGCACATGCGCTGGCACCACGCCGCCCCGTACCTCGTGGTGACCGGCTACCTGCGCTTCACCCCGGCCGGGCTGCCGGCCCCCGAGGTGGTCGCCGCCGCCGACGACCTGGCCAAGCTCTTCGAGCCCGCCGAGCCGCACGCCTGGCTGGTCGACCTGGTCGAGCGCACCGACGGCCTCACCGCCAACCCGCACCGCGCGTTCAGCCTGCACGTCGGCGGCGCGACCTCGGTCAACGCCGCGCTGCTCGCCGTCGCGGGGCCGATGGACACCGACCTGATCCTCGGCCAGGACACCGAGATGGGCTACCGGCTCGCCCAGGCGGGCGCCGTCTTCGTGCCCGAGCCGCTGTCGCGGGCCTTCCACCTGGGCCCGACGATGCGCATGCGCGACAAGGCCCCGATCGACCGGGTCAGCCACGCCTTCGTGGCCGACCGGATCCCGTCCTACCGCTGGCTCCGCTCCCACCCGGCCCGGCAGTGGAAGGTGCCGTACGTGGAGGTGGTCGTCGAGCCCGCGGGGCGGCCGGGGAAGGGCTACACCTACGACGAGGTCCGCGCCACCGTCGACGCCGTCCTCGCCGGAACCCTGCCCGACGTCGCGGTCACCCTCACGGGGTCGTGGGACCGCGTCGGCGCCGAGGGACGCGCTCCCCTGAAGAACCCCGACCTGGACCTGGTGCTGATCCGCGGCCACTACGCCCACGAGCCCAGGGTCCGCTTCGCCCAGGAGGTCTCCGCGGCCCCCGCCGCCCCGGCCCTCCCTCCCGACCGGCCCGGCGGCTCCACCGCGCCGGCGAGCCCCGCCTGGGCGGTTCCGTACCGTCTGCGGCTGCCCGCAGGATGGGTGCCCGGCGAGGACACCCTGGCCCGCCTGCTCGACCTGGCGAGGGAGGAGGGGTACGGCCTGGTCTCGGTGCTGCTGGCCGAGGAGGACGACGACGCGGCCGGTGGGGACGGCGGCGCCGGCGGCCCGGCGGGTACGGGGACGGCGGGCACGGAGACGGCGGGCACGGGGAGGGCCGTCGTCAGGGCGCGGCTGGAACGTGCCGCCGCGTTCGCGCGCGCCGCGATCGTGCTGGAGGAGGGGGAGGACCTCGACGACGCCGTGGACGACACCTTCGGCGTGATCTGGGTGGACGGCGAGACCTACGGGTTCGCGCCCGAGGCCGGTGTCCTCACCGGCCGTCGCGGCGCCTACCGCGCCAGGGCCGAGGCGGCGGCGGAGGTGGCCCGTCTCACCAAGGAGGCGGAGCGGCTCCGCGAACAGGTGGCCAAGTGGCGCGACGAGGCGGGCCGCTGGCGCAGGAGCACGGTCGAGCTGCGCCGCGAGGTCGGCACCCTGCGCAAGGAGCTGGCCGCCGCCAGGAAGGTCGTCCAGTACGGGCTGCTGTCCTCCGTGAAACGGGTCATCACCCGCCGTCGCTGACGGCGCCGACGCCCCCGAGGAAGTAGGAGCCGATGTTCCTGTACGGCACTGCGGTGCCGGGCTCCGGCCGCCACTCGGGCAGGTTGACGACGCCGGGCTCGACCACGTCGAAGCCGTCGAACAGGCGGACGATCTCCTTGCCCGTACGGCCGACGAAGGACGAGGAGGCCCGGTCGTAGACCTTGGCCACCCCGTCCGAGGCCTCCGGGCGGGCGTCGACCGCGGCGTGGGACAGGACGAGGTGGCTGCCGGGCGCCATGGCCCGGCGCAGGGTGGCGATGATGCCCAGGGGGTCGTCCTCGTCCGGGACGAAATGCATGATCGCCAGCAGGAGGACCCCCACCGGCCGGTCGAAGTCGATCGCCGCGCGCACGTCCGGATGCCCCAGGATCTCCCCGGGCCGGCGGACGTCCCCCTCGACGATGGTCACGTTGTCGTTCGTGCCGAGGAGCGCCCTGCCGTGGACCAGGACGGCCGGGTCGTTGTCGACGTAGACGACCCGGGCTCCGGGGGCGACCTGGTGCACGTTGTTCTGGGTGGGCAGCCCGGCGCCGATGTCGAGGAACTGGTCGATTCCCGACTCGGCGAGGAAACCGACCGCACGGCCCAAGAAAGCGCGGTTGGCGAGGGCGCCGTGCCGCGCTTCGGGGATTATCTCCAGGACCTTCTCCGCGGCCTGCCGGTCCGCAGGGAAGTTGTCCTTACCTCCCAGGTAGTAGTCGTACATGCGCGCGACGTTGGGGATATGCGTCTGGACACCCTCGGGTATCTGGTCGGCCATGTGCCGCTCCCAGGTAATGAAATTTCCAGAATTGTGTAGATCATAACCACACGTGCCATTCGGAGAAGCCCTTATCGGGTTGACGAGATCGCGTCACGACCGGCTCTCGCGCCGTGCGCCCGGTTCCTCTCGTGCCCGCTGCCAGGCTCTTTCCTGAGCCGTGCGCCCGGCCCTCCCCACCGTCGTGCGCCCGGCCCTCCGTGCCGTGCGCCCAGCCCCCTCGTGCCGTGCGCCCGGCCCCCTCGTGCCGTGTGCCCGGCCCTCCCGCGCCGTGTGCCCGGCCTCCGGCTCGCCGACGGCATCGGCCGGCATCGGCCGGCATCGGCGGACATCGGCCGTCCTCGGCTGCGCGGCCGGCTTCGACGCCCCGGGCACTCGGCCGCCACGGGCCGCCGCTCAGTTCCTGAGGGCGGTCCGGAGCCTGCCGAGGAGAGAGTCGCGTCCCTCCTGGCGCTTCCCCTCCCTGCGCTTCTCCTCCCGGCGCGGCTGCTCCTGCCTGTGTTCCTGCCTGTGTTCCTGCCTGTGCTCTTGCCTGTGCTCCTGTCCGGGGGCCCGCTCCACCACGGGCCTCGCGGCCTCCCGCCCGTTGGCCGTGGCCCCGGGCGAAGCCGGAACCTTGGCGGGGGCGGAGGCGGAGACCGGGGGCGTGGACCCGGCCGGCCAGAACTCCGGCCGGTCGCCGCGCCGCACGCCGTGGGTGGCCTCGATCGACGCGGCGACGTCGTCCGCGCCGAGCAGCCTCGCCCGGCCCAGTGCCTCGGTCCGCTCCAGCGTCGCCTCGCCGTCGCCGCCGAGCTCGACGACGAGCATGCCCGAGCGGTCGTCCTGCATCACGCGGATCATCCGTTCCAGCGTGTCGCGTCCCAGCGGGACCGAGACCGGGCCCGTGTAGCGGAACGGGATCGGGGCGGGGGTGGCGGAGACCTCGTCGGCGAACCGCACCCGCTCGTCGTGGGCGAAGTGCTCGCGCAGCAGTCGCAGGTCGAACAGGGGGTCGTCCAGCACCGGCCGGCGGTCCCCGGACAGTTTCGACCACGGGGCGACCAGGGTGACGATCACGTCGCCGAACGACCCGTCGAGCGCCGCTCCCACCGCCTCGCGTACCCGCTCCTCGGGCCCGTCGGCGTGGAGCACCACCTCCACGTACGGAACCAGCCAGTGGCGTCCCCGGTCTTTGCGCAGGTCACGGCGGAGCGGCACCCGGTGGGCCAGGTAGGGGGCGACGACGCGCACCGCCCGCTGCGGGTCGCGGCGCTGGGCGGGAAGCCCCAGATGGACGGCCTGGGCGGCCATGTCGGGGACGAAGACCACGCCGTGCGCGGCCAGCCGGTAGGCGAACTCGGTGTCCTCGCCCCGCAGCACCCGGGGATCCACCCCGCCCACAGCGTGGAAGATCTCGCGCCGCATCGACACCGTCGGCCCCGTGCACACGTGGTAGGGGTTGCGGCTGGCCCGCAGGCCGTCGGTGCGGGAGATCGTCTGCTCGGTGGAGCTGGGCAGGGCGCCCGACAGGTCGAAGAGGGAGCCCAGCGAGCCCGCCCGCACGCCCTCGTGCACCTGCGCGGCCGTCAGCGCCGGCTCCTCGACGAACTTCTTCGCGCCGATCGTGACCAGGTATCCGGCCAGGTGGTGCCATCGGGCCAGCGCCTCGATGTGCTCGCGGCAGACGACCATGTCGGCGTCGAGACGCTGGATGATCCGCCCCTCCGCGAGGGCGGCGCCGGTGTTCACCGCGTGGGCGATGCCCCACCCGGAGGAGCCGGTGGTCACGATCCTGGTGCCGCCCGGGGCGATCTCCGGCAGCCGCAGCGGCGGTTCGCTGCCGTCGTCGACCACGATCACCTCCATGAGGTGATCCGGGTAGGTCTGCGCGGCCAGTGCGGCGAGGGTGAGGTCGAGCCTGTGCTGCCCGCCGTGGGCCGGAATGATCACGCTCACCGGGAGCTCCGGATCCCACTCGCCGAGCGCGGGCGGGTCCAGGGGCGAGTAGTCGTTGTGCCGGATCGGTGGCAGGTCCGCCGCCGTGCCGCCCGTCATGATGTGACACCCCTTGTCGTGGTCCCCGTCTGTCAAGCTCTGTCAAGCCCCGCAGACCATACCGGCCGATCCTTAGAGTTCCCTGGAGACAGGACGCCCGGCTTGTCCATTTGGTGGACAACGCATCCCAGAGCCGAACGTGTTGCCCGTAGACTCGTTTTCCAATACCGCAGGTAGCACGCGCACGGACCGGCCGCGCGCGGTGAGGAGCAATCATGACCAGGGCGTGGCGTGGCCTCATCGAGGAGTACCGTGACCGACTGCCGGTGACCACGGCGACGCCCGTCGTCACGCTCCTGGAGGGCGGCACCCCGCTCGTCCCGGCGAACCGGGTGTCGGCGCTGACCGGCTGCGAGGTCTACCTGAAGGTCGAGGGCCTCAACCCGACCGGAAGCTTCAAGGACCGTGGCATGACCATGGCCATCAGCAAGGCCGTCGAGGACGGGGCGAAGGCCGTCATCTGCGCCTCGACCGGCAACACCAGCGCCTCCGCCGCCGCCTACGCGGTCCGCGCGGGCCTGACCTGCGCCGTGCTGGTGCCCCGGGGCAAGATCGCGATGGGCAAGCTGGCCCAGGCGCTGGTCCACGGCGCCAGGCTGCTCCAGGTCGAGGGGTCCTTCGACGACTGCCTGGAGATGACCAGGAAGCTGTCGGAGAACTACCCGATCGCGCTGGTCAACTCGGTGAACCCGTTCCGGCTCCAGGGGCAGAAGACCGCCGCCTTCGAGATCGTCGACACGCTCGGGGACGCCCCCGACATCCACTGCATCCCGGTCGGCAACGCGGGCAACATCTCGGCGTACTGGATGGGCTACACCGAGTACGCCCGGGACGGCGTCGCGACGAGGACGCCGCGCATGTTCGGTTTCCAGGCCAGCGGCGCCGCGCCGATCGTCGGCGGCGCGCCGGTGACCCACCCGCACACGATCGCCACCGCGATCCGCATCGGCAACCCGGCCTCGTGGCAGCTCGCCGAGGCCGCCCGCGACGAGTCCGGCGGCGTCATCCAGGCCGTCACCGACCGCCAGATCGCCGCCGCGTACAAGCTGCTCGCCCAGGAGGAGGGCGTGTTCGTCGAGCTCGCCTCCGCCGCCAGCGTGGCGGGCCTCCTGCAGGCCCACGCGCAGGGGCTGGTCGAGCCCGGGCAGCGCGTCGTGTGCACGGTGACCGGAAACGGCCTCAAGGACCCCGACTGGGCCATCTCGGGCGCGCCCACCCCGGTGACGATCCCGATCGACGCGCACGCCGCGGCCACCGCCCTCGAACTCGCCTAGTGGACCTCAGGAGAAGCGACGTGCCCCCCACCTCCCCAGGACCCCGATGACCGGCGGCACGGCGAAGGCGACCGTCCGGGTCCCCGCGACGTCGGCCAACCTCGGTCCCGGATTCGACACGCTGGGCCTCGCCCTCGGCCTGCACGACGAGATCGAGGCCGAGATCCTCGAATCCCCCGGCATCGACATCGCGGTCGAGGGCGAGGGGGCCGGCGAGCTCGACCTGGGCGAGGGGCACCTCATCGTCACCACGATGCGCGCGACCTTCGACAGGATGGGTCTCCCGCAGCCGCGCGGCATCCGGTTGCGCTGTCTCAACCGGATCCCGCACGCCCGCGGCCTCGGGTCCTCCTCCGCGGCGATCTGCGCCGGGATCCTCGCCGCCCGGGCGCTGGCCGCGACCCCGTACGCCCGTCCCGGCCGGGATCACCCGCCCGAGCCGTCCGAGCTGACCGACGACGGCGTCCTCGCGCTGGCCACCGAGATCGAGGGCCATCCCGACAACGTGGCGCCGTGCCTGGCGGGCGGGCTCACCGTCGCGTGGACGGACGCCGGGGGCGTGCCGCACCTGGTGCGGCTGCTCCCGCACGAGGCCGTCAGGCCCGTGGTCCTCGTCCCCGCGCACCGTCTGTCCACCGAGACCGCCCGGGGATTGCTGCCCAAAGAGGTCCCGCACGCCGACGCCGCCGCGAACGCCGGCCGGGCCGCGCTGCTGGTCGCGGCGCTGACCGCCAGGCCAGAGCCCGACCTGCTGCTGGCCGCCACGGAGGACCGCCTGCACCAGGACTACCGCGCGCCCGCGATGCCGCACACCGCCGACCTGGTACGGCGGCTGCGCGGGGCGGGGGTGGCCGCGGTCGTCTCGGGAGCGGGTCCCACGATTCTTGCGTTGTCAACGGTGAATACGCAGGATTTGATCGCACCGGAAGTGGGTAATGACTGGCACATCCAGCCACTGGAAGTCGAAACCAGGGGCGCCCGCGTTGTTTCTCTTGAGACACGCTGACGACTCTTCGACCTTCAGGGAATAGCTGTGTGCGCTGGTGATGTTAGGCTGATAGCCGCACCAGGTGCCCCGCGTTGGGTGCGTGCTTGTCAGCCACACATCGCTGCATCATGTCTCACCTGGTGAGACATGAGCGCCGCAGTGGCCTCCCCGAATCCGTCGCCTCCGAATGCTCCAGATTTCGGTTGGGGCAACGAGAAGCGGCGTTTTAGGGGACATGCGCGTTCGATCTACCTCGACATCTGGTTGCCGGTAGCAATCCGGGGGGGTGTCCTCCAAGTCCCACCGTCGGCGATTCTCGATGGTGACGGCCTGGATCCGCCCTTCTCCGACAGTGGCGGCGGCTCTCCATGGGCCGCCGAGGATCGCGACGTGCAACCCGACCCGGTCTGTCCCACCGGGTCGATCGCACCACCGGGACGATTGGCTGATCATGGCCACGCCCGACCCCTGGGAAGGACCCATTAGTGAGCGACACCACCGAACTCCTCTCCGACGTCACCGGCACGGCGCCGGCGTCCGGCGACACCCCCACCCGCCCCGCGGCCAAGCCGCGCCGTCGCTCCGGCACAGGCCTTTCCGCCATGGTGCTGCCTGAGCTGCAGGCCATGGCTTCCGGCCTCGGCATCAGCGGGACCGGGCGGATGCGCAAGAGCCAGCTGATCGCGGCCATCCAGGAGAAGCAGGGCGTCTCCACCGAGAGCGCCCAGGCTCCCGCCGCCGTCAAGGAGACTCCTGCCGTGGCCGCCCCGGCCGTCGTGGCCGAGCCGGTCGCCGAGCGTCCGGCGCGCACCCGCAGGGAACGTTCCCGCCCCGTCGTGGCCGCCGAGCCCGTCGTGGAGCAGGCACCCCCCGCCCCCGCCCCCGAGCCCGTGGCCGCCGTCGTCGCGCCCGAGCCCGTCGTGGAGCAGCAGACCACCGACACCGCCCCGGCCGAGGGTCGTGGCGAGCGCGGCGAGAGCCGTCGCGAGCGCGGCGAGCGCCGTGGCCGCAACAGCGAGCGCGGCGAGCGGGGCAACGATCGCCGTGAGCGCGGCGACAACCGCCCCGACAACCGCAACGACGGCCGCGCCGACCAGCGCGCCGCCGACGCCGGCCAGAACCGCGGGGAGCGGCTCAACGACCGCGGCGAGCGGCTCAACGACCGCGGCGAGCGGTCCAACGAGCGCGGCGAGCGCGGCGAGCGCGGCGAGCGCGGTGACCGTGGCGACAGGGGCGAGCGCGGCGACCGTGGCGACAGGGGCCCGCAGAACCGGGGCCCGCAGGACCGCAACGACCAGCACGGCGTGGGCGACGACGACGACCGCCGTGGCCGCCGCGGCCGGTTCCGCGAGCGTAACCGCCGTGGCCGCGAGCGCTTCGACAGCAACGAGCCCGTGGTGGGCGACGACGACGTCCTGATCCCGATCGCCGGAATCCTGGACATCCTCGACAACTACGCGTTCGTCAGGACCAGCGGTTACCTGCCGGGCTCCAACGACGTCTACGTCTCGCTGGCCCAGATCCGCCGCAACGGCCTGCGCAAGGGTGACGTCGTCACCGGCGCCGTCCGCCAGCCCCGCGACGGTGAGCGCCGCGAGAAGTTCAACGCGCTCGTCCGCCTCGACACGGTCAACGGCATGGACCCGGAGCAGGCGCGGCAGCGGCCCGACTTCAACAAGCTCGTCCCCCTCTACCCGCAGGAGCGCCTGCGCCTGGAGACCGAGCCGAACATCCTGACCACCAGGATCATCGACATGGTGGCGCCGATCGGCAAGGGCCAGCGCGGTCTCATCGTCTCCCCGCCCAAGGCGGGCAAGACGATGGTGCTCCAGTCGATCGCCAACGCGATCACCCGCAACAACCCCGAGTGCCACCTGATGGTCGTCCTGGTGGACGAGCGTCCGGAAGAGGTCACCGACATGCAGCGGTCGGTGAAGGGCGAGGTCATCCACTCGACCTTCGACCGTCCTGCCGAGGACCACACCACGGTCGCCGAGCTCGCCATCGAGCGCGCCAAGCGCCTGGTGGAGCTCGGCCACGACGTGGTCGTGCTGCTCGACTCGATCACCCGCCTGGGCCGCGCCTACAACCTGGCGGCCCCGGCCTCCGGCCGCATCCTGTCCGGTGGTGTCGACTCCACCGCGCTCTACCCGCCGAAGCGTTTCTTCGGCGCCGCCCGCAACATCGAGAACGGCGGCTCGCTGACGATCCTCGCCACCGCGCTGGTCGAGACCGGCTCCAAGATGGACGAGGTCATCTTCGAGGAGTTCAAGGGCACGGGCAACCTGGAGCTCAAGCTCAACCGGCAGCTCGCCGACAAGCGGATCTTCCCCGCGGTGGACGTCGACGCGTCCGGCACCCGTAAGGAAGAGATCCTGATGGGCAAGGACGAGCTCCAGATCACCTGGAAGCTCCGCCGCGTGCTGCACGCCCTGGACATGCAGCAGGCCCTCGAGCTTCTCCTGGAGAAGATGAGGGAGACCAAGTCCAACGCGGAGTTCCTGCTCCAGGTGCAGAAGACGACGGTCAGCTCCGAGCGCGACTGATCATCCGCCGTACGTCGAACGCCCCGGCCTCCCCGGCCGGGGCGTTCGCGTTTCCAAAGCCCTTGTGCGACCCCGTACTTCGGGATATCCCTACTTCAGGACGCCTTTTCCCGTGCGGCTCCCGGGTCCGCGCCCGCGACGACCGCGGCGCGTGGACGGCACGCGAGGAGGGGGAGGGGCGGTACGCGAAGGCGGAAGGCGCGCGGAGACGCCCGGCGCGCGAGGGACGGCGGGACGGCCGGGACACGGACGGCGACGACGGGCTGACCGGGGACGAGGGAGGCGCATGACGGCCGAGACGCTGGCGAGCACGACCGTGGTCAGGACGCCGCTCAAGCGGCGCGTGCCGCTCGGTCCGAACGGCCCCCTGGGCATGCTCGTCGACCCGATGACCTGGCGGGCCGTCCCCTACCTGCTGGTCAGCATGTTCTACGGCCTCGCCTGCTTCGCGTTCCTCGCGTCCGTGATCCCGGCCTCCCTGGTGATGGTGCTCGTGTGGGTCGGGCTGCCGCTGCTCGCCCTGACCATGCTGGCCTGGCGGGGCGCGGCGATACTGGAGCGCCGGTTCCTGCGGCTGGCCTTCGGCGTCGACATCCCCAGCCCGTACCGGCCCTCCGAGGGCGACAACCTGTTCCTGCGCTGGAAGGACATGTTCGTCGACCCCGCCACCTGGAAGGACCTGCTCTATCTCCTGCTGCTGCTGCCGATCGGGATCGCGGAGTTCACCGTCACGGCGGTCCTGTGGATCCTCGGGCTGAGCCTGACGGTCGCGCCACTGCCCCTGCTGCTGGCCGGGCAGCCGATGACGCCCATCGACGAGTTGCCGATCGACAGCGTGCCGAAAGCGTTGCTGTGCACGCTGATCGGGGTCGGCTTCCTGCTCGCCGCCCTCTACGCGACCCGGGGCATGGCATGGCTGCACGGCCTGCTCGGCGTCGCCCTGCTGGGGACGAGCGAGAAGAACCGGCTGGCCGCCCGCGCCGCCCACCTGCGGGCCAGCCGGGCCCGCGGGGTGGACGCGGCCGAGGCCGAGCGGCGCCGGATCGAGCGGGACCTGCACGACGGCGCCCAGCAGCGGCTGCTGTCCGTGGCCATGGACCTGGGCCGGGCCCAGGCCAAGCTGGACTCCGACCCCGACGCGGCCAGGGAGCTCCTGGCCCAGGCACACCGGGGTACCAAGGCCGCCATCGCCGAGTTGCGCGACCTCGCCAGGGGCATCTACCCGGCGATCCTCACCGACAGGGGGCTGAGCGCGGCCCTGTCGTCGCTCGCCGCCCGCGCGCCCGTACGGGTGGACCTGTCGGTGGAGGTCTCCCACCGGCCCCCGCCCGCGGTGGAGAGCATCGCGTACTTCGTCGTGGCCGAGTGCCTGAGCAACCTCGCCAAGCACTCCGAGGCCACCGAGGCGTTCATCCGGGTGAGCCGCCGGGAGCAGCGGGTGATCGTCGAGGTGTACGACAACGGGGTCGGCGCCGCCGTGCCGCGGCCGGGCAGCGGCCTCGCCGGGCTGGCCGACCGGGCCGCGACCATCGACGGCACCCTGACCGTCGACAGCCCGCTGGGCGGCCCCACGATGATCAGGGCGGAGTTGCCCTGCGAATGGTGAGAACGTGAGACCCATGCGGGTGGTGATCGCCGAGGACTCGGTGCTGTTGCGCGAAGGGCTGGCCAGGCTGCTGGCCGACGGGGGCATCGAGACCGTCGGGGTGGCGGGCGACGGCCCCGGCCTGGTGACGGTGGTCGACGAGCACGATCCGGACCTGGCCGTCGTCGACGTGCGGATGCCGCCGACCCACACCGACGAGGGGCTGCGCGCCGCTCTGGAGGCCAGGGCCCGGCGGCCGGGGCTGCCGATCCTCGTCCTGTCGCAGTACGTCGAGGAGCAGTACGCCACGGAGCTCCTGGGCGGCGGCGCCGCGGCGGTCGGCTACCTGCTCAAGGAGCGGATAGCGGACGTGGCCGAGTTCCTCGACGCCGTACGCCGGGTGGCGGCCGGGGGGACGGTCATCGACCCCGAGGTGATCGGACAGCTCCTGAGCCGCCAGCGCAAGGGTGACCCCCTGGACTCCCTGACCGCCAGGGAGAGCGAGGTCCTGGCCCTGATGGCGGAGGGACGCTCCAACACCGCGGTCGCCGGGCGGATGCTCGTCACCGAGGGCGCCGTGGAGAAGCACATCTCCAGCATCTTCGGCAAACTCGGGCTGGAGCCCGCCGCCGACGATCACCGCCGGGTCCTCGCCGTGCTCGCGTACCTGGGAAGGTGAGGGCCTGGAGCCCCTGGTTTCGCCGTGGGGTCCGGGGTTCCGGTTTCCTCACGGATATCGCGCCCGCCAGGGGCCGTGAGCACGCCGTGTCCGTTCCCGGGACGCGGGTCACCGGGGCGGGGGAATGTCTTGTGGCCTGGGATGGTTGGAGGATCTGGCACACTGGTAGCCGAACCGTAGCGGTTCCGGTTCCCGCCCGCGCGCACCTCGGTGTGCTCAGCGCGCAAGCCCCACAGGCGAGAGACAGTGGCGACCCGGCGACCGCGTTTTGGAGAGGAAAAGGCGATATGAAGCCCGATATTCACCCGGAGTACAACGAGACTCAGGTGACCTGCACCTGTGGTAACTCCTTCACCACCCGCAGCACCGCCAAGAACGGCGTGATCCACGCCGACGTGTGCTCCGCCTGCCACCCCTTCTACACGGGCAAGCAGAAGATCCTGGACACCGGCGGCCGGGTGGCGCGCTTCGAGAAGCGCTTCGGCAAGAAGCCCGCGGGCCAGTAGCTCTCATCCCGGCGCCGGCTCGGAGAACCCCCCTGCGGGGGTGCCCGGGTCGGCGTTCGTGGTGATGAGGCAGGCTGACAAGGGCTTTCAAGGAAGGACGCACGGTGAATCTCGACGAGCTGCTCAGTGAGTACGCCGAGCTGGAACTCAAGCTCGCCGACCCCTCCGTGCACGCCGACCAGAAGCAGGCGCGCACCTTCGGCAGGCGCTACGCCGAGCTGACCCCGATCGTCGCCACCTACCGCGAGCTCGAGGGCGTCCAGTCCGACCTCGGCACGGCGCGGGAGCTGGCCTCGGAGGACGAGGGGTTCGCCGAGGAGGCCAAGGAGCTGGAGGCCCGGATCCCCGAGCTGGAGGAGAAGCTCAGGCATCTGCTCGTCCCGCGCGATCCCAACGATGACAAGGACATCATCATGGAGATCAAGGCGGGCGAGGGCGGCGAGGAGTCCGCCCTGTTCGCCGGAGACCTCCTGCGGATGTATCTGCGGTACGCCGAGCGGATCGGCTGGAAGACCGAACTGATCGACGCCACCCACTCCGACCTCGGCGGTTACAAGGACGTCACGATCGCCCTGAAGGCCAGGGGCGACGAGGGCGTCTGGTCGAGGCTCAAGTTCGAGGGCGGCGTGCACCGCGTCCAGCGGGTCCCGGTCACCGAGTCGCAGGGGCGCATCCACACCAGTGCCGCCGGGGTGCTCGTCTACCCGGAGGCCGAGGATGTCGACGTCCAGATCGACCCGAACGACCTGCGCATCGACGTCTACCGCTCCAGCGGCCCCGGTGGCCAGAGCGTCAACACCACCGACTCGGCCGTGCGGATCACGCACGTCCCGACGGGTGTCGTCGCCTCCTGCCAGAACGAGAAGAGCCAGCTCCAGAACAAGGAGTCGGCCATGCGCATCCTGCGGGCCCGCCTGCAGGCGATCGCCGAGGAGGAGGCCAACGCCGCCGCCATGGCCGAGCGCAAGTCCCAGATCCGTACGGTCGACCGCTCCGAGCGCATCCGCACCTACAACTTCCCCGAGAACCGCATCTCCGATCACCGCGTCGGTTTCAAGGCCTACAACCTCGACCAGGTGCTCGACGGAGACCTCTCGGCCGTCATCCAGTCCCTGCTCGACGCCGAGATGGCGGAGAAGCTCGCCGCCCATTCGTAGCTCGCCCATTCATAGAACGCGCCCATGACCTTTCTGCTGGACGAGATCGCCCTCGCCACCGCCCGGCTCGCCGAGGCAGGTGTGCCGTCGCCGCGCACCGACGCCGAGGAGATCGCCGCGTGTGTGCACGGCGTGCGCCGCAGCGAGCTGCACACGGTGAAGGACTCCGACTTCGACGCCCTGTTCTGGGAGGGCGTCGCCCGCAGGGAGTCCCGCGAGCCGCTCCAGCACATCACCGGGCGGGCCTACTTCCGCTACCTGTCCCTGGAGGTCGGGCCCGGCGTGTTCGTACCGCGCCCGGAGACCGAGGTCGTGGCGGGCTGGGCGATCGACCGGTTGCGGGAGATGGACGTCGCCTCGCCGGTGGTCGTGGATCTCGGGACGGGCTCGGCCGCCATCGCGCTGTCGATCGCCCAGGAGGTCGCGCTGGCCACCGTGCACGCGGTCGAGGTCGACCCCGGCGCCTACACCTGGGCCAAGCGCAACATCATCGAGCACGGCCAGGGCCGCGTCCACCTGCACCCGGAGGATCTGGCCGACGCCCTGTCCGAGCTGGACGGCCAGGTCGACCTGGTGATCTCCAACCCGCCCTACATCCCGCCGGGCGCGATCCCCCGCGACCCCGAGGTCCGCGACTACGACCCGCACCGCGCGCTGTACGGATCGGGCAGCGACGGCCTCGACGAGGTCAGGGCGGTCGAGCGGACCGCCAGGAGGCTGCTCCGCCCCGGGGGGTTCGTCGCCGTGGAGCACGCCGACCAGCAGGGCACTCCGGTCTATCTGATCTTCTCCGAGGAGAACGGCTGGCGCGACGTGCGCAGCCGCCAGGATCTGACGCGCAGGGACCGCTTCGTCACCGCTCGATTCGGCCAGGAATAGGATGCACGCCGTGAGCCGACGTTATGACTGTATGGATGCCGAGCAGCGAGCCACCGGCCTGCTCGAGGCCGCCTCCGCCTTCCAGCGGGGGGAGCTCGTGGTGCTCCCGACCGACACCGTCTACGGTATCGGCGCCGACGCCTTCACGCCCGCCGCGGTCACCGCCCTGCTGGCGGCCAAGGGGCGCGGCCGTGACATGCCGGTGCCCGTGCTGGTCGGGACCGTCCGGGCCGCCAACGCCCTGGTGGAGAACCTCGGCCCGTACGGCCAGGATCTCGTCGACGCCTTCTGGCCGGGCCCGCTCACGCTGATCTGCCGCGCGAACCGGTCGCTGTCGTGGGATCTCGGTGACGCCAAGGGCACCGTCGCCATCCGGATGCCGCTGCACGCGGTCGCCCTCGACCTGCTCAAGGAGACGGGCCCGCTGGCCGTCTCCAGCGCCAACCGCTCCGGCGCCCCGGCCGCCACCACCGCCGCCGACGCGGAGAAGCAGCTCGGCGACTCCGTGTCGGTCTATCTCGACGCGGGGCCGTGCGAGAGCGACATCCCCTCGACGATCCTCGACCTGACCACCGCGGTGCCCAGGCTGCTGCGGCGCGGGGCGATCAGCGTGGAGAAGCTGCGCGGTGTGATCGGCTACGTCGCGACGGACACGGGCCCGGAGCCCGACAACTGACCAGCGCATCCACGGCATATGCCGTGTTCCATGCCATCTGATTATCACCGTGACGCCGGGCTGTCTCCCCGGTACCTTGAAGTGGGCCGACACTTCCTGGGAGACGTCCATGGGCAAGTTCGAAGGAATGGACCCCAAGCTGGTCCGCGACCTGTTGTCCGAGGTGCAGCGGGCCGCCGAGCAGATGCGGAACGTCGAGGGCAAGGTCTCGCAGATGATGAGCGGGGCCGGCCTGTCCTCGCAGTCGACCCACCGGCCCGTCCAGATCGCCGACGCGTGCGACGTGATGGTCCGCGACGTCTCCGCCCGCGTGACGTTACTGGAGAAGAAGGTCAGCCAGAACGCGACGGCGCCCCCCGCCGAGCCGAAGGCCGGGGACCCGAAGCCCGAGACGGGCTCCCAGGGCGAGGGGGCGAAGCCGCAGACGGACTCCCAGAACGGCGCCAAGCCGGAGACCGGTTCTCAGAACGGTGCGAAGCCCGACACCCCGAAGGCGGAGGACCTCAAGCCGGCCGTCGGAGGGGACGACAAACCCCGCGTCGGCGACCAGTCGGCCGAGAGCACGCAGCGTGACGATCCCAAGGACTCCGCCAAGCCCGACACCCCGAAGACCGACGAGGCCAAGCCCGAGGCGGGTTCGAAGGGTGACGAGACCTCCCCGCGCGACGATCGCGACGATCGGAAGGAGACGCCGAAACCCGAGGCGTCCGGAGCCGACGACCGGAAGACGGAAACGGGGTCGAAAGCCGACGAGACCTCCCCGCGGGAGGGGGAGACGTCCAAGGAGAGCGGCAAGCCGACGGACACCGCGCCGCGCGAGGTTCCCAGGCCCGATCCCAAGCCCGATCCCACACCGGAGCCTCCCAGGGCCGAGGAACCGCGCCCCGAGCCGCCCAGGCCCGATCCCGCGCCGGAGCCTCCGAGAGCCGAGGAGCCGCGTCCCGAGCCGCCCAGGCCCGATCCCGCGCCGGAGCCTCCCAGGGCCGAGGAGCCGCGTCCCGAGCCGCCCAGGCCCGATCCCGCGCCGGAGCCTCCGAGAGCCGAGGAGCCGCGTCCCGAGCCGCCCAGGCCCGATCCCGCGCCGGAGCCTCCG
>NZ_JBEZZK010000002.1:940563-984966 GCF_040639135.1 Streptosporangium sp. NPDC023963
TCCCAGGGCCGAGGAGCCGCGTCCCGAGCCGCCCAGGCCCGATCCCGCGCCGGAGCCTCCGAGAGCCGAGGAGCCGCGTCCCGAGCCTCCTGCTCCGGATCCCGTACCTGAGGTCCCGAAGGGCGACTCCGCGCCCCCGCCGGAGGCCTACACCCCGGATTCCCCGTCCCTGCCGGACGCGCCGAGGGCCGAGGACACCCGGCCCGAGGCGCCCGCGCCGGATCGCGTCCCGGAGGTGCCCAACGCCCAGGGCGCGCCCGTGCCGGGGACGCCTGACGCCCAGGGCGCGCCCGTGCCGGAGGCGCCCAGGCAGGACTCCGCGCCCGCGCCCGACGTCCCGAGGGCCGACGACGCGCGGCCGGAGACGCCGAGGGTCGAGGACCTGAAGCCCGCGGTCCCCGGGCCGGGGGAGAACCCGCAGGGTGGGGGGCCGCCGGTCGACACCGCGCCGCGCGAGGCGCCCGACGTCCCGCGTACGCCCGAGACCTCCACCCCGGACACCGGGCCCGGGACGCCGCAGGGGGAGTCCGCGCCCGCGCCGGAGCCGCCCAGGGCCGACGACACCCGGCCGGAGATCGTCAACGCGGACGACACGACGCCGCGCGGGCAGGATCCGACCGGCAACGCGCCCGTGAACGACTCCGAGGCCAAGGGCGACACGGGTTCGAAGGGCGACGAGACGACCCCGCGCGGGGATTCCACCGGCAACCCGCCCGCGAACGATCCCGACGCCAAGGGCGACGCCGGTTCCAAGGGCGACGAGCGCTCGCCGAGGGAGGAGGGCGGCTCCTCCGGCGACACCGTCCTCGACACCCCCAGGAAGGACCACCCCGACGACATCGACCAGAGCGGCGACTCCAAGGCGAAGATCGTGGAGGTCGACGGGGTGAAGGTGCTCCAGATCCCGCTCGACGCGCCCACGGCGGCCGAGGTCGACGAGCTGTTGAAGAACATCGAGGACATCCCGCCGCTGGAGATGCCCACGATCGACGGCGTCTCCGGCACCGCGGGGCAGCCCGGCTGGGTCGAGCCCCACGAGCCGCTCGATTCCGCCAAGCCCGCGTACCCGCTCCTCGACACCGCGGGCCCGGCCACGGACCAGACCGTCCAGCCGCCGGGCACCGGTGGCGACACCACCCCCCAGTCCACCGGTACGACCTCCGGAGAGCCCGCCGCGCCCCGGCCCGCCGGGACGGCCTCCGGTGAGCCCGCGATCCAGACGGCGGGCACGACCTCGGGCGAGGCGGCCACGCTGCCCGCCGGGGGGCCGGGGCCGTCCATCGGCGACGCGGTCTCCGGTGAGGCGCGCGGTGCCGAGGGCACGTCCGGGCAGGCGGCGGGGGCGGCGCCCGGCGGGGTGGCCGCGCAGCCGGGCGTGGGCGGCGTGGGCGGCGTGGGCGGCGAGGGCGGCGAGGGTTCAGCCGCCCGGTGGGCGAACGACGGCAGCGACGTCGTCACCGCCGAGGCGAGACCCCTCGATCTCGACGCGCTCAAGACGCTCGCCGACAACGCCCGCGAGATCGAACCGCTGGAGATGCCGGGCGTGAGCGTGCCCGACGGGGAGACCTGGGGCGAGGGGGCCTGGGCGCCCATGGACATCCGGCCCGACGGCCCGGCGGGCGACGTGGAACCGGGAGACCCGCTGCGGCCGATCCCGCCCCCGGGCGGTGGCCGGTGATCACCGGAACGCGGGCGCGAGGCCGTGAGCGCCGTGAGCTGCCGTGAGCGCGAAGCGGTGGGCGCCGGGTGGTGAGGCACGGGGCTGCGGGCGGATGGGCACGGGGCACCGAGTAACGGTGAGTGAGCAGGAGGCAGGGAGCGTGTCAGCGAGGGTGAGGAGCCTGTGATGTTCGTGGATCCACCCGCACCGCAGCCGCTGCAGCCGGGGGAGACCCCGCCGGCCTCGGCCAACAACGGGCTGCCGTCCCCGGACGCCGTCACGTCGTGGGAGTTCAACCCCGACTACCAGCGGCTGGTCATGATGTGGAGGCAGGTGCTCCCCGTGCTCGACACGCTGACCGCCAGCCTGGACAAGGCCTACCAGCTCGCCAGGAGCAGGGACGTCTGGGACGCCCCCGTCTCCGGCCGCTACGTCGAGGACATGACGGAGTGGCGCACCCGTCTGAGCCTCTACCGGCAGGCGATCCTGACGTCGATCAGCGACCAGGCGGCCGACACGCCGAGGTGGGTGCCGGTCAAGGCCGGAGCCCCGCACGCGTTCTCGTGAGGCGGCCTCCCGGCGGCGGCGGTCCTCCGCGACACGCTGTCCCGGGGCGGCACGTCCCTGACGTGGGATAACCGGGGAGGGCGGGCTTACAGTGGGGGTGAGTCGTCGTCTTCGGGGTGTGAGCCATGGGCGCAGAACCGTACTACGGGCCGGATTTCGGTCTCCTGCAGCGCGAGGACCCGGAGATCGCGAGCGTGCTGCTCGACGAGCTCGACCGGCTCCGCGGAGGCGTCCAGCTGATCGCGAGTGAGAACTTCACCTCGCCCGCCGTGCTCGCCGCGCTCGGCTCGACGCTCACCAACAAGTACGCCGAGGGCTACCCCGGCAGGCGTTACTACGCCGGGTGCGAGGTCGTCGACCGGGCCGAGCGGCTCGCGATCGACCGGGCCAAGCGGCTGTTCGGCGCCGAGCACGTCAACGTGCAGCCCCACTCCGGCGCCTCGGCGAACCTGGCGGCCTACGCGGCCCTGCTCCAGCCGGGCGACACGATGCTGGCGATGGAGCTGTCGCACGGCGGCCATCTCACGCACGGCTCCAAGGTCAACTTCTCGGGACGCTGGTTCGACGTCGTGGCGTACGGCGTGCGCAGGGACACCGAGCTGATCGACTACGACGAGGTCAGGGAGCTGGCGCTGCGGCACCAGCCCAAGATGATCATCTGTGGCGCCACGGCCTATCCCCGGGAGATCGACTTCGCCGCCTTCCGGGGCATCGCGGACGAGGTGGGCGCCTGGCTGCTCGCCGACGTCGCGCACACCGTCGGCCTGATGGCCGGGCGGGCGCTGCCCTCCGCCGTGCCGTACGCGGACGTGGTGACCTTCACCACGCACAAGGCGCTGCGCGGTCCGAGGGGCGGCGGGATCATGTGCACGCGGGAGCTGGGCCCCAGGATCGACCGTGCGGTCTTCCCGTTCGTGCAGGGCGGCCCGCTCATGCACGCGGTGGCGGCCAAGGCGGTGGCGTTCGGCGAGGCGCTGCGGCCGGAGTTCGCGGAGTACGCGCGGCGGGTGGTGGCCAACGCCCAGGTGCTGGCCGACGCGCTGGCCGCCGAGGGCATGCGGCCCGTCTCCGGGGGCACCGACAGCCATCTGGCGCTGATCGACCTGCGCGACGTCGGGATCTCCGGCGCGGTGGCCGAGCAGCGCTGTCACGCGGCCGGGATCACGCTGAACCGCAACGCGATCCCCTACGATCCGGAGCCGCCCACGGTGACGTCCGGGATCCGGGTCGGCACCCCCTGCGTCACGACCCAGGGGATGGGGCCCGAGGAGATGAAGGAGGTGGCCTCGATGGTGGCGCAGGTCATCCGCAACCCCGACGCGACGGACGAGATACGGGAGCGCGTCGCGGTGCTGACGAGGACCCACCGGATATATCCCAGCGAACTATGAGCTGTTCTGTGTCGTTTTCCGGTCACAGGTGGCCGGACTATCCGCGAAACTGGTTCCGTGCGCGAATATCTACTCATGGCGCTCGTCGCGGCCGCGGTGACGTATCTGCTGGTTCCGCTGATCCGCGTTTTCGCCGTTCGCATCGGGGCCATGCCCGAGGTCCGCGATCGTGACGTGCACACCACGCCGACGCCCAGGCTGGGCGGTCTGGCGATGTACGGCGGTCTCGTCGCCGGTCTGCTGATCGCCGCCGAGCTGCCCTACGCCGGGGGCAAGCTGGCCGAGGGCCAGGGAAAGATCGTGATCGCGCTGATCGCCGCGGGCGGCCTGATCACGCTGACCGGCTTCCTGGACGACTGGCTGGGGATGGACGCCCTCGTCAAGCTCGCCGGGCAGATCGGCGCCGCCGGGGTGCTCGTCACCTTCGGCGTCAGCCTGCCGTGGCTCCCGCTGCCGACCGCGCTGGGCGGGCAGACCATCCTCGACTCGACGCTGAGCCCGCTGATCACGATCCTGATCGTGGTCGTCATGATCAACGCCGTCAACTTCGTCGACGGGCTCGACGGGCTGGCCGCGGGGATCGTCGGCATCGCCGCGATGGCCACGTGGACGTACTCGGTGGCCCTGTCGAAGGACTACGGCGACACCAGCATCAACGCGACGGCGGTCATCGCCTCGGTGCTGATCGGGATCTGCCTGGGCTTCCTGCCGCACAACTTCCACCCGGCGAAGATCTTCATGGGCGACACGGGGGCGATGCTGATCGGTCTGGTCCTCGCCTCCACGATGATCCTGGTCACACCGCTCGACTCCAGCAGCATCAACCGCTTCCCCGTCATCCTCCCGCTCCTGGTGCCGGTCGCGATCCTGGTGCTCCCGCTGCTGGACCTGATCATGGCGGTGATCCGGCGCACGTCCAACGGCCTGTCGCCGTTCTCGCCCGACCGGGGGCATCTGCACCACCGTCTGCTGGACATCGGCCACTCGCACCGCCGCAGCGTCATGATCATGTACGCGTGGACCTTCCTGTTCGCCTTCGCGGTCGTGGCGCTGTCCATCGAGGGCGTCCCGCTCATCCTGTTCCCGCTGACGGTGCTGCTCGCCATCGGCGTGCTGGTGATGATGGCGCTGCCCCGCCTGCGCGCCCGCCGTGACCTCGGCGGGGCCGAGGGCCATGGTGACGGGCGCGGCGACGGGCGCGGCGACGGACGCGGCGACGGGCGCGACCCGCTCGATCCCACCGGTCCCACGGGTCCCGGCGGTCCCGCGGAGGGGGCCGGGCGGCACGCGCTCCCCGGCGAGCAGCAGCCGGGCCGGGTCAGGCCCCATCCGTATCCCGCGGAGGCGCCGGGGCACCGTCCGGCCGCCACCGGCGACGAGACGGCCACCCTGCCGGCGCGGCCCGACCTGTCACTCAGCGCTCCCCGTCAGGGTTTCTCAAACCCTGAGACGCCGCTTTGAGGCGCTTTCCCCGGCTCCTTGATCGTTCACTTGAAACGGCAGGTAAAGGCGCTCTTCCGTGAGCTTGTGATAGCTTTCACTAGCAGATGGTGAACCTACCTAGACCTGCAAGGTAGCAATCGCTCGCTTGATAACAGTCACTTGGAGTGCCGATGCTCGCCAACGACGTGCGCCTTCTGAAGGGGGCTGCGATACCCACGGTGCTGGTGGGGCTGGTCGTGATCCTCGTCGCGGCGTTGCTGGCCGGAGCCAAGGGAGCGCTCGGCGCCGCGATCGGGACCGTGGTCGTCGGCGTCTTCTTCACTCTCGGCATCATGGCCGTCTCGTACGCGAGCCGGGTGTCGCCCATGATGATGATGACCGCCGCGGTGCTGAGCTACGCGGTGAAGATTCTCGTGATCATGGCTCTGCTCAAGACCTTCGAGGACGCCACCGCGTTCGAGCCCAAGGCCTTCGGCTGGGCGGCCATCGCGTGCACGATCGCCTGGACGGTCGGCGAGATGCGCGGCTTCATGAAACTCAAAATGCTCTACGTCGACCCCGATGGCCGGATTCCAGGTCAGGGCGATCCGCGATGAGGCGTATCATCTCGCTGGCGGCCTGGACCCTGCCCGATATGACTAGTCCTCACCGCGACTGCTATCGTCATGCCCGCGATGAGCGAAAAGAAAATCCGGCCCGAAGACGACGGCCGCGACTTCGCCAACGCCGCCTGGTCGATCCCCAGCTATCTCCTCTCCGGGATGATCCTGTACGGCGGTGGGGGCTGGTTGCTGTCCAAGTGGACTGGCGTGGTCGCCTTCACCCCGATCGGATTGATTCTCGGGGTCGCTCTATCCGTCTACCTGGTCTACCGGAAGTACGGTCGCTAGCCTTCGGCGGCGGTCGCTTCGCTGACGAAGCCATTTCGATCACCTACCACGCTGAAGGGAACGCCGCGTGAGCACGCTGACGCTCCTCGCTCCCGGGGACGAGTTCACGCCTCCGGGACTCGAACTCTTCGACGCCGCCCCGATCGTCTCGGGCGTCGCCTGGCTCACGAAGCCGGTGCTGCTGGCCCTGCTGAGCTCGATCCTCGTCATCGGCTTCTGCTGGTCGGCCTTCGGCAACCCGAAGCTGGTGCCGCGGGGCGTGCAGAACATCGGCGAGATGGGCTACATGTTCGTCCGCGACCAGGTCGCCCGGCCGTTCCTCGGCAAGGACGCCGACCGGTGGATGGGCCTGTTGCTCAGCATGTTCTTCCTGGTCTGGGTCTGGAACCTGATGGGCGTCATCCCGTTCCTGCAGTTCCCGGTCGCCTCGCACATCGCCTTCCCGATCGTGCTCGCCCTCAGCGTCTACATCCTGAAGATCTACCTGGGTGTCAAGCACCAGGGCGCGATCGGCTACTTCAAGAACATGATGTTCCCCCCGGGGCTGCCCAAGCCGATCTACGTGCTGCTGGCCCCGATCGAGCTCCTGTCCAACATGATCATCGCGCCCTTCACGCACGCGGTGCGACTGTTCGCCAACATGTTCGCCGGCCACATCATCCTGGCCTTCTTCAGCCTCGTCGGCTTCTGGTTCCTCTTCGAGAAGCTCACCGTGTTCGGCGCCCCGCTCGGCGCGGTCGGCGTGATCATGACGATCGCGATGACGGGCTTCGAGATGTTCATTCAGTTCCTGCAGGCGTTCCTCTTCGCGATGCTCGCCGCGATGTACATCGGCAACTCGCTCCACGCCGACCACTAGGCACACAGACCTCCCTCGAATATCCAGACCGGTGAGCCTTCACCGGCCGACCTGTAAAGGAAACACAACACCATGGCAATGGGAATCCTCGCTGAGGTCACCGGCTCCCTCGGTTCCATCGGTTACGGCCTCGCCGCCATCGGCCCCGGCATCGGCGTCGGCATCATCTTCGGTCAGGGTGTGCAGGCCATCGCCCGCCAGCCCGAGGCCTACGGCCTGATCCGCCAGAACATGCTGCTCGGCTTCGTTCTCACCGAGGCGCTGGCCCTCATCGGCCTTGTCGCGCCGTTCATGTTCGGTCAGTAAGACGCAGGAAAACCTCTGACGGAAGGCTGCACAAATGATTCAGGCAGCTTCGCTCCTGGCGGCGGAGGAGGGGGCTAACCCCCTGCTCCCGCACACCTACGAGCTTGTCGTCGGCGGCTTCGCCTTCTTCGTCGTCCTCTTCGTCGTCGGTAAGATCCTCACTCCGCGCATCCAGAAGACCCTGGTCGAGCGGACCGATGCGATCGAAGGCGGCATCAAGCGAGCCGAGGACGCGCAGGCCGAGGCCCAGGCGCTGCTCAAGCAGTACAAGGACCAGCTCTCCGAAGCCCGTCACGAAGCCTCGCGGCTGCGTGAGGAGGCCCGTGAGCAGGGTGCGCAGATCAAGGCCGAGCTCCGCGAGGAGGCTCAGGCCGAGGCCCGCCGCCTGGTCGAGGCCGCCCATCTGCAGATCGAGGCCGACCGCCAGCAGGCGTTCGCCCAGCTCCGCACGGAGCTCGGCCGCCTGTCGATCGAGCTGGCCGGTCGCATCGTCGGGGAGTCCCTGGAAGACGAGGCGCGCCAGCGCCGTACCGTCGACAGGTTCCTCGAGGAGCTCGAGTCGAGCAACGCGGCGGTCCGCTGATGACACGGCGAACCAGGCGTGACGCGCGAGTGTCGGTGAGCGGCTGATGAGGGGCCTGAGCAGGGCCTCGCTCGCCGAGGTCGAAGAGCGCTTCAACGCCGTCGCGGGAAGCGCGGACCTCGGCACGCTGGCCGACGAGCTTTTCTCGGTCGCCGCCCTGTTCGACCGCGAACACGGGCTCCGCCGCAACCTCTCCGACCCGGCCAGTCCCGCGGCCCAGAAGGCGCAGATCGTCCGGGTGCTGCTGGAGGGCAAGATCAGCGACGCCGCGCTGGAGACGGTCGCCGCGGCCGTGTCCGCCAGGTGGGCGCGCTCGGGCGACCTGGCCGACTCCCTGGAGCGGCTCGGCGTCGTCGCGGCCTCGGCCGAGGCGGAGGCGCAGGGCAGGCTCGACGACGTCGAGGACGAGCTGTTCCGGTTCGGGCGCATCGCCGCCTCGAACCTGGAGCTTCACCGGACCCTGACGGCGCCGGCGGCCCCCGAGTCGGCCAAGCGGGAGCTTCTGGGCTCCCTTCTGGCCTCGAAGGTCGCCCCCACCACCCTGCGGCTGGTCACCCAGCTCGTGCTGCATCCGCGAGGACGTAGCCTGGACGGTGGGCTTGAGGAGTTCGGCAAGCTGGTCGCCGCCCAGCGGCAGCGCCTCGTCGCGGTGGTGCGCAGCGCCGTCGTGCTTTCAGAGGGGCAGAAGCAGCGTCTCGCCACGTGGCTGCGCACCTCGTACGGCCGCGACGTTCATCTGAACGTCGAGGTGGATCCGCGGGTGCTGGGAGGGTTCTCGGTTCACATCGGGGACGATCTCATCGACACCACCATCGCGGGACGAATCGAAGAAGTCCGCCGCCGGTTGGCCGGCTAGGCGAATAGGGAGACTGAAGAGAGATGGCGGAGCTTACGATCCGGCCGGACGAGATCCGGGACGCACTTGAGCGCTTCGTCCAGGCGTACGAGCCGGAAGGTGCCGCGCGCGAGGAGATCGGGACCGTCGTCGACTGCGGCGACGGTATCGCCCATGTCTCCGGCCTTCCCTCGGCGATGGCGAACGAGCTGCTTGAGTTCGAGGACGGCACGCGTGGCCTGGCACTGAACCTGGACGTCCGGGAGATCGGTGTCGTTGTTCTGGGCGACTTCAGCAAGATCGAGGAGGGCCAGTCGGTCCGCCGGACGGGCGAGGTCCTGTCCGTGCCGGTCGGCGACGGCTTCCTCGGCCGGGTGGTCGACCCGCTGGGCGTCCCCCTGGACGGCAAGGGTCCCATCGAGTCCGAGGGCCTGCGCGCCCTCGAGCTCCAGGCCCCCTCGGTGGTCCAGCGCCAGCCGGTGAAGGAGCCGCTGCAGACCGGTCTCAAGGCGGTCGACGCCATGACGCCGATCGGCCGCGGCCAGCGCCAGCTGATCATCGGTGACCGTGGCACGGGCAAGACCGCCGTCGCCGTGGACACCATCCTCAACCAGCGGGAGAACTGGCTCTCCGGCGACCCCGACAAGCAGGTTCTCTGCGTCTACGTCGCGGTCGGCCAGAAGGGTTCCACGATCGCCCAGGTCAAGGGCCGCCTCGAGGAGGCGGGCGCGATGGAGTACACCACCATCGTCGCCGCTCCGGCGTCCGACCCGGCCGGTTACAAGTACCTCGCGCCCTACACCGGCTCGGCCATCGGCCAGCACTGGATGTACCAGGGCAAGCACGTCCTCATCGTCTTCGACGACCTGACCAAGCAGGCCGACGCCTACCGCGCCGTCTCCCTGCTGCTGCGCCGCCCGCCGGGCCGCGAGGCGTTCCCCGGCGACGTCTTCTACTTGCACTCCCGCCTCCTCG
The DNA here is from genome assembly GCF_040639135.1 of Streptosporangium sp. NPDC023963. Lineage (NCBI taxonomy): Bacteria > Bacillati > Actinomycetota > Actinomycetes > Streptosporangiales > Streptosporangiaceae > Streptosporangium > Streptosporangium sp. NPDC023963. The sequence goes on from NZ_JBEZZK010000002.1 coordinate 950,073, forward strand.
AGCGCTGCGCGAAGCTGTCCAAGGACATGGGTTCCGGCTCGATGACCGGTCTGCCGATCATCGAGACGAAGGGCAACGACGTCTCGGCGTTCATCCCCACCAACGTCATCTCCATCACCGACGGCCAGTGCTTCCTCGAGACCGACCTGTTCAACGCGGGTGTGCGTCCGGCCATCAACGTCGGTGTCTCCGTCTCCCGAGTCGGCGGCTCCGCGCAGATCAAGGCGATGAAGCAGGTCGCCGGCACGCTGCGCCTGTCGCTGTCGCAGTTCCGTGACCTGGAGGCGTTCGCCTCCTTCGCCTCCGACCTGGACGCGGCCTCCCGCGCCCAGCTGGAGCGCGGCCAGCGTCTGGTCGAGCTGCTCAAGCAGGCCCAGTACAGCCCGTTCCCGGTCGAGAAGCAGGTCGTCTCGGTGTGGGCCGGCACCACGGGCGAGCTCGACGAGGTCCCGGTCGAGGACATCCGCCGCTTCGAGACGGAGTTCCTCGACTACCTGGGCCGCGAGCACAAGGGCATCTTCGACGGCATCCGCGAGACCAAGCAGCTGCCCGACGACGCGGTGGTCGCCCTCAAGGACGCCATCACCGAGTTCAAGAAGAGCTTCGAGACCTCCTCCGGTGAGTACCTGGTCAACGACGAGCCGGTCGCCGCGCTCGGCGAGGGCGAGGTCGGCCAGGAGAAGATCACGAAGCGAGTCCGCACGGCAGAGAAGAAGTAGCCGATGGGTGCCCAGCTAAGACTGCTGCGGCGGCGGATCAAGTCGGTCAAGTCCACGGCGAAGATCACCCGCGCCCAGGAGCTCATCGCCTCGTCCCGCATCGTCAAGGCGCAGCAGCGGATGCAGGCCGCCGTGCCGTACGAGCGCGAGATCACCCGCGCCGTCACGGGCGTGGTCAGCAACACCTCCAGCACCGACCATCCGCTGACGGTGGCCAAGGAGCAGCCCGCCAGGGCCGCCGTCCTGATCGTCACCAGCGACAGCGGTTTCTGCGGCGGCTTCAACGCCAACATCCTGCGTGAGGCGGAGGCGCTCGGCAACCTGCTCAGGGACAGGGGCGTCGAGCCCGTGCCCTACGTGACGGGTCGCAAGGGCGTCGCCTGGCACACCTTCCGCAACCGTGAGATGGGCGGGCAGTGGACGGGGTTCTCCCGTAAGCCCGCCTACTCCGACGCCAAGGAGGTCGCGGGCGCGCTCATCGAGGCCTTCTCGGCAGAGGACGGGGTGGACGAGATCCACATCGTCTCCACCGAGTTCGTCTCGATGCTGACGCAGGAGGTCGTGGTCAAGCGGATCCTTCCGCTGGAGGTCGAGGAGACCGCCGAGGACCCGTCCGACACGCCGCTGCCGTACTTCGAGTTCGAGCCCACCGCGGGCGAGGTCCTCGACTCGCTGCTGCCGCGTTACGTGGAGTCGCGCATCTTCACCGCGCTGCTCCAGTCGGCGGCCTCCGAGGAAGCCTCGCGCCGCCGGGCCATGAAGTCGGCCACCGACAACGCCAACGAGCTCATCCGCGTGTTCACCCAGCAGATGAACCAGGTCCGCCAGGCCGAGATCACCCAGGAAATCAGCGAGATCGTCGGCGGCGCGAACGCGCTGGCTGACTCCGCAGCGGGGAAAGAGTGAAATGACTGCACAGACTGTTGAGACCGGCGTGGGCCGCGTCGCGCGGGTCACCGGTCCCGTCGTCGACGTGGAGTTCCCCGTCGAGGCGATGCCCGAGATCTACAACGCCCTCAAGGTGAACGTCGAGCTCCAGGGTGAGGCCAAGGTCCTCACCCTGGAGGTCGCCCAGCACCTGGGTGACAACCTCGTCCGCGCGATCTCCATGCAGCCCACCGACGGCCTCACCCGTGGCGCCCCGGTGACCGACACCGGCGCGGCCATCTCGGTCCCCGTCGGCGACGTCGTCAAGGGCCACGTGTGGAGCACCCTCGGCGAGTCGCTGGACGTCGAGACCTCCTCGCTCCAGATCAACGAGCGCTGGGGCATCCACCGCCCGTCGCCCGCCTTCGACACCCTCGAGTCGCGCACCGAGATGCTGACCACCGGCATCAAGGTCATCGACCTGCTCACCCCGTACGTGCAGGGCGGCAAGATCGGCCTGTTCGGCGGCGCGGGCGTGGGCAAGACCGTTCTGATCCAGGAGATGATCCGCCGGGTCGCCCGCAACTTCGGTGGCACCTCGGTGTTCGCCGGCGTCGGCGAGCGCACCCGTGAGGGCAACGACCTGTGGCTGGAGATGGAGGAGGCGAACGTCCTCAAGGACACCGCCCTCGTCTTCGGCCAGATGGACGAGCCCCCGGGCACCCGTCTGCGCGTCGCGCTCTCCGCCCTGACCATGGCGGAGTACTTCCGTGACGTCCAGAAGCAGGACGTGCTGCTGTTCATCGACAACATCTTCCGGTTCACCCAGGCCGGTTCCGAGGTCTCCACCCTGCTCGGCCGCATGCCGTCCGCGGTGGGTTACCAGCCGACCCTGGCCGACGAGATGGGTGTCCTCCAGGAGCGCATCACCTCGACCCGCGGTCACTCGATCACCTCCATGCAGGCGATCTACGTCCCCGCGGACGACATCACCGACCCGGCCCCGCACAACGCGTTCGCGCACCTCGACGCGCAGACCGTTCTGTCGCGGCCGATCTCGGAGAAGGGCATCTACCCCGCGGTGGACCCGCTCGACTCCACCTCGCGGATCCTCGACCCGCTGATCGTCGGCGAGGAGCACTACCGCGTGGCCCAGGAGACCAAGCGGATCCTGCAGAAGTACAAGGAGCTGCAGGACATCATCGCGATCCTCGGTATCGACGAGCTCTCGGAAGAGGACAAGGTCACCGTCAACCGGGCCCGTCGCATCGAGCGCTTCCTGTCGCACCCGATGTACGCCGCCGAGGCGTTCACCGGCCAGCCCGGTGAGAACGTCCCGCTGGACGAGACCATCGCCTCGTTCAAGGGCCTGTGCGCCGGCGACTACGACCACCTGCCCGAGCAGGCGTTCTTCATGGTCGGCGGCATCGACCAGGCCGTGGCCAAGGCCAAGGAACTCGCCCGCTAGTCGCCTTCGGCGCCGGTACGGTCACGCGGCCGTACCGGCGCCTGGTTCGATAAGGAACTGGAGAGAAAGTGGCGAAGCTGCGAGTAGGCGTCGTCTCCCCGGAGCGTGAGATCTGGTCCGGTGAGGCCGACATGGTGATTGCCAAGACCGTCGACGGCGAGATCGGTATCATGCCTAAGCACGCGCCCGTGCTCGGCGTTCTCGTCGAGGGCGGCCTGCTGACGATCAAGCGAGGCGACGGAGAATCCGACCTCGTCGCCGCCGTCCACGGAGGATTCCTCTCGGTGGCCGACGACGAGGTGTCCATCCTGGCCGAGCTGGCCGAGCTGGGCTCCGAGGTCGACGTCGCCCGCGCGAAGACCGCGCTGGAGCGGGCTCAGGCCTCGGTCGAGTCCGACCAGGAGAACGCGGACGCGGTCGCGGAGGCCAAGCGTGCCAGGGCCCGGTTGCGCGCGGCTGGGGAAGAAGTCGGATAAATTCTGCTTCTTAGGCTGTACGCGCTTTTGGGGGGCGAGCAGACATGGTGGTGGATGTTCTCATCGTGCTGGGGCTGCTCGTCGCCCTCCTGGGACTCCGGGTTCTGATACTGACCCGCTCCCGGGGATCGGTGCTCTGTTGCCTGCGCTCCCTGTCGAAGGAGCGAGGCTGGCGGGTCGGGGTGGCCCGCTACGCCGACGGCCACCTCAACTGGATCCCGCTCATAGGTCTGCTTCCAAGGCCGCGCCACGTCATCGTGAGGCGCGGCCTTGTCGTTTCCGGGCGTCGCAGGGTCGGGTCCGGTGAGTTCTTCGGGTTCATCGAGGGTGTGACGGCGATCGAGTGCCGCAACGGGCAGGACGCCTTCGAGCTCGCCATGGGATACCGCGCGCTGACCGGTTTCGTCGCCTGGCTGGAGTCCGCCCCGCCCAGCGCCTACCTCGACGTCGCCTGAGCTCTCCTCACCTTCCCGGCGGGCGCGCCGGACCTCCGGGAGTCCTCTTCCTCAGCGGGTTCCGCCGCGTTTCCGGAACTGTTTCCGGAACTCGTCCTCGGCGGGTGGCCGCCGGGCTTCGGAGTCTCGTCCTCGGCGGGTGGCCGCCGGGTTTAGGAGCTTCGTCCTCGGGGGTGCCGCCGGGCTTAGGAGCCTCGTCCTCAGCGGGTGCCGCCGGGCTTCCAGAGGATCTCGTCGCCGCCCGCGGCCACCCGGCAGAGGATGAACATCAGGTCGCTCAGCCGGTTGAGATACCTCGCGGTCAGCGGGTTGACGTCGTCGTGGGCCTCCAGCGCAGACCAGACGGTCCGTTCGGCCCGCCGGACCACGGTCCTGGCGACGTGGAGCGCGGCCACGGCAGGGGTGCCGCCGGGCAGGATGAAGCTGCGCAACGGCGTGAGACGCTCGTTGAACTCGTCGCACCGGGCCTCCAGCCAGTCGACGTAGGAGGGCTCGACCCGCAGCGGCGGGAACTCGGGGTTCTCCACGAGCGGGGCGCACAGGTCGGCCCCGACGTCGAACAGCTCGTTCTGGATCCGGCTGAGGACGGCGGTGACGTCCGCCTCCAGGGTTCCCGCGGCGAGGGCCACGCCGATCGCCGCGTTGGCCTCCTCGACGTCCGCGTAGGCGGCCAGGCGCGGATCGGTCTTACGGGTGCGGCTCATGTCGCCGAGCGCGGTCGTGCCGTCGTCCCCGGTGCGGGTGTAGATCTTCGAGAGCACCACCGGCTTGTCTCTGTCAGCTCGCGTCATGTGGCTCAGCGTATCGGCCAAAAAACTCTCCCGATCAACCCGATAGTGGACAATATGATTTGTCGATGGTTTCTGGTTTCTACCTGCGATTCCCCCACATCTCCCACGAGACGCTGACCTTCGTCGCCGACGACGACGTCTGGGCGGCCCCGGCGGACGGCGGCCGGGCGTGGCGCCTCTCCTCGGACCGGGCCCCCGCGGGTCATCCCCGCCTCTCACCCGACGGCACCAAGGTCGCCTGGACCAGCGTCCGCGACGGCGCTCCCGAGGTCCACCTGGCGGATCTGGAATCCGGTTCGGCGGAGCGGCTGACCTACTGGGGAGACGCGCGGACCCGTACCCGCGGCTGGACGCCGGACGGCGAGATTCTCGCGATCAGCGCGACCGGCCGGCCGTTCGTCTCGCAGACCTGGGCCTACGTGCTCGGGGAGGGGCGCGTCGAGCGGTTGCCGTACGGTCCGGTCAACGACCTGTCGGTCGCGGGGGACCCGGAAGACACGGTGGCGCTGCTCACCGGGGGGCTTCCCCGCGACCCGGCGACCTGGAAGCGCTACCGGGGCGGCACGGCGGGCCGGCTGTGGGTGCGGCGCGGTGACGGTGACTTCACCCGGATCCTGGCCGACCTCAACGGCCATCTCGCCAACCCGATGCTCGTCGGGGGGCGGCTCGTCTTCGTCTCCGACCACGAGGGCGTCGGCAACCTCTACTCCTGCGAGCCGGACGGTGGCGGCCTGCGCCGCCACACCGACCACGATGTCTTCTACGCCCGGCACGCCACCACCGACGGGACCCGGATCGTCTACCAGAACGCCGGAGACCTCTATCTCCTGGACGATCTCGACGCCGAGGCCCGCAAACTCGACGTCACCCTGGGCTCGCCGCTGCGCGGGCGGCAGCCGTACCAGGTCAACGCCGGCAGGCGGCTGCACGACCTGGCCGTGGACGCGACCGGGCGGGCCAGCGCGGTGGAGGTCCAGGGCTCGGTGCACTGGGTGACCCACCGGGACGGCCCGGCGCGGCAGCTCAGCGACGGCCTGTCGGCGGGGCGGCCCCGCATCCTCGGTGACGACCGCGTGGTGTGGGTCTTCGACGACGGCGAGACGCAGGGACTGGAGATCGCCCCGGCGGGGGGCGGGGAGAGCCGCAGGATCGCCGTGGGCGCGCTGGGCGAGGTCGGGGACCTCGCCGTCGCGCCCGACGGGAACACGATCGCGGTGACCAGCAGGAACGGGCGGCTGCTCCTGGTCGACGTGGCCTCGGGCGAGGCCGTGGAGCTGTCCAGGGCCGACGGGGAGATCAACGGCCTCACCTGGTCGTCCGACTCGGCCTGGCTGGCCTGGTCGCACCCGGACGGCCCGCAGCTGCGCAGGATCAGGCTGGCCAGGGTGGCGGACCGGAGCGTGACCGACGTCACCGACGGCCGGTTCGTGGACGTCTCACCCGCGTTCGCGGGGGAGTACCTGGCGTTCCTGTCGCGGCGCGGCTTCGACCCGGTCTACGACGCGCACTCCTTCGACATGTCCTTCCCCTTCGGCTACCGGCCCTACCTGGTGCCGCTGTCCGCGTCCACGCCGTCCCCGTTCGCGCCCAGCTCCGCGGGGCGGGCCGCCGACTCGGGCTCGGGCTCCGGCGACGGCGACGGCGAGAAGGACGACGGCTCGATCACCGTGGACCTGGAGGGCATCGCCGCCAGGGTCGTGCAGGTGCCGGTGCCCGAGGGGCGCTACTCGGACCTGCGGGCGGTCAAGGGCGGATTCGTCTGGTTGCGGGAGCCGCTGGCCGGGGAGCTCGGCGAGGACAGGGACGAGGTGGGGGGCGAGGCGCCCCGCCCGGCGCTGGACCGCTACGACCTGGTCAAGCGCAAGTGGGAGGAAGTGGTCGACAAGCTCGACTGGTACCGGGTGAGCGGTGACGGCACGCAGCTCGTCGTCAGCGACAAGAACACGCTCACGGTCCGCCCGGCCGGGGGCAAGCAGGGAGGCAAGAACGGCGACGACACGACCGTCGACCTGTCCAGGATCCGGATCACCGCCGACCCCCGGGCGCTGCGGCGGCACGCCTACGCCCAGCTGGGCCGCCGGATGCGCGCCGACTTCTGGGTCGAGGACATGGCCGACGTCGAGTGGGAGACCGTGCTGGAGGAGTACCGGCCGCTGGTGGACCGGGTCGCCACCGCCGACGACTTCGCCGACCTGCTCTGGGAGGTCGCGGGCGAGCTGGGCAGCTCGCACGCCTACGTCGACGCCGCTCCCTGGGGCCACCCGGCCTCCGAGCCGATCGGGCTGCTCGGTGCCGACCTCTCCAGGGGCGACGACGGCCGCTGGCGGGTGGACCGGGTGCTGCCCGCCGAGTCCTCCGACGTGCACGCCCGCTCGCCGCTGGCCGGGCCGGGGGCGAGCGTGCAGCCGGGAGAGGCGCTGCTCGCGGTCGACGGCCGCCCGGTGCCGCCCGAGGGGCCCGCGCGGTTGCTGGTCGGCGCCGCCGACAAGCCGGTCGAGCTCACCCTGGACGGTGGCCGGCGGGTGGTCGTCACGCCGCTCCACGACGACCGGCGCCTGCGCTACCAGCACTGGGTGGCCGGGAACCGGGCGCGCGTCAGGGAGTTCGGCGGCGGGCGCCTCGGCTACCTGCACATCCCGGACATGGTGGCCGAGGGCTGGGCACAGTTCCACCGCGACCTGCGCAGGGAGATGACCTTCGAGGGGCTCGTGGTGGACGTACGGGGGAACCGGGGCGGCCACACCTCCGAGCTGGTCATCGAGAAGCTGATCCGCCGGGTCATCGCCTGGGACCTGCCCCGGGGCATGACGCCGATCACCTACCCCGAGGACGCGCCGCGCGGCCCGCTGGTCGCGATCACCGACCAGAACGCCGGATCCGACGGCGACATCGTCACCGCGGCCTTCAAGATCCACAAGCTCGGGCCCGTGGTGGGCACCCGGACCTGGGGAGGCGTCATCGGCATCGAGGACGCCCACCGCCTGGTCGACGGCACGCGCATCACCGTGCCCAAGTACTCCTTCTGGTTCGAGGAGCTGGGCTGGGGCGTGGAGAACTACGGCGTCGATCCGGACGTCGAGGTCGACATCGCCCCCGGCGACTGGGCGGAGGGCAGGGACCCGCAGATCGAGGAGGCGGTACGGCTCGCGCTGGCCGCGCTGGACGAGCGTCCGGCGGCGACCCCGCCCGACCCCGCCACCCGGCCGTCCCGCCGGCGTCCCGCGCTGCCGCCCCGCCCGTAGTTGACATTTGTCATCCGGAACGCATTAGAGATCACTGCCTTTCCGGTGATATCGACGACTACCTGGTCGAACGCGGGGCGACGACGATTGTCCCCATGAGAACACCACAGGTGACGGATCCGGCCGGCGCCGCGACCGCCGGCCTCGACAACGTGATCGAGGTCGGCGGGCTCCGGCAGGCGTACGGCGACTTCGAGGCGGTGCGCGGCGTCTCCTTCGCGGTCCCGAGGGGCGAGCTGTTCGCCCTGCTCGGCACGAACGGCGCCGGCAAGACCACCACCGTGGAGGTCCTGGAGGGTTTCCGGGCCCCCACCGGCGGCAGCGTCCGCGTGCTCGGGCTCGACCCGGTCCGGCAGCGGCGACGGCTGCGGCCCCGCGTGGGGATCATGCTGCAGGAAGGGGGTTTCCTCGGTGACCTCACGGTCGCCGAGACCGTCGGCCTGTGGAAGGGGCTGAGCCAGGACGCGGGCCGCGGGGACACCCCCGCCCGCCTCTCCGGGGCGTCCTCCTTCCTCGGCCGGCACAGGGGCACGGATCCGGGGACCGCGGACGCCCTGGAGACGGCGGGACTGGGCAAAAAGGCCAGGACCAGGGTGCGGCAGCTCTCCGGCGGCCAGCGGCGCAGGCTCGACCTCGCGCTGGCGGTGATCTCCCGGCCGGAGGTGCTCTTCCTGGACGAGCCGACCACCGGCATGGACCCCGAGGCGCGCCGCGCCACCTGGAAGGTGATCGAGGACCTGCGGGCGGGCGGCACCACGGTGTTGCTCACCACCCACTACCTGGAGGAGGCCGAGCGCCTCGCCAACCGGCTGGCCATCATGCACGAGGGCCGGATCCACCTTCAGGGGACCGTCGAGGAGGTGGTGGCCGGGTCGGGCGACCGGATCTCCTTCCGCCTTCCCGGCATCTCCTGGGCCTTCGGTGATCTTCCCGCGCTGGACGGCGTGGCCCCCGTGCTGACCTACGGCGGTGACACGGAGGTCGCCTACACCCTGACCGGAGCACGGGCCGAGGCCCGCGCGCACACGGCGGTGCGGCAGCTCCTGGCCTGGGCCGACACGCGCGGCGAGACCCTGGAACGGCTGGCCGTCCGCCGGGGGACCCTGGAGGACGCCTTCATGCGCGTGGCCGGGGAGACGTCGGACGGGGAAGGGGCCGGGGCGGCCGGAGCGATCCGGGGGACCGGCGACGGAGCGGTGGCGGCAGGACCGGCGAGAAGGGGCGAATGATCATGGGAACCGACGTGCTGCACGCGATGAGGCTCGCGAGAGTCGACCTGACCCTGGTGGGCAGGAACACCACGGTCCTGTTCAACGTGCTCCTGCTGCCGCTCCTGATGGCCTGGCTGTACACCCAGGCCGTCGGAGCCGAGAAGGTCGACGGCGTGGCCGGGAAGCTTTTCGTGCTGGCCGGGTTGCCGGGGTTGCTGCTGGTGTTCGCGGTCTTCGTCAACCTGGTGAACTCCTTCACCGCCCGGCGCGAGGAACTGGTGCTCAAGCGGCTGCGGGCGGGCCAGCCATCGGGTCCGGCGATTCTCGCCGGCAGCGCCCTCGGGGCGCTCGCGCTCTATCTCGCCCAGGTGGCGCTCCTGGCCGTCTGGATGTGGCGGTCCGAGGGGGTCACGGTGGCCAACGTGCCGATGCTCGTGATCGTCGCCGTCCTGGGGGTCGCGCTGTTCGGCCTGCTCGCCGCCGCCTTCTCCGGCCTCACGCCCAACGCCGAGCTCGCCCAGATCACGGTGCTCCCGGTGCTCCTGTTCGTGCTGGTCGGCGCCCCGATCGCGTTCCCCGGCGACACGCTGCCGGGCGGGCTGAGCGAGATCTCGGCCCTGCTCCCCGCGACTCCGGTCGTGGAGATCGCGCGCACCGCCTTCCTGGGCGGGGATCACATCTCCGGGGGCGGGGCGGCGCTGAGCATGGGCGGGCAGTGGGCGGCCGCGCTGCCCTCCTTCGCGATCCTGCTGGTCTGGATCGCGGTGGCCGGGGTGCTGGCCCGGTGGCTGTTCCGCTGGGAACCCCGGCACGGTTAGCCTTCATCACGAAATGTCAGTCGACAGTGGTGAAAAAGGGATGAGGCGCCTCGCGCGCCTCATCTCCTCCGTGCTTTCCCGGAGGAGGCAGCGGTCCCCCATGCAGGGGCTCCGCCGGATGACCGTGTTCTCCCTGACCCTGGGCCTCGTTCTGGCCTGGGTCGGCCCTCTCAGCACGCTGGGGGACCCGGACGGGCAGTCCCGGCTCTCGCTGCTGGCGGTCGGGGTGCCGGGCCTGCTGATCTTCAGCGTTCTGTACGTGCGAATCCTCCAGGCGGCCGTGGCCGGGACCGGCGCGAGAGGCGAGATCGCCGCCTCGGCCGTGGTCGCGGTGATCCTCCTGCTGACCCAGGACGGTCACCCCTGGTCCTGGGGGCTGCTCGGCCCGGCCTGGGCGTCGGGTGCCGTGCTGCTGCTGGGCAGGTCCGCCGCGATCGCCACCACCGCCGCGGCGATCGCCGTCAGCCTGCTTCTCACGTTTCCGGGCGTCGGTCCCGGTCCCGGGTTCGCCGACGTGTTCCTGTCGCCGCACCGGGACGGAATCCTTCCCGTCCTCGGCGCCTACGTCGGGGTGTCCGCGACGGCACCGTGGGCCAACCGGCTCCAGCTCCGGTTCTGGCAGGTGGTGAGGGCGGCGGAGGAGGGCAAGGAGGCGCAGGCCCGGCTGGCCGTCACCGAGGAGCGGCTGCGCTTCTCCCGCGACCTGCACGACCTGGTCGGCCACAGCCTCTCCGCGATCGCCGTCAAGAGCGAGGTGGCCGCCAAGCTGTCGGGGGTGGACGCCGCGCGGGCGGCGGGGGAGATGGACGAGGTACGGATCCTGGCGCGGCAGACGCTCAAGGAGATCCGCACGGCGGTGCGCGGCTACCGCACGGTCGACCTCGCCGCAGAGCTGCGCGCGATGACCGCGGTGCTGGAGGCGGGCGGCATTCGCTGCACGCTGCAGATGCCGCGCGACCAGGTGCCCGAGGGGGTGGCCACCCTGCTGGCCTGGGTGGTCAGGGAGGGCACCACCAACGTGCTGCGGCACAGCTTCGCGACCGAGTGTCGTACGGTGATGACCGTCCGCGACGGAAGTGTCGTGCTGACGATGACGAACGACGGGGTGGAAGGGGTGGAGGGCCGAGGCGGTACCGGCCTCGTCGGGCTGTCGGAGCGGGTCGCCGCCATCGGCGGAACCGTCACGGCGGGCCCCGGAGGCCCCGGGGAGTTCAGGCTGCGGGCGACGGTTCCGCTTGGGGGAGGATGATGGTCCAGACGATGACCGCGGTGCCGGGCCCTCCGGCCGGGGCGAGCGGTCCGGTGGGGGTGGCACGGTGATCCGGGTACTGCTGGCCGACGACGAGCACCTGGTCAGGAAGGCGATCGCCACCCTGCTCGACCTGGAGCCGGATGTCGAGGTGGTGGCCGAGGTGGCCAGGGGGGACCTGGTGGCGGCGGCCGTGCTGGAGCACCGGCCCGACGTGGTCGTGCTGGACATCGAGATGCCGGGGATGGACGGGCTGAGCGTCGCCGAGACGCTGCCGGGCCACGCGGTGCTGATACTGACCAGCTTCGGCCGGCCGGGACACCTGAGGCGGGCACTCGCGGCCGGGGTGCGCGGCTTCATCCCCAAGGACGCCTCCGCCGACGAGCTGGCGACGGCGATCCGCAAGGTCCACGCGGGCGGGCGCTACCTCGACCCGGAGATGGCCGCCTCGGCGATGATGGCGGGGGAGAGCCCCCTCACCGAACGCGAGCGCGGCGCCCTGGAACTGGCCGCTCAGGGGGCCTCGGTCGCCGAGATCGCCGCCGCGCTCCACCTCACCCAGGGCACCGTGCGCAACTACCTGTCCAGCGCCATCACCAAACTGGGCGCGACCAACCGGATCACTGCGATCCGGTCGGCTCAACAAAAAGGTTGGCTTTAAACCGCGTTTTCTCGCTTGATTCGGGCAAGGAACCCACATGTTCGCCAGAAGGTCGATGCCGGGAGCGAGGGAGGTTCGCACCTTCTTGTACGCTTTGACATCTTACGAGCGCGGTGCGTGACCGGGTGGCCGTGGCGACGCACCGCCGTTGTGCCGGGCCGTTGCTCCTCGGCGGCCAGGCGTGAGGAGGAGGTATGCGCGTCCCTGGTAACCCCCGGGCACAAGTGGTCGGCGTCGGGAATCGTCTCGACGTGGGAACCGTCGCCCGCGTGCGCCCGCGGCTGCACGAGGCGGTCGACTCCGGGCACGGCGACCTGATCGTAGATCTTTCCAGGCTGGAAATGATCGATGCCACCGGTCTCGGGGTGCTGGTGGGCACGCATCGACGCGCTGTGGGCGCGGAACGCCGCCTCATTCTGAGGGGGGTGCCGCCGAGGGTCATGCGGGTGCTGGCGGTGACCCGGCTCAACCGGGTCCTCACCGTGGAACTCCCCGTGGCCGCGGTGGCCTGATCCGGACGGCCGCCGGAGCTCGGGGGCGACGGCGGCGCCGGAACACGTCGGAGGACGGGCCCGGCGGACCCGTCCTCGTCTCCCGCCGGTGTCAGGTCACGAAGGACCTGTGCAAGAGTCTCCCGCCGATGTCAGGTCACGAAGGACCTGTGGAAGATGTGCGTGGCGGTGTCGATCAGCTTGCCGACCGGAGGCGGGTCGTCGGCCAGGACCCACTCGATGAGCAGCTCCTGGACCGCTCCGATCATGCCCAGCGCGAGGAGGCGCTGGTTGGCCTTCGTGGCCTCCGGCAGGTCGGCGACGTTCGACTCGATCGTCTTGATGAAGGCCGCGACGGCCGACTGCCTGGAGGTGGTGAGGCAGTCGCCCGCCCGGCGCACCTCCAGATGCATGATCCGCGCGCGGCGCCTGTCGCCGGTGACGAAGTTGATGTAACTGGTGACCCCTGTCTTGACCCGGGAGGCCAGGGTGTCGGGGGCCTGGTCGATGGCCTTCGACATCTCCTCCAGCGTCTCGCGCACGCACCGGTCGTACACGGTCTGCATCAGCTCGTCGCGACCCGAGAAACACTCGTAGAAGGCGCGGTTGGAGATGCGTGCCGCGGCGCACAATCTCTCGATCGTCGTTTCCGGGAATCCGGGATCGGCGTAAAGGGTGTACGCCGCGGAGACGAGGCGCTCCCGGCGTTCCGCCAGCCGCTCCTCCGCTGACATTCCCCGGTAGGACCGTCCATTCATGTCAAGCTCCCGCAGGTCAGCGCGAGGTTGACAGATACTCGCTTTATCACTTCCACCTCATGGTTCTGGCCCCCGGAATCAACCATTATGGGTGCAAGATCCTTTTTGTGGAAGGGCTGTTGTGTTATTACTTACATCCCTGGTGCAAGAAGGTGACAAGTCTGAGTAGTCGGTCAAGGTCCTGCCGTTCGCGCGAACGAGGTGTGCCTCATTCCGGCCGGAGCGGGAAAAACACGGTCCCGCCGATCACCGGCCCCCGCTGGTTTTCGGCTCCGCTCGTCCCCGGCTCGTCCCCGGCGGGCGGCGCAGAGGCCGGACGGTCGTCACAGGCGGGAGTGGAGCTCCGCGTCGGCGGGGTGCGGGCTCCTGCCCGACCGGGGCAGGACGGCCAGCCCGGCCAGGAAGAGAGCGCAGGTCAGCAAGATGAGTTGCACGTCGTAGCGGAGATCCTTGGTGGGCGTCAGCAGGTTGCCGACGTGGAAGCCGGTGTGCACGCCGACCGCCATCCAGACCGCGCCGCTGCGCACCCGCGCCGCCGTGCAGGCGAAGCCCAGGGCGGTCGCGAGCACGACGTAGAGCAGTTTCTCGGTGAGGTCGTCGGCCGGGCTCTGGGAGACGATGTGCATGACGCCGAAGCCCGCCGACACGACGAACAGGACCATGCGCGGTGACAGGCGGTCCGAGAGCGTGTCGAACAGGTGCCCCCGCCAGAGCAACTCCTCGGGGAACGCCTGGCCGAGCACGATGATCGCGATCGCGAGCGCCAGGTAGGGCAGCGTGGGCGCCACCCCCTGCTCCCACGAGGCCCAGGTGGCCACGCCCAGGACCACCGAGAGCGCGTTCCCGGCGATCACCGGCACGGCGCCGACGAGCAGGCCGACCGGCACATGCCACGCGGCCGACCGGGACCACGTCAGCCGCACCCCTGACCAGCTCTGGTGGCCAAGGTAACGGCGGATCGCGTACACCAGGGCGATCGAGGCGATCGTGGTGCCGAGCACGCCCAACGGCCTGTAGAGCGGATCCCCCCGGTCCATCAGCAACACGACGGGCAACGTTCCGACCAGGATCTGGACGAACATGGCGGCCATGGTTATCAGTACGGCCCAGACGGGGCGAGTGGCTCTCATGGACGGCAACACTAGAAACGGGCGCCGCACGGCACATCGAGCGGCGGATAGAAACGACCATGACCATCGTCATTGTGACTGTGGGGGGATCACCGCCGGGAGTCCGGCGGCCTAAGGTCGTGGCATGCTGCGTTTGGACTGGTTGCGCGACGCCGACCGGCCGTTCCTGTTCAGCGTCCTGTTCTGGGGCGTGCTCATCGCCACCGCCGTCGTCCACGTCCTCTCTCCCAGCGGCCCGCTCGCCCGCGTGCTGACCGGGCTGAACCTCGCGCTGGTCGCGGGCCTGTGGCTGGTGCTGCCGTGGGACCTGTCGCGAGGCCGCCGCTTCGTGGCCCCGATGTTCCTGGTGGCCACCCTGCTGCTGGGGGCCACCGGTTCCAGGGGCACCCACACGCTGCTCCCCCTCATCGCCGTCGCCAACCTCGCCTTCCTGTACGGCATGCGCGCCGCGTCGGTCATCCTGACGTCGCTGGCGGTGTTCCTGTTCGCGGCCGTTCCGCTGCTCTTCGGCAAGTCCGTCCTCGACGGGCTGGCCCAGGTCGGGGAGATGGCGATGCTCTCCGCGTTCGTGCTGGGGATGGCCTCGTCCACCCTGGAGGCGCGCCGCAGCCGCGAGGAGACGCGGCGCCTGCTGGGGCGGATCAGGGAGCTCGCGGTCGCGGAGGAACGGGCGAGGATGGCCGCGGAGATGCACGACTCGATCGGGCACCACCTGACCGTGATCAAGATGGACCTGGAGAACGCCGAACGTTTCCGCGAGCGCCGCCCGGACGCCGCCTGGGACGAGGTGCGCCAGGCCAAGGAGCTGACCGTCGAGGCGCTGGCCGACGCCCGGCGATGGGTGCGCGCGCTGCGCCCGCTCGCGCTGGACGGCCGGGTGGGCAGCGCGGCGCTGGAACGGCTGGCCGCCTCGTTCGACGGCACGGGCATCACGGTCACCTTCGAGGTGGAGGGCACCGAGCACCGGCTGGACGCCGACGCCGAGCTGGTGCTGTACCGGGTGCTGCAAGAGGGGCTGACCAACGCGCTCAGGCACGCCGAGGCGCTGCACGTGAGGGTCAGGCTCGTCTTCGGCGAGGCGCGGACCGTGCTCGTGGTCGCCGACGACGGCAGGGGCGCCGGCGAGCGCTCCCGGCGGGGTTTCGGGCTGACGTCGCTGACCGAGCGGGCCCGGGCCCTCGGAGGTACGCTGACCGGCGGCAACGCCCCGGAGGGCGGGTTCGCGTTACGGGCCGAGCTGCCGGTCGCTCCGGCCGGGGTGGGGAGGCGGTCATGAGCTCGATCAGGATCATCCTGGTCGACGACCAGGTGCTGATGCGCCAGGGGTTGCGCAAGCTGCTGGAGGTCGAGCCCGGGATCGAGGTGGTGGGGGAGGCGGCCGACGGCCGGGAGGCGCTGCGGGTGGTGGCGGAGACCGGCCCGGACGTGGCCCTCGTGGACGCGCGGATGCCCGGGATGGACGGGGTGGAGCTGATCGTCCGGCTCGCCGCGGAGCACCCGAGGGTGGCCGCGATCGTGCTCAGCACCTTCGACGAGGACGACTACATCTTCGGCGCGCTGCGCGGCGGCGCCCTGGGCTACCTGCTCAAGGACTGCTCGCCCGAGGAGCTGGTCTCGGCGGTCCACCGGGTCGGCCGGGGGGAGACGGTGCTCGGCGCCCCGGTGGCCGCCAGGCTGGTCGCCGAGCTCCGGCACGCATCCGCGGCGGGCGGCGGATCGCGGGCGGAGGACCTGCTCCCCGCCGGCTTCCGCGGGCAGGACCTGCTCTCCGCCCGCGAGGTCGAGGTGGCCAGGATGGTCGCTCAGGGGGCCGCCAACCGGGAGATCGCGGCCCGGCTGTTCATCACCGAGGGCACGGTCAAGAACCACGTCTCCAGCGTGCTGCGCAAGCTGGGCCTCCGTGACCGGATCCAGCTCGCCCTGCACCTCAAGGAGTGACCGCGTGCCGGCGCGCCCGACCGGGCCGGACCGGTGAACGCGTGCGGTCACCGCACTAGCGGGTGAGCAGGCCCCGGTCCAGGGCCGTGGTCACGGCGGCGGTGCGGTCGGAGACGCCGAGCTTGCCGAAGACGCGCAGCAGATGGGTCTTCACCGTGGTCTCGCTGATGAAGAGGGCCCTGCCGATCTCCGCGTTGGTCAGCCCTCTGGCCACGAGGGAGAGCACCTCCGTCTCGCGTGGCGACAGCGACTCGGCCGTCGGAGCCCGCATCCGGGTGACCAGCCTGGTCGCCACCGACGGCGACAGCACGGTCTCCCCGCGCGCCGCCGAGCGGATCGCGGCCAGCAGGTCGGCCCTGGAGGTGTCCTTCAGCAGATACCCCGCCGCCCCGGCCTCGACCGCTCGTACGATGTCGGCGTCGGTCTCGTAGGTGGTCAGCACGACCACCCGGCTCTCCGGCCGTCCGGTGAGGATGCGCGAGGTGGCGCTCACCCCGTCCCCGTCCGGCATGCGCAGGTCCATCAGGATCACGTCCGGTGCGAGCTCCCCGGCCCGCACGACGGCCTCGTCCCCGGACGCCGCCTCACCCACCACCGTGATCCCGGGGTCGGCCTCCAGCATGCCCCGAAGGCCCTCGCGGACCACCGGGTGATCATCGACGATCATCACGCGAAGCATGTGTCACACCCTCCGAGCGGGCTGGTCGGTCCGGTCGCCGGCGGCGCCGGGCAGGTCTGGGGGGTCGTCGGCGGGGAGGGCGGGCCGGCCGGTGGGGACGGTCACTTCGAGTACCGTCCCCCCGCCGGGGAGTCCCGTCACCGTGAGGGTCCCGCCCACCTGCTCCACGCGGGCGCGCATGCCCCGCAGGCCGTACCCCTGGCCGCCGGACGGCTCGAAGCCGCGTCCGTCGTCGCGTACCTCCAGCCGCACGGAGTCGTCGCCGTAGGCGATCGAGACCGTGACGGACCCCGCGGCCGCGTGCTTGCGCACGTTGGCCAGGCCCTCCTGGGCGGCGCGGACGAGCACCACCTCGACCGGAGCGCTCAGCGGCCGGGACTTCCCGTGCACCTCGAACCCGCCGGACAGGTCCGTCTCCTCGCCGAGCCGGTTCGTCAGCCGCCGCAGGGCCTCGTCCAGCGTCGAGTCGTTCAGGGGGGCCGGGCTCAGCGTGGTGACCAGCAGGCGGGCCTCGGTCAGGTTCTCCCGTGCCGTCTGGACGGCCAGCGCCAGGTGACGGGACGGGTCCGGCTGCGCCTCGGCCGCCTGGATCAGCATGATGATGCTGGTGAAGCCCTGCGCCAGGGTGTCGTGGATCTCCCCGGCGAGCCGCTCGCGCTCGGCCTGCGCCCCGCGCTCGGCCGAGAGCCTGGCGATCTCGGCCCGGCTGCTCTCCAGCTCCTCGATGAGCGCGGCCCGCTCCTCGCTCTGCGTGGTGATCCGCTCGATCCAGATGCCGAACGTGGAGGAGAAGAGGACGATGGTCATGACGACCACCAGGAAGTTGAACGGCTCCGGATTCTCCTGCAGGAACAGGTAGCGGATCATCGGGGAGAGGTTCAGTGCGATCATGGCGACTATCGCCCGCTTGACGCGGAAGACGATGAAGCACTGCGGGCACAGGCCGAACAGGGCGAATGTCGTGTACGACGTGATGAGGCCCGGGGGCGTGAACAGCGCGATCAGCAGAGCGATGTAGATCGCCCCCCGCAGCCGGTCGCCGGCGACGATCGCCGGGCGGCCCAGCAGGACGTAGAGCGGCAGGATCGCGGCCAGGCAGCCCGCCACGATCACCTTCTCGGCCATGGGCGCGTCGACGGTGAGTGCGATCCAGACGGGCGGGATGAGCCCGAGGACCAGGAGCATCTCCCAGATGCTCAGGGACTTCCAGGCGTGGGCACCGGCCCCCCGGGCGGGGGGCTCGGTGTAGACGGCGGGGCTCACCCGTCGCGGCGGCTTTTCCAGCGGAACGTCAGCAGGCACAGCAGCAGTCCTCCGATCGCCCAGGCTCCCAGAATCAGGGCGACCCGGTCGAGTTCGTACGAGTTCGCGACCTCGAGCGTGGCGCCGGCGTCACCCAGGAAGACCGACCGGAATCCCTGGCACATCCACTTGAGCGGGAAGATCGAGGCGATGTTCACCAGCCAGGACGGCAGCTGCCCGATGGGGATGAACACCCCGGAGATGAACTGCAGCACCACGAACGGCATCGCGATCACCGCGCTGGCGCTCTTGGCCGACCGGGGCAGGCTGCTGATCGCGACCCCGAGCAGGGACGAGCCGATCACGCCGAGCACGAACACCCAGGTGAAGGTCACCCACCGGGACGCCTCCGACGGCAGTTCCAGGCCGAACAGCGCGACCCCGATGGCCAGCAGGACGACGACCTGCAGGAAGGAGACGAACAGGGTGTTGAGGGCCTTGCCGATGAAGTAGGAGGTACGGGGCAGCGGGGTGCCCGCCAGCCGTTTGAGGGTGCCGTCGTCGCGGTCCATCGCGACGTTGATGCCGAGGTTCTGGAACCCCGTCATCGCGGCGGTCCCGATCAGCCCGGCCACGTAGAGCTGGGAAACGGTCAGGCCGGTCCCCTCCATCTCGCCGGCGAAGATCGAGCCGAAGAGCACCAGCATGATGATCGGGAAGGCGAAGGTGAAGATCACCGCGTCCCGCTCGCGGAAGAACATCCTGTTCTCGACGACCGTCCGTGACAGCCCCAGTCGCATCACGGAGGGTTGCCCCGCTCGGACGGCCGGGGCGGAAGGCCGGGCAAGGGTCTGGCTCATCTGGCTGATCACCTCGGGGGATCGGTCGACGTTCGTACGGGAGACGATCAGGCGGGGGTCTCGATCAGGCGGAGGTAGACGTCCTCCAGGGTGGGGCGGGTCACGGCCAACTCCGGGACCTCGCCGTCGAAGCGGGCGGTCAGCTCCAGGACCGTCCTGGTCGGCGTGTCCGTCTCCAGGGAGCGGCGCTCACCCGCGTCGGACCAGCTCACCAGGGCCTTGGCGGTGGCCCTGCCGCCCAGGGTCGCAGGCTCGCCCTCGGCCACGATCCGCCCCCCGGCGACCACGGCCACCCGGTCGGCCAGCGCCTCGGCCTCGTCCAGGTAGTGGGTGGTCAGCACGATCGTGGTGCCGTCGCGGGCCAGGCCCTCGATCAGCTCCCAGAACCGCCTGCGGGCCTCCGGGTCGAACCCGGTGGTCGGCTCGTCCAGGAAGAGCAGCTCCGGGTCGCCGATCACCCCCAGCGCGACGTCCACCCGGCGCCGCTGGCCGCCCGAGAGCTTCCGGATGCGCTGGTCCGCCTTCTCCGCGAGCCCGACCTGCTCGATCACCTCGTCCGGGTCCTTGCCCCCGGGGTAGTAGCCCGCAAAGTGCCGCACGGTCTCCCGTACGGTCGCCTCGGCCGCGTCGTCGGCCGTCTGCAGCACGATGCCGATCCGCGAACGCCACGCGCGGGTGGGCCTGCCGGGGTCGACGCCCAGGACGCTGACCTCCCCGGCGTCCCGGGTGCGGTGCCCCTCCATGATCTCCACCGTGGTGGACTTCCCGGCCCCGTTCGGGCCCAGGATCGCGAACACCTCGCCCGCGTGGATGTCGAGATCGATCCCCCCGACGGCCTGGACGTCGCCGTAGCGCTTGGTCAGGCCTCTCACTCTCACCGCTGTGTCCATGTCCCAAGCGTCGCGTTCAGGCGTTTCGCGCGGCACCAACGTTCGATGGAGCCCCGTGTCCACCGAACGGAGGACACGGGGTCTCGTCATCCCTCGGCGCGCGACCCTGGAACGGGTCTTCCGCCACCGAACGCGTGGTCGGGATCGCCCGCGATCACGCACCAGACGACCTTGCCGCCGGTGGCCGGCCACCGGTAACCCCAGCTGCGGCACATCAACTCGACGAGCAGCGGGCCACGCCCTGGTCTTCACGCCCGCGGAGTGGCCGGCGTTCCTTGGTGGAGTGCTGGACGGCGAGTTCGGCACGCCGTAACGGTCGTCGGACTCCGTTTCAGGGATCTCGTCCGGGCTTTGGCAGTGTCCGGGCTGGGGCCTTCGTCACCGTCGCACGATCGGCTGGGTTCCCGTTGTAAAGGGGCCGTCGTCAGGGGAACCGCAGAACGACCGGGGAGCGCGAGGGGCCGGAAGGCCCTTCGCCCGGGGTCCGGGGCGGCGCCCCGGAAGGCACAGCCCGAGCTTGGTTCGCGCGAAGCGCCGGGTGGTGAGGTCGGTGAGGCCCACGCCGTCGGGTCACGAGCGGCTTGAGATACTTCCCCCATGTCCCCGGTGTCCTTCGCGCTCCTTGTTCTCGCCGTCGCGTTGCTCGTCGTCACGAACCTGCCCCGCCGAGGCCGGGCGACGTCGTACGAGAACGCGGACCACGGCGGCGTGGTCGTCTACTGGCGGCCCGGTTGCACGTACTGCATGAAGTTGCGCACGCGCCTGCGTTTCACGCGGCTGCGCTACAGCGAGGTCGACATCTGGAAAGATCCCGAGGCGGCGGCGTTCGTCCGCTCGGTCGCGGACGGGAACGAGACCGTACCGACGGTGACCGTGGCAGGGAAGGCGATGGTGAACCCGTCGAAGGCCCGGCTGCTCGAAGCGGTCAGGACGTACACCCCGCACCTGGCGCCAGGAAACGGGAAGCCGGCCGGGGAGCGTGACTGACGGAGCGTGACTGACGGAGCGTGACTGACGGAGCGGGCGTGCCGCCGCGGCCCTGGGGCGGGAGTTCCCGCGGGGCCGCGTCGTGGACGTCCCCGCCGGAAGGCGGGCCGCCGGTGCGCCGGAACTCAGAACAGGGTGTCGTTGCGCTCGATGCCGCGCAGCTCGTCGTAGTCGAGGGTGACGCAGCGGATGCCGCGGTCCTCGGCGAGGGTCTTGGCCTGGGGTGCGATGCTCTGGGCGGCCAGGATGCCGCCGACCGGGGCGAGCAGGGGGTCGCGGTTCATCAGCTCCAGGTAGCGGGTGAGCTGTTCCACGGCGTCGATGCCCGCGCGGCGCTTGAGCTCCACGGCGACGGACGCGCCCGTGTGGTCGCGGCAGAGGATGTCGACGGGGCCGATGGCCGTCATGTACTCGCGGCGGACGAGCGTCCAGCCCGCGCCCAGGGTGGTGATGTGCTCGGCGAGCAGCTCCTGCAGGTGGGCCTCGACCCCGTCCTTGATCAGGCCCGGGTCCACGCCCAGCTCGTGGCTGGTGTCGTGGATGATCTCCTCCATGGTGAGGACGAGCTTCTCGCCGGTCTTGCCGTGGGTCACCGTCCAGGTGCCCTCCTCCTCGCGGAGCTTGCACGGCGGGTTCATCCAGTTCAGCGGTTTGAAGGCCCGGTCGTCGGCGTGGATGGAGACGCTGCTGTCGGCCTTGATGAGGATGAGCCGGGGCGCCATCGGAAGATGGGCGGTGAGCTTCCCGACGTAATCAACGCTGCACCGCGCTATGACCAGACGCATGACCGAACCCTACCGGCCGGACGGGGCCCGGATCCCCGTGATCCGGCCTGACGGCCTGACGGCCTGACGGCCTGATGACCTGACGGCCTGATGACCTGACGGCCTGATGACCTGACGGCCTGGTGGCCCGGCTGCCCGGTGACCTGGTGGCCCGGTGCTCTGACGGCCGGGTGGCCCGATGGCGGCCCGGTGAGCGGAGACGTGGCTCCCCGGCCGTACGGCCGGGGAGCCGGAACCGCGTCCCCCGGGTCAGCGCATCGCCTCGGAGAGCTTCACCCGGGCGCCGGTACGCAGGACCGCGCGGCTGTAGATGCGGGCGCCCAGCATGAGGGTGCCCGCCGTCGCCAGGAGCATCAGGACCGCCGCCACGGCGATCTCCCAGGCGAACACCTCGCCCCCGGCCATCCTGACCGGCATGACCATCGAGGAGAACGGCGGCACCAGCGACAGGATCCTGGCCACCGGGCTGCCCGGCTGGACCGCCGCGAAGTAGGCCACCAGGTAGGTGATCATCATGAGCATCGTCATCGGGGTCAGGACGCTGTTCGCGTCCTCCTGCCTGGACACCAGCGACCCGAGCGCCGCCGCCATCGCGGCGAAGAACGCGTATCCGAGAATGAACCAGAACAGGGCGCTGACCACGATGCCCGTCATCCCCGGGGGCAGGTCGGCCGCGAGGCCGGTCGCCGCCGCCGCGCCGAGACCGGCCACGATGATCACGACCATGTTGGCCAGCGCGAGCGCGCCCAGTCCCACGAGCTTGCCGCCGAGCAGCTGCCAGGGGCGGACCGAGGTCAGCAGGATCTCCACGATCCGGCTGCCCTTCTCCTCGACCACGCCCATGGCGACGTACATGGAGGAGTAGATGAGCAGGAAGAACAGCACCATGACCAGCAGGGACGCGATGCCCACCCGCACGCCCGCGTAGCGGGCGTCGGCGCCGATGGAGACCTGCTCCAGGGGGGCTACCCGCATGGCGGCGGCCACCTTGGCCGGATCGAGGCCCGCCTCGGACAGCTGCCGCTGGGTCTGGGTGGTCTGGTTCGCGGTCTCCAGCAGCAGTCCGAGCTTGTCGTCCACCTCGCCGTCGGCGAGCACCCTGTTGCGGTCCACCACGGCGGCGTCCACCTCGTCGAGGCTGATCGCGCTGACCGCGGCCCCCTCGTCGGGGAACTTCCTGATGGTGAGCTTCACGTCCTTGGCCGCGGCGGTCAGGGCCGGTTCCAGCGCCTGCGCCTGCGCTCCTGCGAGTCCCACGGTGTAGGAGTCGGGCCCGGAGAAGAGCCTGGGCAGGAACGCCAGCGCCGCGACCAGGACGGCGCTGACCACGAGGCCGATGACGAACGCCTTCGTACGGCCGCGCGTGACGATCTCCCGCCGCGCGACCAGCCACAGTCCGCTCACGCGACGGCCTCCCTGAAGATCTCGGTGAGCGTGGGGCGCTGCCAGCCGAAGTGCTCGACCCTTCCGGCCTTGACCGCGAGGCTCAGGATCTCCTGGCCGTCGCCGTCGACGCCCGCGACGAGGACCTCGTCGCCCTTCTCGGTGACCTCTCCCGGCAGGGACGAGGCCCAGCCGGGGGAGGCGTTCCTGACGACCACCCTGAGCCGGCCGCGTCCCTCCCGCTCGCGCAACTCCTCGACCGTGCCGCTGGCCACCACGCGGCCGGCGGAGATGATGCCGACCGAGTCGCAGAGCCGCTCGACGAGGTCCAGCTGGTGGCTGGAGAAGAGCACCGGCACGCCCGCGGCGCGGCGCTCGGCGAGCACCTCGGCCAGCGCGTCGACGGCGAGCGGGTCCAGCCCGGAGAAGGGCTCGTCCAGGATGAGCGCCTCGGGATCGTGCACCAGCGCCACCGCGAGCTGCACGCGCTGCTGGTTGCCCAGGGAGAGCGCGTCCACCGCGTCGTTGACGCGCTCGGTGAGCGAGAGCCGTTCGAGCAGGTCGGCGGTGGCCTTCCTGGCCCCGCCCGCGCTCAGGCCGCTGAGCCTGCCGAAGTACTCGACCTGCTCGGCGACCCTCATCTTCTGGTAGAGGCCGCGCTCCTCCGGCATGTAGCCGAACCGGCGCCGGTCGTCGAACGTCAGAGCCTTGCCGTCGCGGCGCACCGAGCCCGAGTCGGCGGTGAGCACGCCCATCAGGATGCGCATCGTGGTGGTCTTGCCCGCGCCGTTCGCTCCGACGAAGCCGAACATCTCGCCCGGTTTCACGGAGAACGTCACACCGTCCAGGGCGACCTTGTCGCCGTACCGTTTGTGCAGGTCGTCTATCTCGATCATTGGGGGGATCCCTCGGTGAGGCGCCTCAACACGGAGACGTAGTCATGGAACGCCCGGCGGCCCTCGTCGGTCATGGCCAGCCAGGTGCGTGGACGCTTACCCACGAAGGCCTTCTCCACGTGCACGTAGCCGGCCTCCTCCAGGGTGATGACGTGCTTGGAGAGCAGCGAGTCGCTGATCTCGATTGTGTCGCGCAGGAAGCGGAACTCGGCCTTGTCGGTGGCCGAGAGGGCGGCCATGATCGACAACCGGACGGGTGCGTGGATGACGTCGTCGAGGTCGTGCCGGGGGTGCGAGCCCGTGCCACCCCCGGCGCTCCCCGTGTCGCGCGCCGCCCGGCCCGCGCCACCGCCCGTACGACGCGTGCGGCCCGCCTCCTCCGCGCCGTCAGTGTCGCCGTTCGCGTCGTTCGCCACGCTCACCGCTCCGCCAGCAGCACGCGCCACGCCGCGTAGAAGGGCGGGACGCTCGCGCAGAGCGACAGCGCGATCAGCGCCGCGCTCCAGCCGCCGCCCGGGTCGCCGGGACGGAAGAACGCGCCGAACACGAACACGATCACGACCAGGACGACGTACGAGATCGTCACGGGACCGGTCGACCTGTTGGCCCAGGTGACCTCCGGGTCCTGGACCCTCATGCCGCCGAGGTATCCGACGAACAGGACGGTCAGGAGGATCCACGCCACCCCGGCCGTGACCTGCGACCAGGCCGGGCCGAGGAACATGACGGGCCAGTAGACGATCGTGCCCAGGCCGACGACCGCGTAGAGCAGGCCGACGACGCGCGCCGGCCGCCTGGTCCGCCGGTCGACCTCGGCGATCCGCCGCAGGGCCTCCTCCGGTGTCAGCTCGTCCTTCATGTCTCCTCCTCCGCTCACATTCTCAAATGGTAATTACTACTCAACTCCCGTTCAAGTACTTTCTGTCCGCTCTTCGGCTACCCGACCGGCTTTTGGGGTAGCCGGTACCTCTCTGGGAGACTGTTGCGATGCCGGAAAGGGCGGTCCGCCACGTGGGGCGGACCCGGCGGGCAGGGTGGGAGAACGATGACGAGCACTTTTGAGGCGGTCGAGGTGACCGGGACGCCCGGGAGGACCGGGACGGACGGCCTCGGCGCGGCGTGGGTCCGGAGCATCCGAGACCTGCCGTGAGCCCCCGCAAGGCCCGCCGCGCCGACCCCTTCGACCGAGGCGGCAACCGGGGCCACGCCCGTCCCGTCGGCGGCTTCGTGCCCGGCGTCGACCGTACCGAGGAGTGGCCCGACGGCGACTGGCAGGTGCGCCGGGTCACCGGCGGCGCGGCGGACAAGGTCTACCGCTGCCCCGGCTGCGACCAGGAGATCAGGCCCGGCCTGCCGCACCTGGTCAGCTGGCCCGCCTGGCAGGGCGGGGAGGACGAGCGCAGGCACTGGCACACCGCGTGCTGGCGCAACCGGGTCAGGCGCGGTCCCGGCCGAAGCAGATACTGACCGGCCGGCCACGACCGGCACGACTGGCCACGACCGGCGCTGACGTCGGCCGGCCGAAGCGGATTCGAGGAGAGACATGGAGATTCGGGCCTCTACGGTGCTGCCCGCGCGCAGGGAGCCGGTCGAGCTGCACACCGGCGACGGCCTGACGCTCGTCGGCGAGCTGGCCCTTCCCGCCGACCGGCCCCCGGTGGCCACGCTGGTCTGCCTGCACCCGCTGCCCACCCACGGCGGCATGATGGACAGCCACGTCTACAAGAAGGCGGCCAACCGGCTGCCCGCCCTCGCCGACCTGGCCGTGCTGCGGTTCAACACGCGCGGCACCACCTCGGAGCGGGGCACCTCCCAGGGCGCCTTCGGCGGGGGCGAGGACGAGCGCCTGGACGTCGCCGCCGCCCTGGAGTACGCCGACTTCAACGACCTGCCCCGGGTCTGGCTGCTCGGCTGGTCCTTCGGCACCGAGCTGGCGCTCAAGTGGGGCCGCGACCCGCTGGTGGAGGGCGCGATCCTGCTCTCCCCGCCGCTGCACCGGGCCACCGACGCCGACCTCGACGCGTGGGCGGAGTTCGGCCGGCCGCTGACCGCGATGATCCCGGAGTTCGACGACTACCTGCGTCCCGAGCAGGCCCGCGAGCGCTTCGCCAGGGTGCCCCAGGCCGAGGTCGTCGGGGTGGACGACGCCAAGCACCTGTGGGTCGGCGAGCCGTACGTGCGCATCGTCCTCGACCGGATCGTCCTGCGGGTGAATCCGGCCGCCCACCCCCTGCCCACCGAAGTCCCGGACGCCTAGGAGCCTGTCCGGTTCGGACCTCTCACAGGATCTTCGTCGCCGTATCGCCGGGCGGGTCCCGTTCGCCGGCGACGGAGTTACCACAACGTCATAAACGGTTGTGGAAGCGGGGGTGCCAGGAGGGGACCCCGGGAATACGGTGGACGGCGTGCAGCTGTACACGCGGTCGGCGGGAGAAGGGCTTCCGGTCGTCCTCCTTCACGCGTTCCCCCTCTCGTCGGCCATGTGGCTGGCCCAGCGGGAGGGGCTGTCGACCGTCTGCAAGGTCATCACTCCCGACCTGCGCGGTTTCGGCGGCTCGGTGCTGGGCGAGGACGAGCCCTCCCTCGACGTGATGGCCGACGACGTCGTACGCCTGCTGGACCGCGAGGGCGTGGACCGCGCGGTCGTCGGCGGGCTGTCCATGGGCGGCTACGTGACGATGGCGCTGTGCCGCCGTCACCCCGACCGGCTGCTGGGGGTGATCCTCGCCGACACCAAGGCGGGGGCCGACCCGGAGGCCGCCAGGTCCAACCGCGAGCGGATCGCCGCCGCGGTGCTGGAGGAGGGCACGTCCGTCCTGCTGCGGGAGGTGCTTCCCGGACTGGTCGGGCAGACCACCGTGCAGCGCAGGGCGATGGTGTTCGGCCGGGTGCGCGGGCTGGTCCAGTCGGCCCCGCCGACGGCCGTCGCCTGGGCGCAGCGGGCCATGGCCGGCCGCCCCGACTCCTTCGACACGCTGCGGGCGCTCAAGACGCCCGTCCTGGTGATCGTGGGTGAGGAGGACGAGATCGCCTCGCCCGCCGAGGCGGGGGCGATGGTCGAGGCCGTGCCCGACGGGAGGCTCGCCGTGATCGAGAAGGCCGGTCACCTCAGCGCGGTCGAGCAGCCCGAGGCGTTCAACCGGGCGGTGTCCGGCTTCGTCGCCGAGCTTGCCGGGGGAGCGCCACCTCGCGGGTGAGCGGCGACGGCGCCACAGGCCGGGACGACCTGGTGGGGGCAGTCCGGGCCGACCCGGCGGGGGACGGCGAGACCCCGGCGGGGGACGGCGAGACAGGAAGCGGGACAGGAAGGACAGGAAGGACAGGAAGAGAGCCTGGCGACCGTGAAGGTCGCCAGGCTCTCTGGTAGCCGTCGCCAACGCCCCGGAGTCAGCGGCCGCCTATTCCTGCCACCACTCCGCGTCGTCGTCCTTCGCCTCGGCCCTGGCGGGCGCGGGAACCGGCTTCTCGGCGCCGTTGGCGGCGGCGGGGATGGCCGGCTTCGGCGGTGCCGCGGCGATCGCGGGCTCCGGCTCGGCGGCCGGGAGCGGCGCGCCACCGAGCAGCTGGCGCAGCTGCGCGAGGTGGCTGGTGATGCTGTCGCGCTGACGGGTCAACTCGTCGACCTGGCGCTGGGCGACCGAGCGGCTGCGCTCGGACTCGGCCTTCGCCTCGGAGACGATGGACTCGGCGCTCGCCTTGGCCTCGGAGACGACCTGGTCGGCGTTCTTGCGCGCGTTGGCCAGCAGCTGCTTGGCGTGCGTGTCGGCCTCGCGGCGGGTCTGCTCGGCCTGCTGCGTGGCCTTGGTGGCCCGCTGCTCGGCGGTGGCCGCCCGCTGCTCGGCGGTGGCCGTCAGCTGCTGTGCCGCGGCCTGCGCGTTGGCGTGACGCTCGGCCTCCTGGCGCTCGGCCTCCTCGCGCCTGGCGGCGAGCTGGATCTCGAACTCCGCCTCGTCCTGGGCCCGCTTGGCCTCGGACTCCTCGAGCACCCGCTGGGCCTGGGCGCGCATCTCGTCGGCCTGGCGCTTGGCGGTGGTGAGGACCTCGTCGCGCTCACGCTTGGTCGAGGCGCGCAGCTGGGCCACCTCGCGCTCGGTGGTGGTGCGCAGCTTGGCGATCTCGCGCTCGGAGTCGGCGCGCTTCTCGGCCACCTCGTGGTCGGCGGTGGCGCGCAGCTTGGAGACCTCGCGCTCGGTGGTGGCGGTCAGCTCGTCGGCCTCGCGGCGGGCCGTCGAGCGGATCTCCTCGGCCTCGCGCTCCGCGCTGGTGCGCATCTCGTCGACCTCGCGGGTGGCGAGGGCGCGCTTCTCGGCCGCCTCGTTCTCGGCGGCGGCGCGCAGGTCGGCGGCCTCGACCTTGGACGCCGCCTTGATCTCGTTCGCCTCGGACCTGGCCGCCTGGACCAGCTCGGTCGCCTGCTCCTCCGCCAGGCGGAGCAGTTGCTCGATGCGGGCGCCGAGCCCGGAGTAGGTCGGGCGCTCCTGCTCCTGAAGCTGGCGCTGGGAGTCGGACAGATCCCGCTGCAGGCCCTGAACCTGCTCCCGGGACTGCCGGAGCTCGCCGTCGAGCTGCTTCAGGTGGTCGTGGACCTGGTGCCGGTCATAGCCACGGAGCACCACGTCGAATTCCCGAGCGGGGGCGTCTTCAAAGAAGTTGTTGAGCTGGGCGTCGATGTCGGACTGCATGGAGGCTCGATCCTGGGTTGTCGAGACGGCTACACGGGCCGGACGGGGGTTTCAGGCATCCGAAGCGGGAGCCGGGGCGGGATCCACGTCCGGTGGTACGCCAGCGTACTCCGCTGGTGCCGAGTTGGCGGTCTCGTCCGGCTTTATGCGTGACTTGTTACGTATCAGCGTTTCTTGCATTCGGCGTGACCTCGGCTTGCCTTTCCGCGGCCTGCACGAGTTCGGTGAGCATTCCCCCGACGTCTTTGGGATGAAGAAAGGCGATCGAGGAGCCCAGGGAGCCGTGGCGCGGCTGCTTGTCGAGGAGGCGGACACCCCTGTCGTCGATCTTCTCCAGCGCCTGCACGACATCCGGGACGCCGAAGGCGACATGGTGAACACCTTCCCCGCGCTTGGCGAGAAATTTACCGACCGGCGTGTCGGGACCGAGGGGTTCGAGGAGCTGGATATAAGATCCACCGCCCTCGCCGTCGGCGATGTGCAGCATGGCCTCCTTCACTCCCTGCTCGGTGTTCACCTCGCGCGCCACCACCTTGAGCTCGAAGATCCGCTCGAAGAGAGCGATCTTCTCCTCGAGGTCGTGGCAGGCGATTCCCACATGATCGATGCGCATGAACATAGGGACATCCTCCATGGCGATCGCTGATGTACTCATGGGTATGGTGGCAAAGTCGCCCCAAGCCCGCCAGGGAGGCTCCACTTATGTCTGGTTCCGTCATCGTCGCCGGAGCTCGTACGCCCATCGGAAGACTGCTCGGCTCGCTGTCCGGCCTGTCGGCCGCCGAACTCGGCGGCATCGCCATCAAGGCCGCGCTGGAGCGTTCCGGCGTCGCCCCCGAGGCGGTGCAGTACGTGATCATGGGGCAGGTGCTCCAGGCGGGCGCCGGTCAGATCCCCTCCCGCCAGGCCGCCGTCAAGGCGGGCATCCCGATGACCGTGCCGTCCCTGACGATCAACAAGGTCTGCCTCTCGGGCCTGGACGCCATCGCCCTGGCCGACCAGCTCATCCGCGCCGGCGAGTTCGACATCGTGGTCGCGGGCGGCATGGAGTCCATGTCGAACGCGCCGCACCTGCTGCCCGGCCTGCGCAGGGGCGTGAAGTACGGCTCCGCAGGCATCGTCGACTCGATGGCCTTCGACGGCCTCACCGACGCCTACGACCAGGTGGCCATGGGCGAGTCCACCGAGCGGCACAACGCGCGCCTCGGCCTCACCCGCGAGGAGCAGGACGAGTACTCCGCCCGCTCCCACGAGCTCGCCGCGGCCGCGATCAAGAACGGGACGCTCGAGGACGAGATCGTGCCGGTGGCCATCCCGCAGCGCAAGGGCGAGCCGGTGGTCTTCTCCGCCGACGAGGGCGTGCGCGGGGACACCACCGCCGAGGTCCTGTCGCGGCTGCGGCCCGCGTTCGCCAAGGACGGCACGATCACCGCCGGGTCGGCCTCGCAGATCTCCGACGGCGCCTGCGCGGTGGTCGTGATGTCCAGGGCCAAGGCCGAGGAGCTCGGCCTCGACTGGCTGGCCGAGATCGGCGCCCACGGCAACGTCGCCGGACCCGACAACTCGCTCCAGTCGCAGCCCGCCAACGCGATCAAGCACGCCCTCGGCAAGCAGGGCCTCTCGGTCGGCGACCTCGACCTGCTGGAGATCAACGAGGCCTTCGCACAGGTCGTCCTCCAGTCGGCCAAGGAGCTCGGCGTCTCCCTCGACAGGGTCAACGTCAACGGCGGCGGCATCGCCGTCGGCCACCCGATCGGCGCCTCGGGCGCCCGCATCGTGCTCACCCTCGCCCACGAGCTCAGGCGCAGGGGCGGCGGCCTCGGCGCTGCCGGTCTCTGCGGTGGTGGCGGGCAGGGCGACGCCCTGATCATCCGCGTCCCCTCGGCATGACCGCGGAGGTCTCCGACCTGGTCGCGATGGCCAGGGAGGGAAGGCCGCGGGCCGTGGCCCGGCTGATCTCCATGGTCGAGAACGGCTCCCCGCGACTGCGGGAGATCACCGGCCTGCTCTGCGCGGACCGGCCGCACCGGGCCCGGATCATCGGGCTCACCGGCTCTCCCGGCGTCGGCAAGTCCACCTCGACCGGGATGCTGGTCCACGCGTTCCGCAAGCGGGACATGAGGGTCGGCGTGCTCGCCGTCGACCCGTCCTCGCCGTTCACCGGCGGGGCGCTGCTGGGCGACCGGGTCCGGATGCAGGACCACGCCACCGACCCGGACGTGTTCATCAGGTCGATGGCGAGCCGGGGGCACCTGGGAGGGCTGTCGTGGGCCACGCCCCAGGCTTTGCGCGTCCTGGAGGCGGCCGGCTGCGAGGTCATCCTCGTCGAGACCGTCGGGGTCGGCCAGGCGGAGGTGGACATCGCCTCGATGGCCGACACCACCGTCGTGCTGCTCGCCCCCGGGATGGGCGACGGCATCCAGGCGGCCAAGGCGGGCATCCTGGAGATCGCCGACGTGTTCGTGGTGAACAAGGCCGACCGCGAGGGCACCCAGGCCACCGTGCGCGAGCTCCGCAACATGATCGCCCTGGTCGAGCGGCCCTGGAGGCCGCCGATCGTGCAGACCGTGGCCTACCGGGGCGAGGGGGGTGAGGAGGTGGTCGACGCCCTTGGCGACCACCTGGCCTACCTGGAGGCGTCGGGCGAGCTCGTCCGGCGCCGCCACGCCAGGGCGAGGGACGAGATCGAGGCGATCGCCCTCACCACCCTGCGCTCCCGCTTCGCCCACCTGCACGGCGACCGGCGCCTCGACGCGCTCGCCACCCGCGTCCTGGACGCGGGACTCGACCCCTACACCGCGGCGGACGAGCTCCTGGCCGCCGCGGGCTGACGGGGCTCACGCGCCTCCGGCACCGGGCCCGGTCGCCGCGGCTCACGTGCCGCGGCGCCCGCGCCGCGTGTCCGGGCCGCCGGACTTCGTGATGCCGTGGCGCCGGACTTCGTGATGCCGGTGCCCGGGCCGCGTACCCGGGTCCCGGTGTCCGAGCCCGCGTGCCGGGGCGCGGACACCGGGCTCAGGTCTCGTCGGCGAACTTGACGGTGACCTTCTCGAAGCCGAGACCCTTCAGCAGGCCCTCAAGCATGATCTTGGTGTTCTGGTCGGCCCGGTTGCGCAGGTCGCTGGCCTGGGCGGCCTCGGCGATCTTCCTCTCGGCCAGCATGTAGAGCTCGCGCTGGTCGGCGGGGGAGGAGGACAGCAGGTCCTCGACCCGGTCGAAGAGACCGCGTTGCTGGGCGTAGACGTACGAGCGCTTGTTGTCGAGGTTCGGCTTCTCCAGCTGGGCGCGGGGCAGCTTCACCGTGACCTCGGTACGGTCGGGGGAGACCGTCAGGGCGTTGCCGGCGATGCCGGCGAAGTCGACGTAGGCGTCGACGCCGCCGGCTCCGACGAAGAGCGTCCGGCTTCCCTTGACCGCGTCGGGCAGGAAGGCCGCGTCCTTCTCCAGGTCGACCACGACCTGGAAGTTGCCGGTGGCGGCCTCGAAGCGGCTGAGGTTGTGGATGGACTCCAGCAGCACGGGCTGGCTGCGGTCGACCGTCTCCTCGCCGAACGGGTTCAGCCACGACCAGGTGAGGCGGGCACCCACGACGAGAAGGACGACGACGACGAGCAGCCCGGCGAGGAAACGCCAGCCGCGCCCGCGACGGGCCGCCTGGGGCGCCGCGGGCGGAGCTTCTTGGGAGGCTTTCACAGCGCTCTCCTTCCCCGGACGGTGACCTTCTCACGCGGAGCCTATGCCGATCTTCCTATCCCCGTGGCGACGGGAGCGCGCCGCCTTCGGCGAAGGGGCCGCGCCGGGGGCCGCCCGGGGTGCCCGCTCCCGGGGACGGGGGTCCGCCGGGTGCCTGGTGGCCGGTGCCGGGCCGGGGTTCGGGACCGGTCGAGGCGCCCCCCGCCCCCTGCCCGGCCTGCCCTGTCTGAGGGGTCTGCTCGGCCTGGCCCCCGAAGTGAGTGCTTTGTAGCCGGCAACCGGTGAAATCGGCGTAGTAGAGCCGGAGCCAGTCGCGCCGCTGGACGTCCGTGAGGCCGGAGAACCACGCCGCGGCGTACCGGTGTTCCGGGAGCGGCCCGCCGGGCAGCGGCTCGCCACGCAGCCACGCGGCCACGATGTCGCGGTAGCCCGCCGCGGGGGTGGCGTCGCACCGGGCGGCCAGGTCGCCGACGAACTCGTCGGCCGCCTTCTCGGCGAACCCGGCCGCCAGGTCGTCGACGTGAATCGCGATCACGCCCGCGGCGACCGGGGTGGTGTCGCGCCGGGGGTGCTGCTCCACCCGGGAGAACTCCCCGGGCGTCCCCGCCAGCCGGGACGCGATCTTGACGAACTCCGCGCTCAGCTCGGGCAGGCCGGCGCGCATCCCCGGGTGCACGCAGACCATGATCGGCCATTCCTGGCAGCTGTAGACGACCTGCTGGGCCGAGACCGGCTGCTGCTCGGTGAACAGCCTGGCCATGCCGGTCCCCGCGGCCAGCACCGCGATCAGCGCGGCGGCCAGCACCAGGGCCTGGCGCGTCACGACCGCCGCCCAGCCGAGCAGCAGCGCCGAGCTGATCCCCACCAGCCAGAGCGTCTGGTCGGTGAACGCCGCCGCGTTCAGCCCCTGGAACGGGTCGTACGGCTCCCGCGTCGCGGGGGCGAGCCGGTCGCCCCAGGCGGGCCCCTGGCACAGCCAGGTGAACAGGCTGTAGCAGCCGAGCCCGGCCAGGACCGGGGTGATCGTCCACGGCAGCAGCCAGCCGATCACCCAGCCGATGACGACGTACAGCGCCAGCCCGGCCGCGCCCATCACCAGGCCGCTGGGCAGCAGCCGCCCGGCCTGCTCCGTGATCATGGTTCTGACCGCCAGGACCACGACGGTGGCGGTGAACGCGCCTCCCGACACCACCAGGATCGCGAGTGGCGCCCGTACCGCCTGCCACGGCGTCATCGACCGCCCGCGTGTCCCGCGCCGCCTGCGCACCGCCACCCAGGCGGCGAACGCGGCCGCCACCGGACCGGTCAGCCGGAGCGAGCCGATCACCGCGACGACGATGTTCTCCCACGCGCTGACACCGGGAACCAGGACGCTCCACGCCGCGACCACCCCGAGCACGAGCAGGATGGCGACGGCCATCAGTCCGCTCTGCTGGAGTTCCTCGCGTGAAACGCCCCTGTGCTCACGCACCGGCCGGCGTGGTGGGAACCCACGCCGTGCCGGTGTAACCGAAGTCCGTCCGGCGTCCGAACGCCGTCAAGTTGTCGTTCATCAAGCACCCCCCGTGCCGTGAATGTGCGGATGCCGGTCCCCTCGGCGCCGGTCCGGCTCGCGTCCCCCGCAGGCCGGACTGAGTCATCGTGGCCACTTGGCCACGGCCTCACCATTCGATGTGGGAACCATAACGGAGCGTGACGTTTGGCGTCCGGGTTCTTGGTGAAGCCATCAGTTCGGTGACTCTACGTATATGGGCGAATCGGGATGAGGCCGCGCTACCGTAGCCCTGTGGTTACAGGTCAGCTGAATCTCCCGTTTGACCCCATCGAACGTGCCGCGGAGACGTGGCGCGTTCACTTCGGGCCCTCCTCGGCCATGGCCGCCGTCACATCGATCATGAGAGCGCACCAGATCCTGCTGTCGCAACTGGACACGCTGCTCAAACCGCATGACTTGACCTTCGCCCGGTACGAGGCGCTGGTGCTGCTGACCTTCAGCAAGACGGGGGCGCTGCCGCTCTCCAAGATCGGCGAGCGCCTGATGGTCCACCCCACGAGCGTGACCAACACCGTGAGCCGCCTGGAACGTGCCGGTCTGGTGCGGCGCATGCCCAACCCCCGCGACGGCCGGGGCGTGCTCGCCGAGATCACCGACCGGGGCCGCGAGACCGTCCGCCGGGCGACCGCCGACCTGATGGAGGCCGACTTCGCCATGCCCATGTACGACGAGACGAAGCTGGACCAGATGTTCGACCTGTTCAGAACCCTCCGCGTGGCCGCCGGCGACTTTCAGTACTGAAGGCGACGCTGAAGGCGACGCCGCGCGTCGCGGTGAGGCCGCTCTTGCCCGGCTCCTTCCCTCGTCGAACGAGGCCGCTCGTTCCTCGCGACCCCGCTCTCCTCGGTCCAGTCCCCGGCGCGGCCTCACGGGCTGAAGGCGACGCCGCGCGTCGCGGTGAGGCCGCTCTTGCCCGGCTCCTTCCCTCGTCGAACGAGGCCGCTCGTTCCTCGCGACCCCGCTCTCCT
>NZ_JBEZZK010000002.1:985064-997329 GCF_040639135.1 Streptosporangium sp. NPDC023963
CTCGGTCCAGTCCCCGGCGCGGCCTCACGGGCTGAAGGCGACGCCGCACGTCTCCGGCAGCGGTGCCTCGCGTGTTCGGCGGCGGTCCCCCCGCAGCGCGGGGCCGCACGCCTGGCCAAGAATTAGTAGGACGTCCTAGTATCTGCATGAGGCCACAAGCCGGATAAGAAGCCACATGCCGTACAAAGGAGTTGGCCATGGACGCTGAGCGGGTCGAGGCGGGACGGGCACGCTGGCAGGCGCGGTTCGACGGGGCGCGCAAGCGCGAGGCGGAGTTCCGCACCCTCTCCGGGATCGACGTGGAGCCGGTCTACGGGCCCGAGGGCGGCGACGCGCGCATGGAGCGCATCGGCTGGCCCGGTGAGTACCCGTTCACGCGTGGCCTGCACCCCACGGGCTACCGGGGCAAGGCGTGGACCATCAGGCAGTTCGCCGGGTTCGGCAACGCCAGGCAGACCAACGAGCGCTACAAGATGATCCTCGGCGCGGGCGGCGGCGGGCTGAGCGTGGCCTTCGACATGCCGACGCTGATGGGCCGCGACTCCGACGACCCGCGCTCGCTCGGCGAGGTCGGCCACTGCGGCGTGGCGATCGACTCCGCGCTGGACATGGACCTGCTCTTCGACGGCATCCCGCTCGGCGACACCACCACCTCGATGACGATCAGCGGCCCGGCCGTCCCGATCTTCTGCATGTACGTCGTCGCCGCAGAGCGGCAGGGGGTGCCCGTCGGGAAGCTGAACGGGACCCTGCAGACCGACATCTTCAAGGAGTACATCGCGCAGAAGGAGTGGCTGTTCGCCCCCGAGCCGCACCTGCGGCTGATCGGCGACCTGATGGAGTTCTGCGCCACCGAGATCCCCGCGTACAAGCCGCTCAGCGTGTCCGGCTACCACATCCGCGAGGCCGGGTCCACGGCCGCCCAGGAGCTGGCCTTCACCCTGGCCGACGGGTTCGGCTACGTGGAACTGGGCCTGTCGCGCGGCCTGGACGTCGACGTCTTCGCCCCGGGCCTGTCCTTCTTCTTCGACGCGCACATCGACTTCTTCGAGGAGATCGCGAAGTTTCGGGCCGCCCGGCGGATCTGGGCGCGGTGGCTGCGCGACGTCTACGGCGCGAAGACCGACAAGGCCCAGTGGCTGCGCTTCCACACCCAGACGGCCGGGGTGTCGCTGACCGCGCAGCAGCCGTACAACAACGTGGTGCGCACCGCGGTCGAGGCGCTCGCGGCTGTGCTGGGCGGCACCAACTCGCTGCACACCAACGCGCTCGACGAGGTCCTCGCCCTGCCCTCCGAGAAGGCCGCGGAGATCGCGCTGCGCACCCAGCAGGTGCTCATGGAGGAGACCGAGATCGTCAACGTCGCCGACCCGCTCGGCGGGTCCTGGTACGTGGAGGCGCTGACCGACCGGCTGGAGGCCGAGGCCGAGGCGATCTTCACGAGGATCAGGGAGATGGGCTCGGACGGCACGATGACCTCGGGCATCCTGCGCGGCATCGAGGACGGCTGGTTCATGTCCGAGATCGCCGAGGCGGCCTTCGACTACCAGCGCAAGCTGGAGAAGGGCGAGAAGAGGATCGTCGGGGTGAACTGCCACACGGCCTCCATCGACGAGCCGCTGGAGATCCTCCGGGTCAGCCACGAGGTCGAGCGCGAGCAGAACCGCGTCCTGGCCGAGCGCCGCGCCACCCGCGACCAGGCGGCCGTGGACGCCGCCCTGGCCACGATGGTGCAGGTCGCCAGGGGTGAGGGCAACATGATCCCCGCCATGCTCGACGCGGCCAGGGCCGAGGCGACGCTGGGCGAGATCTGCGACGCGCTGCGCGACGAATGGGGCGTCTACACCGAACCGGCCCGCTTCTAGCGGTGGCGCGTCGGGGCATCGACCGGGATACGGCAGGATTGGAGTCATGAGCCCAGCGGACTTCACTCGACCCGGATCGCTCTACGGCGCCGTCGATCTCGGCGCCCGCAAGCAGGCACTCGAGGCACAGGCGCGGCGGGAGACCACCGCGCAGGAAACCGGCGGTGTTCCGGCGCCGGTCATCGACATCGACGACGCCAACTTCGCGACCGAGGTCGTCGAACGCTCCATGAACGGCCTCGTGCTGCTGGAGCTCACCGTCACCCGTGCCGAGCAGGCCAAGCAGTACAGCCTGCTTCTGGAGAAGCTGGCCGCGGAGAACACCGGCCGGTGGGTCCTGGCCAGGGTCGACGTCGAGCTCAGCCCGCAGATCGCGCAGGCGCTCCGGGTGCAGAACGTGCCCGCCCTGTACGCGATCTTCCAGGGGCAGCCGGTGGCGGTCGTCCCGGGCATCGCCACCGAGCCGCAGCTGCGCGACTGGCTGTCGCAGCTGATGGAGGCGCTCGCCCAGTACCTCCCGCCCCCCGGCGAGGAGGCCGCGAACGGGGAGGAGGAGCAGCAGCCGCAGGAGCCCCCGGTCGACCCGGACGTGCTCGCCGCCGAGCAGGCCATCGACGCCGGTGACCTCGACAGCGCGGTGGCCGCGTACGAGCGGCTGCTGGCCCGCTCGCCCAACGACCAGGACGCCAAGCTGGGCCTGGCCGGCCTCGGCCTGATCCGCCGCACCCAGGACGTCGACCCGGCCGATCTGCAGGGCCGCCTGGCCGACCCCGCCGACGTCGAGGCCCAGCTCCTGGCCGCCGACTTCGAGATGCTCTCCGGCGAGGTGGACAAGGCCTTCGACCGGCTGGTCGACGTGGTGCGCCGCACCTCGGGCGCCGACCGCGACACGGCCAGGGTGCACCTGCTCGGCCTGTTCGACACACTCCCCGGTGACGACCCGTCCATCGGCAGGGCCCGGAGAAACCTGGCCAGCGCCCTGTTCTGAGCCCTGTCCCGAGCGACGT
Source organism: Streptosporangium sp. NPDC023963 (assembly GCF_040639135.1). Lineage (NCBI taxonomy): Bacteria > Bacillati > Actinomycetota > Actinomycetes > Streptosporangiales > Streptosporangiaceae > Streptosporangium > Streptosporangium sp. NPDC023963. The sequence continues at coordinate 987,937 of NZ_JBEZZK010000002.1, forward strand.
CCCGAGCGACGTTCCGGGCGATCGGCGGTCCGGGCACCCGGCTCACGGTCCGGATCGAGGGCCGGGTGACAGCCCGGTGACATGGGGTACGTCGTGACCGCATCTATATGTGCAGGTCCGCCGACCCGGGCGCGCACACTCGTCACGGGATGGCACGATGGAAACCATCCCAACCAAAGTCAGTCGCAAAGGAGCGGATTGGCTGTGGCCACCGTGCCGAGTGTGTCGTACTCCATCACCGTGCGCCTGGAGGTGCCCGCCGGCGGCAATGCCGTCAGCCAGCTCACCCACGCCGTAGAGTCGGCCGGAGGTGTGGTCACCGCGCTCGACGTGACCACGGCCGGCCATGAAACGCTGCGCATCGACGTCACCTGCGCCGCGCGTGACACCGATCACGCGCAGGCGATCGTCGACAAGCTGGAGGGCGTCGAGGGCGTCGTCATCCACAAGGTCTCGGACCGGACCTTCCTCATGCATCTCGGCGGCAAGATCGAGATGCGGTCGAAGGTGCCGCTGCGCAACCGCGACGAGCTCTCGATGGCCTACACGCCCGGCGTCGCCCGGGTCTCCATGGCCATCGCCCGCAACCCCGAGGACGCCCGCCGCCTGACCATCAAGCGCAACACCGTCGCCGTCGTCACCGACGGCTCGGCGGTGCTCGGCCTGGGCAACATCGGCCCGGCCGCCGCGCTCCCCGTCATGGAGGGCAAGGCCGCGCTGTTCAAGCGGTTCGCCGACATCGACGCCTGGCCGATCTGCCTGGACACTCAGGACGTCGACGAGATCGTGCGTACGGTGCAGATCATCGCCCCCGGCTTCGGCGGCATCAACCTGGAGGACATCTCGGCGCCCCGCTGCTTCGAGGTGGAGCGGCGGCTGCGCGATCTGCTGGACATCCCGGTCTTCCACGACGACCAGCACGGCACCGCGATCTGCGTGCTGGCCGCGCTCACCAACGCGCTGCGCGTGGTCGGCAAGGACCTGGGCGAGGTCCGCATCGCCCTTGCGGGCGCGGGCGCGGCAGGCACGGCGGTGCTGCGCCTGCTGCTCGCGGCGGGCGCCCGCAACCTGGTCGTCTGCGACTACCTGGGCGCCGTGCACCGCGGCCGCCGGGACCTGGACGACTCGCTCCAGTGGATCGCCGACCACACCAACGCCGAGGGCTACTCCGGCGACCTGCGCGGCGCGGTCAAGGGCGCCGACGTGTTCATCGGCGTGTCCGCGCCCGGCATCCTCAACGGCGACGACATCGCCACGATGGCCAAGGACGCCGTGGTCTTCGCGCTCGCCAACCCCGAGCCCGAGATCTCGCCCGACGACGCCCGCGAGTACGCCGCCGTGGTCGCCACCGGCCGCTCCGACTACCCGAACCAGATCAACAACGTGCTGGCCTTCCCCGGCGTCTTCCGCGGCCTGCTCGACGCCCAGGCCACCGTGGTCAGCCAGGAGATGCTGCTGGCCGCGGCCAAGGCGCTGGCCGCTGTGGTGACCGCCGAGGAGCTCGGCCCCAACTACATCATCCCCAGCGTGTTCCACCCGGACGTGTCCGGCGCCGTCGCGGCGGCCGTGCGCGAGTCGGCCGGTGGCCGGGCTCGTACGGGCATGACGGAGGCGTGACGGTACCCGCGGCCCCGTCCCGCTCCGAGGGGCGCGTCCACCCGCGCGTCACATGACACCGAGTGCGTCACATGACACCGAGTGAGGCCCGAACCATCGGAAGAGCGGGTGGAGCAGCGCGAAAGGGGGTTCACCCCTCATGATGGAGGTATGGCGGAGGCGATCTACGTCGGTGGGCTTCTGGTGGCGACGCCGCAACTGGAAGATCCCAACTTCCGGCGCAGCGTGGTCCTGGTGCTGGAACACGACCTCGACGGCGGCACCCTGGGTGTGGTGCTCAACAGACCGAGTGACATCTCGGTGACCCAGGTGCTCCCCACCTGGGACACCATGGTCACCGGGCCGTCCGTGCTGTTCCAGGGCGGCCCCGTCCAGACCGACAGCGCGCTGGCGCTGGCCGCCGTCCCGAGCGGCCAGGAGCCGCTCGGCTGGCGGAGGCTGCACGCGGGCACCGCGGCCGTCTCCAGGCTCGGCACCGTCGACCTCGACGCGCCGCCGGAGATCCTCGCCGGGGAGATCGCCCAGATGCGCATCTTCGCGGGGTACGCGGGATGGTCGGCGGGGCAGCTGGAGAGCGAGATCGGCGAGGGCGCCTGGTACGTCGTGGACGCCGAGCCCGGTGACACCTTCCACCACGAGCCCGAGTCGCTGTGGCGGGCGGTGCTCCGCCGGCAGCGGGGCGAACTCGCCTACGTGGCCACCTGTCCCGACGACCCGTCGATGAACTAGCCGGACGACCGTCCCGGGCCGGGCCGGGCCGGGCCAGGCCGGGACGGCGCCGGATCCCGCCACCCGGTCACCGGGCCGGTCGGGGCGTCGTGCCCGCGCCGCCGGTCGGGGGCGTCGTGCCCGCGCCGGGGGAGGCGTTCCGCGACCCGCCGGCCGCCGGTGCCCCGAGCGCGGTGGTACGGGCATAAAATCGCCAGGGTGAGTACGAAGATTCTCCCTGAGAGCGACGTCCGGCCGGACCTGTCGCACGGCGACGGCGACCACGAGCGCTTCGCCCACTACGTCGAGAAGAACAAGATCATGGAGAGCGCGCTGAGCGGGACCCCGGTCCGCGCGCTCTGCGGGAAGGTCTGGGTGCCGAACCGCGACCCCCAGAAGTTCCCGGTCTGCCCGGAGTGCAAGGAGATCTACTCGGGTCTGCCGAAGGGTGAAGACGGCAACAACGAGTGAGTGTTGCTCATGGGTGATCGCCACAGATGAGGCTACGGTCGGGATGCCGCCGGGGGGCGGCGAACGACCAGCGTCTGGGATCTGTCGGGGGAGTCCATGTTTCGGCGTGCGATCGCCGTTGTGTCCGCATGCCTGTTCACGGTGGGCGCCGCTCCTCCCGTTCCGGCCGTTCCCGGCGGTACGGCCGCGTCCGGGCCACCGGGGTGCGCCCACGCCTCCCGGCTCGCCCGTCCCGTGGCGGCGGAGCATGCGCCGGCGCCGCCTGTGTCGTCGGTGCCGTCTACCGCGCGCGCCGGCGGGCGGCACGGATCGAGCCCGCGCCTGCTCGCCATCACCGTGCCCACCTGGGTTCACGTCATCACCGACGGCCGCCTCGGCGCGCCCGACGTCGCCGTACGCGCCCAGATCGCCACGCTCAACGCCGCCTACTCCGGGGGGTTCGGCGGCGCGGACACCGGCATCCGGTTCAGGCTGGACGGCGTCACCCGTACCGCCAACGCGGCCTGGTTCCGCGAGCCCGTCACCCACGAGCGGGCGATCAAACGGGCGCGCCGGGGCGGTCCGGAGACCCTCAACCTCTATCTCGCCCAGCTCGGCGAGCTGGTGCTCGGCTACTCCACCTACCCCCATGGGTACGTCAAGGAGCCCGGCCTCGACGGCGTGGTCGTCGACTGGCGGAGCCTGCCCGGCGGGGCGATGCGCAGCTTCGACCGGGGGTACACCGGTGTCCACGAGATCGGGCACTGGCTCGGGCTGCTGCACACCTTCGAGAAGGGCTGCGATCCGCTGGGCGACGGCGTGGCCGACACCGAGCCCGAGGGGCAGCCCACCGAGGGCTGCCCGCTGATCAAGGACACGTGCAAGGGCGGCGGGCCGGACCCGGTCCACAACTTCATGGACTACTCCGACGACCGCTGCATGTCCGGGTTCACCCCTGGTCAGGCCGCCAGGATGCAGGAGATGTGGGCCGTCTACCGAGGCCGGGGAGCGGACACTACCCTTGACGGGTGACAGCACCGAAGACAGCCGACGCTCCATACGAAACTCCCCGGATCTTCGGTCCCGAGTACCGGACCGCCTCCCTGGGCATCCTGCTCGTCGTCACGCTGATCGCCTTCGAGGGCATGTCCGTGAGCACGGTCATGCCCGCCGTCTCCGAGGACCTCGACGCCCTCGACCTGTACGGGGCGAGCCTGTCCGCCTTCCTCATCGCCTGCCTGCTCGCCAACGTCGTCGCCGGGCTGTGGTCCGACCGGCGGGGGCACGCCTGGCCGTTCCTGCTCGGGGTGGGGCTGTTCACGGCCGGTATGGCCATGGCCGGGGCCGCCGGGTCCAAGGAACTGTTCATCGTCGCGCGCGTCGTGCAGGGCCTCGGCGGCGGCGCCGTCATCGTGGCGATCTACGTGATGATCGCGCGGGTCTACGTCCCGGCGACCAGGCCCCGGGTGTTCGCCGCGCTGTCGGCGGCCTGGGTGCTCCCCGCCGTCGTCGGGCCCGGTCTCACCGGTCTCATCGCCGAGACCGCCGGATGGAGGTGGGTCTTCTACGGCATCGTGCCGCTGGTCGTCCCCGCCCTCGTGATGCTCCTGCCCGCGCTGCGCGTCGGCGGGCACACCCCGGCGCCCACGCCCTCCACGGGCCCCCGCTCCAGGCCGCTGGCGATGACCCTGGCCGCCACCGCCACGGCGTGCGGCGCGGGAATCCTGCTGTACGGGGTGAGCCACCTCCACGACACCCCCGTACCGGGCGGGATCGCCACCGTCGCGGGGCTGGCCGCCCTCGCCGCGGGCCTGCCGAGGCTGCTGCCTGCCCGGGCCCTCAGGTTCGGCCGCGGCCTGCCCACCACGATCATGATGCGCGGGGTGTTCGCCTCGGCGTTCTTCGGGGTCAACGCCTTCATCCCGCTGTTCCTCACCGAGGTGCACGGCTTCTCCGTCGCCGCGGCCGGGGTCGCCCTCACCTTCGGCGCCCTGGGCTGGAGCACCGGCTCCTACCTGCAGACCCGCCGCTCGTACGACAGGCCGCTGCTGGTGCGGATCGGCGCCGCGGCGATCACCGTGGGCATCCTGACGACCCTGCTCGCCCTCGTGCCCGGGGTCGGCGGCTGGGTCATCGTGCCCGCCTGGGTCGTCGCCGGGTTCGGCATGGGCCTCGGCATGACCAGCGTCAACGTCACCGCGATGCACCAGTCGCCCGACGACGAGCAGGGCGCCAACTCCGCCGCGCTCCAGGTCGTCGACACCCTGGGCAGCGCGATCACCATCGGCGTCGGCGGGGGCCTGGTCAACCTGATCGGCCACGACGACATCGCCACCGGTTACACCACGATCGTCGTGCTGATGGCCTCCATCGGGCTCTTCGGGATGGTCGTGGCCCGGCGCATGAGGGACATCCCATGACTCATTGGTCACTCCCGTAACAGCGATCACCCATAGCCGGGTCACGCCGCGGGATGCGTGGTAGGACGGTAGGACCGTCGCCGCCGGGAGGAGGTCCCGTGCACGAACGACCTCGCCGGTCGGACCCGCCCGACGAGTCCGGCCGTGGCGGCGGGCGCCGGTCCCGGCGGGCCCGCAGGGCCGCGCGGGCGGCCGAGGACGAGGTGTGGCCGCGCTCGGATCCGGACCTCGACGACGGGCGCCGTCCCTGGCCGGCGCCCGAGGACGACGAGTACCGCCCCTGGCCGCCGCCGGAGGACGAGCCGCCCGAGCCGTCCGATGCCCGCGCCGGCCTGACGTGGCCTCCCCGCATCCCCGAGCCCGGCGACGACCTCCCGCCCTCGGCCCGCTGGTACGGCACGCCCATCGCGCCCCCCGAGCGCCGTCCGGGGCGCCTGCGACGCGTGCTGCTCGTACTGCTCGCCCTGGCCGTGGGGGGCGGCGTCATCGCAGGGGTGGCCGTACTGGCGCTGCGGGCGCTGCCCTCCCCGCCGCCGGGGCGGGTGACCGACCCGGTCGCAGGGGTCAGCTACCCGCTGCCCGACCGCTGGCTCGCCGGTACGGTGCCACCGGTCACGGACTTCACCTCGGCCGCGGGCGACGGCGTCAACACGACCGTGATGGTCATGCCCGCGGAGCCGGTGACCGACGTGCGCGCCACCACCGCCGAGCTCAGCGACCTGTACGCGCGGCTCCTGCTCCACGGCGACGAGGTGAAGGTCGTGGACGACACGGAGATCGCCGTGGGGGCGCGTACCGGGCACACCCGCTCCCTGCGCGCGGAGTACCTGGACGTGGTGAACCGGCCCGCGTACCTGCGCGTGGTCTTCCTCACGGGGGCCGGGGCGCGCCCGGTGGTCGTGGTCGCGATGACCCAGCCGGACGACCCCGTGTCGAGGGCCGAGATCGACACGGTGATCGCGGGTCTGCGCTGAGAGGGCCGTTAAGCGGTTCCGGCACCGCGAGCCCGCGGTTTCCGGCTTCGCGAACCACTAGCACGGGGAGACGACCTTGGCGAGGATGTCGGCGGATCGGCACGTCTTGTCGGCGGCGCCGATTACCCTGGTGACACTGTGAGCACTTTCGCCGCATCCCACCTCTCGCCCTCATATCCGGACCGTGCCGCCTGGGGCACCGCGCCGAAGCTTCGCGCGTGGCAGCAGGAGGCCTTTGACCTGTACTCCAGCCGTGAGCCGCGCGACTTCCTCGCGGTCGCCACGCCGGGTGCGGGCAAGACGACCTTCGCGCTCCGCATCGCCAGCGACCTCCTGTCACGAGGGATCATCCGGGCTGTGACGATCGTCACACCGACGGAGCACCTCAAGCAGCAGTGGGCGGACGCCGCGAGCAAGGTCGGCATCGCGATCGACCCCGAGTTCAAGAACAGCCAGGGCGCCACCTCCCGCGACTACATCGGGGTGGCCATCACCTACGCCCAGGTGTCCATGCACCCGGCGCTGCACCGCGCCCGCACCGAGGCGCGCAAGACGCTCGTGATCTTCGACGAGATCCACCACGCGGGCGACGCGAAGTCCTGGGGCGACGGCGTGCGGGAGGCGTTCGAGCCGGCCGCCAGACGCCTCGCCCTGACCGGAACCCCCTTCAGGTCCGACGTCAACCCGATCCCCTTCGTCACCTACGCCGAGGACGGCGACGGGGTCCGGCGCAGCGTCTCCGACTACTCCTACGGGTACGGCCCGGCACTCGCCGACGGCGTCGTCCGGCCGGTCATCTTCCTCGCGTACGCCGGTGAGATGCGCTGGCGGACCCGCGCCGGCGACGAGATCGCCGCGACCCTCGGCACCCCGCTCACCAAGGACCAGCTCGGCCAGGCCTGGAGGGCCGCGCTCGACCCGAAGGGCGAGTGGATCCGCCAGGTCCTCCGGGCGGCCGACCGGCGCCTGACCGAGGTGCGCAGGGGCGTGCCCGACGCCGGGGCCCTGGTCATCGCGACCGACCACGAGACCGCCCGCGCCTACGCCCGCCACATCCGGACCATCACCGGGGAGGGCGCCACGGTCGTGCTCTCCGACGACCCCACGGCGTCCAAGAAGATCAAGGAGTTCTCCGCCTCCGAGCAACGCTGGCTGGTCGCGGTCCGGATGGTCTCCGAAGGGGTCGACATCCCGCGCCTGGCCGTCGGCGTCTACGCGACGAGCATCTCGACCCCGCTGTTCTTCGCCCAGGCCGTCGGCCGCTTCGTCCGTGCCCGCAAGCGGGGCGAGACCGCGTCCGTCTTCGTGCCCTCCGTGCCGACCCTGATGGGCCTGGCGGGGGAGATGGAGGCCGAGCGCGACCACGTGCTCGACCGTAAGCCCGCCGAGGAGGGGCTGGACGACTTCCTCCTGGAGGACGCCCAGCGCAAGAAGGACAATCCCGACGTCGTGGGCGACGAGCTGCCGTTCGAGACCCTGGAGGCGGTCGCCACCTTCGACCGGGTCCTCTTCGACGGCGGCGAGTTCGGCAGCGCGGCGGAGACGGGTTCCCCCGAGGAGGAGGACTTCCTCGGCCTGCCGGGCCTGCTGGAGCCCGACCAGGTCCGCACCCTGCTGAGCAAGCGCCAGTCCGACCAGCTGAAGGCCAGGCGCAACAAGCCCGAGCCCAAGGAGCCGCAGCTCGCCCCGCACGAGCTGATCGCCAATCTCCGCAAGGAGCTCAACGGCCTCGTCGGCGCCTGGAACCACCGCACCGGCCAGCCCCACGGTGTCATCCACGCCGAGCTCCGCAGGGCCTGCGGCGGGCCCGCCATCGCGCAGGCCTCCGCCGAGCAGATCCAGGAGCGGATCGGCAAGATCCGCCACTGGGCCACCCAGCGCTCCCGCTGAGCTCAAACCGGCCCGGTCACCGGGCCGGGCGGATCGCCACCCGGCCCGGCGGTCCCACCGGGCCGGGTCCGGGCCGGGTCACCGGAACGTGGACGGCTCCTCCGGTATGCGACCCGGCCGGATGAGGGCGATCGGCCTGCCGGTCCGCCCGTCGATCGCCCTGAACGCCCCCGTGTCGCGCACCGGCGCCGTGAGCGGCACCTCCAGGGAGGCCACGCCGCCGGCGACGCTCACGGGCCACGTGGTGGCGCCGGACGAACGGCTCCCCGCCTCGTCCTCGCGCATCCAGACCTTGATCGTGCGCTTCCTGTGGTGCAGGACCACGGTCGCGGTGTCGCACTCGTCCGCCCTGGCCTTCCAGAAGAGCGTCACGCCGCGCGGCGCGCCCTGGCGGCGGGCCAGCCGCACCCGCTCGGGGGCCGGCATCCGGCCGCGGCAGGACGTGTCCCGCGCGCCGGAGATGCCCCGCTCGCCCGGCTCGCCCGGTGCGAGCCGCTCTCCCCGTCCCGCCTGTGCTCCCCGTGCGTCCCGCGCGCCCTGCTGGGCCGCCTCGGGGGGCGGCGTCGGCGCATGGGACGCCGGGGACGCCGGGTACGGAGTCCGGATCTGTGACTGGGCTGCCGGGGCCGGGGGTGCGGCGATCGGGGTCCGAGCGGGAATCTGGACGACCGTGGTGGCCCAGATCGTGGCCGCCTCCAGCGCGACCAGCGACAGCACGCTCGTCAGCCGCACCAGCGTCCCTCCGCGAAACAGGTTCCACAGGCACAGCGGGGTCAGGATCAGCCAGGAGACGCCGAGCACGAACATATGAGGTCACCACCGGTAGTAAGAAGTCTCAACTCCCCGTGATACTCCTGTCGCAACCGGTGATGGTTCTGTTTGCCCATCCATGCCGATCCGGTAATCGTTCGGATGCTCAGAGTGGGCGTCGTTGGTAACGTGCCGTCGTAACCATCCCGGGCCCTCCGCCGGGTTCCCCCTGCAATGCCCCAAAGAGGACGAGTGTTGGCCGAGATGATCCGTACCGAGATCCTGGAGTACGTGGCTCCGATGTTCGAGCAGATCATGGCGAGGATGGACACCCTCGCCACCAAGGAGGACGTGGCGAAGTGCGCCACGAAGGAGGACCTCGCCGAGGTCAAGCAGGAGGTCGCCGAGCTTCGGCTCGATGTGGCGAAGTGCGCGACCAAGGAGGAGCTCGCCGAGGTCAAGCAGGAGGTCGCGAAGTGCGCGACCAAGGAGGACCTCGCCGAGGTCAAGCAGGAGGTCGCCGAGCTTCGGCTCGATGTGGCGAAGTGCGCGACCAAGGAGGAGCTCGCCGAGGTCAAGCAGGA
>NZ_JBEZZK010000002.1:997425-1051034 GCF_040639135.1 Streptosporangium sp. NPDC023963
AGGAGGTCGCGAAGTGCGCGACCAAGGAAGACCTCGCCGAGGTCAAGCAGGATGTCGATGGGGTCAAGCAGGAAATCGCCGAACTCAGGGTGGAGGTCGCGAAGTGCGCGACCAAGGAGGAACTCGCCGAGGTCAAGCAGGATGTGGCCGAGCTCAAGGTGGACATGGCCGGGGTCAAGCAGGATGTGGCCGAGCTCAAGGTGGACATGGCCGGGGTCAAGCAGGATGTGGCCGAGCTCAAGGTGGACATGGCCGGGGTCAAGCAGGACATCCATGTCCTGAAGCAGGACGTCGGCGAGCTGAAGGAGAACTACCGGACCATGGACGGGAAGCTCGACCGGATGATCCTTTTTCTGGGGATGCCGGTGAGCTGAGAGACCGTCAGGCCGGGCGGACCACGGGAGTGCCCGTGAGGCGGGCTCCGGCGGAGCGGAGTTCGGCGAGGGCCGCCTCGGTGGTCGGGGCGGACACCCCGGCGGTGAGGTCGAGCAGCACCTGAACGGACAGACCGTGCGCGACCGCGTCCAGGGCGGTGGCCCGCACGCAGTGGTCGGTGGCGATGCCGACGACGTCCACCGCGTCCACGCGGCGCTCGCCGAGCCAGTCGGCCAGGCTCGTACCGTCGGCGGTGACACCCTCGAAGCCGCTGTAGGCGCCGCTGTGGGCGCCCTTGCTGAACACCTCCTCGACGCGTGCGGTGTCGAAGGCGGGGTGGAAGCCGGACCCCGGGGTCCCGGCGACGCAGTGGACGGGCCAGGTGTTCACGTAGTCGGGTTCGGCGGCGAAGTGGGAGCCGGGGTCGACGTGATGGTCACGGGTGGCCACGACGTGGTCGTAGCCGTGTGAGGCGGCGTGCAGGGAGATGGCGGCGGCCACCTCGGCGCCGCCGCCGACCGGAAGGCTGCCGCCCTCGCAGAAGTCGTTCTGGACGTCGACGATGATGAGTGCGGTTGGCATGCGATCAGTCAAACACGGTGGGGATCGCGGCGTACCCCCGGGACAGCTGGTGGGCGGTCGAGGGCAGCTCGGCGACGGCCTCGCGGTGCCGGGCGCGGGCCGCGTCCAGCTTCTCGCGCCCGACGATCTCCCCCTCCCTGACCAGCGGAACCTGCAGCGGGCGGGCGTCCGAGGGACGCTCGCCGGAGACGGTGACCAGCTCGGTGACCGCCGTGCCGCCGGCGTCGAGCTCACGGAAGGCCTCCTTGCGCCCGCCCCGGCTGGGCTTGCCCACCGACCTCTTGGCCACCGGCCGCATCACCCCTTCGGCGTCCTCGCGGGCGACGAGCTTGTAGACCAGGGCGGCGGTGGGCGAGCCGGAGCCGGTGACCAGTGACGTGCCGACGCCGTAGCCGTCCACGGGGGCGGAGGCGAGCGCGGCGATGGCGTACTCGTCGAGGTCGCTGGTGACGATGATCCGGGCCTTGTGGGCGCCGAGCGCGTCGAGCTGCTCGCGGACCTCGTGGGCGACCTGGCCGAGGTCGCCGGAGTCGAGGCGGATCGCTCCGAGGGAGGGCCCGGCGAGCTCCACCGCGGTCCGTACGGCCTGGGCCACGTCGTAGGTGTCGACGAGCAGCGTGGTGCCGGGGCCGAGAGAGGCGATCTGGGCCTGGAAGGCCTGCTCCTCGGAGTCGTGGAGCAGGGTGAACGCGTGGGCGGCGGTCCCGGCGGTCGGTATGTCGTACTCGCGGCCGGCCATGAGGTTGGAGGTGGAGGAGAACCCGCAGAGGTAGGCGGCCCGCGCCGCGGCCACGGCCGCCGCCTCGTGGGTGCGCCGCGAGCCCATCTCGATGAGGGGCCTCGTCCCGGCCGCGCGGATCATGCGCGTGGCGGCGGTGGCGATCGCGCAGTCGTGGTTGAGGATCGACAGGATCACGGTCTCCAGCAGCACGGCCTCGGCGAACGTGCCCTCCACCGTCATGATCGGGGAACCGGGGAAGTAGCACTCGCCCTCGGCGTAGCCGTCCACGTTCCCGGAGAACCGGTATCCGGCGAGGAACTCCAAGGTGGGCTCGTCGATCACCTCGTTGTCCCGCAGGAACGCCAGGGACTCCTCCTCGAAGCGGAAGGACTCCAGCGCGTCCAGCACCCGGCCGGTTCCCGCCACGACCCCGTAGCGCCGCCCGCCGGGCAGCTGGCGCGCGAACACCTCGAAGACCGCCCGCCTGGAGGCGGCCCCGCTTCTCAGTGCCGCCTCCAACATCGTCAGCTCATAGTGATCGGTAAGCAACGCGGTGCTCATGCTCTTTGTCACGAGTCGAAGACTAAGCCCGGGGTAGGGCAGACTGGTGAATGTGGGTAGCACCGCTCCAACGGAGGTCGAGCGTCCGTCAATCGACGTAAGGCCCGATCTGCCATGGTTGACGATCGTCTGGAACGACCCGGTCAATCTGATGTCCTATGTGACGTACGTCTTCCAGTCCGTTTTCGGATACTCCAAGGAGAAGGCGGAGAAGTTGATGCTCGACGTGCACCACAAGGGCAAGGCCGTGGTCTCCAGCGGCACCCGCGAGGAGATGGAGCGCGACGCGCAGATCATGCACTCGTACGGGTTGTGGGCCACCGTCCAGCGGGATTCGTGAGCGCGCGGGCGGCCCGGCGTCGCTCGTCGCCACCCGGCGGGCGGCCGGGCTCGAGGCCTTCGGGTACCTCGAGGCCTTCGGGTACGGGGCGCTCGGGCGCGGAGCGACGGCCGGGTGACGGGTGGCGGGCGGATCTCGGGCGGAGTCCGCGAGGAATGGTGGGCGAGAGATGAGTTCGGGGTTCAAACCGGGCCGCGAGGGCGGCGTGATCACGGGTTTCGACGCCGCCGAGGTGTCGATCCTGCGCTCCCTGGTCACCCAGATCCTGGGCCTGATCGAGCCGGGGGAGACGGGTGACGACCCCCTGGAGAAGGCGCTCGGCATCGGCGCCTCCGAGCAGTCCGACGACCCGGTGCTGGCCCGGCTGTTCCCCTCGGCGTACGAGGACGGCGAGGCGGCCGCCGAGTTCCGCAGATACACCGAGGCGACGCTGCGCGAGGGCAAGCGGGCCGACGCCAAGACGATGCTCGACAGCGCCGAGCCCGGCCGGGTCGAGCTGACCAGGGAGCAGGCGCAGGCGTGGATGCGCGCGCTGAACGACGTGCGGCTCGCGCTCGGCACCCGGCTGGAGGTGACCGAGGAGGTGCACGACGAGATCGCCGACATGTCGGAGAGCGACCCCCGCTATCCGGCGTACGTCATCTACGACTGGCTGACCTACCTCCAGGACACCCTGGTCCGCGCCCTTTGGTAACTTCCAGTCATGCTCACGATCTCTCGGGAACTGGCTGACAGGATCATCGCGCACGCTCGGGCGGATCACCCCGACGAGGCCTGCGGCGTGGTCGCCGGGCCGGTCGGCTCCGATTCCCCCGAACGGTTCGTCCCGATGGAGAACGCCGAGCGGTCGCCGACGTTCTACCGGTTCGACTCGCTGGAGCAGCTGCGCGTCTGGCGGGAGATGGACGACCGCGACGAGGAGCCGGTGATCATCTACCACTCCCACACCGCCACCGAGGCCTACCCCTCCCGCACCGACATCTCCTACGCCTCCGAGCCGAACGCCCACTACGTGCTGGTCTCCACCCGGGAGGAACTGGGGGAGAAGGCCGAGTTCCGCTCGTACCGGATCGTCGACGGCGTCGTGAGCGAGGAGGAGGTGACGATCACCTCCGGGTGACCGTCACCGTCCCGGTCTCATGGCCGGGTCCTTTTCCGGGCGTCCGGGTCTCATGCTCGGGGGCCCTTTTCGGGCGTCCGGGTCTCATGTCCGGCGCCCCTTTCCGGGCGTCCGGATGTCCGTGCCGGGTGGCGTCCCGGGTTCGTACGGCATCGGTGTCCGGTACGGCCGTGAGGTGAATGGCCCCTTTGGGTAAACTGGCGAGCATGCTGACCGTCGCCCCGAGCCAGGAGGACGTCGTGCTCTCGCGTCCCGGCCCCCGGGCACGGCACGCGGGTGTCGCGCCTGTACAGAACTTCCTGTTCGCGCACACGCCCTCCGTCGTCGTCTACGACTGTCGCTGACCGGTTTTCCTGGAATCCTCCGGTGCTCGCCGGTGTTCTGATCCGGTGGGCTTTACTCCCATGACGACGCAAGGAGATTGACCCGCGATGGCCATCGAGGTTCGCATTCCGACCATCCTGCGCACCTACACCGACGGTGCCAAGGCCGTCGACGCCAAGGGCGCCACGCTCGAGGAGCTCATCGGCGATCTGGAGGCCCGGCATCCCGGGCTGAGGGAGCGCCTGGTCGACAAGGGCGCGCTGCGCCGCTTCGTGAACGTCTACCTGAACGACGAGGACGTCCGCTTTCTGGGCGGGCTGGAGACGCCGGTCGCCGACGGCGACACGGTCACCGTCCTGCCCGCCGTGGCCGGCGGCTCCCGCTAGCCGTGCGGCGCCGCCCGTCCCGCGAGACCTCGTGATCTCCCGCGAGATCCGGCGAGGTCCCGCGGGGCGGGCGGCGTACGCCGCGGTTCCAAGGCTGTCACCGCGAGGCAAAGGTCTGTCACCACAAGGTCAACCCGAGGCGGAAGCCGTACACCATGCGTTTTGACTCACTGATCGAATCGGTCGGCCGGACCCCGCTGGTCGGCCTGCCCAGGCTCTCGCCGTCGGAGGACGTGCGGATCTGGGCCAAGCTCGAGGATCGCAACCCGACAGGTTCGATCAAGGACCGCCCGGCGCTGTGGATGATCGAGCAGGCGGAGAAGGACGGGCTCCTCCAGCCGGGCTGCACGATCCTCGAACCCACGAGCGGCAACACCGGCATCTCGCTGGCGATGTCCGCCAGGCTCAAGGGCTACAAGCTGATCTGCGTGATGCCGGAGAACACCTCCGAGGAACGCCGCCAGCTGCTGCGCATGTGGGGGGCGCGGATCATCTCCTCGCCCGCGGCGGGCGGCTCCAACGAGGCGGTCAGGGTGGCCAAGGGCCTGGCGGAGGAGAACCCCGACTGGGTGATGCTCTACCAGTACGGCAACCCGGCCAACTGGCGCTCGCACTACGAGTCGACGGGGCCGGAGATCCTGGAGGACCTGCCGTCCGTCACCCACTTCGTGGCCGGCCTGGGCACCACGGGCACCCTGATGGGCGTCGGCAGGTTCCTGCGCGAGCGCGTCCCGGACGTGAAGATCGTCGCCGCCGAGCCGCGGTACGGCGAGCTGGTGTACGGATTGCGCAACGTGGACGAGGGCTTCATCCCCGAGCTGTACGACGCCGACGTCCTCACCACGCGTTTCTCGGTCTCCTCGGCCGACGCGCTGCGGCGCACCCGGGAGTTGCTGGCCGGGGAGGGCATCTTCGCCGGGGTCTCCACCGGAGCGGCCCTGCACGCCGCGCTCGGCATGGCGGCCAAGGCCGTCAAGGCGGGCGAGCGGGCCGACATCGTGTTCGTTGTCGCGGACGGCGGCTGGAAGTACCTGTCCACCGGCGCCTACGAGGGGACGCTGGACGAGGCCGAGGAGCGGCTCGAAGGCCAGCTCTGGGCCTGAACCGCATCCGGGAAAGGGCGATCTCCGGGGCTTCTCGCCGTGACGGGATCGGGGTCGCGGGGAGGCCGCGACGGCGGACGACATGTCGACGGCGGAGGGCGGGCGTCCCGGTGGGACGCCCGCCCTCCGCCGTTCCCTGGCCGGGAGGATCCCCGGCGGGCCGGAGCCCGGCCGGGGATCTGGGGAGGCCTGACCGAACAGGATCAGGGAGCCAGGTGGATCGGGTGGATCAGGTCGGTCAGTTGAACAGGAGCCTCAGCGAGAAGGACGCCTCGCTGCCCGACTGGGTGCCGCTCATGCCCACGGCGCGGAGCACCTGGAGGTTGGCCCTGTCCTCGCCCTGGAGGCCGCTGAGATAGAGGTTCTCCACCTTGTCCAGGTCTGCGTAGAGGGCGAAGGTCGCCTCGCCGGCGTTGGGGATCGCGAGCTGGAAGGTCTCGCTGTCGCCCAGGGTGCCGTCCTTGTTGAGCAGGGCGGCGTAGTCCTGCGCGCTGGCCAGGACGAAGACGCCGTCGCCGGGGACCTTGGCGAGCTGCGGGACGGCCGTCCCGGAGTCCGCGAGGAACTTCTCGATCTTGCCGACGACCTCCTGCGCCTTGGCCGGGTCGGTGACGATCTTCGCGCCGAACTTCGGCTGGCTGGTGTTGAGGCCGCCGGAGTCGATGGCGAGGGTGATGTTCTTGCCGAGCAGCGTCACCAGGTCGTCGGGGAGCGCCAGGCCGTACCTCTGCTTGGCCTGGTCGGTGAACTGCTGGACACCGCCGCCCGCGGCCTGGTCGGCCGACTTCATGAGCTGCGCCCACTGCTTGCCGATCACCTCGCCGAGACCGGAGATCGAGATCGCGCCGGCGGTGGAGGCCGGAAGTGTGCCGATCTTGGAGGTTTCGGGGGTGCCCATGTCCAGGCTCTCGGCGCCGCGGCTGATGCCCGCGAGCTCGACGTACTCGCCGTCGAAGCGAAGGGCGCCCGCCACGCGGACGTTCTTGATCTGGGCGAGGGCGGTGGGGTCCTGGGCCGCCAGCTCCGGAGCGATTCCCGCGATCTTGCCCGCGTCCGCCCAGAAGGAGAGGACGCCGGTCTCACCGAGGGCGCTCAGGTCGTCGGAGAAGTTCGCGTTCCCCGACAGCGGCTCGGCCGCGGCGGCCTTGCCGGCTTCGGCCTGGGTGACGGTGAGCAGCGCGTAGTCCTCGCGGAACGCGATGCCGTACTTCTCCTCGCCCATCAGCTTGGCGATGCCCGCCTTGGCCTTGTCCTGGTCGGTGACCTGGACGGCCACCACGACGCCGGGCGCGGCACCGGTCTTGGCCGGGGGCAGTGCGGCCACGCCGGCGCGGACGCCGAGCCACGGCTCGACGTCGGCGGCGTAGTCGATCTTGCCGAGGCTGTCGGCGTCCTTCTTGAACAGGTTGAAGATCGCCTGGCGCGGGTCCTCGCCGGTGAAGGAGTCCTTGGTGGTCGTGAACTTCCTGGCGATGGTGAACAGCGCCACCTTCTGGTTCGCGGCAGGGTCGAGGTCGAGGCGCACGTAGCCGATGGCGTTGCCGGGCAGCACGTCGTGCGGCTGCGCGCCGCCGCCGCTGAGCAGGTTGATCGCGAAGAAACCGCCGCCGCCCACGAGGGCCACGACCAGCGCGGCGATCGCCGCGAGCAGCCAGCCCTTACCGCCCTTGCGGGCGGGAGGCCCGGCCGGCGGCCCGGCGCTCAGGAAGTCGGGACCCTGCTGCCAGTTCCCGCCCTGCTGCGCGTACGCCTGCTGGCCGTAGTTCTGCTGCTGTTGCTGCTGGTAGCCGGGCTGCTGCTGGCCGTACGGCTGACCGGGCTGCTGGCCGTAGCCCTGCTGACCCTGCTGTCCGTAGCCCTGCTGTCCGGCCTGCTGTCCGTAGCCCTGCTGGCCGTACGGCTGCTGCGGCTGCTGCTGGTAGCCCTGCTGGGGGTTCTGCTGCTGCGGGTAGGGCAGGCCCTGCTGCGGGTAGGGCTGCCCCTGCTGGTAGCCGCCGGAAGGCTGGGGATATCCGGGCTGGCCGTTCTGCGGATAGGCCTGTGTGTGCGGCTGGTCGTTGTGCTGCGCGCCCTCGTTCCATCGGTAGGCGATCGTCCTGTCGGGGTTCTGACCCGGCGTGGGCGACTGGTCGGGGGGATTGTTGGCAGGCATGATCACTCACAAGGTGGACTTAGCGGATAGGGAGAAGTTAGTGCACATTGCTAGCAACCCGCTTGCATTGAACTAACTATGTGATTGGTGCATCTAAGCGGGATCAACCACTGCTCAACAGTGCTTTATGGACCATTGTCGGCTTTGTCGCCCTATTCCCGCAGGTCGCTGCCGTTTCTTCCGCATCTCCGCCCCCTGTTCTTCCCGCGGACCCCGGCCGTCCCGGCCGGATTCGATTTCGTGGGTGCGGGGCCGGTCCGGTTCCGGCTGACGGGTTATGCGAGGCCAGCTCGGCTTTTGAGGTGGGCTGTGCGAGGCCGGCTCGGCTTTTGCGGGGTGGGCTGCGCGAGGTCGGCTCGGCTTCTGAGGATGGGTCGTGCGGGGCCGATTCGACCCCGGCGGGCGGGCCATCCGGGGCCGGGGGAGCGAAGGTCGCACGGAATGGGTAAAGTGGCCTCTCTAGAACAAGGTTCGGGAGCGTGGATGACGAAGTTCGACGAGGCGACAGCGGCCATCAGGGTGGACGAGACCACCTACGACGTGTGCCTCGACACCGGATACTCGATCGGCGGCCCCCTCAACGGCGGTTACCTGATGGCCGTGCTGCTGCGCGCGGTCGTTGACGCCTCTCCCCACGAGCATCCGGTGACCACGGGTGTCCAGTTCCTGCGCGCGGCCAGGCCCGGTCCCGCGCAGGTGCGCCTGGAGCAGGTCAAGACCGGCCGCACCGCCACGATGACCCGGGCGACCCTGGTCCAGGACGGCAAGTCCTTCATCGAGGGGCTCGTCACGACCGCGACCCTCGGAGACGCCGCCCCCGACTGGACGGACGAGCCCTCGGTGGCGATGCCGCCGATCGAGCGGTGCGTCTCGCTGCCCGCTCCCAAGGCCGAGTCGAACATGACGCTCAACGCCCAGATGGAGCTGGCCTTCGACCCTCCCACCATCGGCTGGCTCGACGGCAGGCCCACCGGCAGGCCCGAGGCCCGCGCCTACTTCCGGCTGGCCGAGCCGCAGGACCCCGACCCGTACGTGCTGGCGCTGGCCGTGGACGCCCTCCCGCCGGTGGTCTTCTCCGCCGGAGAGCGCGGCTGGGCACCCACGGTCGACCTCACCTGGCACCTGCGCGCCCTGCCGGCCCCCGGCTGGCTCACCCTCATCGCCGGAGGCCGCCTGATCAGCGACGGCTGGTTCGACGAGGACGTCGAGGTCTGGGACTCCACCGGACGCCTGGTCGCCCAGTCCCGCCAGCTGGCCCGCGTCGGGCGGGGCTGACGTCCTGGCCGCGTCCCCACGGACGACCCCCGGCGTCGTGTGGCGCCGCAGGACCCGGCAGGGCGTCGTGCGGCGCCGCAGGGCTCGCAGGACTTCGTACGGCGCCGTGGTCCCCGGCGGCACCCCGTGTGGCTGGATGTTACGAAAAATACATGGCTGAGCTGGTAATCGGCGTTGTGAGGATTCTTACCGTGATCGGTCGTCCCAGGTCGCCTAGCCTTGGGAACTGTGTCGCAAGCGAGCATTGGAATCTTTGACAGTGGTGTCGGTGGTCTCACGGTGGCCCGGGCGATCATCGACCAGTTGCCCAACGAGCCGATCCTCTACGTGGCCGACACGGCGAGGCAGCCGTACGGCCCCAAGAGCATCGCGCAGGTTCGCGCCTACGCGCTGGAGGTGATGGACCACCTCGTCGAGCACGACGTCAAGATGCTGGTGATCGCGTGCAACAGCGCCAGCGCGGCCGTGCTCCGCGACGCCCGGGAGCGCTACGACGTCCCGGTCGTCGAGGTGATCCAGCCCGCGACGCGCCGTGCCGTGCGCGCCACCCGCAACGGCAGGGTCGGGGTGATCGGGACCAGGGCCACGATCGAGTCGATGGCGTACCAGGACGCGTTCGCCGCGGCTCCCGACGTCTGGCTGACCGGGGTGGCGGCGCCGCGCCTGGTGGAGTTCGTCGAGCGGGGGGAGACGATGAGCGACGAGCTCATCGACGTCATCCGCGAATACCTGGAGCCGGTGCTCGCCGACCGGTGCGACACGCTGATCCTGGGATGTACGCACTACCCGCTCCTCGCCGGGCCGATCTCCTATGTGGTGGGAGACGGCGTCACGCTGGTGTCCAGCGCCGACGAGACGGCCAAGGACGTCTACCGCGTCCTGCACGACCGGAGCCTGGCCGCCGTAGGGGGCGCGCCCAGGCACCGTTTCCGCGCCACCGGTGACGCGGGCCTCTTCGCCGACCTCGGACGACGGTTTCTCGGACCGGAGATCCAGGCGGTCGAAGTGGCGGTAGTAGGGGATGTCCCGAACAACGGGCATCGCGTGTGACGGTGCTCGGGCGCTCTGTAGGGGAGCGCCGGAGATCGGCGGACGAAGGGGGGCGGATACCGGCCACCGGCGCCCGCGCCGTGACACGCGGCGCCGCACAGTAACCGTAGGAGGCCGCCGTGAAACTGACGATCATTGGATGCTCGGGGAGTTTCCCCGGGCCTGACAGCCCTTCCTCCTGCTATCTGCTGGAGGCGGAGGGGTTCCGCATGCTGCTCGACTTCGGGAACGGCGCGCTCGGCGCGCTCCAGAAGTACATAGGCCTGTACGACGTGGACGCGATCTGCCTGTCGCATCTGCACGCCGACCACTGCCTCGACATGTGCCCGTACCACGTGGTCCGCACCTATTCTCCGCAGGGCCCGCTGCCCCGGATACCGGTGTACGCGCCCGCCGACGCGCGCAGGAGGCTGAACTCCGCCTACGCGATGCCGGACGAGCCACCGCTCGACACGGCCTTCGACTTCGTGGGGCTGACGCCGGGGACGTTCGAGGTTGGCCCGTTCGAGGTGACGGCGGCGCTGGTGAACCACCCCGTGGAGACCTACGGGTTCAGGGTCTCGCACGGCGGGCGCTCGGTGGCCTACTCCGGCGACACCGGTGAGAGCGCCGAACTGGTCAAGCTCGCCTCGGGCGTCGACGTGCTCCTGTGCGAGGCGTCGCACATCGACAAGCCGGGCCTGCCCGACGGTCTGCACCTGAACGGCCGCCAGGCGGCCGAGCACGCGGCCAAGGCGGACGTGGACACCCTGGTGCTCACGCATCTGGTGCCCTGGAACGACCGTGACCGCGTCCTGGAGGACGCCTCCCGCGGCGGGTTCGGCGGGCGGATGGAACTCGCACGGAGCGGGGCCCGGTATGACCTAGGGTGAGTTTCATGGCTCGTGCAGATGGACGTTCTCCCGATCAACTCCGCCCCGTCACCATCACCCGTGACTGGCTCGCGCACGCCGAGGGTTCGGTGCTCGTCGAGTTCGGCGGCACCAAGGTGCTCTGTGCCGCCTCCGTGCAGGACAGCGTGCCGCGCTGGCGCCGGGGCAGCGGTCAGGGCTGGATCACGGCCGAGTACGCCATGCTGCCGCGCGCCACGAACACCCGCAACGACCGCGAGTCGGTCCGCGGCAAGATCGGCGGCCGTACGCACGAGATCTCCCGCCTGATCGGCCGCTCCCTGCGCGCCTGCGTCGACTACAAGACGCTGGGCGAGAACTCGATCGTCATCGACTGCGACGTGCTCCAGGCCGACGGCGGCACCCGCACCGCCGCCATCACCGGAGCGTACGTGGCACTGGTCGACGCGGTCGCGTGGATGCGCAAGCGCAAGATGTGCGGCGGAGACCCGCTGATCGACTCGGTCGCGGCCGTCTCCGTCGGCGTCGTCGGCTCCACGGCGCTGCTCGACCTCTGCTACACCGAGGACGTCGCCGCCGAGACGGACATGAACGTGGTGATGACCGGCTCCGGCGAGTTCGTCGAGGTCCAGGGCACCGCCGAGGGCAAGCCGTTCAACCGCGCCGCCCTCGACGAGCTGCTCGACCTGGGCGCGGCCGGGTGCGCCGAGCTCACCCGCCTCCAGCGGGAGGCACTGGCATGAGCGTGCCGCGTGTCGTCCTCGCCACCCGGAACGCCGGGAAGATCGCCGAGCTGCGCCGGATCCTGGCCGACGCCTCGATCCCGGTGGAGATCGTCGGGCTCGAGGAGTTCCCCGAGATCGGCGACGTCGCCGAGACCGGCCTGACCTTCGCCGAGAACGCCCTGCTCAAGGCGCACGCGGTCGCCCGGCAGTCCGGCCTGCCCGCGATCGCCGACGACTCCGGCCTCTGCGTCGACGCCCTGAACGGCATGCCCGGCATCTTCTCCGCCCGCTGGTCGGGAAGGCACGGCGACGACCAGGCCAACCTTGACCTGCTGCTCGCACAGGTCTCCGACGTGCCCGAGGGGCACCGGGGCGCGCACTTCGCGTGCGCGGCGGCGCTGGCACTCCCGTCGGGGGAGGAGCGGGTGACCGAGGGCGCCCTGCACGGCGTGATCATCGACGCTCCGCGTGGCAGCGGCGGTTTCGGCTACGACCCGATCCTCGTCCCCGAGGGCGAGACCCGGACCACCGCCGAGCTGTCCGCGGCGGAGAAGGACGCCATCAGCCACCGCGGCCGCGCCTTCCGCGCGCTGGCCCCGATCATCGCCGAAGTGATCGCCTGACCTCACCGGCCCGCTTCCCGGCCGGAGCGGTCGCTCGACTTCTCCGGCCCGGGGTCGGCCCGTAGGGTGCCGGCTCGCCCTGAGGCACGTTCGTGGAGCATCTCCCGGCCCGGTCCGGAGGAAGTGATCATCCGTTTTTCTCCCGGCGGTGGCGGGTGGTCGCGGGGACCCGTACGGAGGTGAGCGGGCGTCCGGCCAGGGCTGTAATCGGGGCGTAAGAACCTGCGGTCCCTTATGGGCGTAGCGTCGGGGGCATGCAGAGCAACAGGCGCATGCCCTCGTGGGCCTCGGCGCTGATCGGCCTGGTGTCCGGCGCGGTCGCGGTGGGGGTGTCGCTGCTCGTCGCGGGCCTGGTGAAACCCGCGGCCTTCCCGGTCGTCGCGGTCGGCAACGCCGTTGTCGACCTCACCCCGGCTCCGCTGAAGGAGTGGGCGATCCGGACCTTCGGCGAGAGCGACAAGACCGTGCTGCTCGCCGGGATCCTGCTGATCCTGGCCGCCGTCGCCGCCGCGCTGGGAAGGGCGGCCGTCCGCGACCTCCGGTACGGGCTGGCCGGCCTGGCCGTGTTCGGCCTCATCGGCGTCGCCGCCGTGCTGACCCGCCCCGGCTCCGGGCTCATGGACGTCGTCCCGACGCTGGCCGGGGTCGGTGTCGGCATGCTCGCCCTGCGATGGCTCGTCCGCCGGACCCTCGTACCCGCCGATGACCCGGCCGTCTCGTACGGAGGCGTGTCCGGTGCCGTGGGCGCGGCGGGGGCCGCGCACGACACCGGGCCGACGCGCCTGCGGCTGGTCTCGCCCGAGGCCCCTCCGGCGACCGGGGAGCACCCTGATCCGTCGACACCGCCCGTCATGCGGGCGGGGAACGACCTGCGCGCCTTCGACCGCCGGGGCCTGCTGACCGGGGCGGTCGGCGGCGTGGCCCTCGCCGGGGTGGCGGGACTGGCCGGGCGCGCGCTCTCGGGACAGGCCGAGGTGAGCGCGGCGCGCGGCGCCGTCGCGCTGCCCCGGCCCGCGAAGCCCCTCCCCGCGCTGCCCGCCGGGGTCGACCTCAGGATCGAGGGCCTGTCGCCGTTCGTCACCCCCAACAACGACTTCTACCGGGTCGACACCGCCCTGATGGTCCCCCAGGTCGACCCGCGCGACTGGACCCTCACCATCCACGGCATGGTCGACAGGCCCGTGGAGCTCACCTTCGCCGACCTGATGAAACGCGCCGTGGTCGAGGCCGACGTCACGCTCTGCTGCGTCTCCAACGAGGTCGGCGGCCCCTACATCGGCAACGCCCGCTGGCTGGGCGTCAGCCTGGCCGGGGTGCTGCGCGACGCGGGCGTCCAGAAGGACGCGGACATGCTGCTCAGCACCTCCGCCGACGGCTGGACCGCCGGGACCCCGGTCGACGTCGTCATGGACGGCCGCGACTCCCTGCTCGCCTTCGGCATGAACGGCCGGCCGCTCCCCGTCGACCACGGCTTCCCGGTCCGCCAGGTCGTCCCCGGGCTCTACGGCTACGTTTCGGCCACCAAGTGGGTCACCGACATCAAGGTCACCCGCTTCGACCGGGACGAGGCGTACTGGACCCCCAGGGGCTGGTCCGCCAAGGGGCCGATCAAGACGGAGTCGCGCATCGACCTGCCCAGGGACGGCGCGACCGTCCCGGCGGGGAAGACCGTCGTCGCGGGCGTCGCCTGGGCCCAGCACAAGGGCGTCGACGCGGTCGAGGTCCGTGTCGACCGGGGCCGGTGGCGCCAGGCCCGCCTCGCCGAGGCCCCCACCGCCGACACCTGGCGCCAGTGGGTCCTCGACGACTGGGACGCCACCCCCGGCAGCCACACCATCGAGGTCCGCGCCACCGACGCCACCGGCTACACCCAGACCGGCGACCGCGTCCCCATCGCCCCGGACGGCGCCACCGGCTGGCACACCATCACCGTCGAGGTCGCCTGACGCGGGCGATGCTTCCGTATCCCTCGCAGCCTGCGACTGGTGCAGGTGGATTATGCTCCCGCTTGCGCGGGACGGACGTTGGCCTGGACCGTGGCGTTATGGTTTGGCCGGGATCATTCCCGCGCGTGCGGGACGGACCCAGGAGACACGTACTGGGTCATGTTGATCCAGGGATCACCCCCGCGCGTGCGGGACGGACGGATGGGAGAGCGCGGCGAGCTCCATCGCCACCGGATCACCCCCGCGCGTGCGGGACGGACTACGGCCAGATCGAGCTGGTCGTCTTGGCGCACGGATCACCCCCGCGCGTGCGGGGCCGACGGCACCTGGCAGTCCACCCTCACGGACTTCCCAGGACCACCCCTGCGTATGCGGGGCCGACACCGCGGGCGGCGCTGAGCCGGGCAGCTACACGGGACCACCCCCGCGTGTGCGGGGCCGACACTTCGTGCCCTGCGGATTTACGGGCGTGAGGCTCGATTTTTATCAAGTGCATTCGGCAGGAGCCGCCGATCTTGATCGTAGTTGGTGGGGGAGGCCAGGCGATCTGCTGATTCTGGATGGTCGCGTGGATCACCGTGGCCTCTTTCGGCGTACGGGTCGCTCTGGACCCGGAAATGTCGGTGCCGGGCAATACGGTCTCCCGCACGTGGTCATGGGTTCGGCTACCTGTGGGAGGGGCGATGCGCTGGGTCTGGGGGAAGGCGGGGAAGGGGGATGTCCCGCATCCGCTGATCTGTCACATGATCGATACGGCGCACGTCGCGCTTCGGCTGCTTGAGGTGGGGCTGCCGGGGTCTTTCGGTGACAGGCTCGGCAGGGGTGTTGAGGAGCCCGCCGTAAGGTTGGCGATCGCGTTCGTCGCCGGGGCGCACGACATCGGCAAGTGTTCGTGCTGGCAGATGAAGCGTGACGACCTCCTTCCCCCAGAGGCGCCGTCGCGGATTCCGCAGGTGCTCTGGGAGTCCCTGAAGGGGAAGGTTCCCCATGGGCTGATGACCGATGTTCACCTGCGTGGCTGGCTCGTTCGGCACCTCAGGGTTGCTCCTGATACGGCGGATCTGCTCGCGGTGGCGGCCGGTGGTCATCACGGCGAGTTCTTCAACGAGGGACGCCGCAACCTGCTGAAGAACGCCACCGGCGACGGGGTGGTGCTGGGCGGTGCCGACTGGGCTCGGCTTCGTGACCGGCTGCTCGGGGAGCTCGCGGAGCACCTGGGGATCGACGACATGTCGCTGTCCGGCTGGAAGCCGGACGTTCCAGACGCGGTGCTCCTCACCGGGCTGACGGCCGTCAGCGACTGGATCGCCTCGGACGAGTCCCGGTTTCCGTACGTCGGTGCGGAGGTTGATCTCGACGAGTACATGAAGGTCAGCAGGAAACAGGCTGAGGAGGCGATCGACGCGCTGGGGTGGGCGCGGTGGCGGCCGGCTCGGCGGACACTTCCGGGCCTCCTGCCGAAGAATGCGCAGCCTCGCGCTGCTCAGTTGACGGTCATGGAGATGGCCGGTGAGGGCATGTTCGACGAGCCGGGCATCGTGATCGTCGAGGATGCCATGGGCGGCGGGAAGACCGAGATCGCGCAGTACGCCGTGGCCGAGTGGACCCGGAGGCTCGGGCTGAGCGGCTTCTTCTTCGCTCTCCCGACCCAGGCGACCAGCAACCAGATGCTCGATCGACTGCAGATCTTCCTCGGCCTGCACTCGGCTTCGGACGCGCTCCTCCACCTCGTTCACGGTGCGGCCGGGCTCAACGACGAGTTTCTCAAGCTGCTCGCGCAGGACGATCCCCGTGTTCGCGCGCAGATCAACCCGTCCGACGTCCACGCCCAAGAGGGCCGGAAGGCGGCCGGCAACACCGGTGTGGACGTGACGGCCTCTCGGTGGTTCACGGCCCGATGGAGAGGGCTTCTCGCTCCCTGCGGGGTGGGCACCGTGGACCAGATCCTCCGTGCCGGGTTGCGGATCCGGCACAACGCCGTCCTCCACTTCGGGCTGTCCGGCAAGGTGGTCGTGATCGACGAGGTGCACGCCTACGACCTCTACATGTCCACGATCCTCGACCGGGTCCTTGAGTGGTTGGGTCATCAGGGTGTCCCGGTGGTGCTGCTGTCCGCCACCCTCCCGTCTCGTCGGCGGCTGGAACTGATGAGGGCCTGGCAGCGAGGCGCCGGTAGGGAGGGCCTTTCCACCGCTGAGCCGGAAGAGCCGAACAAGGCGCCGTACCCGCTGGTGAGCTGGGGCACGGCCACCGCGTTGAGTTTCCGCCAGCCGGATCCGCCGCAGGACAGTCCGGTCACCCTCGACTTCAGCCACGCGTACGACAGCGACGAGGAGTTGGCCCGCTGGCTGGCCACGGTGACCGCCGATGGCGGGTGTGTGGCGGTGATCCGCAACACGGTGGGCCGGGCACAGTCGCTCTACGAGGCGTTACGTGCGGCGGGGGTCCCGAAGAGGGATCTGATCCTCTTTCACGCGCGTTTCCCGCACGCCCGGCGGCACGAGTTGGAACGGAAGGTGCTGCGGCTGTTCGGGAAGAAGGGGAGACGCCCCAAAAGGAAGATCGTCATCGCCACCCAGGTGGTCGAGCAGAGTCTCGACATCGATTTCGATCTCATGGTCACCGACCACGCCCCCGTCGACCTCCTTCTCCAGCGGGCCGGTCGCCTGCACCGCCACGATCGTGCACTGGAAGCAAGGCGTGGCTTCGTCGTCCCCAGGCTTGTCGTCACCGGCGTGACGGGTGTCGATCCGGTCGCCTTTCCGATGGGGAGCACGATGGTTTACGGCTCCCGGCTGCTCATCGCGTCCTGGTACGCATTGAAGAACCTTCGGGACAAGGGACGCGCGGAGATCAACCTACCTGGCGATATCCGTACGTTGACCGAGGAGGTCTACGGCGGGGCCTTGCCGCCTAACCTGCGCCCGGCGGACGTTGACGCCTACGCGGTGGCGGTCGAGGAGGAAGAGAGCAAGCTCGACGCCGAGGAACTGCTGGCCGGCAACCGATGCGTCCCCGGCCCGGACGAGGACATGCTCCACCTGATGACCGAACTCGCCGAGAACGAGGAGAAGGACTCGCAGGTGACCCGCCTGGGCATGCCATCTGTGAGCATCGTCCTTCTGGAGGAAGTGAGCGAAGGCGTCGTCCGCCCGGTCACGGGTGGCGATGCCTTCTCGTTGAACAAGAGTCCCAACCGCAGGGTGGAGCAAGCCCTCGTTCAGTCGTCGCTGTCGGTGTCCACACCGATCGCGTTCGTCAGGGAACTGTTCGACCGAGACCCCTGCCCGGCCTGGCGGTGGACGTCTTGGCTCCGCGACCACAGAGCCCTCGTCCTCAGCGGGGGCCGGGCTCAGATCGGGAGCTACGAGGTCACGTACGACGAGATTCTCGGACTCCAGGCGAGCAGGACGACGGGAGGAGCGAAGGCTCCCTCGTAAAACCCCCGCGCTGCGGGGCGCGTTCGGATTCTGGTACGTGCGCGATCCACGACTCTGGTCCACACCCCCACGGGGGTTGGTGCTGATCTATACAGCGGTGGAGGTGGCGGGTCAAGCGGGCAGAGTGGTTCGGCATTTTCGAAGGCTCTTCGTGCCGGACCTCCCTAACCTGCCGAGGTAGATCGTTCTTTTCTTATCCATGACTCCTTGAAAACAGAGGCATGAATTCATTCAATCCGATCGATCAGCGGTGCGTTCCCATCCTCGGCCGAGATGAAGAAGTCTCTCTGGTGGACCTGTTCACCCGGGCGGACGAGTTGCCGGGGCTTGGGGGAGACTCCCCCACGATGACGGCGGCCCTCTACCGGCTGGCCCTCGCCGTGCTCCATCGGGCGCTCGGGCCTGTTAACGGTGATGCCTGGACACAGATCTGGCAGGCCAGGAAGTTCCCCGTCGAGAAGATCGTCGACTATCTGGAGCGGTGGAGGCACAGGTTCGACCTGTTCGGGGATGAGCCGTTCTACCAGTGCCGCGAGCTCGCGACGGCCGAGCCCAAGTCGGCGGCGTTGCTGGTGCCCTACAAATCGTCCGGGAACAACGTCACCCTGTTTGACCATACGACGTCGGACGTCCGTGTGACGCTCACCCCCGCGGAAGCCTTCCGCTGGCTGGTCACCGTGCATGCTTTCGACCTCGGCGGGACCAAGACCCCGGGTGTGTCACCGGACAAGTCGTCGACCGCCGCGCCCTGCGCCCGTGGAGCGGTCTTCCTCGTGAGAGGTGCGACGGTCTTCGAGAGCCTCATGCTCAATCTTCCCGCGTACGAGCCCGGCCGTCGTAGGCCGATGGGTACCTCGACCCGCGACGCTCCCGTGTGGGAGCGTCCGCAGCTTTCGGCCATGCCCCGCAAGGCGGCTGTGCCGAGAGGATGGACCGACCTGCTCACCTGGCAGTCGCGCCGGGTCTGGCTTCGCCGTACGCAGGACGAGGACGGAAGCGTCGCGATCGGCGAGGTCGTCATCTGCCCCGGTGACTCCCTGCACAAGGATTTCCAGCTCAGCAACGTCGATCAGCACATGGCCTTCTACAGCGACAATGTGACGCCGCTCCGGATCGACCGGGAACGGGCGCTATGGCGGAGCGCCAATGCCCTGGCCGCGCGTTCGGGCGCGCTCGCCCCTCGCGGCGGAGTCCCCCCGAGGACGTTCGGGTGGCTGCTGGAGACGCAGAAGGCGGCAGGGCTGAAGCTGCCGCAGCTCATTCCGGTCACCGCCTACGGCCTGGTCAACAAGCAGTCCAAGCTCATCACCTGGGCCGCCGAGGACATCGTGTTGCCCGCGCGTCTGCTTGACCCCGCCGAAACGGAGGCCGCGGCCGTCCTTGAGTCCGCCCTCCGGGCCGCCGAGGAGGTGGGAAGTCTGCTCTTCGAACAGGCACGGCGGCTGCGTGGCGAGTTCAAGACCCGCATCGAGCTGCAGGAAGAGAAGAAAAAAGACTGGCGGCCGGTTCAGCTCGCCAGTTACTGGGCCGCCCTCACTCCCGAGTACGACCGCCTGGCCCACCACCTGGCCGGGGGAGAGTACGAGGAGGCGAAGCGGTCCTGGAGCCGTGCCGTGGAGGTTGCCGCGACCAGCGCACTTAACCGGATGCTGGCCACCGGCACCACCAGCACGCGCAACCTCGCCATCCGCGCCAAGGTGGCGAGCACCGTCACCTTCCGGCTCCGCGAAGCCCTCGCCGGACTCAAAGCCTCCCCTGGAGCGACCGCATGACCAGTGACGATTCTCAGACAGACCAGTGGGAGGAGCGCTTCGCCGGGGCTCTCAAGGCATTGGTGCGGGCGAGAGGAGGCAAGGGTGACCTGGGGGCCCTAGCCGAACTGAGCCGCTACACGAGGGGGCAGATTCCCACGTTCGGAGCCGCTTCCTCCCTCCTGGCCGTGCTGCCGGACTGGGTCAAGGAGAAGCAGATGGCCGATGTCTTCCTCACGGCCGGGCTCTTCGCCGAGCATCGTGAGCACTCCGTCACGCATAGGAGTCTCGGGGCGTCCCTCGGCGCGTACAGG
Source organism: Streptosporangium sp. NPDC023963 (assembly GCF_040639135.1). NCBI lineage: Bacteria > Bacillati > Actinomycetota > Actinomycetes > Streptosporangiales > Streptosporangiaceae > Streptosporangium > Streptosporangium sp. NPDC023963. The sequence continues at coordinate 1,017,065 of NZ_JBEZZK010000002.1, forward strand.
GCCCAGAAGCATGGCGACGTTGACTCCTGTCCTACGGACACCCGCCTCAAGGTCCTGCTCGGATCCCCCCGGGCGGGCCTCGACCACCATCTCCGCCAAGCCATCACGCTGCTCGACGGCATTTCCGTCAACTACGCGCAGCTGCTTCGCGACGTCCTGAACTGGGAGAACACCCGATTCCGGTACGACGGGCTCACTTACGCGGAGAGCCTTCGCCTGAGCTGGCTCCGCGACTACGACCGCATGGCCCGTACGGCATACGCCCGATCCGTCAGCCTCTCCGGCGACGAGGAGACATCATGATCATTGAACTGCACATCCTCCAGTCCTTCGCTCCGTCGAACCTGAACAGGGACGACAGCGGAGCCCCCAAGTCGGCCATTTTCGGCGACGTGCGCCGGGCGCGAATCTCCAGCCAGTGCCTCAAGAGGTCGGCCCGCCTTCTCCTGCCCGACTACGGCGTCACCATCGGCAAGCGGAGCAAGGATTTCGCGGACAAGGCGGCCGAGCTCCTCGCGGATCGGGGGCGTGACCTCGCCGAGGCACGCACCGTCGCCGGTACGGCCCTGGAGGAGCTGGGTCTGCCGACCGACAAGGACAACAACAGCAAGTACTCGCTCTTCCTCCGTTCCAACGCCGTAGAGCTCCTCGCGGACATCTGCGACAGCAACTACGACGCGCTGCTCGCCCTCGTCCCGCAGAAGACGAAGGAGGCCAAGGAGACGAAGACCGGCGCCTCCAAGACCAAGAGCAGGAAGAAGAGTGAGATCGCCGGGCTGCACGACCTGATCGACGCCTCCGAGGCCGTCGACATCGCCCTGTTCGGACGCATGATCGCGAACAACAAGAACTTCAGCGTGGACGCGGCCAGCCAGGTCGCTCACGCCATCTCCACCCACGCGGTCGCCGGTGAGTACGACTACTTCACCGCCGTCGACGACCTCCAGCAAGATGGTGACAGCGGCGCGGACATGATCGGGACCGTCGAGTTCAACGCGGCCTGCTACTACCGCTACGCCAATCTGGACCTGGCGCAGTTCAGCAAGAACCTGCCGGAAGATCCCGACCTGGTGCACAACGCGGCCCGTGCCTGGCTCCAGGCGTTCATCCACGCGATCCCCACCGGCAAGCAGAACTCGATGGCCGCGCACAACCCGCCCTCGCTGATCCTCGCCGTCGTCCGCCGGCACGGTGTCTGGAACCTGGCGAACGCCTTCGCCGACCCGGTCAAGGGCACCTTCCAGAAGGGCATCATTCAGGCCTCCGCCGACGCGTTCCTGAGCCAGTTCGACCGGATCGCCACCGCCTACGGAGACGAGAACATCGTCGCCACCCGGCTTCTCTCCGTCGACGCCAAGGTGGACACCGATCTGACGCAGGTCCGTACGGTGACCGAGCTGGTCGACGACATCACCGGGGCATTGGCATGAGCACCGCGACGCTCCTGCTCGGCATCGACGCGCCGCTCCAGTCGTGGGGAGTGCGGTCCCGTTTCGAGCGCCGTGACACCGGCACCGAACCCAGCAAGTCGGGCATCGTCGGCCTGCTGGCCGCCGCGCTCGGAATACCTCGTGACGGAGACATCAGGCACCTGGCCGCCTTCGGCATGGCCATCCGCTGCGACCGTGAGGGGCAGGTGGAGCGCGACTATCACACCACCCAGAACGTGCCCACCACCGACGGCAGGTCATCCCGGACCATCGTCTCCGAGCGGCACTATCTCGCCGACGCGTGCTTCCTCGTGGCACTGGAGGGTTCAGCGGAGCACATCGAGCAGGCGGTGGAGGGCCTCGGCAAGCCGGTGTTTCCTCTCTTCCTCGGACGGAAGGCGTTCGCCGCCCCGCCGGACCTGTTTCTGGGGCTGACGGACCTGTCCGCCGCGGAGGCGGTCAGGAAGCACGTATGGCTCGAACGGCGAGGGCGGATCGTCCAAAAAGCGCGCCGCGACGCCGATGAGGGCAAGCCGCAGATGCTCCGGATCAGTTGCGACAGCGAGCCGGGCCCGAGCGCCCACCTGCGGTACGACCACCCTGTCTCCTTCGCCTGGGGCGATCGGAAGTTCGCCCCCCGCTACGTCCGTACGGACTTCGTGCCTCTCACCTCCGACCTTCTGCCCAGCCTCAAGGAACAGGCATGCACCTGAGCCGCCTCGCTCCCAACTTGATTTCTCCCGATGTCCTGCGCGACCTTGCCGACCTCCAGCAGGTCCATCGACGCGTGATGGAGGGGTTCGGTGACGCCGAAGGCCCCGGCCGTCTGGCCCATGGCGTCCTCTGGCGCTGGGACGCGGACCCCGGGCGCACCCCGGTGATCTACGTGCAGTCGGCGACCCCGCCCGACTGGTCCCGGCTGCCTGCCGGTTACCTCGCGGAGCAGGCCAGGACGCGGGATCTCAGCGAGATACGGAACATGCTGCACGCGGGTCGTCGGTTTTCGTTTCGGCTGGTCGCCAGCGCGACCCGGAGCATCCCGAGCGAGCGGATCTCCGAATCGGAGAGACCGCGCGGCAAGCGTGTTCCCATCGGGGATCCCGAGGGTCAGCTTCAGTGGTTGAACCAGCAGGGTGAGCGGTACGGCTTCCACATTGAGAAGAGCGGTTCGGGGGCGGCGGACATCCGGGTCAACACTCTTCCCAGGGGTAGTGGGCGTCGGGTCAAGGGGCAGGTGACCGTGACGCCGGTGCGCTTCGAGGGCCGCCTCGCGATCACCGATCCCGATGCCTTCTGGGAGGGCTTCACCACGGGCATAGGCCGGGCGAAAGCCTACGGTTGTGGCCTTCTCACCCTGGCCAGGCCGTGATGGAGCTCTTCGAGCCGAGGATGCTGGCTTCCCGTTTTGGAGGAGGCCGGGTGACGAGCGCCGCGTCGTTGGCAGGAGGCCAGGGTCAGGGCGCATCGGCCATATCCCGGGATGGCCGCCCTGGGGTTAGGCATGATCATGCTCCTATCGGTCACACTGGGGTTATGCATGCCAGGGGATATGGAGCGCTCCGTCCATATGTCGTGCCCGAGACTCTGGAGGAGCTCACCGGGCCGGTCGATGGTGTGATCATGCTGCCCAGGCATCTCGACTGGGGGCCGAAGCGCAGTTACCACCTGGATCAGATCGCCGATGCGCGGCTGCTGTACATGCGGGTGATCCGGGAAAGTGCGACTCCTGCTGATCTGCGGCAGTTCCTCAACGCCGCGATGCTGTGCAGGCTCTGGCCGGAGCTGGTGCTGCCGCCGCCCGTCCGCGCACTGTGGATCGCTCGTTTCCCCGAGCTTCAGCGCCAAGCCGCCTAATGGATGACTACCATCGCCGTCTCGCACGGATCGCTCTGGAAGCAGCGGGCGAGCATGGGTTCGCCCTGGCGGGCGGCTATGCCGTACAGGCTTACGGTGTGCTTCAACGCCCCAGCGAGGACATAGACCTGTTCACCTCCAGCGTCCGGGACGATTTCGCCGACGGGGTCACCAAGGTTCGCAACGCCTACGCCGAGCATGACCTGGCCGTCCATGTCGATGTGGACAGCTCCCAGTTCGTACGGCTCAGCGTCTCCGATGCCGCGACGGGACAGGTCACCAAGGTGGAACTGGCCGCCGATCTCCGTTCGCATCCGCCGGTCACCATGGAGATCGGGCCGGTCGTGCATCTTGACGACGTTGCCGGAGGCAAGGTCGAGGCACTGTTCACCCGGGCCGAGGTCCGTGACTTCATCGATGTGGATGCCCTGCTGACCAGTGGCCGTTTCTCCAGAGAGCGGCTACTCGACCTCGCCGAGTCTCGCGATCTCGGATTCGACAGGGCGGTCTTCGCCCAGATGCTCTCCGCGATTGATCTCTACCCCGACAGTGAGTTCATTGCTTACGGTCTGACTGAACCGCAGGTCCACACGCTCCGATCCCATTTCGCCGACTGGCGCACAGTGCTTGACCGGAGCGGGCCGTAGTTTGCTGACCTGACCTGGGAGAGTTACCCCCGCGTGTGCGGGGTCGACGCTGCGATGGACTGAGCGCAGGCGTACAAGGAGGGACCACCCCCGCGTATGCGGGTCCAATGCTCTCCATCCCCCGCCGTAGCAGGTGAAGAAGGGATCACCCCTGCGTGTGCGGGTCCGACCCCCTGTTTCTAGGTCCGCTCGCGGCCTTTGTTGGATCACCCCCGCGTGTGCGGGTCCGACACGCGTTCACGCCACGTATTGGGATCCGTGTGCGGACCATCCCTGCGTGTGCAGGCCGACACCAACAGGGCATCGTCGCTGAGTGTGCCAGCGGGACCACCCCCGCGCGTGCGGGGCAGAGGTCGATGGCCTGTACCCAGGCGAGACGACGACGGGGCCACTCCCGCGTGTGCGGTTCCGACCCTTCGTGAGCTGTGGTTTTACCGACGTAGGGCTCGTGTTTTGTTAAGCGAATCCGGGAGAGATTGCCGATATTGGTCAGTGTCAACGAAGTAGTACGAAGTTAGGGAAAATCGCGGCGGCTCGCAAGGCTATCGGAGGGGGAGGATCTGAGTCACGTTCCTGTGTGTTTTTGACCTTCCGCTCCATACGTGGCCCGTACCGCTGAACGGCACTCAACTACGCCACCCGCCATGCAGTGGTCCCTCCGCTGCCCATCGCAGGGCGGTCGCCGGGCTTGTAAATGGTCAACTCCTCCGTGTCGTACAGGGCAGTCGCCCTACTATCTGGCTCCCAGGGGATGGTGACGGGGGAGCCGTGAACGAGTGGAGTTTGCCCGCGGGGGTCTACAACCCCGTGGTGACGGTGGACGGGCAGCGGTGGCGGGACTTCGAGCTGGAGGTCCAGGTGCCGGTCGTGGCACCGGCGCCGCGCGATCGGGAACGGGAGCGGGAGCGGATGCGCTGGGGTCCGGCGCGGCTGGACCAGTGCAGGCCGTACGGGGTGGCGGGCGGGCTGGCCAGGCCCGATCCGCAGACCGAGGAGGACATGCTGCGGGCCGTCCCCCTCACCGAGCAGGGCACCCCGCGCCGCTTCCCCGACCCGCGCGGCATGTGGATCAGGCTGGTCAACGGGACAGGCCCGGCGGACGACCCGTTCCGGGCGACCAACGCGATCGACTGCGCCCTGTCGGTGCTGTCCACCTGGTACGGCACCCCCGCGGTGGCCGCGCCGCGCAGGCCCGAGTACGACAGGGGGGGCAAGCCGCTGCTCAGCGGCGAGGCCGGGGGAGTGGCCAGGGCGGAGCGGTGGCTGGGGCAGCGCTTCCAGTACGTGGGGCAGGGCCGCCACTCCTACCTCCCGATCGCGCAGGCGCTGCTGGCCGGGGGGCACGGCTCCTCCGCGGTCATCATCAACCGCTGGCCGGCCGGGGGCAGCCACGCGTGGAACGCGGTGAACTTCGACGGCGAGGTGATCTGGATCGACGCGCAGCGGGGCCACATGGCGGTGGAGCCTCCGTACGAGTCGGTGACCGGCGTGTTCTGCGTCGTGATCGACAGGGAGGGGCGGCGGCTGTGACGCCTTCCCCGGCGCCTTCTCCGATCCCGGTGCCTTTCCCGATCCCGGCGCCTTCCCCGATCCTGGCGCCTTTCCTGATTCCGGCGGCTTCCCCGATTCCGACGGCTTCCCCCGTGGCGGCGGGTTCCCGTGAGATGAGCGAGACGAGGAGAGCAGCGTGAACCCCGACCAGGCGAGGGCGGTGGCGGAGGAGTACTTCAACGGGGTCCGCGGCCCCGGCTCCGCCGTCGAGATCAGGATCTACGCCTTCAACGAGGGCTATGTCGCCTGGTCGAACGAGCCCGAGTCCGACGATCCCAGCGTGCTGCCCGACACCGTCGGCTCCGGGTGCGTGGTCATCGACAGGGCCACCGGCGAGATCGTCATCCGGCCGCTGCTCAACCCCGAGACCGTGGCCGAGCAGTGGCCGGGACGCCGCCCCCGATAGCGAGACGTCCCGGCCGCCACACTCAGCCGCTCGCGAGCGCGCCGACGACCGAGGCGCGGGCCGCGCGCCGGGCGGGCAGGACCGCGGCGACCACCCCGGCCAGGCCGGACAGGGCCACGAACGACAGGATCTGCGGCACCGGCAGCTGGAAGATGACGTTGTCGGTCATCGTCTGCGCGGCGGCCCAGCCGAACGCGACGCCCAGCACCACGCCGACCAGCGCGCCGATGAGGCCCAGGACCAGCGCCTCGACCGAGAGCATCCGCCGCAGCTGGGGCCGGGTCAGCCCGAGCGCCCGCAGCAGCGCGGACTCGCGGGTGCGCTCGTGGACCGACAGGGAGAGCGTGTTGGCGATGCCCAGCAGGGAGATGAGCACCGCCAGGCCGAGCAGCCCCGTGATGATCATCAGCATCATGTCGAGCGCCTCGTCGAACTCCCCCCGCATCGACGTCGAGCTGAGGACCTTCGCCGTCGGGTACGGCTCCGTCGCCGCCTCGACCGCCGCGAGCGCCCGGTCCGGGTTCACGCCGTCCTTGTACTTGATCATCACCCGGTTGTCGCCGACCTCGCCGAAGTAGCGGTCGAAATCCCGCTCCGGCACCGTCAGGCTGGCGAGGCTCGCGTCGATGTCGGAGAGACCCACGACCGTCAGGCCGACCGTGCCCGCCTTCGCCGTCCGTACGGTGATCCGGTCGCCGACCCCCAGCTTGAGCCGCTCGGCGACGCGTTCCGCGACGAGCGCGGTGCCCGGCCCGAGCCGGTCGAGCGAGCCCGCGTCGAGCGGCGGGTCGAAGCCCGGGGCCGGGGTGAAGGTCCCCACGTCGTATCTCGCGGTCCCGGTCGCCAGCCTGGCGGTGGTCTCGCGGAAGGCGATGACCGAGGCCAGCTCGGGACTGGTCCGGAGCTCCTCGGCGATCGCGCGGGGCAGGCCCGAGTCGCGCTCCTGGGTCTGCACCATGTAGTCGAAGGGAAACTGCTCGTCGAGCTGCTGGGTGTACGTCACCCGCACGGTGCCGGTGACGACGGAGATGACCGTCATGAGCGTCACGCCCACGGTGAGCGCCACGGTGGTGGTCGCCGACCGCTTCGGGTTGCGCCGGGAGTTGTCCACGGCCAGCCTGCCGGGCACGCCGAAGATCTTCGCGGGCACCCACCCCGCGAACGCGGACAGCGGCCTGACGATCACCGGCCCGAGGACCAGTACCGCCAGGAAGACGAACGAGCAACCGGCCATCACCACCACGAGGGCGGTCTCACCGGGCTTCATGGACATCCCGGCCACCGTGATGCCCACGCCCGCCACCAGGAACAGCCCCGCGAAGATCATCCGTACCAGGCCGGTCCTGAAGGTCTGCTCCTCGGCCTGCGAGCGCAGCGCCGCGATCGGCGCCACCCGCGTCGCCGCCCGCGCGGGCAGCAGCGCCGCGACGACCGTGACCGTGAGGCCGATGACCAGGCCCAGGACGACGGTGCGCGGCGTCAGGGTGGTGGCGGCGGCCGAGGGCAGCGGCGCGTCGAACGCCGCCAGCACGGCGAGCGCCCCCGCGCCCAGGCCGTAGCCGAGCAGCAGGCCGAACACCGACGACAGCAGGCCGACCACGGCCGACTCCAGCACGATCGACCCGAAGACCTGCCCGCGCGTCGCCCCGATGCACCGCAGCAGCGCCATCTCGCGGGTCCGCTGGGCCACCAGGATGTTGAAGGTGTTGTAGATGACCAGCGCGGCCACGAACATCGCCACCACGCCGAACAGCAGCAGGCCCAGCATCAGGAAGTCGCTGTTGGCGCCGTTGGACCTGGCCAGGTCCGCCGCGTACCGCTCACCGGTCCTGACCTCGTGACCCGCGCCCACGGCGGCGGCGACCGAGCCGCGCAGCGCCTCCTGGGTGACGCCCTCGGCGGCGGCGACGTCGACCTCCCGGTACCCCTTCTGCCCGGTCATCTCCCTCGCCGTGTCCGTGGTGTAGCCGACCGCGCCGAAGTACCCGAGCTCCTGGTCCAGGCCGATGTCGAACAGGCCCACCAGCGTGAACTCGTGCCGGACGTTCTTCGCGTCGAGCACCGCGATGACGTCGCCGACCCTGAAGCCCCTGGTCCTGGCCGTGTCCTCGTCGAGCACGGCCTGCGTCGCGGTCCTCGGCGCCGCACCGCTCACGATCGAGGTACGGTTCAGGTCGCCCTCGGGCAGGGAGATCCCCGCGGTGGGGAAGTCGCCGGCCGCCTTGCCGTCCTTGTCCAGCAGGGCGGACGTGCCCCGCACCAGCCCCTGGGCGTCGGCCACGCCGTCCACGGCGCGCACCTTCTCCAGGGTCGCCTCGGAGACGGCCGGCGTCTCGTCGCCGTTCCCCCCGGGCAGGGGGGTCACGGCGACGTCGATCCGGTCGGCCGCCGCCGCGAACTTCTGGGTGAAACCCGCCTCGATGGTGTCGGTCAGCACGAACGTCCCCGCGATGAAGCCCACCCCCAGCGCGATCGCCAGCGACGTCAGCACCAGCCGCAGCCGGTGCGCCCGCAACCCGGCCAGCGTCGTCCTCAGCACCTCACGCCTCCAGCTTCATCAGCGTGTCCAGCACCGACTGCGGCGTCGGCCCGGTCAGCTCGCTGACCACCAGGCCGTCACGGAGGAAGACCACGCGGTCGGCGTACGAGGCCGCCACCGGGTCGTGGGTGACCATCACGATCGTCTGGTCGAGCTCGCGCACCGACGTCCGCAGGAAGGAGAGCACCTCGGCGCCGCTGCGCGAGTCCAGGTTGCCGGTGGGCTCGTCGGCGAAGATGACCTGCGGCCTGCTGATCAGGGCGCGGGCGACCGCGACGCGCTGCTGCTGGCCGCCCGACAGCTCCGAGGGCCGGTGCCCCAGCCGGTCGCGCAGGCCCACGGTCTCCACGACCAGGTCGAACAGCGCGGGGTCGGCGAGCCGCCCGGAGATCTCCAGCGGGAGCCGGATGTTCTGCTCGGCCGTCAGCGTCGGCAGCAGGTTGAACGCCTGGAAGACGAAGCCGATCCGCTCGCGGCGGAGCATGGTGAGCTGCCTGTCGTTGAGCCCGGTCAGCTCCACGTCCCCGATGCGCACCTGACCGCCGCTCACCGTGTCCAGCCCGGCCAGGCAGTGCATCAGCGTGGACTTCCCCGACCCCGAGGGGCCCATGATCGCGGTGAAGGCGCCCGTCGAGAAGGAGACGTCCACCCCTCGCAGCGCGTGCACGGCGGTGTCCCCCCGGCCGTACACCTTGGTGAGACCTCTGGCCGTCACGGCCGGCGCCGCGCTTCCCCGCGCGTCGTCCCACGCGCCGACCTCTCCGGTGATGGTCACGGCAGCTCTCCTCCAACAACGTATGGCGTTATGACGGACCAAACGTTATTGATGAGGAAAGAGAGATCCATCAGGCATTAAGCCTGACTTGCAGTGTGACGGAGGGGCCCGGAGAAGGACGGGCGCGACCTCCGCCGTAGCACCGCCTCGGCCATTCGGCCGAGGAGGCCCGAGGCGGCCCGGAGAGGACCGGAGGGCGGGAGAGACGACCGAGGTACCCGGGAACCGGGTGCGGGAGGCGACCGGGGCCTGGCCTCCGGCGGGTTCCTCCCGGCTCCCGCTCTCGCCCGGCGCTACTTTCGCGGGTATTTGATCTTGAGACTGCCCATGCCGACCTTGCCGGTGACGCGCAGCACCGGCGCGTCCGGATGGCCCGGGTCGGTGGCCTTGTTGCTGATCGTGCCCATGTTCGTCGTCAGCGAGTCGACCCACACGGTCCACCCGCGCGGCACGATCACCACGATGTTGCCCATCCCGCAGGTCGCCTCCAGCAGCACCTCGCGGTGCGAGCACACCGCCTCGGTGAAGTCGATCTTCACGCTGCCGGAGGTGCAACTCGCCACGATGCGCGCGGGCACCACCCAGTAATCCTTCTGCTGCACCTGCCCGTGCTTCGTCCGCAGCTCCAGCACCCCGCCCCCGCCGCCCGGCACGGCGAACGCCGCCTTGTCCTGCGGCAGGTCGGCGGTGAGGGCCCTCAGGTCGTCGTACGTCCTGGCGGCCTGGGTCCGCTCGATCCGCTCCTCCAGCTCCTCCAGGGTGAGCCGCCCGTCTCCGGCGGCCACGCGCAGCTGCTCGATAACCACGTCCCGGTCGGCATGCGACGCGCGAAGCCGGCCATCAGGGTGCGTCATAAGATCATGCTAGTCGGCCGAATGCGGAGTGACGATCCCTGACTCATAGGCGTACACGACGACCTGCGCCCGATCTCTCAGGCTCAGCTTGGCCAGTATCCGGCCCAGATGTGTCTTGACCGTCGCCTCCGCCAGCTCCAGCCGACCGGCGATCTCCATGTTCGACAACCCCCTGGCCACCAGCACCAGCACCTCCCGCTCCCGCGCGGTCAACCCGGACAGCACCGCGGGCTCGGCCGCCCCCGCCGAGGGAAGATGCACCGCGAAACGCTCCAGCAACCGCCGCGTCGTGCTCGGCGCCACCACCGCGTCCCCGCTGTGCACCGACTGGATCGCGCTCACCAGATCGGCGGGCGGCACGTCCTTCAGCAGGAACCCCGACGCGCCCGCCTTCAACGCCGCGAACGCGTACTCGTCCAGATCGAACGTGGTCAGGATCAGCACCCGGGGCCCACCGGCCACCGACCGGATCAGCCGCGTCGCCTCCACCCCGTCCATGACCGGCATCCGCACGTCCATAAGCACCACGTCGACGGCGACCGTCCGCACCGCCTCCACCGCGGCCGCCCCGTTACCCGCCTCCGCGACGACCTCGATCCCGGGATGGGCACTGAGAACCATCCGGAAACCGGTGCGCAGCAACTCCTGATCGTCGACCAGCATCACCCGGATCACCCGGTCACCCACCGCGCGCTCCGTCAAGCCGCCCGACCCGCCCCTGTGTCGCCGATCGGCAACCGCGCCACCACCTGGAACCCGCCACCCGGAACGGGCCGTGCCTCCACACTCCCGCCGAACAGCGCGACCCGCTCCCGCATGCCGACCAGGCCGTGCCCGCCCTCACGCTCCGGCGTCGCGGCCCCGCGACCGTCGTCGGTCACCCGCAAGAGCAGCTCCCGCACGCCGTACTCCATCTCGACCGTGGCCCTGCTGTCCGGACCGCCATGCTTGAGGGTATTGGTGAGGGCCTCCTGCACGATCCGGTAAACCGTCAGCTGCTCCCCCTCGGGAAGCTCCCGGGCAACGCCGGACACCCGCAGCTCCACCGGCAACCCCGACTCCCGCACCTGCGCCACCAGACCGTCCAGCTGCGACAGGCTCGGCTGCGGAGCGTACTCCTCCTGGACGCCGTCGGCCCGCAACACGCCCACCATCCGCCGCATCTCCGCCAGCGCCCTGCGGCCCGTGGCCGAGACCGCCTGCATCGCCCTGCGCGCCTGCTCGGGATCACTGTCGATCGCGTACCCCGCCCCGTCGGCCTGAACGATGATCACACTCACGTTGTGCGCGACCACGTCGTGCAGCTCACGGGCGATCCGGGCACGCTCCGCCGCCGCCGCCAGCCTGGCCTGCTGATCGCGCTCCCGTTCGGCCCGCTCGGCCCGCTCCTCCAGGCCCTCCAGGTAACGGCGGCGGGTGTTCGCGTAGATCCCCGCCATCCAGATCGCGATCGCGAACGCCGAGGCCGTGGCGAAGGCGCTCGGGTCGAACCCCCGAGACACCCGCCCGAACACCAGGAACAACCCCAGCTCCACCACCAGACCCGCCCCCACCGCCCAGCGCAGCGGGCGCCGCGACGCCACGCCGTACATGGCGACGAGCACGGAGAGGTTGAAGACCAGGGGCTGCACCCCGAGAAGCCACTGGAGGAAGGAAGCCAGCGAGATGACCGCGAAAACCGCCACCGGACGCTCGCGCAGCCAGAACAGCGGCACGAACAGCAGCAGCGTCAGCCCGGCGAACCCCCACGGCCCGAGCCTCTCCGCCCCCCAGGCCACCAGGTCGATCACCCCGACGGTCCAGAGGTTGAGCAGCGAGACCAGCAGGAACGGAGTCAGCCACAGGGCATCCGTGATCCTGGGATGGCGCCCGCTCCAGGCGCGCAGTCTGCCGAACACATCACCACGATACGGATGCGCAGATCAGCGACCTTCCCCCTCAAGGGGGAACCCGGTGTACGACTCAGGTCGCACACCGGGTCGGACATCCGGCACGGCTTACGCGGCCTTTACGGTCTCTGGGGCACCATGGTTTCCGGGAGCGCCCTCTGGGGTGAGTAAAGGGAGATAGTTTGTGGTGATCAATCACAACGACGCCGGGTCGCGCGGCCCCGAAGACGGGCCGCGCGACCTGACGTTTTCCTCCCGCCGCGCCGGATAGCCGCAATACCGGACGGCCGCTGCCCCGCCCGCTCGGATGTTCCGGTGACCTCGCCCGCTCACCCGCACGGATTCCCGGAGGTTTTCCCGTCCAGGGCGGACACCGTGCGGTCCCGGGCGAGACCGGACCCTACGCGGGCGGCTCGCCGGAGCCACCCCGCACGGCGCGGCCAGGCGAACCCGAGTCACCGCTCTCGCCCGTCTCGACGGACGCGGCGGCGCGCTCCTCTTCGAGAACGGACTCGCGCAGCAACTGAATGGCCCTGCGTATGACCGCGGACCTCGACGCGAAGCGTTTCTCGCTCCGGCAGTATTCTATGAAGAATGAATCCTGGGCCGATATTGTTACGCCGGTGTCTATCGACTTCATGTCGACCGGTTGGTTTTGAATTGTTTTGTAGGGCCGCCGGGATTCGAACCCGGACTGGCACGGACCTAAACCGTGTGTCTCCTGCCTTTGGACTACGGCCCCTCTGTTTTTCCCTGCAAAATTCTCTGTCTGTGAATGGCAATTGGGGCAGAGGAATCGCAGGTTTTCTTTTCTGTTGTCCAGCCAGTTGCCATTGATGTGGTCAACGTGCAGCGTCAATGACCGACCTTGCCAGGCGCCCTCGATCCTACATCCCGCGCAGCGGTACGGCATCCCGATCTCGATCAAGATGCGTCTGAGCTGCCCGGGGTTCGGGCGCGGGCTGCCCTCAGGGCGTATGACGAGAACCTGGTCCGGGCGACGGCGTCGTGGCGAGGACTGTCCTCGATGATGCGCCTGGCCGAGGAAGTGCGACGTGTCGATTCCGAAGCGCTTCAGCTGGCGGCTGATGTGGGTGTAATTGCCGCCCGCGATGGTGATGCCGAGGCGGCGGAGGACGTCGGCGATGCTGAGGGAGTGGGCCGCGGCCTCCGCCAGCATTTCGGGGGTGTATTTGTATTTGGTGGGCACGCCCCAAGTCTAGGTAATGGGACTGACAATTCTTGGGGCATGCTCACGTCATATTAAATGGTGAAAAACGGGTTTTAGTCGATGCCGAGTTCGCGGCGGAGGCGGGCCACGTGGCCGGTCGCCTTCACGTTGTAGAGAGCCTTCTCGATCTTTCCGTCGGCGTCGATGACGAAGGTGGAGCGGATGACCCCGACGGTCGTCCTGCCGTACATCGTCTTCTCCCCGTACGCGTCGTAGGCCTTGTGGACCTCGAGGGAGGGGTCGGACAGGAGGGGGAAGGTCAGGGCGTCGTGCTCGGCGAACTTGGCGAGCTTGGCAGGGCTGTCCTTCGAGACGCCGAGCACGACGAATCCGGCCGCGGTCAGCGAGGCGAGGCTGTCGCGGAAGTCGCAGGCCTGCTTGGTGCAGCCCGGGGTCATCGCGGCGGGATAGAAGTAGAGGATGACGCGCCGACCGCGGTGTGTCTCCAGCGACACGGTGGTGCCGTCGGCGGCGGGAAGCGTGAAGTCCGGGGCGGCGTCGCCCGGCTCGAGTTTCATGGTGTTCCTCCGAGGAATGGTTCCCCGGTCAACTTACCGGCCTGTCCGAAGTGCCGTGGGCGGGCAGGACCTGACAGACTGATCAATGTCAAGGAGTAGGGGAGGAGCGCCATGGCGGACACCGATCCCGCGGAGTTGGAGCGGCAGATCGAGCGCACGCGCGCGGAGTTGGCTCAGACGGTGGACGCCATCGCGGACCGGGTGAGCCCCAAGCGGGTCGCGGCACGCGGTGTGGCCAAGGTCAGGGCGAACGCGGAGCATCTCGTCGCCCAGGTCGGTGACATGGTGGGCGTGGCGGGACCGAAGCCGGTCAAGCTCGCCGGCGAGCCCGAGGATCTGTGGGCGGACGACCGGCCGGACCTGGCGCCGATCCTGATCGGGGTGGGGGCGGTGCTGGCGCTCGGCGCGGTGGTCGTGCTGTGGCGGCGCCGGCGTCGCTGACCGGGGGGGTCCGGCGTCGCCGACGACCGGTCGGCGGCCCCGAATTGAGTAGGGGTTTACTCATGTGACCTTTTTCCCGCTCGCGGAACATCGCGAGTAGGTGAAAGGGAGGGGTAAATCCATGAAAAACATCATTCGCGCCGCGATCGCGGTGGTGGCGACCACGGGCCTCATGCTGACGGCGGCTCCGGCCGCCTTCGCCGCGACACCGGCGTCCGCCTCGTCTGCGTCCGCTGTGTCCTCGTCGTCCTCGTCGTCCTCGTCGTCCTCGGCGCGTGACTTCGACGACAGCTTCGAGCAGGAGTCCAGGAACGGCCTGGCCACGCTGGAGGCCGAGTACTCGGTCAGGGGTGACGAGGAGGACGACAACACGTTCAGGCTGCGGGGCGAGCTGTACGACGGTGACAGGCGTACCTTCCGCCAGGGCGGTCGCTGCGCCTACGTCGAGGTCCAGGTCGTCTCGTCCGGCGACGAGGACTGGGACGTCGCCAAGCGCGACAGGCTGTGCAGCTACGACGACACCAAGCGCTTCCGCGTCACGGCGCACGACGTCAGCGATGTGCGGGTCAAGACCTGCCAGGTCAAGTACCGGAGCTGGTCGACCCACAGGTGCAGCAGGTGGGAAGAGCTCGACCTGGGCTTCTGAGATCCCCCGGAGGTTCCTCGCAGGCGCGGTCTCTCCGGGCGCGGAGCACCGGGGGCCGTGGTGCCCGGGGGAGGGGCCGAGGTATGGCAGGAACGAGGAACGGGCATCCGTCGCCGGAGCGGCGGGTGCCCGTTCCTCGTGCCGGGGTCCGCTCCCGTGTTCCGGGCGGTGCCGGGTTCGGAGGGGACGCCGCTCTGCCGGAGTTCCAGCCGATCCCGGAGTTCCAGCCGATCCCGGCCATGGGTCCGGGGGAGGAGACAGGGGCGAGGGGTCAGAGGAAGGTGCGGCCCTCGCCCCGGTAGGTGGGAACCTCGTCCACGACCTCGTCCCCGTCGATCAGGTGCAGGCTCGCGAAGCGCTCGCAGAGCTCACCCGCCTTGGCGTGCCGGAACCAGACCCGGTCGCCGGCGCGCAGGTCCTCGGCGGCCTGCCCGATGAGGGGGGTCTGCACCTCTCCGGCTCCCTCGTCGGCGTCGTAGCGCAGCCCGCACGGCAGGTAGGGCTGGGGCAGGCGGCTGTCGCCGGGGGCGCCGGAGGCGGGGTAGCCGCCGCCGAGGACGGTGACGACGCCGGGGGCGGGGCGGCGGACGACGGGCAGGGCGAACAGGGCGGCGGGCCGGCCGGTGAATCCCCGGTAGAAGTCGAACAGGCGGGGGTGGAAGAAGCCGGATCCGGCGGCGATCTCGGTGACGGCCCTCTCCTTGGCGGTCTTCTCGATGCTGCCGGTGCCGCCGCCGTTGACGAACTCCAGGTCGGCGATCTGGCGGACGGCCTGGACGATCCGGCCCCTGCGCGTGATCAGCTCGCGCCGGGACCGGGCCTGCATCAGGCGGACGGCCCGGGTCAGGACGGGATTGCCCGGGGCGTCGTCGCCGACTCCGGCGATCTGCGCCTCGTACGCCATCAGGCCTGCGAGCCGGAATCCGGGCCGTTTCGCGATCTCGGTGGCCAGGTCGGCGGCCTGGCCGATCTCGCGGATGGGGGAGCGGCGGACCCCCGCCCTGAACCGGCCGCCGAAGGCGAGGTAGCCCGCGTCGACGTCCAGGCAGAGCCGGATCTCGTGGCGGTCGCGGACGCCGGAGACGGCGGACTCGATGAGGTCCAGGTGCTCGGCGTGGTCCACCATGATCGTGATCTCTCGTGCCGCGTCCGGGCCGGCGGCCAGCTCGGCGAGCGCGGCGCGGTCGACGGTGGGGTACGCCACGAGCACGTCCCGCATCCCGGTGGAGACGAGCCAGAGGGCCTCGGGGAGGGTGAAGGCCATGATGCCGGTGAAGCCGTCCATGGCGAGGATGCGTTCGAGCACGGCCCGGGACCTGACGGACTTGCTGGCGACCCTGATCGGCTTGCCCCCGGCCCGGCGGGCCATTCCCTCGGCGTTGGCGCGCAGGGCGGGCAGGTCGAGGACGGCGAAGGGGGGATCCAGATGCGCTGTGGCCCGGTCGTAGCGCTGGCGGTCGTCCATGTTCGCAGGATAACCCGACCCCAACGAATATGAGCGGTATTCATGTTGTTGGAGAGGTGGTCAATGCTCCCGCCAGGAGGGCCTCAAGATCGCGTAAGTGGGCGGTTGATCCCCGGCCCGCTCCTGCCCGGACGCGTACACATGACCGAATGACGACTACTCTCCAGGACATCCTGGCGGGCTCGGGAGGCACCGGCGGCGCGGGGACCACCGCCGGAGGCTCGGGAGGCAAGGCGGCGGCCGAGCAGTTCCAGGACGTCCGGCGCAGGTCGGTGCGGTTGCTGCGGCCGGGCAGGACCCCCGCCGGCGTCCCCGCGGCCCTGACGGTGTCCGCCGTACTGGTGGTCTCGGCCTCGGTGACGGTGGGCCTGCTCATGGAGTCGCCGGTCGCGAGGGTTCCCTACCGGCGGCTCGTCAACGGGGCCGGCGCGTGGAACTGGTCGGATCCCGCCACGTTCGCCGCGTCGACGCTCGCCATGGCGGCGGGCCTGGTGATGCTCGCGCTCGCCGCGCTGCCGGGCCGGACCCGGCTGGTGCCGCTGGAGTCGGGGGACCCGCACATGGTGATCGGCATCACCAGGTCCGGGCTCCGCCGCACGCTGCGGGAGGCCGCCGAGGCGGTGGAAGAGGTGAACGGCGCCCGGGTCCGGCTCACGTCGCGGGTCGTCGAGGTCACCGTGTTCACCGACGCCGAGCGGACCGGGCCCGTGCTGCGCCGGGTGGGTGCGGCGGTGGGCGACCGGCTGTCCGGGCTGGGCGCGATGTGCGCGGGTGACGTCGTCGTACGGTTGCGCAGGAAGAAGGCGTGATGAGGCCCTACCTGGGCAACCGGATCGGTCTGGCCGTCACCGGGACGGTGCTGGTGTGCGCGGGGCTCTACGCCTTCCTGCGGGGACGCGGTGACATCCCCGGCCACTCGCCCGGGGCCAGGCTCGTGCGCAAGGGGTTCCCCGGCTGGCTGGCCGCGCATCCGTGGCTGGGCTGGCTGGTGGCGCTGCTGCTGGTGGCGCTGGCCCTCCTGGCGGTGCGGTGGCTGCTACACGCCCTGGGATGGGGACGGTGGGGCAGGCGGTCCGGGACGGGGACCGCCATGCTCGGGGTTGCCCTTAAAGAAGTCGAAGGGCTCACCCGCGTCCGCGTCAGGTACATACGGCACGAGCGGCTGCGCATCGGGGTGGGCTGCGCGCCCGCGACCGATGTCGGCAAACTCGTGGCCCGGCTGAACAGGGACGCGGTGGGGAAGGTCCGACGGGCGCTCGGGGAGGTAGAACTCGGCGTGATGGTTCGCCTGCACGTCCGCCGCCGCTGATCCTCCGAACACCGGCCGCTCGCCCGTCGCGCCGGCCACCGGCCGCTCGGCCGTTCCTCCGAACACCGGCCGCTCGGCCGTTCCTCCGAACACCGGTCGCTCGCCCGTCATGCCGTACGCCGGCCGTTCGCCGGTGACGCCGTACGCGGCTCGCTCGCCCGTCGCGCCGTACGCCGGCGGCTCCGTCGTGTCACCGTACGCGGTGCCTCCGTACGCGCCGCCCCGGTGCGCCTGCCCGTCGTACGAGCCCGGCCCGTACTCCGATTCCCCGACGGGGCTCGCGTACACCGGCCGTTCGGCCGTCGTGCGGTACGACGGGTCCTCGTCGTCCGGGTCCTCGTACGGCGGATCCCCGTCCGGTTCCCCGGCCGCCGGCCCGGGCGCGTTCTCCTCGTGCCTGTCGTGCCTGGCTCCGAAGGCCAGCCCTGCGGCGAGGCAGACCAGCGGGAGGGCGGGGATGACGTAGCGGTGGTCGAAGGCCGCGATGAAGGGCGGCAGGACCAGCAGCATGGTCCCCGCCGCCCAGGGCAGCAGCACCGCGCCGCCGAGCCGCCGCAGCCGCATCAGCACCCCGACCAGGCCGACCAGCAGGATCACCGCGAGGTACGGGCCCCGCACGAAGCCGTACTCCTGGTAGCCGCGCAGCCAGCCCGCGTACGGCTCGACCATCACCGGCGCCCCCGACGAGCCCTGGTAGGCGACGGTCAGCTGCTCGGCGGTCTTCCCCTGTGAGGCGGCTCCCGAGGAGAAGGGCCGCACGGTCTCGGGGAAGACGTAGGCGCTCTGCGGCCCGGGGGCCGGGTAGACGCGCCGCGTCCAGTCGAAGATGTGGGCCGCGTCGTCCAGGCCCGCCCGCAGGAAGTCGAACGGCTGGGCCATGATCGCCTGGGTGGCGAAGGCGCCCGCGAGCGCGTCGCGCTCCGCCCAGCTGCCCTTGACCTTGTTCAGCGGCGAGTCGCCGTCCCAGATGTAGACCGGCGGCGCCGGGCGCTGCCCGAGCGGCTCGACGGGGCACAGGGCCGCCTCGGGGCCGGCCGGGTGGATCCTGGCGCAGTCGGCGAAGGTCATCGTCCGCGCCCAGAGGAAGGCGTTCCCCCTGGTCAGCCCGAAGCTGCCGTGCTCGGCCCGAAACCAGGCCGCGTACGAGCCCAGGCCGATCGCGGCGGCCAGCGTCGCGGCGACGACGGCCCGCCATCCGGCCCGGCGGATCAGCATGCAGACCAGCGCCACGGCGATCAGCGGCAGCCCGATCGTGCGGGTGACGGTCGCCGCGGCCAGCAGCGCTCCGGCCAGTGCCGCGACCCACACCGCGGGGCGCCGCCGCCACAGCAGCAGCGTGACCGCCAGCACCGCCAGGAACTGGAAGAGCAGGTCCGCCATGACGAGGTGTTCGAGCTGGAGCTGGTAGGCGTCCAGCAGCACCGGCAGCGCGGCGAGCGTCGCGCCCCACCCCGGCAACCCGCCCAGCCTGCGCAGCAGCAGGTAGACGCAGACGGCCACGGCCAGCCCGAGCAGGTGCTGCGCCGCGACCACCGCGGGAACGCTGGACAGCGGCTTGAGGATCCACAGGAACAACGCGTAGCCCGCCGGGCGGGACTCCAGGGGACGGGGGGCGAGCCCCGCGTTCAGGTAGACGAAGGAGTCGGCCCAGAACCACAGGGCGGGCCGGTAGCCGAGCATGGCGAGCAGCCGCAGGCCGCCGCCCGCCAGCAGGGCGGTGATGAAGAGCCAGTGCGACCCGAGGAAGCGGAGCACCCGCAGGGGGCGGGAGGGTTTCTCGGGGCGCTGGGAGCGACGGGAACGGCTTGCCGGGTGCGTTCCCGTTACCACCGCGACCTCCCGAGTCCCGCGCACATGGCCACCCAGCATAGGCGTGGGATCGGGGGGTCCTGCACGTGATGCGAAATTTGGTAGTGATTGCGGTCAGCACTCGATGACGTTGACCGCGAGCCCTCCCCTGCTGGTCTCCTTGTACTTGTCGAGCATGTCGCGGCCGGTGTCGCGCATCGTCTTGATGGCCTTGTCCAGCGAGACGAAGTGGCGGCCGTCGCCGCGCATCGCGATCCTGGCGGCGGCGATGGCCTTGATCGAGGCGACCGCGTTGCGCTCGATGCACGGGATCTGCACCAGGCCGCCGATCGGGTCGCAGGTCAGCCCCAGGTTGTGCTCGATGCCGATCTCGGCGGCGTTCTCGACCTGCTCCGGGGTGCCGCCCATCACCTCGGTGAGCCCGGCGGCGGCCATCGAGCAGGCCGAGCCGACCTCGCCCTGGCAGCCGACCTCGGCGCCGGAGATGGAGGCGTTCTCCTTGAACAGCACGCCGATCGCCCCCGCGGTCAGCAGGAAGCGGATCACGCCCTCGTCGTCGGAGTCCTTGGTGAAGCGGTCGTAGTAGGTGAGCACGGCCGGGATGATGCCCGCGGCGCCGTTGGTGGGCGCGGTGACGATGCGGCCTCCGGCGGCGTTCTCCTCGTTCACCGCGAGGGCGAACAGCGAGACCCAGTCCATCGTCTGCAGCGAGTCCTTCTCCGGCGACTCGCTCCGCAGCTGCCGGTGGAGCTGGTGGGCGCGGCGGCGGACCTTCAGGCCGCCTGGCAGCACGCCCTCCTTGCCGATGCCGCGCCGCACGCACTCGCTCATGACCTGCCACAGGACGAGCAGCTGGGCGCGGATCTCGGCCTCGGTGCGGCCGAACGCCCGCTCGTTCTCCAGCATCAGCCCGGAGATCGACAGCCCGGTCTCCGCGCACTGGGCGAGCAGCTCCGCGGCCGTGGTGAAGGGGTACGGCAGGACGGTGTCGTCGGGTTTGATCCGGTCGGCACCGGTGGCGTTCTCGTCGACGACGAAGCCGCCGCCCACCGAGTAGTAGACCTTCTCGCGGATCGTCTCGCCGGACTCGGACAGCGCGGTGAAGCGCATGCCGTTGGGGTGGCCGGGGAGCGAGATCTTGCGTTCGAAGACGAGGTCCTCGCCGATGACGAAGGGGATCTCGCGGGAGCCGTACAGGGAGAGGGTGCCGGACTCGCGCATGGCGGCGAGCCGCTCGTCGACCGTGTCGACGTCGACCAGCTCGGGCTTCTCGCCGGACAGGCCGAGCAGCACGGCCTTGTCGCTGCCGTGACCCTTGCCGGTCAGGCCCAGCGAGCCGTACAGGACGGCGCTCACCCGGGCGGTCTTCTCCAGGAGCCCGTCCTGGTGGAGGCCGCGGGCGAACTTGTGGGCGGCGGCCATCGGGCCGCCGGTGTGCGAGCTGGACGGGCCGATTCCGATCTTGAAGAGATCGAAGACGCTGATCGTCATCTGAATCCTTCCAGCGTGGACGGCCACGCGCGCCCAAGGACGCGCGTGGCCGTGACGCGAGGGGGGAGAGGCTTAGGACTCACCCGAGGTGAGCGCGGCGTACTCCTCCGGCGACAGCAGGTCGTCGGCGGAGCCCTCGAGGCGTACGCGGAACAGCCAGCCGTCGCCGTAGGAGTCGCTGTTGACCAGCGAGGGGTCGTCCACGACGGCCTGGTTGACCTCGACGACCTCGCCGGAGACCGGCGCGAAGATGTCGCTCACCGACTTGGTCGACTCGACCTCGCCGACCGCGTCACCGGCGGTGATCGTCGAACCGACCTCGGGGAGGATCTGCACGAAGACCACGTCGCCCAGCGCCTCGGCGGCGTAGGCGGTGATGCCGACGGTGAGGGTCAGGCCGTCATCGATGCCGGAGATCCACTCGTGTTCCTTGGTGTAGTGCAGTTCCTCGGGAATGCTGCTCATTTTTTCCTCCTGTAGAAAGGCAGTGCGACGACCTCGACCGGCTCGTGGCTGCCCCTGATGTCCACGGCCAGTCCCGACGACAGGCCGTTGTCCACGTAGGCCATGGCGATGGGCCTGCCCAGTGACTGGGAGGGCGCCCCGCTGGTGACCTCGCCGACGACCGTGCCGTCGCCGGCGACCACCACCGGGTACCCGTGCCGGGGCACCCTGCGGCCGGTCGCGATCAGACCGACCAGGCGGCGGGACGGCGGGACGTCCTTGCGTGATTCGAGGGCGGCCCGGCCGACGAAGTCGCCCGGCTTGTCAAACCTCACCACACGGCCCAGCCCGGCGTCGAACGGGGTCAGCCCGGCCGACAGCTCGTTGCCGTACAGCGGCATCCCGGCCTCCAGCCGGAGGGTGTCGCGGGCGGACAGGCCCGCGGGGACCAGGCCGTGCGGCGTGCCCGCCTCGGTGAGGGCGGCCCAGACCGGCTCCGCGTCCTCGGCCGCGACGAACAGCTCGAAGCCGTCCTCGCCGGTGTACCCGGTACGGGCGATGAGGGCCTCGCGGCCCGCGACGACGGCGGGCAGGCCGGCGTAGTACTTGAGCCCGTCGAGGTCGGCGTCGGTGAGCGCGCCCAGGATCTCCGCGGAGCGCGGGCCCTGGATCGCGACCAGCGCGTACCGCTCGGAGCGGTCGTCCACCGCGGCGTCGAAGCCCTTGGCGCGGCCGGTCAGCTCGGCGGCCACCCGCGGATAGTTGGAGGCGTTGGCGACGACCATGAACTCGGCGGGGGCGAGCCGGTAGACGATCAGGTCGTCCAGCACGCCGCCCTCGGCGTCGACGATCATCGTGTAGCGGGCGCGGCCGGGCTCCAGCGCGGAGAGGTGGCCGACCAGCGCGTGGTCGAGGGCCTCGGCGGCCTGCGGCCCGGTCACGAAGATCTCGCCCATGTGGGAGAGGTCGAACAGGCCGGCCGCCTGGCGGACCGCGTTGTGCTCGGCCGACTCGCTGCCGTAGCGGAGCGGCATCAGCCAGCCCGCGAAGTCGGTCAGCGTCGCGCCGAGGGACTCGTGCACGCCGCGCAGCGGCGTAGGTCGGGACATGTGCGCACCTCAGACAAGGGACAGATGAGAGCATCCTCCCCCTCTGTCGTCGGTGCCTGAGAGTTTCATCCGGGTTTTACCGGACTTTCACCTTCGGCGAGGCCGTGGGACCTGCTTTCCAGAGGGCACCTACCCGCACGGTCCTTTGCCTTGAGAGGTTCGCGGGGAGGGCTTGCTCCTTCAGGGGTCCTGGCCTGGGTGTCAGGACGCTCTCCCGCACGGGATTCATCGGTGTCAGCGGCCAGCCTAACCGCCCGAACCGGCCGAGCGAAATCCCCTCGCCGCCCCGAACAGGCCGAGCGAAATCCCCGCGCCGCCCCGATCCGCGCCGGTCAGGGGGTGGCGTGGCGTACCAGCGCCTCGAACAGGGCCGACTCGTCGTCGGTCTCGGGGTGCCACTGGACGGCGACGGCGAAGGGGTGGTCGTCCACCTCCACGGCCTCGATCGTGCCGTCCTCGGCGTGGGCGGTCACGGTCAGGCCCGCGGCCGGCCGGTCGAGGGCCTGGTGGTGGTAGTGGGCCACGTCCACGGTCTCGGCCCCGAAGATCTTCGAGGTCCGGCTGCCGGGGGCGAGCCACACCGGCATCCTGCCGTAACGGCCGGGAGCCGGGGCGTGCCCCGGGTGGCCGACCACGTCGGGCAGGTGCTGGTGCAGGGTGCCGCCCAGCGAGACGTTCAGGACCTGCATGCCCCGGCAGACGCCCAGGAAGGGCAGGCCCCGCTCCAGCGCCGCCCGGACCAGCCCCAGCTCCGCGTCGTCGCGGAACGGCCGGACGTGGCCGGTCCGCTCGTGCGGCTCCTGCCCGTACCGCTCCGGGCCGACGTCCCCGCCGCCGGCCAGGATCAGCCCGTCCAGCCGCCCTGCCAGGGTCGCGGGGTCGCCCGCCGGGGGCAGGATCACCGGCTGCCCGCCCGCGCGGGCCACGTGGTCGACGTAGTCGTACGGCAGGAGCGCGGTGGTCGTCTCCCAGACGGTGAAGCGTGCGGGTTCGACGTAGCAGGTGATGCCGATGACGGGACGGGACATGATCTCCTGTTTCGCCGCGCTTGCACCGAGGTCCTGGCGCCGTGAGCCCATCGTGCCCATCCCGGTGCCCTCCCGCACGTTACCGGCCGCGGCGGGCCGGAGTGCCGCCGGGGGCCACGGGGAAGCGGGCGGCGCGTCCGGTGGCGCGGCACGTGCCGAGAGTTAAGTGGTTAAGTGAACCGGTCGTCGAGGAGGTGGTGCGGAGCCGCCTCTCCCGGTCCTGCCGAGGGGACGAGCGCCATGACGTGGCCGCTGCTCAGGGTGGTTCGTCGGCCGTCGTGGAGAGCGCCGGGGACCGGGGCGGCGTAGTAAAGTGCGCAGCGGGAACACGTCGGATAACCGGTTCAGGTGGAGGTCTTGTGAAGCGACCGACGATCGCCGACATCGCTCGTCGCGCGGGGGTGTCCAAGGTCGCGGTCTCCTACGCGCTGAACGACCGGCCGGGCGTGTCGGAGGCGAGGAGAGACACCATCAAGGCCATCGCCAAGGAGATCGGCTGGCAGCCCAACAGCGCCGCGCGCGCCCTCAACGGGGCACGGGCCCGTGCCGTCGGCCTGACCGTGTGCCGCCCGGCGCGGGTCCTGGGGATGGAACCGTTCTTCATGGAGCTGATCAGCGGCATCGAGAGCGAGCTGTCGGCCCGCTCCTACGCCCTGCTCCTGCAGGTGGTGACCGGCCACGCGCAGGAGGCGGAGGTGTACCGCAGGTGGTGGGGAGAGGGCCGCGTCGACGGCGTCATCCTGGTCGACCTGCACTTCGACGACCCGCGCGTCCCCGCGATCGAGGCCCTGGGCCTGCCGGCCGTGGTGATCGGCCATCCGTCGGAGACCGGCTCGCTCGCCCCCGTCTGGTCCGACGACGGCGCGGCCATGCGGGAGACGGTGGAGTACCTCGCCGCGCTCGGCCACCGCCGGATCGCGAGGGTCGCCGGGCTGCCCGCGCTGGTGCACACCGTCCTGCGCGACCGGGCCTTCACCGCCGCGTGCGACGAGCTCGGCCTCACCGGCCACTCCGTCGTGCACACGGACTACACCGGCGAGGAGGGCGCGCGGGCCACCCGGCGGCTGGTCAGCGCCGCGAACCGGCCGACGGCGATCGTCTACGACAACGACATCATGGCCGTCGCCGGGCTCTCGGTCGCGCAGGAGATGCGGCTGGAGGTGCCCGCGGACCTGTCCCTCGTGGCCTGGGACGACTCCCCTCTCTCCCAGGTGGTGCGACCGGCCCTGACCGCTCTCGGCCGGGACATCCCGCACTACGGGGCGCAGGCCGCGCGGAGCCTGCTGGCGCTGATCGCCGGCGAGCACGTCACCGGCGTCCGGACCGAGACGGCCAGGCTCACCCCGCGAGGCAGCACGGGCGCGCCGGGCCACCGGTGACGGACGCCCGTCACCCGCGCTCAGAACGGTGTGACGTACGCGCCGGAGATGCCGCCGTCCACCAGGAACTCCGAGCCGGTGATGAAGCTGGCGTCGTCGGAGGCGAGGAACGCCACCGCGGCGGCGATCTCGGACGCCTCGGCGAAGCGGCCCACCGGGATGTGCACCAGGCGGCGCTGCGCCCGCTCGGGGTCCTTGGCGAACAACTCCTGAAGCAGCGGCGTGTTCACCGGCCCCGGGCACAGCGCGTTCACCCGGATGCCCTCGCGGGCGAACTGCACGCCCAGCTCCCGCGACATGGCCAGCACCCCGCCCTTGGACGCGGTGTAGGAGATCTGGCTGGTCGCCGACCCCATCACGGCCACGAACGACGCGGTGTTGATGATCGACCCCTTGCCCTGCCGCCGCATGTACGGGATGGCGTGCTTGCAGCACAGGTAGACCGAGGTGAGGTTCACCTCCTGGACCCGGCGCCAGGCGTCGATGCCGGTCTCCAGGATCGAGTCGTCGTCCGGCGGCGAGATGCCCGCGTTGTTGAACGCG
Organism: Streptosporangium sp. NPDC023963; assembly: GCF_040639135.1. Taxonomy (NCBI): domain Bacteria; kingdom Bacillati; phylum Actinomycetota; class Actinomycetes; order Streptosporangiales; family Streptosporangiaceae; genus Streptosporangium; species Streptosporangium sp. NPDC023963. Next base: position 1,042,423 of record NZ_JBEZZK010000002.1, read on the forward strand.
ATGTCCACGCTGCCGTAGGTGTCGAACGCGGTCTGGAAGGCGCGGGCGACGTCGTCCTCGCTGGTCACGTCGGCCCGTACGAACAGCCCGCCGACCTCGTCGGCGACCTTGGCGCCGCTCGTCTCGTCCAGGTCCACGCACACGACGCGGGCGCCCTCCTCGGCGAACCGGCGCGCGGTGGCCAGGCCGATCCCGCTTCCGGCGCCGGTGATGACGGCGACCCGGTCCTGCAAACGCAGCATCGCTACTACTCCTCGGAAATGAAGACGTTCTTGATCTCGGTGAACGATGACAGGGCGTCGGGGCCCAGCTCGCGGCCGAGGCCCGACTGTTTGAAACCGCCGAACGGGGTCCAGTAACGGACGCTCGAATGGGAGTTGACACTGAGGTTGCCCGCCTCGACCGCCCTGGCCACCCGCAGCGCCCGGCCGACGTCCCGGGTCCAGATGGACCCGCTCAGGCCGTACGGGGTGTCGTTGGCGATCCGCACGGCGTCCGCCTCGTCGTCGAACGGCACCACCGACACCACGGGGCCGAAGATCTCCTCGGTGAACGCCCGGTCGTCCGCGGACCCGGGCGTCAGGACCGTCGGCGGGAACCAGAACCCCGGCCCCGACGGGCACGCGCCCTGGAGGTGGGGCGGTCCGGTGACGAAGGAGGCCACCCGATCCCGGTGCTCGGCGCTGATCAGCGGGCCCATCTCGGTGGCCTCGTCGCGGGGGTCGCCGACCCTGACGCCCAGCACCGCCTCCCCGAACCGGGCCAGGAACTCGTCGTGGACCGGGCGCTCGACCAGGATCCGCGAGCGCGCGCAGCAGTCCTGGCCCGCGTTGTCGAACACCGCGTACGGCGCGGTCGCCGCCGCCCTCTCCAGGTCGGCGTCGGCGAAGACCACGTTGGCGCTCTTGCCGCCCAGCTCCAGGGTGAGCCGCTTGACCTGCCCGGCGCAGGTGGCGGCGATCTCCTTGCCCACCTCGGTCGAGCCGGTGAACACGATCTTCGCCACGCCGGGGTGCTCGACCAGCCGGGCGCCCGCCACCTCCCCGGCCCCGGGCAGGACCTGGAACACCCCCTCGGGCAGGCCGGCGGCCAGGGCCAGCTCGGCCACCCGCAGCGCGGTCAGCGGCGTCCACTCGGCGGGCTTGACGATCACGGTGTTGCCCGCGGCCAGCGCCGGCGCCAGCCCCCAGGTCATGATGACCATCGGGAAGTTCCACGGCACGATCACGCCGACGACGCCCAGCGGCTCCCTGAAGGTGACGTCCAGCCCGCCGGGCACCGGGATCTGCAGGCCGTGGTTGCGCTCGGGCGCCCCCGCGTAGAAGTCGAGCACGTCGGCGACGTTGCCCGCCTCCCAGCGGGCGTTGCCGATCGTGTGCCCGGAGTTGGCGACCTCCAGCAGGGCCAGTTCCTCGGCGTGCTCGCGCACCAGCGAGGCGAAACGGCGCAGCAGCCGGGCCCGGTCTCCCGGGCCGACGTTCCGCCAGGTCGCGAAGGCCCGCCTGGCACGCTCCACGGCCCGGTCGGTCTCGGCGGCGTCCGCCATCTCGACCTCGGCGACGACCTCTTCCGTCGCCGGGTTGATGATCTTCATGTTCACATCCGTTCGAATCCCCGGAAAAGCTCCCAGTCGGTCACCGCCGCGTCGAAGGCGGCCAGCTCGACCCGGGCGTTGTTCGCGTAGTGCGCCACGACGTCCTCACCGAAGGCGGCCGTGGCGAACGCGGAGCCCTCCCAGAGTTCCAGCGCGTCCCGCAGCGTGCTCGGCACGGTCTCCGCGCCCGACGAGTAGGCGTTCCCCGTGAACGCGTCCTCAAGCGGCAGCTCGTTCTCGATGCCGTGCAGGCCGGCCGCGATCAGCCCCGAGACCGCCAGGTAGGGGTTGACGTCGCCGCCGGGCACCCGGTTCTCGATCCGCAGCGAGGGACCGTGGCCGACCAGGCGCAGCGCGCACGTCCTGTTGTCCACGCCCCATTTGACCGCGGTGGGGGCGAAGCTGCCCGGCACGTACCGCTTGTAGGAGTTGACGTTCGGCGCGTACAGCAGGGTCAGCTCGCGCATCAGGGCGATCTGACCGGCGATGAAGTGCTCTCCTGTCGCCGACAGGCCGTGCGGCCCGGAACCGGCCATGACCGGCTCCCCGTCCGTGTCCCGCAGCGAGATGTGGATGTGGCAGGAGTTGCCCTCGCGCTGGTTCGGCTTGGCCATGAAGGTGATCGCCATGCCCTCCTGGGAGGCGATCTCCTTGGCGCCGTTCTTGTAGATCGAGTGGTTGTCGCAGCTGGACAGGGCCTCGCCGAAGCGGAAGGCGATCTCGTGCTGGCCCAGGTTGCACTCGCCCTTGGCCGACTCGACGTACATGCCCGCGCCCTCCATGCCGAGCCTGATCCTGCGCAGCAGCGGCTCGACCCGGGCGGTGCCGAGGAGGGAGTAGTCGACGTTGTAGAGGTTGGCGGGCGTCAGGTCGCGGTAGCCGCGGCGCCAGGCGTCCTCGTAGGTGTCGCCGAAGACGACGAACTCCAGCTCGGTCCCGACGAAGGCGCCCCAGCCCCGCTCGTCCAGCCTGGCGAGCTGCCGGCGCAGGATCTGGCGCGGCGAGGCGGTCACGTCGGAGCCGTCCTCCCAGACCAGGTCGGCCATCACCAGGGCCGTCCCCTCCTGCCACGGCACGCGGCGCAGAGTGGACATATCGGGTTTCATAACAAAGTCGCCGTATCCGTGCTCCCAGGACGACATGGCGTACCCGTCGACCGTGTTCATGTCGACGTCCACCGCGAGCAGGTAGTTGCAGCCCTCGGAGGCGTGCCGCAGCACCTCCTCCAGGAAGTAGCGCCCCGACAGGCGTTTCCCCTGGAGGCGCCCCTGCATGTCGACGACCGCCAGCAGCACGGTGTCGATCCGCCCTGCCCGCACCTCGTCGTGGAGCTCGGTGACGTCCACATGCCCTCCTCGTCGGGGGTCCTATTGGGCTAGTGTCAGACCATTGACGTGTAGCGGGGGGAGCCTTGTCAAGGGCCGGAGGGGACAATTGGACGAGGTGTCGCGATTGGCCGCCGTGCTGCGGCCGGTGCGCGCGGGCAACGCGTTCGAGGAGACCGTGGAACGCCTGCTCCAGGTGATCAAACTGGGGTTGGTGGCCGAGAAGCTGCCGCCCGAGCGGGAGCTCGCGGCCCAGCTCGGCATCAGCAGGGTCACCCTGCGCGAGGCCATCCGCGAGCTGCAGGACGCGGGCTACCTGGAGGTGCGCCGCGGCCGGTACGGCGGCGCCTTCCTCACCTACACCCCGCCCCGCCCGCACCGGGACGACCTGCGCAGGGCCGTGGTCGACATGGGCACCGACGACCTGTCCGACGCGCTCACCTTCAGGATGGCGGTCGAGTGCGGCGCGGCCCAGGTGCTCGCCACCACCCCGCTGACCGGGGAGCGGCGCGAGGCCCTGCGGGAGAGGCTGCGCGAGGTCAACTCGGCCGGGCCCGACGACTACCGCCGCCTCGACACCGCCTTCCATCTCGCCATCGCCGAGCTGACCGGCTCCGCCCTGCTCGCCGGGGCCTGCGCCGACGCCAGGCTCCGGGTCGCCGACCTGCTCAACGCCATCCCGGTGCTCCAGCGCAACATCGAGCACGCCGCGGTCCAGCACCAGGCGATCGTGACGGCCATCCTGGCCGGGGACCCGGAGGGCGCGCGCCGCGCTGTGGCCGAGCACCTCGAGGGGACCGCGGCGCTGCTGCGAGGGTTCCTCACCTGACGCGCGGCGCGCCTCGCGCGGGCGCCCGTGTCTCGTGCGGCGCGCCTCGCGCGGGCGCCCGGGAAACCGCCGTGCCGTCAGGGCTCCCGTGCCTGCCTGGAGGCCTCCCTCGCATAGCCTGGGGGGACGGTGGGGGATTTGTTCCGAGAGCGAATCGTGGACACAGGACGGCTGCCGCTGTTCTGTTTCTTCGTCGCGCTGATCGTCGTCTTCCTGCTCACCAGGATCAACGTCCGGCTCATCCGGGCCAAGATCGGCTGGTTCGGCAACGTCAACGTCGGTGAGATGCACATCCACCACGTGGTCTTCGGGGTGGTGCTGACCCTGCTCGGCGGGGTGTCCGGTCTCGTCGTCTCGGGCGTCTCCGAGGGCTGGTACGCGGTGACGGCCGCCGTCTTCGGCGCCGGATCCGCCCTGATCCTGGACGAGTTCGCGCTGATCCTGCACCTGCACGACGTCTACTGGGAGGAGGAGGGGCGCGCGTCGGTGGACGCCGTGTTCATCGCCGTCGCGATCACCGCCCTGCTCCTGCTCGGCCTGCGCCCCCTCGGCTGGGAGGACTACGACAGCGAACCCCGCGGCACGTTGCTGACCGTCGGCTTCATCGTGACCAACCTCGCGCTCGCCGTGATCACGCTGCTCAAGGGCAAGATCTGGACGGGTCTCGCCGGACTGTTCGTCCCGATCCTCCTGGTGCCCGGCGCGGTACGGCTGGCCCGCCCGGGATCGCCCTGGGCACACTGGTTCTTCGCGCCGGACTCCCGGCGCCCGCAGCCCCGCAAGATGGCCAGGGCCGAGGGCCGCGAGGAGCGCTGGCGCCGCCCGGTGATCCGCGGCAAGATCGCCTTCCAGGAGTTCCTCTCCGGCCGCCACGACCTCCCCTCCACCCGCCGCCGTTCCCGCCGCTGAGCCCGCGCGCCCCGTGGACCTCGGGCGAACGGCGGGCATACTGGGGGACGTGAGTACGCTTCCGTCCCGATGGGACGGCGTGGAGCAGCGCGTCCCCGAATCGCTGGCCGACCTGCGCGGCCCGGCGACGGGGACGGTCGCCCTGCCCGTGCACCTCGGCTGGTCCGGGCTCACCGAGTTCGACCTGGTGAACCCGCTGCTGCGGATGAGCCTCTACCGTACGGTCATCACCGGCGGCGGCCGGTCCGACGCCGAGTCGTACCTGAACGCCGAGCTCCTCGTGGCCGACTGGCCGACCCTGCGCCGGGGCATCGGGCCGAGTTACCGGAGGGCCTGGGAAACCAAGATCGCCGCCCTGGGGTGGCGGCCCGACCCCGGCGCGGGCCGTGAGGCCGGGACGGGAGCCGGGGCGGGCCGTGACGCCGCTCGGGAAACCGCGGCGGGCCGTGACACCGGGGTGGGCGCCGTGACGCCGGGGTGGGAACGATGATCCTGCCCCCCTTCCAGCAGCGGATGCTGGAGGCCGCGCTGCCCGCCTGCACCCGGTTCGGGCTGGTCCTGGCGGGCGGTTACGCGATGAACGCCCACGGCCTCACCGAACGCCCGAGCAACGACCTCGACTTCGCCACCGCCGCCGAGACGCCGCTGCCCGAGGTCGCCGAGGGAATGGCCGAGGCGTTCAGGGAGGCCGGGCTGGAGGTCACCCTGACGGAGGTGACACCCCGGATGGGCCGCCTCGTGGTCAGCGACCCGGTGACCGAGCAGAGCTGCGAGTTCGACCTGCTCAGGGAGGCGTTCCAGCGGCAGCCCGTGATCGTCGGCGACGTCTCCGTCGTCTCCCTGGACGACGCGGTCGGCCTGAAGATGCGGGCCCTGCACGAGCGCAGCCTCGCCCGCGACGTCATCGACATCGCCTCGGTCTCCCACCTGTACGGCTTCCGCGAGCTCGAACACCTCGCCCGCCTGCACAACGAGGAGTTCTCGCTCGCCGAGCTGGTGATGCGGCTGGAGTTCGTCGACCTGATCGCCGACGAGGACTTCGAGGCCTACGGCGTGGACGGCGAGCAGATCATGGAGATCCGCCGGTTCGCCTGCTCCTGGGTGGAGGACATCGGCCTGCGCCGCGCCGAGGAGGGCGACGTCGAATACGACGACGTCCCCGACCCCGACTGAGGAAGCCGGGGGCCCGAGAGAGGCGGGAAAACTCCTGTGACGCATACTCGGCCGCCCGCAGGGCAGTTGACGGTCCTCTCTGCTGAAGGGTGCTGATCATGGGTCTCATGGAGAAGCTCAACCTGCGCGAAATGAAGGCCAGGGCCAAGCTGAAGCTCGCCAGCCGGACGGGCAACCGCCGCAAGGTGGCCGAGGCCAGGACCGAGGAGGCCGAGGCGAGGCTTCTGAAGACCCAGGACGAGATCCTGGACACCGTCGCGGAGATGCGCAAGGAGTACGGCGCCCACCGCCGCTGACCCCCGCACACCCACACCGGCCACCGGTGTCCCGCCGACGGGCTCCTCGGAGCCGACTCCGCGTCGGCGGGACACCGGCATGTGACGGACCGCCCTGTGCCACCTGTGCCACCTGTGCCCTCTGTGCCCCGTTCCCCCTTGCCTCTCCCGCGACCGCGCGAGCTCTCCGTTTCCCGCACTCCTTCCCGCACTCCGCGCACCCCTTGAGGTCAACCTGGGTTGACAATGCCGATGCCGTCAACTTATGTTGACGGCATCGGTTTCGTCGACGAAACAGGGCGAGACGCTCGAGACGGGCTCATGCGCGGTAGACAGGAAAAGCGGCCGGAGGCCGTTCATGTCGCTTCGGAGAGGAAGACATTGCCGGGGGTCACATTGCCGGACGAAAAAGTGCCGGGAGATGCAGGGCCTGGGGACAGGGACGGCACGGGACCGGGGGACGCGCGGCCCGGGACCGCGTCCTGGCGGCTGCTGGTCGCGTACATAAGGCCCCACCGCAGAGCGCTGCTGCTGGGCGGGGTGCTCAGCCTCGTCGGCTCGCTGGCCGGGCTGGCGATGCCGCTCCTGGCCAAGACGGTCATCGACGCCTTCGGCGAGCAGCGCTCCCTGCTCGGCCCGGTGCTCGGCCTGACCGCCGCCGTGCTCCTGGGCGCGGCCATCGGCGCGCTGGGCAGTTACGTGCTGGAGCGGATGGGCGAGGGCATCGTCTTCTCCGCCCGCCGTACCCTGGTCGACCGGATGCTGCGGCTGCGGGTGTCCGAGGTCGACCGGCTCAAGCCGGGTGACCTGATGTCCCGGGTGACCTCCGACACCACGCTGCTGCGGGCGGTGTTCACCAACGGCGTGGTCGAGACGGTCAGCTCGCTGTTCATGCTCGTGGGCGCCGTGGTGATGATGGCGGTCATCGACGGGGTGCTGCTGCTCATCACGCTGGGAGTGCTGGTCGTGGTCGGCGGGTTCGTCAGCCTGATCATGCCTCGCATCCAGCGCGCCTCGATGCAGGCGCAGGTCGCGGTCGGCGAGATGGGCGCGGTCCTCGACCGGGTGCTCCAGGCGTTCCGCACGGTCAAGGCCAGCGGTGCCGAGGAGCGGGAGATCGCCGCGGTGGGCGAGGCGGCCCGCGAGGCGCGCGACCGCGGGATCGCCGTCGCGTGGCTGACCTCGATCGCCGGTGTCTCGGCGTGGGTGTCCGCGCAGCTGGCCTTCGTGGCCGTGCTCGGCGTGGGCGGTGCGCGGGTCTCCTCTGGCTCGCTGGAGGTCTCCTCGCTGATCGCCTTCCTGCTGTACCTGTTCTACCTGGTCGCCCCCATCGGCCAGCTGGTCAACGGCTTCACCCAGGTGCAGAACGGCCTGGCCGCGGTGAAGCGGATCCGCGAGATCGAGGAGCTGCCCGCAGAGGAGGCGGACGGCGCGGTGTACGAGGTCGGCAGGGCCCCGGCCGGGGTCGTCTTCGAGGGCGTCGCCTTCCGCTACGGCGACGACAGGCCGGTCGTCCACGACGACGTCTCCTTCGAGGTGCTCGCGGGCGGGCTGACCGCCCTGGTGGGGCCCTCGGGGGCGGGCAAGTCCACGGTCTTCGCCCTGCTGGAGCGGTTCTACGAGCAGCAGGCGGGGACGATCACGATCGACGGCCGCGACATCGCGGACTGGCCGCTCGCCGAGCTGCGCGCCTGCCTCGGCTACGTCGAGCAGGACGCGCCGGTGCTGGACGGGACGCTCAGGGAGAACCTCGTCTTCGCCGCGCCGGGCGTGGAGGAGGCCGACATCTGGCGGGTGCTCGCCCGCACCCGGCTGGAGGACCTGGTCTCCCGGCTTCCCGAGGGGCTGGAGACCCGGGTCGGCCATCGGGGGATCATGCTCTCCGGCGGCGAGCGCCAGCGGGTCGCCATCGCCCGCGCCCTGCTGCGCAGCCCCCGGCTCCTGCTGCTCGACGAGGCCACCTCCCAGCTCGACGCGGTCAACGAGCTGCGGCTCCGAGAGGTGATCGCGGAGGTGGCGGCGGAGACGACCGTGCTGGTGATCGCCCATCGCCTCTCCACCGTGGCGGGGGCCGACCGGATCGTGGTGATGGAGGCGGGCCGGGTGCGGGCCGTGGGCACCCACGACGAGCTGCTCGCCGACGACGCCCTCTACCGCGAGCTGGCCACCACCCAGTTCCTGCTGCCCACCTAGGGTCGCACCCCGGCGCCGTCCGTCCGCCGGAGCCGCCGGCGGTTCCCGTTGCCCACCTGCTCCTGCGGTCACTGGCTCGGTTGTGTAAATTCATATCGCTCATAAAGGAATAATTCGGACACTGGGCCGGGGGGCTGATTCGCTGTCCGGTGAATCGGGAATCCCCGCCTGTGCGAAGCCTCTCCTTCGCATCGGAGCGCCCATCGGGCGCTCGCCGCATTCGATCACCCGGTCCCGTCCGTGCGGGACGAGGATCGGGGCGTGACGATCGTTACGGCCACCACCGGGGGTGTCGCGGGCAGCACGCCCGCGAC